>PLTN01000095.1 GCA_003164495.1 Vulcanimicrobiota bacterium
TGCTGGTCAGCTCCAAGGTGTCGACCGTCAAGGACCTGCTGCCCCTGCTGGAGAAGGTCATCCAGGGCGGCAAGCCACTGCTGATCATCGCCGAGGATGTCGAGGGTGAGGCGCTGTCTACCCTGGTCGTCAACAAGATCCGCGGCACCTTCAAGTCCGTCGCCGTCAAGGCGCCGGGCTTCGGCGATCGCCGCAAGGAGATGCTCAAGGACATCGCCACCCTCACGGGCGCGACGGTCGTGAGCGAAGAGCTCGGCCTCAAGCTCGACAAGGTGACGCCGGACCTCCTCGGTCAGGCCAAGACGGTCAAGATCACCAAGGAAGAGACCACGATCGTCGACGGCAAGGGTAAGGAAGACGCGATCAAGGGCCGCATCGAGATGATCAAGCGTCAGATCGAAGAGACCGATTCCGACTTCGACCGCGAGAAGCTGCAAGAACGTCTTGCCAAGCTCTCCGGCGGCGTTGCGGTCATCCAAGTCGGCGCCGCGACCGAAACCGAGCTCAAAGAGAAGAAGCACCGCATCGAAGATGCCCTCTCGGCGACCCGCGCGGCCGTTCAAGAAGGCATGATTCCCGGCGGCGGCGCCTCACTTGTCCACGCGCTCAAGGCGTTCGACAAGATCAAGTCGGATTCGCACGAACAGCAAATCGGCGTCGACATCATCCGTCGCGCGCTCGAAGAGCCGCTCCGCCAGATCGCGGAAAATGCGGGCTTCGAAGGCTCGGTTGAAGTGAACCGCGTCAAGGCGGCAGCGCTGGGTCAAGGCTTCGATGCCATGAGCGGCAACCTCGTCGACATGATCAAGGCCGGCATCGTTGAGCCGTTCAAGGTCACGCGTTCGGCCCTCCAAAACGCTGCGTCGATCGGCGCGCTCGTTCTCACGACCGAGACCCTGATCGCCGACAAACCCGAACCGAAGGGCGCCGCAGGCGGACCTCCCGGCGGCGGAATGGGCGGCATGGGCGGCGGCTACGACATGATGTAGGGAGAAATCGCCTGCACGGCGATTTACCCCATCATCCGCAAATGGAAGGCGCTCCGGTGACGGGGCGTCTTCTATTTCTTTTCTTTGTCTTAGCGGCGACATCTGCGCGGGATCACACACCGTATCGCTCGTATTTCGGTATAGTAGGCCCGGGAAGGAGGCGGTGGTTGGAAGCAGGTTCTCGGGTCGACGTGTATCTGTTTTTCTCGTTCGATCTGGTCGGCGCGAGCCGGCTGAAGGCCCGGAAGTTCGAGCGCTTTCATTGGGTCGAGCTCTTCCGCTACTTCCACAGCGAATGCCGCCGCCACATCACCAACCGCGGCGTCGAGAACGCGATCGTCTGGAAATACCAGGGCGATGAGGTGCTCTTCTATCAGCGCATCGAAACGGCATATCAGGTGGAGCACAGTATCCGCTCGATCGACCGCACCCTCAGCGCGCTGATGAACGAGTTCGGCGCGAGCGCGAAATACGCCGCGGCGACCGAGTATATCTCGATCCGCGCCCTGGCCTGGATCGCTCCGGTGCTTTCGTTCGCCGAGAACGTGCCCGCAAAGATGACCGAGCTCGTCGACGAACTGGAACGCCGCGAATTACTGACGGGCGATCAGATGTTCCACGACCGCGAAAATCAGATCTTGGATTTCCTCGGGCCCAACATCGACACCGGCTTCCAGCTCGCCGCATCCGCGCGACCCGAGCGGATTACGATCAGCTCCGCGCTGGCCGATTTTCTGCGCGGCTCCGACCGTCCCGTGCTCGACGCGATCATCGAAGCGGGGAGCTGACTTCACCGCGCAATCCGATCACGTTGCGCATGTAGGTGACCGCGCCCTGGGCATGGGCACCGTCGGAGACGTAGCCGGCGTAGCCGTCGGGGCGTAACACCAGCGTGATCGCGGCGTGCTCATCGTGCGGGCGCATCACGATCGTTTGCGGATGGTAGCCCGCGGGCCGCGCCCCGCGGACGCGCATGCCGGCGCGCAGGCCGCGGCGTGCGGGCGATCCGTTCACCGAGAGCGGGCTGTGCGGATAGGCGATGCGCAACTGCGCAACGTTCTCGCGTAAGCGGTCGCGCACCAGCGGCAGATGCGAGGCGACCGGTAGCACGGCATTGCGCAGCGCGCGCACCATCGTGTTGGCGTTGAACGCGACCCGGTTGCCGTAGTCGGTGGCGGCGAGCAGCGCGCGTCCCACCGCTTCGCGTTCTGAGGCGTAGGTGTCGAGCAGCGCCGGCGCCACACCGTCGCGGATGACGAGCGCGAGCTTCCAGCCGAGGTTCACGGCGTCGCCGATGCCGCTGTTCATGCCCTGACCGCCGATCGGTGAGTGAATGTGCGCGGCGTCGCCGAGCAAGAACGCGTTGCCCGCGCGCAGCCGCTCGACGCGGCGCTGGTACACGTGGTAGTTCGCCATCCACATCGTCTCGCGAATGCGCGCCGGAAACGCCTGCGCGGCGAGCGCGGCATCGAAGGCGGCGGCATCCGGCGGATCGGGCAGCGGGTGCGGGGATTCGACGATGATGCGCCAGCCGTCACGCATCGGAAAGAGCGCGGTCGCGCCGCCGTCGGGTGCGAGGTGCACGTGCAGCGTATCGGGCGTGAGCGAGGTGTCCAGCCGTACGTCGGCCAGCGCGAAGCGTTCCGGTAACGCATGGCCCGTGAAGGGCAGATCGAGCAGATGGCGCACGGCGCTGTGCGCGCCGTCGCAGCCGGCGAGAAAGCGCGTGCGCACGCGTTCGGTACCCGCGGGTCCGGCGAGGTCTACGACGATGCCCTCGGCGTCTTGCGAGAACGCGGTGAGCGTGACGCCGCGTTCGATCGTGACGCCGAGCGCATCGAGTGCGTCGCACATCACGCGCTCGGTATCGCATTGCGGGATCATGGCGAGAAACGGATATGAGGTCGGCAACCCGCTGAAATCCGTATCGATCAGCGGCCGCGAACCGGCGGAAATCCGCACGTGCTCGACGCGCTGCGCGAAGCTCAATAGCCGGTCGGTGATGTGTGCCGCTTCGAGCAGCTCGAGCGTGCGCGCTTGAACGCCTAGCGCCTGCGAATGCTCGGCGCCGTGCGGGGCCTTATCGATGATGCGAAACGGCACGTTGAAGCGCGCCAGTTCGAGCGCGAGGGTCATGCCGGTCGGACCGGCACCGCAAATGACGACGGCGGACGCACTCACACCGTCCTTCTACCCACAACGCCCCGGAAAAATGTTTCTTCCGGCGATCCTTACGCCTGTTTTACCCATGATACGACGGGCGGCTTGGGCGCAGCCCAAACGCGACGGATTTACGGAACGTGAATCCACTATGACGCGGCGCGCACGACCCCGACCAGCTCTTCCGCCGTGCGCAACGCCGACGCCACCGCCTGATCCATGTTGTAGTACCGGTATTCGGCGAGCCGGCCGACGAACGTTACGCCGCGCGTCCGCTGCGCGAGCAGGGCGTACTTGCGATACTGTTCGCGGCTTTCGGGCGCGGGGATCGGATAGTACGGTTCCCCTTCGTCGCTCGGATACTCGCGCGAGACGATCGTCTTGGCGTGGCGTTGGCCGGTGAGGTGCTTGTATTCCGTCGTCCGTAAATACGGCACGGCTTCGGCGGGTTCGTTGATGCAGCCGGCGCTCTGATACTGCTCCACGTCGTGCGTGGTGAACTCGAACCGCAGCGAGCGGTAGGGCAGCTTGCCGAAGCGATGTTCGAAATACGCGTCGATCGGTCCGGTGAAGACGACATGACGGAAATGCGCGCGGTCGGCGATCTCGAAATAGTCGACGCCGAGCACGCGCTCGATGCGCGGGTTGCTCGTCATCCGCTCCACCATGGCGGTGTAGCCGTCGGAGGGCATCAGCTGAAAGCGATCGCTGAAATAGCGGTCGTCGGTGTTGGTGCGCGTCGGGATGCGGCCGCACACGCTGGCGTCGAGGGCGGAGGGGTCGAGCCCCCAGTGCTTGCGCGTGTAGCCCGCAAAGAAGCGCTCGTAGAGTTCGCGTCCGACGCGCGAGACGATCACGTCCTCGGAGGTGCGGATTGCGGCGCGCGGCTCGGCGACCCGATCGAGGAACGCCGTGACGCCGGCTTCGTCGAGATCGAGGCCGTAGAGCGCGTTGATCGTCGTCCGGTTGATCGGGATCGGGAGCAGCCGGCCGTCGACGTTGGCCAGGACCCGGTGCTCGTAGGGGCGCCAGGCCGTGAAGGCGCTCAGGTAGTCGATGACGTCTTCGGAGTTGGTGTGGAAGACGTGCGGGCCGTACTGATGGTACTGCAGGCCGTCGGCATCGACGGGGTCGTGGCAGTTGCCGGCCAGATGGGGCCGGCGGTCGATCAGCAAGACGTTCGCGCCGAACTCGCTTGCACAACGCTCGGCGATCGTGCTGCCTGCAAGGCCGGCGCCCACGACTAAGACATCGTAGGCGGACACGCTGGCTTGGACCGCCCGCAAGGCCGCCGGGTTGCCGGGTGGGCCGCCTTATGGGGAGGTTATCCTGCACACGCGCCTGTGGATGGTGTGGATGGCGGGCAACCCCGGGAGCATTGGCCAGCGGGCCAAGTGAAGGTTAACGCTCGGGGGGGAACCCGCGGTTGATGCAGCCGCTCCTCGACGAGTACCCGCTACTCGACTTCTTCGATGAATTTGCCGACGAACTCGGCGTGCCCCGGGCCCACTACGCGGGCCTGGCGGCAACGCTGCGCTCGATCGACATCACCGAATTCCGCCATCGGGTCGACCTGGTCAATTCGGTGCTGCTCCAACGCGGCGTGACGTTCACCGTGTATTCCGACAGCCGGGGAACCGAGCGCATCCTGCCTTTCGATCTGATCCCGCGCATCGTTCCGAGCGGCGAATGGTCGCTGATCAAACGCGGCATCGCGCAGCGCGTGATGGCGCTCAACGCCTTTCTCGGCGACATCTACGGACCGCAACGCATCTTGCACGAGCGCCGCATCCCCGCGGAGATGGTGTTCTCATCGAAGTTCTACAATCGCGAGATGATCGGTTTCCGCGTTCCGCGCGATGTGTACATCCACGTCTCGGGCTGCGATCTGATCCGCGGCCGCGACGGCACCTACTACGTGCTCGAAGACAACCTGCGCACGCCGTCCGGAATCTCGTACGTGCTCGAGAATCGCGACGTGCTCAAGCGCTCGTTCCCGCGGCTGTTCGAAAATTATCAGCCGCTGCCGGTCGACGATTACCCGCGCCGTCTGCTCGATGCATTGCGGCACTCCGCGCCGGCGGGGGTCAGCGATCCGGTCGTCGTGCTGCTGACGCCGGGTATCTACAACTCCGCGTACTTCGAACACACCGTGCTCGCACGCCGCATGGGCGTCGAGCTCGTCGAGGGCANNCTGCTCGTGCACGACAACATCGTCTACATGAAGACGACCAAGGGCTTGCAACGCGTCGACGTGATCTATCGCCGCATCGACGACGACTATTTGGATCCGCTCGTCTTCAAGGCCGATTCCACGCTCGGCGTTACCGGCTTGATGAACGCGTACCGCGCGGGTGCCGTCGGCATCGCCAACGCGGTCGGTACCGGCGTGGCCGACGACAAGGCGATCTATCCGTTCGTGCCCGAGATCATCCGGTTCTATTTGGGCGAAGAGCCGATTCTGCCGAACGTGCCGACCTACGATTGCACCGATGACCCGCAACGCCGGTACGTGACCTCACATCTCGACGAGCTGGTGGTGAAGAACACGAACCAATCCGGCGGATACGGCATGCTGATGGGCCCCAGCGCCTCCGCCGCCGAGCGCGCGCGCTTCAAGGAAGCGATCGAAGCGTCGCCGCGCGACTTCATCGCGCAGCCGATCATCCCGCTCTCGTGTCATCCGACGATCGTGGGCGAAACGCTCGCGCCGCGTCACATCGATCTGCGGCCGTTCGTGCTCTTGGGCGATCAGGTGGACGTTCCGCCGACCGCCCTGACGCGCGTGGCGCTGACCGACGGCTCGCTCGTGGTGAACTCCTCGCAAGGCGGCGGCAGCAAAGACACCTGGGTCTTGGACGACTAGACGATGTTGTCACGAGTAGCCGAATCACTGTACTGGATGAGCCGTAACGTCGAACGCGCGGAGACGCTGGCGCGCATCCTCGATGTAAACTACAACCGCACCGTCGACCGCAACGCGGCCGGCCGCGAACGCGCCGCGCGCATCTGGCGCAGCGTCTTCGACATGGCCGGTATATCGGCCGACGTTGAATTGCTCGAGGGCGCGTCGCTCGCGTCGGCGGCGTTCGAGCGTTGCACGTTCTCGACCGAATATCGTACGTCGATCGTGTCGTGCATTCGCATCGCGCGCTCGAACGCGCTGAGCGTACGGGCCGAACTCTCGACCGAAGTGTGGGAATGCCTCAACGGCCTCTATCTCTTCGTCGAGGCGCAGTCGCCGCGGTCGGTTGCGCGCGAAGGCCCGTCATCGTTCTTGCGCAGCGTGCGCGACACCGCGCAAGCGTTCGGCGGGATCGTCGACGCGACGGTCTCGCACGACGACGAATGGAATTTCTTGCAGATCGGCCGCTACCTCGAACGCGCGGCGATGACCGCGCGCATTCTGCGCAATCACGACTTCAGCGACGATTCGGCCCACGAGTGGCAGCGGCTGCTCGAGATGTGCTGTGCGAGCGAACCATTTGCCAAGGCTCAGCGGCTCTCATCCGACCCGAACGAGGCGCTCGCGTTCCTATTTCTGCACCGCAGTTTTCCGCGTTCGATTCGCTTCTGCACGCACGAAGTCGATCGCGCGTTGCATCGTATCTCGGAGACCGCCATGGGCGCCTACTCCAACGAAGCGGAGCGGGTTACCGGCCGGCTTCAAGCGATGCTCGACTTCGTGCAGATCGGCGAGATCCTCGATGAGGGCGGCGATCGTTTTGCAGCCCGCTTTGCCGAACGCGCCGATGCGATCGGCTCATCGATCCAGTCGAGTTATTTCCCGCGGGTGCCGGTTGGC
Organism: Vulcanimicrobiota bacterium; assembly: GCA_003164495.1. GTDB lineage: Bacteria > Vulcanimicrobiota > Vulcanimicrobiia > Vulcanimicrobiales > Vulcanimicrobiaceae > Lustribacter > Lustribacter caenicola. Next base: position 6,955 of record PLTN01000095.1, read on the forward strand.
TAGCCTACGTTGCGGCGGGCGTAAGGCGATCGTAGATCGCGCGCGTGACGGTGTAGCACTCGCATGCCGCCGACTCGAGGCCGGCCGGATCGATCATGTGGAAACGGCCGCGGCGATAGCTCAGGTAACCGGCGGTTTGCAGTTCGGCGGCGGCTACGCTGACGCCGGCGCGCCGCACGCCCAGCATCGTCGCCAGCGCTTCGTGGGTGAGCGGGAAGTCGGGCGAGTGGACGCGGTCGGCGCTCATCAAGAGCCACCGCGCGCAGCGTTCGCTGACCAAGTGCAGCCGATTGCAGGCGACCGACTGGGAGAGCACGTCGATCACGGCTTGCAGATACCGGCCGACGGCGGGCCGCCAGCGCTCGTCGCGCTCGTAACCGCGCAAGAAATCGGTGACGCTCATCTTGTACGCTCGGCCCGGAATTTGGCAGAACCAGCGGCCGAACATGTCTTGCGCACCGAGCGCGACTTGTGCCCCGCACATGCCCTCGTAACCGACCGTCGCGGTCTCGATTGCCGCGCCGTCGTTCATCGTCGTAACGACCGAGATCACGCAGTCGATCGGAAAGTAAACCTCGTTGGCCGGCGAGCCGTCGTCGTAGAGCGTCTGGCGCACGGACAAGTTAACGGTCTCCAGCTGGTGGGAAATCGTTTCAAAATCCTCGTTCGTCATCACGTCGAGAAGAGAGTTCCCGGAAGATTTGGAGATAACGTTCCTCTGCAACGACGGCGCCGGAAAAAGAGCCGGCGGAGCATTATATTAAATGTTACGTAGCAACGTGCGCTATGTCGGTACGGTAGCGCGCCATTGCAGCCGAGGAGGCTGACATCGTGGAATTTACGATCTTGCACCAGACCACGTATCGCTATCCCGGGAAGATTCACGAAAGCTATAGCATCGTGCGTTTGCGGCCGCGGAGCGACTCATCCCAGTACTGCACGAAGTACGAGCTGAACGTTGCGCCGCGCGCCCGGATCTTCGCGTACTCCGACCGCTTCGGCAACGACGTACAGCATTTCGCCGTCTTGCCGGATCACGACGTGCTTTCGATTACCGCGCGCTCGTCGGTGATCACCGTGCGCCCGCCGACTCCGGTTGTTCCGAGCCCCATCACCAAAAATCAGTTGACGGACGACCCGAACGTGCGCTGGCTCTACGACGAACTGCACGAGAGCCAGTACGTGGTCTTCGGTCCGGAGCTGCGTGCGTTTGCGGTTGAGGTCGGCGATCCGGGCCGCGACGATCTCGTCGCGTGGTATCTGCACGCCGGCTCATCGATCAATCAGAAGTTTACCTACGACCGCGAAGCGACGAGCGTCCAAACGACGATCGGCGAGTCGATTCGGGCGCGGGCCGGCGTCTGCCAAGACTACGCGCATGTCTTGGTGGCGCTCTGCCGCTATTACGGGCTGCCGGCACGCTACGTGAGCGGGTATGTCTTCAGCGGCGAGGAGGGCTCGGTGCTGGGGGCGGAGGCCTCGCACGCGTGGTGTGAGGCCTACCTTGGGGCCCATGGGTGGGTGGGTTACGACCCGACCAACGACACGCTTATCGACGACCGCTTCGCCCGGATCGCGGTGGGGCGCGACTATCGCGACGTGAGCCCCGTTCGCGGGGTATATAAGGGCGCATCGCGGTCCAGCATGTCGGTGAACGTCGCGATGGAGGCCCTGGCCGGGACCCAAGCCCAGCAGCAATAGCGGGCCGGCCCGGACCGGGAAACCCTTTCCCCCTGGCACTGTGTTAATGCGAGTGCTAACCGAAGGAAGGAGGCTCGACCCGTGCGCCAAGACCCATTTTTTGCTGAAGTTGACCGTGCGTTTGGCGTCCGTGCCCACGTGCGTTTTGAGCCCAATGCGGACGTCTACATCGACGAGGCGAGGGCACGGATGGTGGTTCACGTCGAGCTGGCCGGATCCGACGGCGACGAGCTCCGCGTGGCCGTCGACGAGCGCTATCTCTACATCATGGGCACCCGAACCGACCGCGCCGAGAACCGCTCGGCATCGATACTCCAAAAAGAAATTCTCTACGGCGAGTTCTTCAAACGGATTCGCCTGCCGCTGCCGGTTGATGATTCCGGCGCGTCCGCAACCTATCGCGACGGCATCCTGACGATCGAGCTACCGCTCGGCGCTCGCGATCGCTTCCCGATCGTGCGGACCGAGATCCGCATGACCGTTAAAAGGACCCTGGCCTGATGGCACCCCGTAAATTGGTAACCCCCGACGTTCTGGGCATTTTGCCGCTGCAAGATGCCGTACTCTTCCCCAACACCGTGATTCCGCTCGCCGTCATCAAGCGGCCCGGTATTGCGCTGGTGGAAGAAGCGCTGCGCGAAGGCAAGCAGATCGGTCTCGTCGTCCTCAAAGACAAGGACATCGAGGATCCCGGTCCCGACGACTTGCGCCGCATCGGCACGATCGGCACGATCCAGAAAATGCTGAAGGTTCCCGACGGCACGCTGCGTTGCATCGTCGCCGGCGGTCCCGTTTTCGAAATCGATCAGATCGTTTCGAGCGAGCCGTATCTGGCCGCGACCTATCACGAGCTGCCCGAGATCACCCAAGAGAACGACAACCTCGTTGCGATGCAGCGCAATCTCGGTACGCTCTTCCAGAAGCTGCTGGGTTACTTGCCGCAAGCGCCGCGCGAGATGGAGATGGAAGTCAACAACATCTCCGATCCGAACTTGCTCACGTACTTCGTTGCCTCGACGATGCGTCTCGACACCGCGGATCGCCAAGCGATTCTCGAAGAGCGCAACACCGAGAAGCGGCTGCGCAAGATCACGATGCTCATCACCAAGGAACTCGAGGTGGTGGAGCTCGGACACAAGATCCAGTCCGATATCCAGCGCGAGATGGAGAAGAATCAGCGCGAGTTCTACTTGCGCCAGCAACTGCGGGCGATTCAGGAAGAGCTGGGCGAAACCGATCCGCAACAAGCCGAGACCAACGAGCTGCGCAAGAAGATCGACGAAGCCGAGATGCCCGAAGACGTGAAGAAGGCTGCCGATCGCGAGCTCGACCGTCTAGCGAAAGTGCCGACGGCCAGCCCCGAGTACAGCGTCATCCGCACGTACTTGGATTGGCTCGTCCAACTGCCGTGGAATAAATCCACGTCGGACCAGATCGACATTGCCAAAGCGCGTGAGATCCTCGACGAGGACCACTACGATCTCGAAAAGATCAAGGACCGCATCGTCGAGTACCTCGCCGTCGGCAAGCTCAAGAACAAGCTGACCGGCCCGATCCTGTGCTTCGTCGGACCGCCGGGCGTCGGCAAGACCTCGCTCGGACAGTCCATCGCGAAGGCGATGGGCCGCAAGTTCGTGCGCCTATCGGTCGGCGGCGTGCGCGATGAAGCCGAAATCCGCGGTCACCGGCGCACCTACATCGGTGCGATGCCCGGCACGATCGTGCGCGCTCTGCGCGATGCCGGGACGAACAACCCGGTGATGATGATCGACGAGATCGACAAGGTCGGCGGCGACTATCGCGGCGATCCGCAGTCGGCGCTACTCGAAGTCCTCGATCCCGAACAAAACAACTCGTTCCGCGATCACTACCTCGATCTGCCGCTCGACCTCTCGCGCGTGCTGTTCATCTGCACGGCCAACACGCTCGACTCGATTTCGAGTGCCCTGCGCGACCGTATGGAGATCATCTCGCTCTCGGGTTACACCGAGATGGAGAAGCTCCAGATCGCCAAGCGCTATCTCGTGCCCAAGCAGAAAAAAGCCAATGGGCTAAAGGAAATCCAGGTCGGCATCACCGATCCGGCGATCCGCACGATCATCAACGACTACACGCGCGAAGCCGGCGTACGTAACCTCGAACGCGAGGTCGGGACCGTGTTCCGCAAGGTGGCCCGGAAGATCGCCGAGGATCCGAAGTATCGCGCTCGCGTGAAACCTGAGAACATCGTCGACTACCTCTCGAAGCCCCGTTTCTACAACGAAGTGAAGAAGCGGGTAGCCTCGATCGGGGTCGCAACGGGACTGGCCTACACGCCGGTCGGCGGCGACATCTTGTTCATCGAGACGACCGCGATGCCGGGAACCGGGAAGCTCACGCTCACCGGGCAACTGGGTGACGTGATGAAAGAATCGGCGACTG
>PLTN01000213.1 GCA_003164495.1 Vulcanimicrobiota bacterium
CGTCGGAGGTGTCGAGCACCTCGGCGAGGGTGATCGCCGGCAACGGCCGGTTCTCACTGGCGAGAAGGACGACCGTGTTGCCGGTCAGGAGCACCGGGGCCAGCACGCTCACGAGCCCGAGGAACGAGGACTGCTGCGGCGCGAGCACTCCCACGACCCCCGTGGGCTCGGGCACGCTGAAGTTGAAGAACGGCCCGGCCACCGGGTTGGACGAGCCTGCGACCTGGGCGACCTTGTCGGCCCAGCCGGCATACCAGACCCAGCGGTCCACGGCGGCGTCGACGGCGGCAGCCGCCTCCTCGCGGCTCGTCGCCTCACCCTGGCCGATCTCGTCCACGAACTGGGAGCGCCGCCCGTCCAGCATCTCGGCGACCCGGTAGAGAACCTGGCCGCGGTTGTAGGCGGTCGCGCCTGACCAGCCCGCAAAGGCCTTGCGGGCGGCCACGACCGCGTCGCGCACGTCTTTTCTCGAGGCAAGGGCGGCGTTGGCGAGGAAAGCCCCGTCGGCTCCCGACACGACATAGGACCGGCCGGACTCAGAACGCGGGAACGCCCCGCCGATATAGAGCTTGTAGGTCTTGCGAACGGGGATGCGGGGATCAGACATCGAGGTACGCGGCCAGGCCGGGGCGGCCGCCCTCCCTTCCGAAGCCGGACTCGCGATAGCCCCCGAAAGGGCTCGTCGGGTCGAAGCGGTTGAAGCTGTTGGCCCACACGACCCCGGCGCGCAGCTGGCCCGCCATCCACAGGATTCGGCTCCCCTTCTCGGTCCAGACGCCGGCCGAGAGCCCGTAAGTGGTGTTGTTGGCCTTGGCGACGGCCTCTTCGGGGGTGCGGAAGGTGAGGACGGAGAGCACCGGGCCGAAAATCTCCTCTCGGGCGATGCGGTGGGCGGGCGAGACGTTCGTAAAGACCGTCGGGGGGAACCAGTAGCCGTGCGACGGCAGCACGCACTTCGGCGACCAGCGCACGGCGCCCTCGGCTTCGCCCGCTTCCGCCAGCTCCTGGATCTTCTCGAGCTGGGCGGCGTTGTTGATGGCGCCGAGGTCGGTGTTCTTGTCGAGCGGGTCTCCGACGCGGAGAGTCCCGAGCCGCCGCTTCAGCTTCTCGACGACAAGGTCGGCGATGGACTCTTGTACCAACAAGCGCGAGCCTGCGCAGCAGACCTCACCCTGGTTGAAGAAGATGCCGTTAACGATGCCCTCGATCGCCTGGTCCAGTGGTGCGTCATCGAAGACGATGTTCGCCGCCTTGCCGCCGAGCTCAAGGGTTAGGTGCTTACCGGTTCCAGCGAGCGCACGCTGGAGGTCCTTGCCGATCTCGGTCGAGCCTGTGAAAGCCACCTTGTCGATGCCGGGATGGGCGACGAGTGCAGCGCCCGCGACCGACCCGGCACCCGTGAGCACGTTGACGACTCCTGGGGGAAGGTCTGCCTGCTGGACGATCTCGGCGAGCAACAAGGCCGACAGCGGCGTTGTGCTCGCAGGCTTGAGGACGCATGTGTTTCCGGCCGCGAGCGCCGGCGCGAGCTTCCATGCCGCCATCATCAGGGGAAAGTTCCAAGGGATGACCTGGCCAGCCACTCCAAGCGGGCGCGGGTCTGGTCCAAAGCCGGCGTAGTCGAGCTTGTCGGCCCAGCCCGCGTAGTAGAAGAAGTGCGCCGAGGACATCGGTACGTCGAAGTCGCGCGATTCTTTGATCGGCTTACCGTTGTCGAGCGTCTCGAGCACGGCGAGTTCGCGCGAACGTTCCGAGATCGCGCGTGCGATGCGGTACACGTAGGCCGCGCGCCGGGCCGGACTGAGCGGTTGCCAGTATTTCTCGTACGCCTTGCGCGCGGCCGCAACCGCGCGGTCGACGTCTTCGGGTGTGCCGGTCGCGACGCGCGAGAGCACCTCGCCCGTGGCGGGGTTGGTCGTCTCGAAGGTTTCGCCGCTGCTCGACGGTACGAACGCGCCGCCGATGAAGTGCCCGTATGACGGCGCGATGTTCGCCGGCGTCGATTCGCGCGACGTCGCGTACGCTAATCGCTTAGACGGCTTCACGCCGTTGCCGTTGCGGGCAGCGGTGAGCGGTTGTTCTTTGATCATGAGTCGCCTAGTCTTTCGGAATGATGTCGGGCGACGGGTAGCGGCCGGTCCGTTCCTTTTCGCGCTGCAACAGCAAGTCATCGAGCAGCGATGAAGCGCCGATCCGGAAGTAGTCGGGATCGAGCCAATCGCCGCCGAGCACTTCGTCGATGAGCACGAGATAGGACAGCGCCACCTTCGACGTGCGGATGCCCCCGGCGGCCTTGAACCCGCGGCGGACGCCGGTGCGGCGATAGAACGAAAGGATCGATTGGCACATCACGAGCGAGATCGGCAACGTGGCCGATATGCCGATCTTTCCGGTCGAGGTCTTGATCGTGTCGGCGCCGGCCTCGAGCGCGAGATCGCTGCAGCGGCGGATCGCATCGTACGATCCCAGCTCGCCGGCTTCGAGGATCGCTTTCACGTGCACGTCGCCGCACACGCGTTTGACGGCGGCGATTTCATCGTAGACCAGCGTTTCGTCGCCGGCCAGAAACGCGCCGCGGTTGATGACCATGTCGATCTCGTCGGCGCCGTCGGCGAGCGCGGCTTCGGTATCGCGCAGTTTCACGTCGAGCGAGGAGAGGCCGCTCGGAAATGCGGTTGCAACCGAGGCGACTTTTACGCCGGTGCCGGCGACGGCTGCTTTTGCAACGGGCACCATGTTCGGGTACACGCACACGGCGGCAACCGGCGGCGCGCCGTAACCCGGGTGCACGGCTTTCGCGCACATCGACTCGACTTTACCGGGTGAATCTTTGCCTTCGAGCGTGGTCAGATCGATGCAGCGAATCGNNCGAACGCTAGCATCCAATACCGGTTCGCGAAACTCGCGCCCCGTGACCTCCGCCGTGTGCAGGGTATCTCTTAAGAAGCGCCGTTCCAGAGTTCGGTGAGACGCGGCACCAGCGTTGCGTCGCGGGGCTGCAAACCAGTTCCCCGGCAGACGCGGCACGTCGCGGGCATGCACGCGTTGCACGACCCGCTTCCGCTGCAGTGCCGGCACGCGTCTTCGCGCACGCGGCGCCGGCGGCGTTTGACGGGCAGCGACCAACGCTCGTCGGCGAGTGCCGTTCGGGCGCGCGACCCGGCGGCCGGTTCGAGCGCGATCGCCGCCAGGCCCGTGAGCGAGACGTAGGCCAGCACGCCGACCATAAGGTCTGCGAACGAGCGTTTATTCATGTCGAAGTTATCGGAGATTCGGGGCGCCGCATTTACGTCGCCGGGGGCGAAGAATTGCGTGATTTCAGCCAAGATCCGGGCAGCAGGCAAGCGTCGTTTAGCTCCTGGTCCCGACATTGGGCGGTGAAACCGGGCCTGGACGGTGTGGTACGATGTCGGTGCCTTCGACGAGGGTTGGGCCTCGCGCAACGGAAAACCGTGAACCCCGCCAGGACCGGAAGGGAGCAACGGTAAGCGGTCACTCCCGTGTGCCGCAAGTCACCTGGCCCTCGTCAAGGTCTTCCCTATTAGGAGAAACGTCTGCCGGAACTCACCGTCTCCGTGCTCGCCGGTATCGGCAGCGCGCTCATCGTTTTGGCCGGCTACCACTTTCTCGTGGCCGCGCCCCGGCTGCGGGCGGTCCAGACCACCCTGGGCACCCACGACGGGCTCCTGGGCGGGGGTGGGGCCGAACCGGCGACGCAGCGCATCAACGCGCTCGAGGCGGCCGGCGCCGCGGCCGACCGGGAACTGAAGGCGCTGAGCGCACGGATCGAGGCGCTGGAGAAGGTCGCGCAGAGCGAAACGCCGCGGGTCGGCTTCCTGCGCTACAACGCCTTCGCCGACGTCGGTTCCGACCAGTCGTATGCGCTGGCGCTGCTGACGCGCGACGGCGACGGCGTGGTGCTCTCGAGCATCTATTCGCGTGAGGAGACCCGCACGTACGGCAAGGCCGTGGTGAAGTTCCAGACCTCGCAAGAGGCGTCGGCTGAAGAGCGTTCCGCCATCGCGGCGGCCAAGGCAGCCGCGTCGTGACGAACAACGCCTTCCTGATCAAGATCATCCCGCCCGAAGGCTACAACGTCTACCGGCTGCACTTCAGCCGAACAATGGCGATCGCCGTCGCCGTCGGCTTCGTGGCCTTGCTCGGAGCGGCGCTGGGCTTCCACGCCTGGCAATTGCACCTGGCCGAGCAAGACGTCCAGGCGCTCCAGGCGATCACGGCCGCCCAGCACGAGAAGCTCCAGGCCATCGACCGGCAGGCCGATTCGCTGGCCGGCGAGCTGCGCGACATCCAGCGCCAAGACGCCGAGATCCGCCGGCTGCTCGGCGTTCACCCGGCCCCGCCCGTCCCGGCGCGCCCGACCCACGCTTTCGTCCAGGGGCCGGCGACGGTGGCCGGCGTGCAAGCCCGGCTTGCCGGGCTGGTCCAATTTTCGGAGAAGCGGCTTTCGGACAGCCGGCGCTTCGACCGGCTGGCGCACCGCGTGCTCGATCTGCGCCGCCTCGCGCTCCTGGCGCGCGAACGCCTGATCGCCGCCCTGCCTTCGATCAACCCGGTCGACGGTTCGATCTCGGCGGACTTCGGCTGGCGGGTGAACCCGTGGCCGGAATTCCATCAAGGCGTGGACCTGGCAGCCGACTACGGCACCCCGATCCACGCTGCCGCCGACGGCATCGTGCGGTCGACGGGCTGGGAAGGCGGCTTCGGCAACAAGATCGACCTCGACCACGAGAACGGCTACCACAGCTGGTACGCGCACCTGTCGCGCTTCGGCGTCTCGCCGGGCGAGCGCGTGCACAAGGGCGAGGTGATCGGCTACGTGGGTGCCACCGGCGACGCCACCGGGCCGCATCTGCACTATCAGCTCATGCTGGGCGGCCGTCCGATCGACCCCGCGCCGTATCTGAACGGCGTACCAGCCAAGGTCCTGGCGACACTTCCGGGCGCCGAACGCGTACAATAAGCAATGATTTGCTCGCTTTATATGGTCGTCGCATGGCTGCTGAACGCCTACATCCTCGTGATGCTGGTGTACGCGCTCGTTTCGTGGGTGCCGAGTTTGCGCGGACGCTGGACCGATTACGTCGCGATGCTGGTCGAACCGGTGTTGACGCCCGTACGGCGAATCATCCCTCCGATAGGCGGGCTCGACATCTCGTTTTTGATCGTGATCATCGCGCTCCAATTCGTCGTCCAGCTCGCCCAAAGAAACGCTCTCTACTGCTACTGACGACCGGACACCCGTGATCGAATCTCAGCCACTCGCCGTACCGAAGGGTGCGGCGAACGTGCGCAATTTCTGCATCATCGCCCATATCGATCATGGCAAGACGACGCTATCCGATCGTCTGCTGCAGATTACGCGTACCATTGCCGAACGCGAGATCGGCGAGCAGATGCTCGACGCCATGGACCTCGAGCGCGAGCGCGGCATCACGATCAAGATGCATCCGGTCACGCTGACCTATCATGCCAAAGACGGTCAGACCTACGAGCTGAACTTCATCGACACGCCCGGGCACGTCGATTTCTCCTCGGAAGTGTCGCGCTCGCTGCAAGCCTGCGAGGGCGCGC
>PLTN01000016.1 GCA_003164495.1 Vulcanimicrobiota bacterium
CTCCGTCGTCGCGTGGAACGAACGTCTGGCCGAACCACGGCGAACGAGTATCGTCGCGTTGCTCAAACGCGTTACGATGAAGATCGCCGAGGAATTAAGAACCGCAGCCCGCTCTTGACGGGGCTTGCCACGATCGCGCACTTCGGCTAAGCTGGCGCCGTGACGACGACGCAACTCAAATCGGTTTTTGCCGACTACGGACCGGCGAGTCTTTTACGCGACCGGACCGTCGTACCTGATGGCTTCGAGCTCGATTTCATCGAAACGGGCACGCCGATTCAGGGCATGGCGCGCATGGTTCGCGATCTCGAGTTCGACATTGTCGATATGTCGCCGACAACGTTTCTCGCCGCTCGAAGCATGGGCGTTCCGGTTATCGGCATGCCGATCGCGATGTTTGCAGAGTTCCCGCATGCGCTGATCTGGACTCATCGTGCCTCGAATATTCGCGAACCGGCCGATTTGCGCGGCAAGACGATCGGACTGCGCACCTGGCTCACGCCGGTCGCGGCCTGGATGCGCGGGATGCTCGCGATCGAGTACGGCGTCGAATTGGACGACGTGAAATGGAAACTGACGGTCGCCGATACACTCGACGTCAAGCTTCCACCGAATGCCGAGCGCATCGTGACCGATCCGAAGACGCACAAGCTCCTCGAGATGATCAACTCGGGCGAAGCCGACGCGGTCATCGATGCATCGACGCTACAATGGCACCACGCCGTCGAGCAAAGGAAAGTCGATCCGACTCTCGTCCAATCGCTCTTTCCCGACACGCACGAGTTCACGACCGCGCTGCACCGCCATTTCGGCTACCTCCCGATCATGCATTTCGTCGTCGCGAAGGGGGCAATGCTCGAGCAGCATCCGACGGCGGCGCGCACGCTCTTCGAGGCCTTTGGAAAAGCGAAAGAACTTTACTTCGATCGCCTGCGGGCGGGCACGACCACGACAGATCGCGCGGAATGGCTCGTCGCGCGCGATCGCGACAATCGCGAGATGCTCGAGCTCGGTATCGATCCGCTACCCATGGGCGACGAGGTTGTCGCCATTATTGAGCGGCTGATGGGCTTCATGGTGAAGTATGGCTACATTCCGCAGCCCCTCGATATTCGCTCACAGTTCGCGCAAGTCCGATAGAGACAGGACGTTCATGATGCTTATGACACGCGCTATCCTAGCGCTGCTCGTCGCAACGACGGCAATCGTACCGAACGCCGCATTCGCCCAAGATGCGCCGGCCATTCATTTGAGCACCGTCCCGATCGACGGGGGTGCCGAACCGTATTACGCGGCTGCGCAAGGCTTCTTCAAGGCGGCCGGCATCAATGTTGAGGTCACGTCAGCGAGTCAAGGTGCGGCGATTTTACCCGGCGTAACGGGCGGCGCTGTCGACATCGGGTTCGCGAATATGGGATCGCTCGCCGGAGCCGTCGCCAACGGTGCACCGCTCACGCTGATCGCACCCGCGTCGCTCTATCTCACCAACGCACCGACGACCGTCTGCCTCGTCGCGACCACATCGGCGTATAAGAACGCAGCGTCGCTTGACGGAAAGACGGTGGGGACGAGCGGGATCAAAGGCCTGGGCGAATACGGCCCGCGATCGTGGATGGACAAGTATGGGGGCGATGGTAACTCGCTGAAATTTGTCGAGCTCCCGCTTGCCGCAGCAGTCGAAGCGATGAACCAAAATAAAGTCGATATGATCGCTGTAAGCGAGCCATTTGTCACCGTCGCCAAAGCGCAAGGCCGCGTGATCGGCAAATGCTACGATGGGATTGCCCCGCGCTTCCTCATCGGCGCCTTCTTTACCACGGCCGCATGGGCAAACGCACATCCGGATCTGGTGAAGAAATTCGACGCCGCGATTCGCGAAACCGCAGTCTGGGCTAACAAAAATCCCGACAAAACCGCCCAGATACTCGCCGACGCATCCAAAGTCGACGTCACGCTCTTACGAAAAAGCGTCCGAGCGATCTACGCCGACAAGCTCGACCCAAAAGAGATGCAACCCCTCATCGACGTCATGGCCCGCTACGGAGGCCTCACCGCCTCGTTCTCAGCCGCCAACATGATCTACAAGGGCGCCCAGTAATTCCACTATCCGGGACAGCGGCATTGCTTCGGGCTTTAATATCTGATTCGATAAGGCGGTGCTGAGCCAACAAGACAACGAGCTCCTCACCCGCACGGGTCCGGGCACGCCGATGGGCAACTATCTGCGCCGCTTCTGGACGCCGGTAATGCTGGAGAGCGAGCTCGGCGCCCCGGATGCAGCACCGGTTCGGCTCAAAATCCTCGGCGAATCGCTCGTGGCGTTTCGCGACACAAGCGGCCGCATCGGCTTACTTAAAGCGCAATGCCCGCACCGGGGCGCCAACCTCTTCTGGGGCCGCAACGAAGAAGGCGGCCTGCGCTGCGTGTACCACGGCTGGAAATTCGACGTAACCGGGCAGTGCATGGACATGCCGAACTGCCCGGAAGGCGAGAACCTCGCCGCCCGCGTGAAGACGCCGGCGTACGCAACAAAGGTGCACGGCGGGCTCCTCTGGGCATACATGGGCCCAGTCGACCGTCTGCCCGCATTCCCGGATATCGAGATCTTCGCACTCCCGCAATCACACCGATATACGTGCAAAATCGTCTGCCCGGCCAACTACTTCGACCTGATGGAAGGCGACATGGATGCCAGCCATCCGTCGTTCCTCCACAGCCGGCTCGACAAGGCCGCGATTCCCGGCGCGTTCGGCTTCCAGTCGCAAATGCTCGACACGAAGCCCCGCTACACGATCGAGGAAGAGGCCTACGGCTTGCGCCTCGCGGCTCAACGCAACGCCGGTCCCAACGAATACCAGTGGCGCGTAACGCAGTATCTTCTTCCGTACATCACGCTGATCTCGGCACGGCGCGGTGAACGCACGTATGCGAATATCCGCGTACCAATCGACGACGAGAATTCGATCAACTTCCGCACCTACGCGCACCCCGACCGGGCTCTACGCGAGAGCGACTACGACCTCATCACGCCGGAAATGATTCCCGGGACGTTCTTCATGAAAGAAAACATAGAGAACGACTTCTTGATCGATCGCGATGGCCAGAAGCACGAGAAGTACACCGGTATCAAGAGCATCGTCGCTGAGGACGTGGCCGTTCTCAGCAACCGCGATACCACGATCGTCGACCGCACCGATGAGTATCTTGTCAGTTCCGACCGCGCTATCATCACGCTGCGCAAGCGTCTTATTCGCGGTGCGAAAGCGCTAACGGAAGGCACCGATCCACCTGAGGCTTCGAGCCCGGAGGCTTATCGTGTACGCGCGCTCGACATTATTCTTCCGCACAACGTTCCGCTCGCCGAAGGGGCCCCGGAACTTTACCATCCCGCGCCGGTCGCGCGTTAGGGCTTCGCCGCGGCGCGCATCGCGATCAACACCAGCTCTATAGCACGACGGGCGCCAGCGGCTTGT
>PLTN01000094.1:0-51996 GCA_003164495.1 Vulcanimicrobiota bacterium
TGGGAGCACGCCTTCCTGCTCGACTACAAACCCGCCGACCGCCCCAAGTACATCGAAGCCTTCTTCAGCAACGTCGACTGGTCCGCAGTCGAAAAACGCCTCAAGTAAGGGCAGCAACGGTCCCCAATGTCATCCCGAGCTAGTCGAGGGACAAGCTCGGGATGATGCTGTCGGCGAGGCGCTCGCGGAGTTCTTTCTTGAGCGCCTTGCCCTGCGCGTTTTTCGGAAACGCTTCGAAGAACACGTACTTCGGTTTCTTGTAACTGGCGATCAGCGCGCGGCAGTGTTCGATGATCTCCGCTTCGGTTGCCTGCGCGCCGTTTTTTAGTTCCACGAATGCCACGACGGCTTCGCCGAACTGCGCATCCGGCGTGCCAACCACCGCAACGTCGGCCACCGCCGCGTGCGAGACGATCGCATTTTCGACTTCCTTTGAATAAATATTCAGGCCCCCGCTGAGGATCATGTCTTTCTTGCGGTCGACCATATAGAGGTAGCCGTCGGGATCGAAGCGCCCCATGTCGCCGGTGAGGAACCATCCGTCGCGAAACGCTTCAGCCGTTTCCTTCGGACGATTCCAGTACGCGCGCATCATCAGCTCGTTACCGGGCACGCCCGAACGCACGAGGATCTCGCCGATCTCGCCCTGCGGCACGGGGTTCCCCGCCTCGTCGCCCAGCATCACCTCAACGCCGGGCACCGGCCGGCCGGCCGATCCCGCGTGCGTGATCTGATCTTCCGACCGCAGCACCGCCGCACCGAACGTTTCCGTCATCGCCAGCGCCGATGAGAGCTTGATGTTCGGCAGCGTCGCGAATAGCCGCTTCTTCAGCTCGACCGGGAACGCTTCGCCGACCGAGATCATCATGCGCAAGTTGGCATACGGCTCCGCGTCGCCGTCGAACGCATCGAGGATCATCCGCGCCACGGTGGGCACGAGACCCGTGACGCTGACGCGCTCCCGCACGATCGTCGCCAGCGTCTCGGCGGCGTCGAAGCGCGGCATGATGATCAGCGTCGCTCCCAGCGTGAGCGTGTTGTACAGCCGCGCGATCGCGGTGCGGTGGGCGAACGGCGTCGTGACGAGCATGCGATCGTGCTCGGTCAAACCGTAGTCGTAGTTGTTGATCATCGCGGTGAGCACGAGGTTGTTATGCGTCGTGATCGCGCCCTTCGGCGTGCCCGACGTGCCCGACGTGTAGCCGATCATGCAATCGTCGGAATCGTGCGGCACGGGCCAGGGAGCATCGCTCGCGCCGGCTGCCGAGGCCTCGAGCTCGCCGATCGTGACGACGGGGCCGGACGGTATGTCGCACAGCTCATCGGAAGCGACGACGACGCGCGGCTCCGCGTCGCTTACGAGAAAGGCAACTTCGTGCGCGGTGAGGCGGGTGCTCACCGGAACGACGAGCGCGCCGAGCTTCATCACCGCCACGCACAGCAGCGGCCACGCGATGCCGTTGTTGACGAACAGCAGCACGCGATCGCCGGCGCGCACGCCCCGCCCGTGCAGCACGGCCGCAAGCTGGTTCGTACGCCGTTCGAACTCGGCGTAGGTGACGCGCGTGCCCTCACACACGAGCGCTTCGCGCTCGGGAACACGGCGCGCGAAGGTGCCGAGAAATACCTGGGTCTTCATCCGCCCTCGTTAGTTTTTCTTGTACGCGCCGAGACCCGGCTTGAACGATTTGTCGTCGAGGAACTGCTTCATGCCCTGCGCGCGCCCGTTGTCCTTATCCAAGAACGACGTTTGGTCCATCTTCGAGGCGAGGTAGTCGGCCGCGTTTTCCCAGGTCATGTCGCGCACTTGTTTGTAGGCCTGTTTCGCGGCGCTCAAGACCACCGGGTTCTTCTCGAGCAGCGTGCGCGCGAGCTTGCGAACGCGCTCGCGCAATTGATCTTTCGGCACGGCGTCGTTGACGAGGCCCATTTCCTTCGCGCGCTTACCATCGAACGTCTCGCCCGTCATGATGTAGTACAAGCAATCGCGCTGGTTCATCACCTGCGCCACGGCCTTGGTGACGATACCCGCCGGAATGATCCCCCAGTTGATCTCGGAGAGGCCGAACACGGCTTCTTCGGCTGCAATGGCAAGGTCGCACGAGATCAAGGGCGTGAACGCGCCGCCGAAACACCAGCCGTTGACCATCGCGATCGTCGGCTTCGGATAGGGCGCGAGCAGCCGCCACTGCCACATCGCATTGGTCCGATAGATGCGTAAGCGCTCGAGCGTCGGCAAGCCGTCGGTAGCGCGGAAGTATTCCTTGAGATCCATCCCGGCCGAAAACGATTCGCCGGTTCCGGTCAGGACCAGCACGCCGGCACGATCGTCGATCTCGAGCGCTTCGAGCACCTCGAGCATCTCGTACGCGAGCGCCGGATTCATCGAGTTCCGCTTTTCCGGCCGGTTGAGTGAGACCCACGCGATGCCGTCCTCGAACTCGACGAGAACGTTCTTCCCACCGGGGACGGGTTTGCCGTTCGCTGCTGTGCTCATATCAGATACTCCTCAAGAATGACGTCCGGTGATCAGGGCGGGAAGAGAAACGGGTGGTGCGGCGATCTCGGTCAGTATCGGCAGGATCCGGTCGCGAATCCCATCGCTGCCGAACTCGCTCATCGGGCCGATGACGTTCATCGCGGCGACGACGCGGCCGTCGGCATCGCGCAGCGGAACGGCGACCGATGCCGTTGCGCTCTCGATCATGCCGTACGAGAAGGCGTACTTCTTCTTGCGGATCTCGCGCAGGTCGGCGAGCAGCGTCGGCAGCGCCGTGATCGTCGCGTTGGTGTACGGCGTGAGATCGTGGTCGGCGTAGCGCCGCGTCACGTTCGCCTCCGACTCGAACGCCAGCAGAACGCGGCCGAGCGAGGTCGCGTGCGCGGGCAGCGCCGAGCCGACCTCGATGTTGAACGGGCTGTACCGTCCGACCGTGCGCGCCACGTGTAACACGAGGCGGCCGTCGAGCACGCCGACGTTGGCCGTGAACCCGATCGTCTTGAGGACCTGATTCAACCGGCCGTCGAGATCGGGATTGTCCAGCGCCGCGCGCACGCGCATCCCCGTCCACAGCAATTTCAGCCCGGCCCGATAGACCTTACGCTCGGCATCGAAGTTCAAATAGTGCAGCGCGGTCCAGGTCTGCAAGATGCGGTGCGCTACCGTGTGCCCGAGGCCGAGCTGGCGCTGGACGTCTTTGAGGGTCGTCGAGCCCGAGCTGATGACGAGCTCCAACACGTCGGCCGACCGTGCCACGGTCCGAAGCGAATCGTCAGCTTTCCCGCTTATCGGACTTTCTTTCCCGGAAAATGCCACAGCCGAACCACTATAGCATAGGTCAGCCGCGCAGCGCGCGAACCACGAGGCCAGCCGCGGCGCAGGCCAGCATCACGAGCACGGCGCGCTTGAAGATCGTGTCGTCGATGCGCTTTTGGATCGTGAAACCCACGCCCATCCCCGCGAATACGAGCACGACCACGCCCAGCGACGAGGCCCAAATCGCCGGCGTCGTGAGGTGCAATTGCTGCAGCGAGGTGAACTGCGTCCAGTCGAGCACAAAGAAAATCAGGTTTATCGAAAACAGAAAGCCGTCACGCGTGAGCTGCGAGCTGACGAGATAGGTCGTCACGATCG
The DNA here is from genome assembly GCA_003164495.1 of Vulcanimicrobiota bacterium. Lineage (GTDB taxonomy): Bacteria > Vulcanimicrobiota > Vulcanimicrobiia > Vulcanimicrobiales > Vulcanimicrobiaceae > Lustribacter > Lustribacter caenicola. The sequence continues at coordinate 3,635 of PLTN01000094.1, forward strand.
GGCCCGAGGCGCCCGCGCTGCCCTGGATGACGCCGCACGCGAGACCGATCAACGGCCCGACCCGCGACGCCAAGACACGGTTCATCGTCGGCACTTTGCCGAACCACGAAACGAGGATGAACGCGATGACGACGGCGGCTAGCACCGCACTCAAAATCGAAACCTTGACGAAGAGCAAGATGCGCGTACCGATGACGATTCCGATCAAGCCGCAGATCAGGAAGCCGGTCAGGATCGAAGCCTCGCGATAGTTCTTGCGAAACCGGTAGAGCATCGGGATGTCGGAGAGCGCGGTGGCGAGGATCGTCGTGAGGAGCACGAGCCGCAAATCCCCGTACAGCGCAACGAGAATCGGCACGCCGGCAACGGGCAAGCCCATGCCGGTCACGCCCTTCGCGACGCCGGCGATGAAGATCGTCGCGATCGCGATTACGAGCCGGATATCGATGGGAATGGAGCCGTCAATCATCGTATGTACCCGATATGGCAGATGTAACGATAAAAATCCGTCCCAACGGCCCCTATTTGGTCACCGGACCCATCGATCTCACCGACGCCGACGGCAATCCGGTAACGATTCCGGAAGGCAAAACCACCGTTGCGCTGTGCCGCTGCGGCGCGTCGGTCACCAAACCATTCTGCGACGGCACGCACAGCAAGATCGGCTTCGACGCCGCAGCTAAAGCCGTTCCCGGGGCATAGGCCGGAAGAGCGGTAACGACACGCCTTCGGTGCTATCGTCGAAGGCGACTTCGACGCGCATGCCCACCCGAACGTCTTCCCATGGGATGTCGATGACGTTGCTCAAGAGCAAGAGATCCTCGGGCGCTTCATCGAGGCTCACGAAAGCGATCGTGTAGGGCACGGCGTCGCTGAACGCCGGGTGCATCGCTTGGTGCTGCACGACGAACGACGTGATCGTGCCGGTACCGCGCACGTCGACCCACGTCGCGCCGAGTTTGCGGCAGTGCGGACAGACCTCGGCGGGCGGCCACCGCCGTCGTCCGCAGGTAGTGCACTGCTGCGCCGTGAGACGGTGTTCGCGGCACGCCGCCCAGAACGGCGCGCTATCGGCATCGGGAACCGGAATCGGGCGCGGCACGTCAGGCGCTCCGCAAGATCAGCGAGCTTGCGCCGCACTCGCCGCACACCAAACCGACGTGCGGATCGCGCACTTGGCGGCAATGCGCGCGGTCGTAATCGTGCGTACCCGTGCAGAGATCGTCTGCGACGCCGCCCGGACGGAGTTGCTGCACCGCCTCGACGACGTGGTTGAGGCCCTGCATGTAGGTTTCCGACAAGAGCCCTCCGTGCGTGTTGATCGGCATCGCGCCGTCGAGGCCGGCGCCGCCGCTGCGAAACAATTCGGGCGCGCCGCCTTGCGGTGCGAGGCCGAACGCCTCCGCGTGCAGCAGCGTCATGCCGGTGAACGGATCGTAGAGCTCGGCGAAGTCGACGTCTTGCGGTGAGAGGCCGGCGCGCTCGTAGAGGATCGGCGCAGCCCGAAGGCCTTCGATTTCCCATGCCGGATCGGGCTGCGGCGGATACGTGCCGCCCATGAACGCGGTGATCAGCACCGGCGCGTGCCGGAGCGTGCGTGCGCGTTCGGTCGACGTCACGATCACGGCCATCGCACCATCGGATTGTAAGCAGCAGTCGAACAAACGAAACGGGTAGATCACCCACGGCGAGCGCTGATGCTCCTCGACGGTCATCGGCGTGCGCATTTGGGCTTTCGTATTGAGGACCGCATGTGCGCGCGTGTTGACGGCGACGTGCGCCAAGTCTTCGGTCGTCGCGCCGTAACGCGCCATGTAGGCGGTGTAGTACGGTCCGAACAGCGAGGCCGCATGGGTGGAACCGAACGGCACCATCCACTGGCCGGGCCCTTCGGGCAAACGCGCCGCGCCCGAACGCCGTGCGCTGCGGCCGTTGAGCGAACGGTAGATCAGCACGTTCTTGCAAAGTCCGGAATGAACCGCCATCGCCGCCGCGGCGACGAGCGAGCACGCCGACGTACCGCCGTGCTGGTCGAACATTTGAAAGTTGCACGCTTTGAGCCCGAGCGCAACGTGCAGATCCCGCGGATACACGGTGTCGACCGTGTTGTACTGATAGGTCAGGATGCCGTCGATGTCGTCGACTTCGAGGCCGGCGTCGGCAATCGCGTTCAGCGCCGCCTCGGCGGTGAGGCTCACGACGCTCGTCCCGGAGGCCTTGGAGAATTTCGTCCAGCCCACGCCGGCGATGGCCGTTTGATCCGCGATCGAAGGTTTCGACATCACCTGTATCTCCGACCCGGAAGGGAGGGCTCCTCCCCGCGCCGGATATTACGAGTTCGAAACTCTTTTTTCGCTCGCGCCCCGGGACTCACAGCCATGCAATTCGGCGTTCAGTTCTTTCCCGACGTCAAGCCCGAGGAAAAGTCGGCGGCGGATTATTTTCGCGACAGCCTGGCCATCGCCGAGGCGGCCGATCGTATCGGCTACACCCACGTTCGCATCGTCGAACACTATTTTCACTATTACGGCGGCTACAGCCCCAACCCGATCGTCTTTCTTTCCGCGGCCGCGATGCGTACGACGAACGCCCGGCTCGTCACGGGCGCCGTGTTGCCGATCTTCAACAACCCGCTCAAGCTCGCGGGCGAAATCGCGATGCTCGACGGCATCAGCGGCGGCCGGCTCGACGTCGGATTCGCCCGCGCGTTTCTGCCGCACGAATTCCGGCGCTTCGGCATCTCACCCGACGAATCGTTCGCGCGCTTCCGCGAAGGCATCGAGCAAATCGAACTGCTGCTCACGCAAGAGAACGTCACGCACCGCGGCCGCTTCCATACGATCGTCGACACGACGTCGCTGCCGCGCCCAACGCAAAAGCCGCGCCCGAAGTTTTACGTGGCCGCGACGGGCAACGCCGAGTCGTTCGAATTCGCGGGCCGCAACGGGTACTCGATTATGGCGATACCGCTGGCCGGCCCGAAGATGCGCGAAACCTTGCAGATCTACCGCGACGCTTGGCGGGCTGCGGGTCATCCCGGAAACGGCGAAGTGATGCTGGCGTTTCAGATGTTCGTCGATGCCGACGGCGACCGCGCGCGGCGGATCGCCAAGCCCAAAGTTGAAGCGTACCTGCACTCGCTGGTCGAGGCGTCGTCCGACTGGGCCGAGGGTCTGAGTTCCGCCGACTATCCGGGGTATGATAAAATGGTCGAGAAATTGCGTACGGAAACCATGGAGTCCCAGATTGCCGGCGGCTCGGCCTGGATCGGCACGCCGGAGGAAATCCGGGCCTCCATCGCGCGTGTTCAGGAAGCGTTCGGCGGATTCGAACACGCATCGCTCCAGATCAACTTCAACACGATGCCGCAGGATGAAGCGATGCGGTCGCTCCACATGTTCGCAACCGAGGTCATTCCCAAATGCTGAAACCCGAAGAGAACGAACGGCTGGTCAGGATCGGACCGGGAACGCCGGCCGGTGAAGTCTTCCGACGGTACTGGCAACCGGCAGCGCTCTCGCTGGAATTGCCGGAGCCCGATTGCCCGCCCATTCGCGTACGGCTCCTCGGCGAAGACCTGATTGCATTTCGCGCCACCGACGGCAGCGTCGGCCTCGTCGACGCGTTCTGCCCGCATCGCCGCGCGCCGATGTTCTTCGGCCGCAACGAAGAGTGCGGCTTGCGCTGCGTCTACCACGGCTGGAAGTTCGATGCCGCCGGCACGTGCGTCGACATGCCGTCGGAGCCGCCCGACAGCCTGTTCAAGACGAAGGTCACGATCAAGGCCTACCCGACCTTCGAAGCGGGCGACGTGATCTGGACGTACATGGGACCGCCCGCCGAGATGCCCGAGCGCCCCGACTATGAATGGATGCGCGCGCCACGCACGCACCGCATTCTCTCGAAGACCTATGAAGCGGCGAACTACTTGCAAGGGCTCGAAGGCGGCCTCGATACCGCCCACTCGTCGTTCGCGCACAACGAGCGGCTCGGCGACCGCAACTGGATCCGTAATCGCGACGGTGCGCCGCGCTTGGATGTGGAGCGTACCGACTACGGCTACACCTACGTCTCCACCCGCAACGTCGGCGAGGACGGCCAGTACATTCGCGTCTATCATTACGTGATGCCGGCGCAGCAAATGCGCGGCAGCGTCACGTCGCTGATGGGCGGCCGCGCCGAGGTTCCGAAGCTCGACGGCCACATCTGGGTGCCGATCGACGACGAGCAAACCTACGTCTACAACTGGGCCTGCTCGTACTCGAGCGACGATCCGATCACGCCCGAGTACGCCGAACATTGGGAATCCATGAACGGCCGCGGCCAAGACGATCTCATCTCCGGCACCTTCAGGCTGAAGAAATCGCTGGCCAACGATTACATGATCGACCGCGAACGCCAGAAGACCCAGACGTTCACCGGCATCGTCGGCATCAATACCCAAGACTTCGCCTTGCAAGAAGGCATGGGTCCGATCACCGACCGCTCGCTCGAGCACTTGGGAACGACCGACAAGGCGATCATCGTGACGCGCCAGTTGTTGCTCGAAGCCACCGACCGGGTCGGCACGGGCGAGCGGCTGCGCGCCCTCGAACCCGCGACGTACCGCAACATTCGCCCCTACGACGACTACGTGCCCGAGGGCGGCGACTGGCGCACGCAATTCGCGCCGGAACTGGTGGCGAAATGGTAACGACGACCACGCAAGCGCAACTCTCACCCGAGGAACTGCAACGAGGCTGGCGCGACGCGCACGTGAAGCCGCTGTGGGAGATTCCGCTGGCGCACAAGCCCGACGGCGATTTCGGCTCGCCGGTGCTGTGGCCGTGGCGAACGATGGAACCGCTCGTGCAGCGCGCCATCGCGCTTGCGTCTCCGGCCAGTGCCGAACGCCGCGTGCTCTCGCTGATCGATCCGGACGGACACGAAGGCGACTTCCACACGACCACCAACCTCAACGCCGGATTGCAGATCTTGCTGCCGGGGGAAGTTGCGCGACCGCATCGGCACTCGATGGACGCGCTGCGCTTCGTGCTCGAAGGCGGCGGTGCGATCACCAAAGTCGACGGCACCCTCGCGCGGATGGAATTCGGCGATCTCGTGCTGACGCCCGGATGGTGCTGGCACGAGCACTGGCACGAAGGCACCGTGCCGATGGTCTGGCTCGACGTGCTCAACGTGCACGCGCACTTACACATGGGTACGTTTTCGTTCGAACCGGGACCGGCGCACGACGTGCCGGCGGCCGTCGACAGCTCCGCGTTCTCCAGCGCCAACGTCATCCCGGATCTTCCGGTCTCCGACATCTCGCCCGTCTTCCGCTATCCGCTCGACGAAGCCAAGCGTGCACTCGACGCGAGCGCTCCGGCACGCGACGGCGCGCGCCGCGTGCGTTACGTCAACCCGCTGACGGCGGGGCCTGTGATGCCGTTGCTCGACTGCTATCTCGTGCGGCTCGATCCGGGCGTCACGACGCTACCGTTCCGCACGAGCGCGCACAGCATCTGCACGGTCGTCGAAGGCAGCGGCTCGACGACGGCCGGCGGCGGAACCGTGAAATGGGAAGCGCGCGACATCTTCACCTTGCCGCACCGCGCGGCCGTAACGCACACCGCGGAAACGACCACGTACCTGTTCGTCGTCACTGATCGGGAGATTCTGCTCCGTCTCGGCCTGCTCGACGAAAAGGTCGGCTAAGTGGATTCACGTTCCGTGAATCCTTCGCGTTTGGGCTGCGCCCAAGCCGCCCGTGTTAGTTTATAAGAGGCCGCGCGCACGCCAGTAGCGTTCCGCGGCGGGATGTAGCGGAACGTCGTACGGCGCGTCCGGCGTGTTCTTGCACGTCACCGCTGCTTCGCGCGCAACGAGCGCCGCGCACATCATGTCCACGAGATCGTCCGCGGTGTCGGCGTGGACGAAAATCGCCCAGCCGCTGAAGTCGAGCGTGAGCATGCCGTTATCGAGGATGCGCCGCCGGTAGCCGAGCGCTTCCAGACGGGCCACGGCCGCCTCGCTGATCCCGAAGACGTTCATGCCCGCGGCGATGACCTCGGCCATCCACTCATCGGCGCCTTCATCGAAGATGCCGTCGAGCTCGCCCGCCACCAGCGCTTGGAACTTCGCCGACGCGGGATAGGGGATGCCGCCGCGTCCCTCGAGGCTGATGCCGCGCGCTTTGAGCGACGTGCGCGACTGCCCCGTCGCGGCGAGCACGTCGTCCATGATCGATTGCAAGGCATGTTCGGGTTCACCCCGCAGCGCGATCGTCAGCGGCCCTTGCGCTGCGGCCAGATCTTCCAGCGAACGCACGCCCGTGCGCGGATGCATCGCGAAGACGAGCCCGTCGGCCGAGGGCATGACCGCGATCGTTCGCACCGGCTGCGGCGTGCCNNACCTTGCCCGAAGCCACGTCGGCGATTCCCTCGGGCGTGCTTGAATTCGAGAGCACCACTTCCGGAACGGCACCGGCGAAGCGAACGGTCATCTGGCGCTTGAACGGATCGGTCGCGGCCAGCTCGGCCGCGATGTCGAGTACGAGGCGCGCGCGCAGCGTTGGTGGTTGAATGGTCACGAAAAGGCGTTCTCCGCGCCGCTCTGAAAATCAGTCACGAACATGGCCCGCAAACGCCCGCGCACGCTGGTGATTCCGAAAGACCATCTCGATGCGCTCGCGCGCGACTTCGGCAAGGACTTCAATCCGGCCAACGCGCGCCTCTTCTTCGCCATCCGGGCCCTCGCGCAACGCATCAACGATCGCGCGAACGATTGGCTCGCGCCGCTCGAAACGACGGCGACCAAATTCAACTATCTGGTCACGCTCTACGCGAAACGCGAGACCGGCCTGACGCTGAACGATCTGAGCACGTTCGTGCACACGTCGAACGCGACCGTCACCTCGATGGTCGACTCGCTCGAACGCGATGGGCTCGTCACGCGCAATCAGAACCCGGCCGATCGGCGCAGCACCGTCGTTACCTTGACCCTAAAGGGGACCGCCTTGATCAAGAAAGCGTTTCTCAGGCACCACGCGGGGATCGATGCCGCGATGAAGCCGTTTTCCGCGAGCGAACGGCGCGCGTTGCTCGATCTCATCGTGCGGCTCGGCGCGAGCCTGGAGGAGTAGCCGAAGCCATGCACCGCATCGACGTACACAACCACATCTTCCCAACGCAATACCTCGCGACCGCCAAGGCCAAGGGCAAGATCGGCGAGGTCCTGAGCTCGCGTCCCGACATGATCGATTGGACTCCGGCTACCTCGCTCGAGGCGATGGACCGGAACGAAGTGCAGAAGGCGATCACCTCGGTGTCGACGCCCGGCGTATGGTGGGGCGATATCGCCGTTGCGCGCACGCTCGCGCGCCAGTGCAACGAGTTCTCCGCCGAAATGGCACGCAATCATCCCGGCCGTTTCGGCTTCTTCGCCTCGCTGCCGCTTCCCGATGTCGAAGCGAGCCTCGCCGAGATCGCGTATGCCTTGGACGAGCTGGGCGCGACCGGCATTCTCTTGATGACGAGCTACGGCGATCGCTGGCCCGGCGATGCGGCCTTCGAGCCGGTCTTCCGCGAACTCAATCGGCGTAAAGCGACGGTGTTCTTTCACCCGACCGTCGCGGATTGCTGCCGGGGGCTGATTCCCGACGTCGGCCCGTCGATGATCGAATACCCCATCGACTCCACCCGTGCCATCGTGAGCCTCTTGTCGAGCGGAACGTTCTCCGCGTGCCCGGACGTCACGTGCATCTTCTCGCACGGCGGCGGTGTGCTGCCGATGTTGGCCGCGCGCATCGCGCGCATTGCCGACCGTTCGCCCGTCAGCGGCCCGCGCTTACCGCACGGTGCGATGCACGAACTGCAGCGGCTGCGCTTCGACGTCGCATCGGCGACGAGCCCGCCGGCGCTCGACGCGCTACTGCGCTTCGCCCCGATCGAGAACATCCTCTTCGGCAGCGACTTCCCCTATCAGGACTTCGAAACGGCGATCGACGGCCTGCGCGACGGCGGCCTCACCGGCGCTCGCCTCGCGGCAATCGAATCCGGCAACGCCCAATCCGTGCTTACGCGGCCGGCGGCGTCCAGATGACGTCGTTCGCCGGGAACGGTTTGAGGTTGCCGTACTTGGCCATCGTGTTGATCACCGGCTGAATCTCGCTGCGCGAACTACACCGATGTCGCACGCGGCTTGGGCTGCCACGGCGAACGCGTCGAACTCCCCTCGGAAATCGTGCCGGCGCTCAAGCGCGCGATCGCGGCCACCGAAAACGGACAGCCGGCCGTGCTCGAGGTGATGTCGAAGGTTGAATACTCCTCGTCGCGCTTCGGCGCACCCGGCCCGTAGCTGCTAGAGCTTTACGATCAGATCGGTCGCCTTGAGCTGGCGGCCGATATATTTGTACTTGTAGCCCAGATCGAGATACGGCTGCAGCATGTCGGGCGTGAGCGCCGTCCCGTAGGGCGAGCGGTTCATCGTGCGCACGACTTCCGGATCGAGCTTCGCATACTTGGCCAGGCTCACGGCGCTCTCGTCGGGATGAGCGTTGGCCCAAACGGCAGTCGAGTAAATCGTCGCACGGAGGCGCCGCATCAGCGCGGCGTTCGCCACCAAGTAGTCCGGGCGCGCAAACCAGCCGCCGACCATGAAATGCTTGCCGTACACATCCATCGGATGACCGATGATGCGCACACCCCCTTCTTTCAGCACCGCGCTCAGCGTCGGCTCGGCGATGGGAACCGCCGCAACCGTGCCGCGTTTGAGCGCCGGCGCCATCGCCGAGAAGGGCAGCTCGACCAGATGCACGGTAGATGAATCTCCGCCGTTCTGATCGATCCACGCCACGACGTGCAACGAGTTCGAATCGCGGATCGCCGTAGTGCCGACCGTCTTGCCGTTGAGATCCTTGGCTTGCTGGATCGGCGAGTCGGCCGCCACGCACAAGGCAACTTCAGCCGGATTGTAGGTTGCCGCGACGGCGAAAAAGACGAACGGCACGCCGTGCTCGTAGGCGTTAGCCAGTGAGATCGGGTTCGTTATGCCGACGTCGATCGCGTTTCCGGCGAGCGCCGCCGTGACGCCGGCCCCGGTCGCAAACGGCTCGACGGTCGCGTTGAGGCCGTCGCGCGCAAAGAACCCGCGATCTTCGGCATAAAACGGTTCGGCATACGAGTCGTTCGGCGTCGACCCGATGCGGATCAGGCTCGCCGGCGGCGTTTGCGCGTTAGCGCTAGCGCCAAGCGTGATCTGAGCGGCGATCATCGCCAAGAACGACGAACGGGCATGCTTCACGATTGACAAGACCTCCGCGCTCCGGCATTCTGAACCCGTGATAAAGACGGTTCGTGTGGATGTGAGCGACGGAACGGAGATGATCCTTCACGTTGCAAATCCCTCGGGGGCGAGGGCCACGGGGAGCGGGATATTGGTCTTGCAAGAGGCCTTCGGTGTCAACGATTGGCTCACGTCAGTGGCTGAACGTTTGGCCGGACTCGGCATCGTTGCGGTAGCGCCCGAGCTCTATCACCGCAGCGGTCATGGGAGCGTCCTCTCGTACGACGCAACGAGCGAGGAGCGGTTGCCCTTTCGCAAGGCGGTGACGGCCGAGGGATTGGGCCTCGACATGCGCGCCGCATACGATTGGCTCGTGAGGCGCGCCGGCGGTGGGGTCGACGCGCAGCGCGTCGGCGCGGTCGGGTTCTGCATGGGCGGCCGCACGGCATTTCTCGCTAACGCACACGTTCCGCTCGCCGCGGCGATCTCGTTCTACGGCGGCAATATCCCGCAGTGGTTCGATCTCGTTACGCGTCAGCACGGGCCGCTGCTGATGTTCTGGGGCGCCCAGGACGAGAACATCACGCGCGAACAGCGCCGCCTCGTAGCCGACACGCTCAACCAAGCCGGCGTCGTGAACACCCAGGCCGTCTTCTCCGAGGCCAGCCACGGATTTTTTCGCGACGTGCGTGCCGATGCGTACGAACCGCGCGCCGCAGGACAGGCCTGGGCGATGAGTGTAGAATTTCTGCATCAAAACGGATTGCTCGCGAACTAGGAGAGAACGATGCCCAGCTTTACATGGAGCCCCGAACAGATCGCAGCGTTCGAGCAGAAACTGGCAACGCGCCCGCACTTCTGCCGCTTCAACCACGTGAGCTTGTTCGCGAAGGACGTCGAGCTGTCAACGAAGTTCTACGCCGAGGTTCTCGGCGGACGCATCGTCAATCAAGGCACGCCGAACTTTGCCGAGGTTGACGTGGCCGGAACGATCATCGGCCTCAGCGACGTACGCGGCGCCGTAGCCGCAGCCGATGCCGAATTTCCGCATATCGCCTTCCAGATCGAATCCGAACATTTTTTCCCGATGAAGAAATGGCTCGAAGACCATGGCGTGAAGACGCACGAGCCGTGGACGCGACATCACGTCGAGGGCTTGATGTACTTCAAAGATCCCTCCGGCAACCTCATCGAGATGTACTGCCCGAAGTTCGAGGGTGCGAAGGATCTGCAAAAGTCCGGGACGATCATCGGCGTCACCGACCTCGCAAACCTCGACTACGAGTGGGATGCGAAGCTGGCCGAACCCGTCGCCTCATGAACCGCCGAGCTCTGATCGGGGCGGGAACTGCGGCGCTCTTCGTGGGACAACGTTCGCCGGCGCGCGCGCAATCCTCCGCTCCGATACGCATCGGCATCAATCTCAACGATTCGAGCTTGGGGCCGGCCTATGCAGTCGAGCAAGGTCTCTTTCGCCAAGCCGGACTCAACGTTGAGCTCCAGAACTTCTCGAACACGAACGCGACGGCCCAAGCAATCGTGGCCGGCGCACTCGACGTCGGCGTCGTCGACTGCATAACGGTTGCAAACGCCTTCATACACGGCTTTCCCCTCGCCGCGTTCGCCGGCGGCTGTCTCTTCGCCAAGACCAGCCCGACACTTGTCATGGTCACCACCAAGACGAGCGCGATCCACACCCCGCGCGACCTCGAGAATCAGACCGTCGCCGTACCGGCTCTCAAGGGCTTAAGTGCCAGTATGGCCGTCGAATGGCTGCGCGTGAACGGCGCGGACCCGGCCAAGGTGAAGTTTATCGAGCTGCCGTTTCCCGACATGAATACCGATCTCGAGCGCGGGTCCATCGCGGCGGCACTGCAAGGTGAGCCGTTCTTAAGTAATGCGAGAGCCGAGCAGCGCGCCATCGGCATACCGTTCGAAGCGATGGGCAAGCCGTTCTACATCAACGTCTACGCCGCATCGCGCGATTGGCTGACGAACAACGGTCCGGCCGCGCATCGGCTCGCCGGGATCCTTTACGATGTCGCACGCTGGGTCAACACGCACCGGCCGGAATCGGCCACGATCGAAAGCCGCCTGACGAAGCTTCCGCTCGACGTCGCCCAAACGATGGCCCGCAACGTGTTCGCCACGTCGTTCGACATACAACTCATGGAGCCGATTCTCGACGTAGGAATCCGCTACCAGCTCACCGCGCGCGCCGTCCACGCGCAAGAGATCGCCTTTACCGTTTAGCCGCTACGGTGTGACCGGGGTGCGCCAAACGTCGTGCGGGTTTTCGCCGGCCGGCACGCGCGAGCTGCGCACCACGAGATCGCGGCACGGGTTCGGCGTTTCCGGGTCGGTCATGAGCGGCCGGCCGCCCTGGGTGACGGTTTCGATGTTCGCGAGCATCTGACGGCGCATCGCGATCAAGCCTTTGTCGGTCGTCGCGAGATGCTCAGTCGTGCGGTCGAGCACGCGGCCTTGGCTTTCGACCGCGAAGCGGTCGTGATCCTGAAAATTGCGGCCCATGCCGGTAAAGGTGCGCGCGTGCTGTTCGTCGCGGTTCTGCAGGTAGCGGTTGCGCGCCGCGCGCGGGCGTTCGTACGACGTTTCCGTGGTGAAGTCGTTCTGCGAGCGTTCGAGGAACGCGACATCGACCGGACCGTCGAGGCGGAACATGATGCGATACTTCCAGTGCGTGACGTCATCGATCGGGATGTGAAAGTGCATGCTGTAGTGCAAGTTCTCATCGAGCTGCTGCACCTTCGGGTCGACCACCTGGCCGGCCGGAAACGCCGAGCCGTTGGGCATGATGAAGTTGCTGACGCGCACGTACTTCTCACCATCGCCAGTATCGCGAATCGCATACAAGCGCAAGCCGAACGTGGTTTCTTCGACATCGATCTGCGGCGCCGCGTCGATGCTCGTGAGCAGATGGCTCTGGCGCGGCGGACCGTCGAACTCGAAGGTGCGATGCAAGAACGAAAGATGTTGCGGGTCGACGTTGCCTTCGTTGCCCTGCAGGTAGTTGCACTCGTGCAGCAGCTTCGTTGCCCAGCTGTTTTCGCCCGGCGCCACGAGCCACGGCAGGTCCGGGAGCGGCGGCGGTTCGCCGGGGCCGAGATACGCCCAGATGATGCCGCCGGCGTCGCGCGCCGGATAGGCCGGTTGCTTGATGCGCGCGCGATACGTGCTCTCGGCCGGCTCGCCCGGCTGTTCCAAACACGTGCCGTCGCCACCGAAACGCCAACCGTGGTACAGGCACCTCAGCGTGCCGTTCTCGACGCGTCCGTAGCTCAGATCCGCTTTGCGGTGCGTGCAATGCAGATCGAGCATCGACGGGGCGCCGTTCGCATCGCGAAAGAGCACAAAGTCTTCGGAGAGCAAACGCGCGTAGATCGGATCGGCGCCGAGTTCGCTCGAGAGCGCGGCGGGTTGCCAGTAACGGCGCATGAACGCTCCGCCGGGCGTGCCCGGACCGGTCTGCGTCAGCAGCGCATTTTCTTCAGCGGTAAGCACGGGATGTTTCCTTGACGCGGACCGGGCGCGGCACCTGCCCACGGCGAAGGCAGCCGCGATGATTCGCCTCAAGCGCCGCCAAGTACTCGCCCTGGGAACGAGCGCACTCGCGCTCGGATTCACGCGGGCCGTGAGCGCGCAAACGGCCGCACCGGTGCGCGTCGGGGTAGCACTGAACGACCCCTACATGGAGCCGTTCTACGCCCGCGATCGCGGCTTCTTCAGCACCGCCGGCGTGAGCGTCGACATCGGGCCGCTCGCCAACGGCGGCCGGATTCTGCAAGGCGTCGCGGGCGGCGCGATCGACGTCGGCGTCGGCGAACTCACCCAAATCGCCAACGCGATCGAGCACGGCGTGCCGCTGGCCGTTTTCGCCGGCGGCGCCATACAGAGGCCCGAAGATCCGACGCTGATCCTGTGCGTCGCGAAAGACGCGCGCATCCGCAACGCCAAAGATCTCGAGGGTCAAACCGTCGCGGTCAGCACGCTGAACTCGTTGCCCGCAGCGGCAACGATGTTGTGGCTCGAAAAGGGCGGCGCCGATCTCTCCAAAGTGAAGCTGTTCGAATTGCCGCTCGGCGAGATGGGTCCGGCGCTCGCGCGCGGCACCGTTGCCGCCGCGCTGATGGGCGAACCGTTCATCACCGACAACAAAGACACCGTGAAGCATCTCTCCGTGCCGTTCGACAGCGTGGCCCCGAGCTTCTACATCGGCTGCTGGTACGCGCAACGCGATTGGCTCACGAAGAACGCGGATACGGCGAAACGGTTTGCATCGGCGATCTACGCGGCCGGCGGCTGGGCGAACACGCACCGCTCGGATTCGGCGGTGATCGAAGCCAACTACGTCAAGCTCGACGCGGCACGTCTGGCAACGATGCCGCGCAACACCTTCGCGCAAGGGCTCGATCCGAAGCTGATGCAGCCGGTCCTCGACCTCGCGCTGCGCTATAAGATGTTGGCAACCCCGCTCTTGGCGGCCAATATCATCGCCGCATGAATCTTCTCGGTGTTGCCCTCTTGCCCGGCCTGCGCGATGGCGCTGGTCTGCGGGGCCATCGTGAACACTTCGCTGATGCTCGTGTAATCGTGGTAGCCCATCCGCGCTAGCGGCCGGATCCGTTCGATATCGAGCCGTCCGTCGGGCCGGATGTAGCCGTCGGCGATGTGCACCGCGACCACCCGCCCGATGATCAGCGTAAAGCTGCCCATAGGCGAGTCGCCGGGAATGAACACGGTGGTGTGCAGCTTACACTCGAAGTTGACCGGTGATTCGGCCACGCGCGGCGGCTTCACTAAACATGACGCCGCCTTGGTCAGCCCGGTCACTTCGAACTCATCGATCTCCGGGCCGAACTCGCGCGACGATATGACGACCGCTTCGCGCAGATCGTACGTCGCCATGTTCCAGACGAACTCGCCGGTGCGCTCGATGTTGACGACCGTATCTTTTTCGCGCCCGTCGAAGTTCGCGTTGCACGCCGCCATCACGTAGGGCGGGTCGAACGTGGCATTGTTGAACTGGCTGAACGGAGCGAGGTTCGCGACGCCGTCCACCGAGAGCGTCGAGAGCCAGCCGATCGGCCGGGGCACGACGCACGATTTGAACGGATCGAAGGGCAAGCCGTGGTGCGACGTGCCCGGTTCGTAATACATCGCGAGAACCTCCTCGCTGGGGACTATGCGGTTGAGGCGGTGGCCTTCACGCGGGTCGGGTCGATCTTCACGCCGGGGCCCATCGTGCTCGCGAGCGTGATCGAGCGCAGGTACGTGCCCTTGGCCGCCGACGGCTTGGCGCGCACGATCGCGTCGATCAGCGTGTCGATGTTCTCGNNTCGACCTTACCGGCCTTGATGTCGCGAATCGCATTGCCGATGTTCGGCGTCACGGTGCCCGACTTCGGGTTGGGCATCTTCTGCGCGAGGATACGGCCGAGTTCCTTACCGATCGACGCCATCATATCGGGCGTCGCCACGGCAACGTCGAAGTCGGTGAAACCGGCTTTGACCTTCTCGACCAAATCGTTTTCGCCGACCACATCGGCGCCGGCCGCTTCGGCCTCTTTGAGTTTGTCGCCGCGCGCAAACGCGATCACGCGCACCGAACGGCCCGTGCCGTGCGGCAGGCTGACCGTGCCGCGAACGTTCTGATCCGACTTCTTCGGGTCGACGCCCAGGCGCACGTGGATTTCGATCGTCTCGTTGAATTTCGCGTTGGCGTTCTTCTTCACGAGCGCGACCGCTTCGTTGGTCGCGAAGAGCGCTTCGGCATCAAAGGCCGCGACGAGGTTCCGGAACCGCTTACCGTGCTTCTTCATGACGCAACCTCGACGCCCATCGAGCGGGCCGTACCGGCGATGATCTTCACCGCGTGGTCGATGTCGTTCGCGTTGAGGTCGGGCATCTTCGTCGTCGCGATCTCTTTGATCTGCGCTTGCGTCAGCTTGCCGACTTTATTGCGGTTGGGTTCTTTCGATCCGGATTCGATCCCGAGCGCACGCTTGATCAAGAACGACGCCGGCGGCGTCTTCGTGATGAACGTGAACGTGCGGTCTTCGAACACCGTGATCTCGACCGGGATGATCATCCCGGGCTGGCTCGCAGTGCGTTCGTTGTACTGCTTGCAGAAATCCATGATGTTGAGCGAGTAGGGCCCGAGCGCGGGGCCGACCGGCGGTGCCGGGGTCGCTTTACCGGCCGGCAAGGCCAATCCGATCTTGCCGACGACTCTCTTCGCCATTTTTTCTCCTAACGAACCGCTCTCGCGATTCTGCCCCTTGGGTCGGTCCGGCAGCGGGGTCGCCCTCCGGATCGGCGCGCCTGAGCGCGCAACCCAAGAATTATACCCTAGCCGGGGGTCCTACGTCCACCCGCACCAGCTCGCCCTCGATCGTGCCGAGGGCCGCGTGACGGGCCGCAGCGCTCACGAACCATCCGGCCAGCAAAGCAAGCAGTGCCACGTCGTCGAGCAGCCCGAGCAGGGGCAAGTCCCCGAGGATGTTCAGCGGCGAGATGATGAGCAGCGCGAGCGCTCCCGCGATCAACTTGAGGTGCAGCGGGACCTCCGGGCTGCGCATGAGCCGGAACGCATCGCGAAACTTCCCCCAGACCCGAAACAGACGAAAAAACCGCAGCACTCTCATGCTGCGGTCATACCCATCGCTAGGCTAAACGTTGCGGCTCGGCCCCTGGACACTACTCCGCTGCGACCACACGCGAGGGGCCGAACGCGAAGCACTCGCTTGAAGCGAGTGCTCTACACCTTTTCGATTTGGTAGAACTCGAGCTCGACCGGGGTTTCGCGGCCGAAGATCGAGATGAGCGCGCGGACCTTTTCTTTTTCCGGCTGGATGTCGTCGACGATGCCGGTGAAGTCGAAGAACGGGCCCGAGGTGACCTTGATGCGGTCGCNNTGCCCATCTGCTTGAGGATCGTCTTGACTTCTTTGTCTTGCAGCGGAACGGGCTTCTCACCCGAACCCGGCGAGCCGACGAAGCCGGTGACGCCGCTCGTGTTGCGCACGACGTACCAAGACGCGTCGTCCATGTCCATCTCGACGAGCACGTAGCCCGGAAAGACTTTCTTCGGGGTGATCTTGCGCTTGCCGTCCTTGAACTCGACTTCGTCTTCCATCGGAACGAGCACGCGGAAGATCTTGTCCTGCATGTTCATCGAGTGGATGCGCCGCTCGAGGTTGGCTTTCACCTTGTTCTCGTAACCCGAGTAGGTGTGGATGACGAACCAGTTCTTGTTCGTCTTCGCTTTGGCCGCCGGCGCCGTTGCCTCGGCAACCGCATCGCCCGCGTCTTCGACGATCTCGACGTTGTCGACGTTTTCGACCGTGGTCTGATCCATTAGCGTGTTCCGCCCGTGAGGAAGCTGAAGATCGCGCCGAACGCGAGATCGCAGAGATAGGTGAAGACGCCGACGCCGATGACCAGCACCACCGTCAGGATCGTCGCCGCGACCCACTCTTCGCGCGACGGCCACGTGACGCGTTTCATCTCCGAGATGATGCCGCGGAAGAACTCTTGCGTGGCGCGCGCGTTACGTGCCCGAGCCGCGGTAGCGGCGGGGCGAGCGGCCGGCGTGCGATTCGAGGAGGCGGCGCGTGCCGGCGTGCCCGGACCTTTAGGAGTCGATTTCATGGTGTGCTCTTATACTACCGCAAAAAATCTGGCAGGGCGGACAGGACTCGAACCTGCAACCGACGGTTTTGGAGACCGCAACTCTACCAATTGAGCTACCGCCCTCAGCTGGGTCGTTTTACTTGGTTTCCCGGTGGGGTTTGTGGCAGCGGCAAAAGCGGCAGTACTTGCTCAGCTCGAGCCGGTCGGTGGTATTCTGCTTGTTCTTGAACGTGTTGTAGTTCCGGCGCTTGCACTCCGTGCAGGCCATGGTTACCATCACGCGGTTCTCTTTTTTTGCCATCGTTCAATCCGTGAGGCGTCTAGCGCCGGACATAAAGAAAACGGGGCCGGGCCCGTTCCAGGAAGTCATGATACCACACCGCTCCCAGCCAGGACAAGGGCGTGGTTCCAGCCGATGACTCCCTGGCGCCGCATTTCGCCGGGAAATCTTACGCCCGGCGTCTCCTGTGAGGAACCCGACCGTGCCCGAGACCCCCGAACGCCCCGCCCTCCGCCTGCGCGTGCACATTGGGGAAAGCGACCACCACGGCGGGCAGCCGCTCTATACCGCCATCGTCGAAGCCGCCCGCCGGGCCGGCCTCGCCGGAGCCACCGTCTTCAAAGGCATCGAGGGGTACGGCGCGCACTCGGTCGTCCACGCGGCGCGCATCGTCGACCTCTCGGCGGACCTCCCGATCGTCGTCGAGCTGATCGACTCGGCCGAGGCGATTCACGGGTTCTTGCCCGCGCTCAGGGCCATGGTCGCCGACGGTCTCATCACGCTCGAGGACGTGCGGATCGTTTATCGCGGGGAAGGGAAGGCCAAGCCGTGATCGACCTGCGCGTCATCGCCGCGGTCGGCCTGGGGGCCGCGATCGGCGGGATCTTCCGCCTGTTGGTCACCCAACTGGTCGTCGCGCGAGCGGGAGCCGGCTTCGGCTTCTACGCCACCCTGTTCATTAACGTAAGCGGCTCGTTTCTGATCGGCATGGTGATCGAGATGGCCCAGACGCGGGCGAACGTCTCGCCGCTCTGGCGCTACTTTCTCGCAACCGGGATTCTGGGCGGGTACACGACGTTCTCGACGTTCTCGTTCGAGGCGCTCTCGTTATGGACGGGCGGCTTCATGCTCACCTCGTTCATGTACGTCGCCGGCAGCGTCGTCCTCGGGATCGCCGGCGCGTTCGGCGGCATCGTGACCGCCCGGGCCCTGGCGCCGTAGTGCCGCTCGACCTCGACGTGCTCTACAACTGTCCATCGTGCGGTGAGGAAAACGCGATCGGGGTCGATCCGACCGGCGGCCGCCGCCAGCACGTCGTCGAGGATTGTCCGGTCTGCTGTCGCCCGCTGGTGTTCGATATCGTCATCGATCGCGAAGGCGACGCGCTGGTCGAACGCATCGAATGTGAATAGCGTGAATGGCTGGTGCGACCGGTCAGAATCGAACTGACAACCTTGGCCTTAGGAGTGCCCTGCTCTATCCAAATTGAGCTACGGCCGCGCACCTAAGCGCACACGTTCGCGAACCGGAAGGGGACCTCCCGGAACGAACGAAGGCCCCTCGCCTCCGATATGATGCCGGCGAAGACGCAGCACATCCCGCCGATGAGTTCGGCTCCCGATGGCTTTTCGATCGAGCGTGAGTTACCGTCGCGTTTCGGTGCGTTCTACAAGCCGCTGCATGATGTGCTCACGCCGCGCCAGCAACAGATCATCGGCAATCGCAAAGCCGTGCTCAAAGCCTCGCTCGACGGCAAACGCCCGAGCTATCTCGGGCTGAGCGAAGCCGGCAGCGACTGGCGCATCACTTTGCCGGCGTGGTGCGCCGACCAGCGCAATCAGATGACGGGCCCTGCCGACGACCACGAACTGGTCGTAAAGATGCTCAACTCCGGCGCTCCCGGCGTGATGATCGACCTCGAAGATTCGATGGCCAACATCTTCTCCCACACGCTCAAGGGCATCGACAATGCGGTCGCCGCCTACCATGGCGACCTCACGTACACCGATGCCAAGGCCGGCGGCAAGATCGTGTCGATCACCGACAGTCCGGCGGCGTTGTGGACGCGCCCGCGCGGATTGCACCTCTCGCAAGCGGGCATTTACAAAGAGCTGACGTCGGCCACGCTCTTCGATGTAGCGCTGCTCGCCTACAAACTCGATTTCTCACGCCTGAAACATCCGCTCGCGATCTACATTCCGAAGACGGAGTCGGCCGAAGAGGCGCTGTGGTGGCGCGACGCGTTGGCGGCGATCGCCGTTGCAAAAGGCCAGCCGGCCAACGCGATCAAGTGCATGGCGCTGGTCGAGTCGCACCCGTTTGCCTACCAAATCGAAGAATTTGCATACACGCTGCGCGATCATCTTCTCGGGTTGAATCTCGGCCGCTGGGATTACATGGCGAGCCTGATCCACTTCAACCTCGACGATCCGGCGTGGGTGCTGCCCGATCGCAACACGATACCGATCGACGTGCCGTTCTTTCAAGCGCTGCGCGAACGGATTCCCGAAGTGTGCCATCATCACCGCCTCCTCGCGATCGGCGGCATGACGGCGATCTTTCCGGATCGCAACAACGCCGCGCTGAATAAACAAGCGCTCGAGAGCCTCGAGAAAGACAAGAAGAACGAAGCGGCGTGCCTGTTCGACGGGGCGTGGACGGGTCATCCGGATCAGAACGCCATCGCGATCGCACAATTCCCCGAACCCAATGCGGGCATGAAGCGTAACCCGATCGCCAACGCGACCCCCGACCTGCGGCCGCCGCTCGGCAACGCGGGTACGAAATCCGTGAACGGAACGCGCGCCGCGGTACGCACCGTCATTCGCTACCGGCACGGCTACTTGATGGGCCGCGGCGCGTCGCTGCTCGACGGCTACATGGAAGACTTGGCCACCGACCGCATCTACCGTTTGATGATCGCGCAGCGGTATCTGCACGGTATGCACACCGCCGCCGACGTCACGCGCTTCTTCGACGAAGAACTTGCGCGTCTACTCGTCGATCCGAACAACGCCAAGGATTCGAAAGTTTTCCGCGAAGCGCGCCGCCAAAGCGAAGAGATGATCCGGCAAGGCTTCCACGACCCGATCTAGGCGATAATCGTGCCGCGGACCTCGCCGAAGTCGACGCGGGCCGGTCCGCTTCCGGCGCAACCGTGCAAGACGATTGTATCGCCGTCTTCGAGGAACGTACGCGTCTCGCCGGACGGCAGCGCGATCGGATGTGCCCCGCGCCAACTCAGCTCGAGCAAGCTGCCGTAGGTGCCGGGTTCGCTGCCGGAGATCGTGCCGGTGCCGAACAAATCGCCCGCCCGAACGCGCGAGCCGTTGGAGGTCATGTGCGCAAGTTGTTGCGCGACATTCCAATACATCTCGCGAAAGTTCGTTCGCGAGATCACGGCGGGCGCGATGTTTTGCGCGCGCATCCGTTCGGTTTGCAGCAGAACCTCGAACGCGATATCGTAGGCGTAGTTTTCGCGCACGCGCAGATGCGGCAGCGGTTCGGGGTCGAGCACGCGATTGGGGACGCGGAACGGTTCGAGCGCATCGAGCGAGACGAGCCACGGTGAGATCGACGTCGCGAACGACTTGCCGAGGAACGGACCCAGCGGCACGTATTCCCACGCTTGGATGTCACGCGCGCTCCAGTCGTTGAGCAACACGTAGCCGTAGACGTGATCGCGCACCGCGTCGGCGGGTATTGATTCACCCAGCTTGTTACCGGGGCCGGCAACCCACGCCATCTCCAGTTCGATGTCAAGGAGTTCCGTTGGGCCGAAGTCCGGCGCCGGCGCGTCGGGAGCTTTGCGTTGCCCATGCGGGCGTCGAATCGACGTACCGCTTACGACGACGGAACTTGCACGGCCATGATAGCCGATCGGAACATAGCGGTAATTCGGCTGAAGCGGCTCCGTGCCGGGCCGTAGAATTTTGCCGGCATTCGTGGCGTGTTCGATACCGGAGTAAAAGTCAACGTAGTCCCCTACCTCGATCGGCATCATCATCACTGCTGCCGAACGCGACACAAGCGCGCGCATCACGGCTTCTCGTTCGTCCTGCGTGGCAGTATCGCCGAGGAGGCGTTGCAGCGTCGCGCGCAATGAGCGCCAAGCACCGGGACCGTGCCCGAGAAACGCATTCAGCGAACGCGCATCAAGCAGCGTTTCGTCGTCGATAAGCCGCTCGCGGATCAACGTCGAAAGATCGACAATCGACGCACCAATCGCTACCCCTGGACGCGGCGCATCATCCGTTTCGAAGATACCAAGCGGCAGGTTCTCAATACCGAAGCCGCTGCCGTCCGAACCGTCTATCCACGATGGCATCCCTCGCGGGTACGGTTCCAAATGAAAAGACCCCTCGAAAGCCGAGGGGTCGATATTCTGGAGCTGGCGGCGAGGATTGAACTCGCGACCTTCTCGTTACCAACGAGATGCTCTACCACTGAGCTACGCCAGCTTGTACCGACTCGCCCACCGAATATGCCGATCTTGCCGGTTGACGGTGGGGGCAACCCGAAGGTGCATGAACGTGTCGACTATTTCCGATTCTGGAACGAGATACGAGTCGCCTGTCTGGGGACAAAAGACGCCGATGAACTCGATTTGCCCGCGGTACGAGCGAGACGTACCACCTCGGTGTCGATGGGAGCTACAGCACGAAACGCGGATCGAGCCAAGATTCAGTCGCCCTGTCTTCACTTGGACACGAGAAAGCGTCTCCCCATCATCGATGATCAAATCGTAGCGATGCGAATCTCCTAGTGGCTTCGACACAATATAACCCGAACGGGCTAGCGCAAGCGCAACTTCGAGTTCAGAGACATCGCCGATCGCTTTTGTGTTGCGTTTTGTTTTCTCAGCATTCGGAGCCGCCGCGATCGCTAGTAGATTTTCAACATCTTCGGGTGGGAACAAATACGAAACGCTCATCAGTGTCATTGTCTCGTATTGTTGTGCCAACTGGTTGGCACGTCTACCTAGAGGAGTCCGACGTACCGACCCACTAGACCCCCACTAACGGAAGAAACCACTACCGGAGACGGGGTTCGCATGGCAAAGAAAGATTCGGGCGGCGTTGACAGACGCGCGTTTTTAGGCGGAATCGGTGCCGCCGGGGCCGCAGCCGCGGCGGTCGCGGGAGTTAAGCCCTCACCTGCGGAGGCCAAGCCCACGGCCCTGCCGCCCGTCTCCCAGTCGTACGCGACGACCATCGCGCAACTGGAGCAGGCACCCCCGATCGATCACGGCCCCGGCGCCGATGCTCAGCACATCACGAATCCCGGCTCCGACTACATGGTCGACGTTTTGATCGCGCTCGGCTACAAGTACGTTGCCGCGACGCCGGGCACGACGTTCCGCGGGCTCCAAGAGTCGGTCATCAATTACGCCCAGGGCAAGATGGAGTGGCTTTCGTGCGCGCACGAAGAGATCTCCGGATCGATGGCCCACGGTTACGCCAAAGCCGCCGGGAAACCCATGATCATCATGGTGCACAACACCGTCGGCCTTCAGCACGCTTCGATGGCGATGTACAACTGCTGGGCCGACCGCGTACCGATGCTGGTGATACTCGGAAACTATGCCGACGGCGCGCTCCGCTCCAGCTCGGCCGACTGGGATCACTCGATGCTCGATAACGCGGCGATGGTCCGCGGTTACATCAAGTACGACGAGCAGCCCGGCTCCCTCCAGCACTACAAAGAGTCGATGCTGCGCGGACACGGCTTGATGATGACCGCACCGAGCGGCCCGATCGTCATGGTCTGCGAACAGACGCTGCAAGAAGACACGCAGTCGCGCAAACCGCAGCCGCCGATGCCGGCCTACGTTGCGGCGACGCAGCCGGCGCCGGATCCAGGCGCGATTCATCAGATCGCCCAGATGCTCGTCACGGCGAAAAATCCGGTCATCGTCGCGGATCGCGCAACGCGGTCGCAGGCCGACGTCCAGAACCTCGTCAAGCTCGCCGAGGCGCTCCAAGTGCCGGTGATCGACAAACTGGGCCGGATGAACTTCCCGACCAACCACTACCTCAACGGCGCGCCAGGGCTGACCAGCGAGGCGGACCTGATCCTCGCGCTCGACCCGGGCGACCTGGCGAGTTACGTTGAGCGGCTGCCGGAATCGATCGCGCGCGACACGATTCGTACCGCCCGTCCGGATTGCAAGGTCATCTCGATCGATTCCGAGCTGCTCGCCAGCGCCGGCAACTATCAAGATAAACAGCGCTTCTATCAGGCCGATTTTCCGGTCGCTGCCGACTCTCCGACGACGTTGCCATACCTCATCGAGGCGGTGAACAGCGCGATGTCAACCGCGCGGCGTAATGAGAACCCGCAACGCGAAGCGCGCCAGCGCGAGGCCTTCTACATCAAGCGCCAGGCCGACATGGCATATGCCGCGGTCGGCTGGGATTCGCAACCGATCAGCGTCGCGCGCATGTGCATGGAAATCTGGAACCAGATCAAGGGCGACCCATGGTCGGTCGTCTCGTCGACGGGCTTCCAAAGCAACTGGCCGGCCCGCCTCTGGGACTTCACCGATTACAGCCAGTATCACGGCGGTTCGGGCGCCGCGGGCATCGGCTACATCGGCGGCGCCGCGATTGGCTGCGCGCTCGCTCATAAGGACAACGGCGGCGCCGTGTGCGTCAGCTTCCAGGGCGACGGTGACTTCATGATGGGTCCCGGCGCGATGTGGACCGCAGCGCATCACCGGATTCCGCTCTTGATGGTCATCCACAACAATCGCGCCTGGTACCAAGAAACGATGTCGGTCCAAATTCTAGCGTCGCGACGCGACCGGCATCCCGACCGCGGGCGCATCGGAACCGAGATCGTCGATCCCAACATCAACTACGCCAACGTCGCGCAAGGCTTCGGCGTCTACGCCGAACCGCAGATCACGCACCCGGACCAACTTGCACCGGCGATCGCGCGGGCGCTCAAAGTGGTAAAGAGCGGTCATCCCGCGCTGCTCGACATCGTGTCGCAAGGGAGATGAGCATGTTGCGCTTCAAAACGCTCGCGATCGCCTCGTTCATTGCTGCCGCGCTAGCCGCCGGGGCAAGCGTGCTCTCGGCCCAGCCCACCGGTGGTGCGCCCGCGGGCGACGCCAAACACGGGTATCAGCTCTTCCAAGTGAACGGCTGTTATGAGTGTCACAACACGCTCGGTCAAGGCACCGGCAGCCGCAGCCCCGGGGCGGGACCGGGACCGAACCTCGCGCCCGCACCGATCCCGTACGCCGCGTTCGTGAGGCAAGTGCGCACGCCGCGCCAATCGATGCCGCCCTACGACGCGAAACTCGTCAGCGATCAGGATCTTGCCGACATCTACGCTTTCCTGGCCTCGCAAACGCCGGCCAAAGACCCGCACAGTATCCTATTGCTGCGCGACGTCACGGTCGGAACGGCAACGGACACGCCGCACGGCGCCGTCGTCTACGCTGCGAATTGCTCCGCGTGCCACGGTGCCGGCGGGCAAGGCGGCGTCGGCCCGGCACTGCGCAACGAAAGCTCGAAGAAAGATGCGGCTGCGGTTGCCGCGGTCGTGCGCAACCCGTCCGGCGTCATGCCCAAACTCAACCCCGGCATTCTCAGCGACAGCGACGTCTCCGCCGTTTCAGCCTACGTCGAAACCTTGCATTGAGTGCGCAGACCTCAGTAGTCCCTAGCTCGCGCCGTCCGCCTCGGGGTCCTGAAGCTTCCTCAGCAGTCTGCTGAGGACGGCGGCCTTCGACTCGTCCGGGGCGGCGCTATATACAGCGTAGGAAGTACCGAGCGCTTGACGTAGCCACTCGTCCTTCAGGCGCCGCGAATCTTCCGACACTTCGTTGACGGTCCCCGAAATGGGCCGCAAGTAACCATCGATCTTCCCGAGATCGAGCAAACGCAGAACCGTGAACTCACACGACGGCCGCTGATAGACGTTACGTCGCGAGTTCAGTTCGGTCAGCTTGCGACGCTCGCGCAGCAAGAAGCCGTAGCGTTCGAGCGCCGAGATTGCGCCGAACACGATCGACAGACTCGAGAGCCGCAGGTCGTTGCGAATCTGCTTCGTCGTCGGATGACAGACGTTGCTCTCGCAAGCCAGCATGGTGAGATAGAGATAGATGCTTACTTGCCGCGGGTTGAGGACATGGTATAAAAACCCACTCATCCACGCCGGGACTTCCGCATAGGGATGACAATTCGAGAAGCGATTATTGGAATCGATTAGCGGGACAGACAATAGTAAACATTCCCTGACTGTCAGCAGTGACTCTCAGCCCGGCACTTTGGCCTCTTTACCCATAGTGGCCTGGCATTATGTGCGGCGCGCATAGTACCAAAATGTGTATGATACTGAAAAGCAGCCATGCGGGCGGTTGTCGCTACTTGAACAGAAAGTCCGCGGCGCTGAAACGGCGATCGATCAGGCTGTACTTCGCCATCGCATCGATCAACGGCTGGATGTCACTCGTGTTGACCGACGTCGCGTTATAACTGATGCCCGTCTGGAGAATCGACGCGGAGGAAACTCCGGTGAACGCCGCAAGCAAGTCGGCGGTTTCGCTCGGATGCGCGTTGTTATAGGCGGCAGCCGTGCCGATGATCTTTCCGAAACGCAGGACGAGTTCGCGATTCCTATTCGCATACTCGCCGGTGGTGAACCAGGCGGTTTCCAAAAACCGCGGCGAGATCGCGGTGAAAACGTTTGCCAGAATCTTCACGGTACCGTCGTTGACGGCGTGTGCGACGAACGGCGGCACAAGCGCCGCGGCAACTACGCGACCTTGCGCCACCGCAGCTGCTGCGGCACTCGAGGGAATCTCGGTGAACGAGAGCGTGCGTGAATCACCGCCATGCGTATCCACCCACGCCTTTACCGCGAGCGTGTTCTGATCGCCGAGCGAGGGAACGGAGATGATTTTACCGTTGAGATCCTTGCCGTCCTTGATGAGAGCGTTCGGCGAGATGACGAGCATGACGTCGCCACTGTCGTGCGGGCCAAAGAGCGCACCGCCGGCGTGAATCTTGACGTCCACATTGTGCGCGCGAGCCGCGATCAGGGAACCCATGCTGGACTTGCCAAGATCGACCGCACCACCCACGACCGCAGCGATGGTCGCCGCACCACTATTGGACCGCTCGTATGTCGTCTCAAAGCCCGCCGCGCGAAAGAGGCCGGCTTTTTGCGCATAGAGCAGTGGCGCTGCATCGTCGGCGCCCGTGCCCGAACAGCGAACGACCAGCGGCGCGGGCGTCTGCGCCACTGCAGGTCCGATGGTCGCGGCAGCAAACGCGCTCGCGACGAAGCTCATGCGTTTCATCAGGAGCCCTTTTACGCGGAAACCGCCGCTCCCCGCGGGCGCCGTGCTTGATCGGGGCAATTCTCGGGAACACTCGAACATGGCAAAGCCGGAGAATACGAAAGATGAACGCGCCGAACTGCGGCGCGAGCGCGAGGACGTCGAGATTTCACCGGCCCAACCGCTGCGCGCGGATCGCATCGATGACGACGACCGCCCCAAATCGACGCCTTCGGCGAGCCCATCGCACGTAAAGCCCGATGACGGCCCGCGAATGCGTCACTAATCGTCGAAGGCCGGACTAAGCTAACGATAGAGCTGCCCGCACGCAACGGCTCTAGAGTTGGCACCGTTGTTGTGCACGACCACGAGGTAGTTGCCCGACAACAGACGATCGCGCGAAATCGACGCCGTCGCAGCGAGGTGCCCGTTCGAAAGCATGCCCAGGCGGGCGGCGACGGGCCCCGGTTGATCGGAACATTGGAAGCCGCGATTGATCGTCACCGCTTCCGCCTTGCCTCCGGTGCCCTTCATGTCGACCACGAGACCGCTCGAATCGAACAACACCTCACCCACTTGGGCAGACGTATTTTGAGATTCGATCCCGCGGACGATGCCGTTGAGATTTTGATCGAGAGCTGTTTGCGCGATTGCCGGTGAGGTTAGGCCCACGAGCAGCGCTGTAACGAGAGCGGATTTAAACATGCTTGCCTGGTACCCGTTTCCCGCGCCGGCGCTCGCTTGCTTGCAGGCTATTTTGCCGGGGGTAGGAGCAGCTCGGACGCCGGGAAGGTCGCGAAGTTATTGTATTTCGCCGAGGCGTCGATCCCGGGCTGCATGAGCGCCGCCGTCAGTTCTTCGGCGTAGTGGCTGCGCACCATCGAAGCGATGGCGTCTGCCGGAATACTCGTATACTTTGCCAGCATCGCCCCGCTCAGGTCATGGTTTTTGTTCGCCCAAACGGCCGTCTGGTGAATGACCGCAGCGAATCGGTTGACGAGGTCCGGATTGGCCTTAGCCCAGTTCGGCGTCGTCACGTAGAGATTGAGCAGGAAGTGCTTTGAAATCGCGCTGTATCCGTTGAAGAGGACGCGCGCATTTTTTGCGGCCGCACCGAAGAACGGCTCGACCTCGAAGATCGCATCGACCCGTCCCTGGGCCAGCGCCGCGGGCTGCGCCGGAAACGGAATCTCGACGTAGCTTACGGTGGATGAATCGCCGCCGTTGGCGTCGATCCATGCGGACGCTCCCGTGGTTCCGAGACTATGCAGGGCCGGCGATGCGATCGTCTTCCCCTTGAGATCCTTCGCGGTGCGAATCGGTGAGTCGGGCCGAACCAGAACCCCCGCAGTCTTTAGCGTAGCCGGGTCGATGTAATCGGTCGCCGGCGCGATCACGACGAGCGGAATGTTGTGCGAGTGGATCGACGCCACCGAATCGATGGTCGTATAGCCGATGTCGAGCGCCCCGGCGACGACGGCGGCCACGATAGACGGCGTGTTCGTCATCGTCGTCACCGTCACGTCGAGTCCGGCTTTCGTGAAGTATCCGAGATCCTTTGCGTAGTTGACCTCGGCTGCACTTTCGGCCGCCAACACGCCGACGCGCAGCGGTTGGAGCGTCTGCGCCCGCACCGGTACGGTGAGTGCGCCCATCGCTGCAGCACCCGAAGCCATGGCGAGCACTCTCGCCCGCGTGATCGTCATCTTCATACGCGCATCTTCGCTATCCTCAAATCTGATTATTTTTTCAGTGCTTCGGCCGCAAACGAGGGATCGTACAAGTCGGCCATGGGCGGCAACGCGGGAATGATACCGAACCCGACCTGATACTTTCCGACCGCCGCGATCCCCGACGGCGAGAGCTTCAGGTTGGGATCGTAGGCTTTCCACTTGCCGAAATCGATATCCCAGGCGCGCGCGGCAATCGCCGGATCGATGTGCGCACTGGCGACGAGCGCTGCCACGGAGGCAGCTTTGTGCGCGTAGCCGTACTGCATTCCGCGGTGCACGGCGCGCAAGAACTTCACGACGAGGCTGCGATTCTTCTCGGCCCAGCCCGTGTTGGCGAAAATGCAGGCGAAAGCCCAGTCCTTGGTCGTATCGACCGCGCTGCCGAGGATACGGTCGCCGGCGGCTTCCGCCGCCAAGTCGTAGGGTTCGTTCAACATCGCGCCCTGCACGTTGCCGCTATTCAGGCCGGCGATACGCTCGGTGCTGTTGCCGCTAATCACGATGGAGAAATCGTCGAGCTTGAGGTTATGAGCCGCCGCCATCGCACTAAACGCGATCGCGGTGACGTCTTGTTTCGTGGCCAGCATGACCGACTTACCCTTGAGGTCGGCCCACGTTTTGATGCTCGGAGCGACGACGAGCGAGTAGGGATTCACGCTGAACATCGGCGCGATGATCTTGATCGGGAGCTGGTGCGCGATCGCGACGATCTCGCTGTCGCAACCATTGGCACCGAGGTTGACGGCGCCGGTCGCAACTTGGCTGACGACGTTGGGCGGCGTTCCGCCCACGATCATCGTCACCGCAATGCCCTCGTCCTTGTAGAAGCCCTGCGATTCCGCCAAGATCAAGGGCCACCCCGCCGTGCCCGGAGCGACCAGGGCAAAGGTCAGCTCGGTGAGGCCGTTTTGGGCGATGGCCGGGCGCGCAGCGGCAAACGAGGCCAGACTTGCCAGCAACACGAGCGCAACCGCGCGCATCGAGAGTCTTCGCTTCATTGCCACCAAATTTTGCGCGAGGAGACCGCTTCCCCCACGGTTGCCGGTAAAGACTCCGACCGAGCTCGCGCCGAAGACATGGGCGTCGATTCTCAAACAGGCAGGTCTCGATGAAATATCCCGTCATCGACGAAGCTACCCCGAACGGATTCTCGGCCTACGTCCCCGATCTGCCAGGCTGCGTAGCCGCAGGCGCATCCAGCACCTCGGCGGCCGCAGCGAACCGGCAGCAGCCGAGGAGGCTATCGCTCCGTACTTGCGGTGAGTCCTCGCGCAAGCAGACTTTAGGCCCGTGTGCAGCCGTACGGGGCCTGCTACTTTACCGCTATGGTCGCGTCACTCTTACAACTGCGGATGATGCTTGGAGCGCTGACCGGCTACGGCCATGCGGCCGAACCCGTTCTCTATCATTCGATGGGCGGCGTCGGCGCGCAATGGCCGTGCGGCTGTCTTGCCTGCGGTAGCAGATTCGAACAGCTCGACTTTATCTATTGCCGTCAACACTATGGCGCATCAGTCCCCGCCACTCGAAACCGGCGATCGAACGTCGATCGCCGCGCAGCAAATCGTAACTTCATTCAAGGGTAGCGGAGGATCTTCACACGGCCGCTTTGCCGTCTGGCGGCCGCCAAACGACAACCGTCGGGGCTATTGCGGAAGTTTTCCCTCAGAACCGATCGCGAGGGGCCGGGGGCGCCGTCTCCGCTCGCTCGCCAAATTTTCCAGCGTTTTTTGGCGCGATTCCGGAGCGCCCTTACGCGGCGAACGTCGACTTATGCGATTGGCCCTTGCCGCCGCCGTTTTGCGAAACGATGCGCGCGCAGTTCGAGCAGCGGGGTCGGTAATCGTCCGGGACAACTTCGGCGTCCGGCGTGAGGTGACTGCGGCAGGCGGTAACGATGATGTGTTCCCCGCGCACCCGCAGGCTCTCGGAGGATCGTTCGCCGAGGTCGAGGTGGGCGCGGCCGGAGGTTTTTGCCCGGACCCAGCGCGGAAGTGTGTCCGTCACCGCTCGTCTATGCCCTAGGCACCCGACCTTACACTCGATCGAGGGCGGAGGTGTTGCCCATCACAGATTGCTCTTGCAAGGGCTTGTTCGCTGCGCATACGTCGATCGGCGGGAGATCACACGCGGCAACGGGCTAGGATCGCGCTACGGGCACCGAACGCGGCAAGACGCCCACGCAGGCGGTCTCGCCGCGGATCGTTTCCCCAAAGTGCCGATGGAGAGGGCCCGCGGGTTCCCTTTTTCCTCGCTCACCAAAAATCTCAAAAAAATCCGGCGCGATCTACCCGAGTGCGCGCATGCGTTCCATGAACTGCGCGAAGGTGAGTACTTCCGGCCGGTCGGTGTTGCGCTGGATGCGTTTGGGGAGCGTCCGTTCGTCCGTGACGAGGATGTCGACTGCCGCTCCGGTGGTAACGGCGATCAGCGCGTCTTGGGCGTCTTTGGGGTTCGTGGTCATGATGTCGCCGATCCGCAGCGTGCTGGGTCCGCCGGCGCCGTCACCGAATTTCGCGTGGCCCCATTTCGAGACGTCCCAAATCGCGGCCTCAGTCGCTACGTGCGTCATCACGAGCCGATCGTGAACGGCCAGCAACTGCGCCCGCCGCGACTCCGGCGTCTCGGCCAGTTCATCGCGCTGCACATGGGTTGTGACGATCACGAGCAGTTCACGGTGCGTGAGGTCGCTCAGCACGTCGACGGCATCCTCGATGACGAGGAGGCTGTCGAAGGCATTCGAGTCGAGCATCCACGCGGCACTCGAATGGGCCGTGCGCCTCGACATGCTCTTGCGGAACGTCTCCGATAGTCTGCGCGACAAGGACATGCCGCGGGTTGAACGGCGCGAAGCGCAGGCCCACGAACCGGCCGCGATCGCGAAGTTGCTCAAGGAGATGGAAGACTCGCGGCACTGGCCACTGATCGCACTGGCGGTCGCCGGTGGAATGCGGCGCGGCGAACTCGCGGCGTTGCGCTGGGTCGACGTCGACATCCCCGAGCGCGTGATAACCGTCCGCGGAAGCTATGCGGAGATTCCCGGCCGGCTCTGGCTGAAGGACCCGAAGGGGCACGAGGTTCGGCGCATCGACCTCCCCGATCTCGCACTCGAAGCGTTACGCCGTCAGCGGAAAATCCAAGCGACCGAAAAGTTGAAGTCCGGCGGATTCTACCAGGATGACGGCTACGTCTTTACGCCCGCGGCGGGCGGCCACTACAACCCGAACAGCATCTATAAAGCGTTCGCTCGGAGTGCCAAGAGTGCAGGCCTCGAACTCACCAAGTTGCACGCGGCCCGGCACTCGTACGCATCGTGCCTGATCGCCAGCGGCGCCGACGTCGCGACGGTCTCGAAGTTGCTCGGTCACTCCGAGATCACGACGACGTTGCGCACCTACGCGCATGCGGTCGAAGGCGCCGGGCGCGATGCGGTGCGCGGGATCGACGAGCAACTGGCGCGGGTCGCGGCAACTGGGCAATCTGCCCAGTTACAATCGCGCACGGCAACCGAATGGCAACCGCGGCCCCAAAACGGCAACTTTTCCCGTTGAAAACTGGAGCGGGCGGCGGGAATCGAACCCGCGACTCTTGCTTGGAAGGCAAGGGCATTACCATTATGCAACGCCCGCGAACCCCTGATATTACTGAGTTTCCCCCGGTTCTTCGAGGATAAAGTCTTCGAATTAACCCGTTTATTAACCCTTCTTGAAGACCGGACGGAGTATCCGTTGCATCGTCCCTGCGATCTTCTCCATGTCAGCATCGTGGATTTTGATGTACTTGCCCGCGATCCCGCTAACTTGGTGTCCTGTCCACTTGTCGATCTTCGGCGTGGCCACGTCCTCCGACGATAGCAGCGAGGACGCGACGTGCCGGAGTAGATGAAACCAAACCGTCCCGTTCGTCGGCAAGCCAGCCTCGCGCAGCAGCCGGGGGAAGACCGTTGCACTGATCGTACGCTTCAGGAGATAGCCGCCTCACGCGTTAGGGAACACGAAGTGCCGGTCCTTACCGATCTGTATCTTCAGAACGCGTTCCGTTGCCGGATCGAGGTACAGAGTCCGCTTCGATGACGGCGTCTTGAGGACGACCTGACCAAGAGTCTTGCCATCTGACAGGGGACCGGACTGTTCGAGGATTCTCACCCTATGGCTGATCATGTTAACTTTGTCCCACCTCAGCCCGAAGAGTTCACTCTCGCGCATTCCGAGGCTCACAGCACAGTACATAAGCGGGAACCACTTCGCATCGGCATTGGACAGCCGGACAGTGCGAAGAAAGTGAATCGTTTCCTTGAGGTCCAGGATGTACTGTTCGCGCATCTCCGCCTTGGGCAACTTCACGTGGCTAACAGGGCTGGACGCGAGTAGCCCGTCTTCAACGGCGCGATTGTAACCACGCTTGAGTATCGCGACTGCAATCTGGTCGGCGCGAGCACCCTCGCCTTCGTCGGTCATCTCAGCGATCCACGCGCGAACGTTGTCCGGCTGAAGCGAGGCGAATCTCGCCTTTCCAATACCAGGCACGATTCGAGTGTCCACTGCGTTCTTGTACGAAGCGTATGTGGCCGGAGCGATTGTTGACTTGGCACCGGGTAAGAAGCGGTCAACAAAGTACGCTTCAACGGTCATCTTCGAGGCTTCAGCAGTCCGTGCCGGAGTCGCGAGTGCAGCCTTCACCTTGCGTTCAAGTTCGGCTTTCGTCTTGCCATAGATGATCTTGCGGTTGCGTACGCCCTTCGCATCTTCGATATGTACACGCGCTCGCTCATATCGGATGCCACGGATCATAACCTGATCGCGATTGCCAGTTGACTCGGACTTTTATCCCGATCTTGAATTAACTAGTACGATCTGCGCCGATCTGAGTGCGTTTCTGGCACATCGACTCGCGCAACGCAATGCTCAACTCCATCCGAGCGATTTAAATCTCAAATTGGAACTACTTGCATCAATGATGTATCCGCGCAGCGAGCGGTGCGTGGCGGCAATGGATCAACTTGCGGCATGTGAGGCCGCCGAGCCGAGTGCTGATGCAGCACAGATTTGGGCCCGGGCAGTTCGCGATGCCGTTGATTTAATGGTTCTCGGCTCCGTGGAATCGGTAAATTCGTCTAACGCCCGGGCATTGCTTCTGAGACTCACGCTTCTTCCCACAACCCTCCCCTATGACCTTAGCGGAGATCACCCGAGCGCGAGCGACCAGCTCGGCTTAGCCCGGTTTATATGTCCTAAGCCAAAGTCGTTCTTTGGCACATCGAGACCGAGAATCATGACCGTCGCCTCCTCGACGCCGGAGCGATTGCTGATCGTGCTGATGATGTAAGCTGACCCTAAAAAGGGGCGCCTATGATACCGTTCGATCTCGCTCTCGTCGGTCACCGGCGCCGATGCTAGACGACGAGGTCAAAGCCCCATAGCCCATAACAGCGCCGACCGGTGACCCGTCCGTATTCCAGCGTCCTGAAACAATCGGACGGCCAGGTTAGCCCGGCCTGCTCAACATATCAGTCCTCGTGGTAGAAGTACGGGTCCAGCACCGTCACCGGCGTTATCGAATCCACCGGAAGGCCCGTCGCCTGAGCCGAGGCCCGGATTGCCGCCTCGTTCGGGCCGTCGTAGATGCAAAACGTCTTGGTTTTGTCGGCTGAGACGTACGAGTGCACCCAGGTAACGCCATTGCCGGCGTTCTTGTCGACGACAGTGAGGCAGGCTTGCGCGCCGGCTGTGTTACTCGGGATATGCAAACCATCAGGAAACGTCCGTTCGACCATGAATCGGGGCATGAGATCTCCACATCTTTGGTGCTGGCGACTATGGCGTTAGCGATTCGCACGGCCGCACCGCTTCTACTTCCGGGGCAACCGCACACGCCGGGTACACGGGAGAGCGTGTGGGGCGTCCCTGCCTCCCCGGTCGGAGCATCTCGCCCGGTGATTGACGCAGCCGCAAAATACCACATCATTGCCAACGGTTTTCCCGCCGACGAACTATTGAAGTAACGTACTTCGGAGGCTGTGGGTGTTAGGAAGAGCGCGTGGCGACGACTTCAAGATACTCGCTCGGCACGACAACCGTTTCATCACCTGAACGATTGAACTGCGCGATGAGGTCTATGAGGTCTCGTTCAAATGCGCGTTGCGCAGGCGGTTCGAGAGCGGAGAACGTCTTGTTGAGCGGACCATAGTAGGTCTTGAAGACGTCGATCCAATGCTGAGGCGAGCGATATCGAAACACGAAGTAGCGTTCAGCAGAAACAATTGACGAGGCACTCGATTCGAATAATTCGGCGATTCGAGCGCGCGTTCCCCAGAGTGCCGGCGACTGCACACCCGGCGCGGGCGGTACGTACTTGCCGATCGTTTTGAAGAGCTGGCCGATGAAGCCGGGCGGTGTCCAGTTCGCAAGACCGATCTTGCCGCCATGTTTGCACGTGCGAATCAGTTCGTATGCTGCGCGTTCCTGATCTGGCGTAAACATCACACCAAATGTTGAGACGACGGCATCGAAGGTTTCATCGGGAAACGGAAGAGCCTCGGCGTCGGCCTCGCGAAACTCGATAGTAAGGTGTTCGGCTTCGGCCCGTTGGCGGGCGCGATCGAGTAGCGAGGGCACGTAGTCGGTCGCGACAACATCGCACCAGCGCCGAGCTGCGGCGAGCGATACATTCCCGTTGCCGGCCGCAACGTCAAGGACCTTAGCGCCCGCGCGAATGTCAATGGATTCGCAGAGTTGCTCGCCGACAATTTGCAACGTCGTCCCGACGACAGCATAGTCGCCCGTCGCCCAAGCCGCGTTTTGCCGGGCTTTGACGGCGCCAAGATCGATAGCGGCAGATGGAATATCTGTGGTTTTCGTGGAATCAGTGCGCATGCCCGTTCTCCAAAAGGTGGCGACGGCAAGCTTGTCTGCTCGCATCGCTTGGTTTTTCTTAAACTAAGCCCGCATTCGCCGGATGAACACGCGAAAATGAACTAAGCTGGCATTAACCCTCAA
Organism: Vulcanimicrobiota bacterium; assembly: GCA_003164495.1. Classification (GTDB taxonomy): domain Bacteria; phylum Vulcanimicrobiota; class Vulcanimicrobiia; order Vulcanimicrobiales; family Vulcanimicrobiaceae; genus Lustribacter; species Lustribacter caenicola. The sequence goes on from PLTN01000094.1 coordinate 38,574, forward strand.
ATAGTATCATAAGCCGAGCTCCGTTAGTCCGGGCCTATAGCTATTATTGAAACGTCGGCCGAATCCGCAGCGCTCGGTTATCGACGGCGGCACGCGCGGCGAGGTACGGGTTTACGGGCTCAGCGTAGATGAAAACATTGGCGGGAAACGGTGCAAAATGGCCATACTTCGCCACCATGTCGATCATCGGTTGTATGGACGCCGGTGTCAGCCGCTCGCCATACTGCGCGCGTGTGGTCGAAGCGATCAACCCCGGGCCAAGTCCGGTGTACTTCGCAAGAATTTCAGCGCTTTTCGGGTGGTTAAGGTTACGATCTCGGTAGGCCGGCGTCGTGGGCAGACTTGCAAGCGCGCATGAAAAGCGAACTCGCGCGCTAAGGGTGGGCCGGGACGGTAACGCCCGCGGCCTTTTGGGCCGCCGTGATGAACGTCGTGTCGATCAGCGTGCCGATCGGCTGTTCGGTGGGCACCAAACCGTAGAGGTGCCAGAAACGCTGGACTTCCTCGAGCGATGCAACGTGGATCGTTCCGTATTCACCGGTGTACACCGGGGACGGAATCGCCGCGACCAGATCGGGCGCGAGGCCCGTCCACTTGGCCATGATCGCGATCATGTCGGGCGTCCATTTGCCGTTCGCATCGGCGATGTACTTACACGCCTTGACGTAACCGATCAGGAAGCGGCGAATCGCATCCGGCTTCGCCTTCAGCGTTTTGGCCGAGGCGGCCAAGAAACTCTCTTGGTAACTCGGATCGACGTCGGTGATCGAAATCCAGCGATGTCCGACCTTCTGCTGTTCGAGCTGCGTCACCGTCGGTTCGTACGCCGCTTGCACGTCGTTCACGTTGCGCAGCGATGCGAGCCAGTCGCCGGCGGTCGAAAAACGCTCGCTGAACGTCATGTCGGCCGGTGTCAGCGCGGCGTTGGTCATCAGATGCCGCGCGAGATACCAGCCTTCACCACCCGGCGTTGCGCCGTCGAAGTGTTTGCCGCGCAGGTCGCGCGGCTGCCGAATCGTTTTCGCGTCCCAATCCGACTGGCGCACGACGAGCCACACCGCCGGATTCCAGCCCTTGCGACTCGAGTTCGACGAGGCGATGAGCTTCGCATCGAAGCCTTGTGCGAACTGGTTGAAGAAACCGGGATTCGCCGAAATCGTGGCGACGTCGATATCACCACGCGCCAGCGACGGGATGATCGTCTGACTCGAGCCACTATGAATGACGGCCTGAACGTTCACGCCGGCTTGCGCGAAGAAGCCCTTGTCGATCCCCACCATCACCGGAAAGGTGAAGATCACCTGGGGGTTCATGAGCACCTTGACGACGGGCGGCGCCGGCGTTTGCGCTACACTCGAAAGCGGCAGCAAAAGAAGCGTCAGCAGAAACGCGACGGCTTTCATGGTCAAGGCCCTTCCCTCGCTCGCTTGCGTTCCGGTCCGTCAGACGCGCGCCGCGGAAACGGCGCGCGTCCGGACTGGTGGGCAGGGTTGGATTCGAACCAACGTACCGCGTTAAGCGGGCCAGGTTTACAGCCTGGTGCCTTTAACCACTCGACCACCTACCCACGAGGTCGACCGCCTACAGTACGGCCCGAATCGAACCCGGTCCTACCCCGGCCCCCAATGTCATCCCGAGCGCAGTCGAGGGACAGCCACCCGTCGTTACGGAATGAGATATCCTCAGGCCGACGTGGCACAGCGGCGACTGCAGTTGCTTTGTAAGCAACCAAACGTGGGTTCGAGTCCCACCGTCGGCTTTCTTCAATGCAACGAGCACCCGTCTCGCTTTCTTTGTGCAACGAGAACTTGGATCGCGCCATTGTGACCTGCGTGGAGCATCTCGGAGCGCCCATCCACGACAGCCAATCCGATCGACGCTCGCTACCGCGTGGAGCAGCCGGTACCGTGAAGCAATAGCGCGCGAAGCGGCCAGTTAGCGCGTGGGCAGAGCATACCCGCACCTGAAGTTGATGAGTCGACTCGTATGAAGCGGGGTCGCTGCACGATGCGGCATCGTGGGCGGAGCAAAATCGGTGTCGTCCTGCCCGGGAACCCCCCCGTTTTTTCACGATAGGCACGGACGAGCAAGCGTGATAGCGTATCCTTGACCCCCTGGCAAAGCGGCGACCGGGCACCGCATCTTGCGCTTGGAGCAACGATGGAACAAGCGGCGCTCCGCGGGTTGGAGCGATGACGCAATGTATCCTCCGCGGGCGGTTTCAGCCCGCTTTCGACGACGTCAAACCAGGCGGCGCCGTCGCGCTGTGTGCCCCAATGGGGATGGGCAAGTCGGCGCTGCTGAACGCGTTGGTCGCCGGCGCGCCGGGAAGCGTCATCTGCCGCGGCCGGGATATCCGCTCCGTCGGCGATCTGCGGGAGCGGCTGGCAGCCGCCGTCGGGGCGCCGTGGCTCATCGTGGATGATGCCGATCGCGCGGACCCCGCGGCACTTGAAGAACTCGTACGGACGATGACCGAGGGGCTTCATCCGAGTCTGCGAATCGCCGTCGCCGGCCGGTCGCCGCGTTTGCTCAACCCGGGTGCCCTTGCCGCGAGCGGCCGCGTGCGCGTCGTCGGAACGTCGGATTTGGCATTCACCCTCGCCGAAGCGGAGCAGATCGCGATCTCCCGCGGCGTCGCGTTTGAGCCCGACGACCTGACGGACTTGCTCCACGTCACGGACGGCTGGCCGCTCGCGCTGACCTGGATCGTCCGTGACGCCGCGGAACGGCAACCGTATCTCGTCGGCGCATTCGAACGCTGGAGCGAACGCAACGCGGATTTGATGCTCGAATACGTCGCATCGGACAGTTGCCCGGACGCCATGCTGCGGCGCCGGTTCATGGAGTCGATCGCCGCGGGCGGTGCGTCATCGGAACCGGTCTTAGCCAAATTGGAACGCGCGGGCTGTCCGATCGTGCGGACGCGCACGCGCCTCACGCCGTTTCGTTTGCTCGGCCGATTGGTCATAGACGCAGCGGTTCAGCCGAAAGCGAAGTCGCTGCTCGAGCCGTTGTCGGTGACGCTCCTCGGCCGCTTTCAGTGCCGCATCGGCACGAACGACGTCGTGTTCGGTCGCCGGCGCGATCAAAGCGTCCTCGTTTTTCTGGCACTGGCCGCGGACGGAAGCGCGACGCGCGCCGAACTCAAGAAAGCCTTTTGGCCCGGACTGCCTGCGGCGGTCGCATCACAGGGGGTGCGTTCGACGCTCTGCCGTTTGCGCCGCGCCTTTGCCGCAATTGTGGGCGATGATGTCGACCGTTATTTCACGAGCCGCGGCGTTGTAACGCTCGACTTGCAGCACGTGCACGTCGATGCGCGGCGCTTTCGAGAGCACGTGCGATGTGCGCAGCTCGACGAGGCCGTTGGTGAGCGAGCCGGCCGCATGCGCCATCTCCGCGCCGCGGAACGCATCTACGGCGGCTCGCTGCTTGCTTCAGAATCTGTGGACGCTGCGTTGACGTCGCGCGTGGCCGAATATGTGGGCATGTTCGAGACGGTCTGCTCGGGGCTCGCGGAAGAGCGGCGCACGCCGGTCCGAGCCCCCGCTCCGCCGGCTTCGGTTCCCGCGCGCCTGCTGCTCGGTAGTCTCACGGCGATTCGCACGAACGGCTAGGCGCCGACGAGTTCGAGCAGGTCGCCGACGAGGACCTCGCTCAGTTCGAGCGCACCCGCGCCGAGTTCGATTACGGAGCGGGCTTTGCGGCACGTGAGCACGATACAAAAGGGCGCGATGCGCGGGGCGACGCGCACGACCCGCCGGTCGCCGTCAATGAAGATGACGTCGATCGACGAGCGCATGCCCAGCGTATGAATCGCCGAACAATTTTCAATCCATAGGCCTTCGTCAGGCCGAATCCGTGGTCGCGCCAGCAGGCCGAGCGCGCGGTGCAGAAACGAATCGGCGCGGTCGACGCGCGTGGCAATGACGTGTCCCGTGAGGGCATTCTTGAGTAAGCTCACGATCCTACACCGGCCTCTGAAAGGCGAGGGCGATTGCAGTCGAGGCGGCGAGATAGGGTCCGAAGGCGATCGGCTGCGACGCGCGCCCGGCTCGAAGCGCCAGCGCATATGCGAGCATCGCGGCAGCGGCAAATGCCAGCGCTGCATCGGCGGGACCCAGCAGTGCCCCACCGGCCGCGGCAAGTTTGACGTCGCCCCAACCCATGCCGCGACCGCGTGAAATGAGAGCCGTACAAGCGAAGGCGACCGCGAGCACCGCTGCGCCGATCCCCGGGTACCAGTCGTGGCGAAAACCGGATACAATGAGAACAAGTGCGAGAACACCCAGACTGCACCGATCCGGAATGATTCCGCAGCGCAGGTCAGCGGCGGCGCAGGCGGCCAGTAAGCCGATCACGACCGCGATCAGCAGCACCTCCGGGGTCGCGACATCGTGCGCCGACGCCGCACCAACGATGCTTCCGAGCACGACGAACGGCCACTGCCGATAGCGCACCGGTGGCGGTGCATCGTCGAGTGGCGGCTGTGCACGAGCCAGCCTCGCACCGAGCACGCTGCCCCACCAGGCAACAGCGCCGCAGAGGACCGCCGCGGCGGCGGCTTGCAGCGCAACTACCGTCGTCATGGGTGCTGCTGCGCGTAGAGATACGCGGCGACCGGACCGAAGATCATCAAGTACAGCGACGGCAGCATGAAGAGGGCCATCGGAAGGAGCATCAGAATCGGCAAACGCGCCGCGCGTTCTTCAGCCGACGTCCAGCGCCGCTCGCGGGTGTCTTTCGCGAGCGCTTGCAGTACCTGCGCGATGTTCGAGCCCAGCTTCTCGGCTTGGACCAATGCCGTCACCATGGTGGTGGTTTGCGGCTCGTTCATGCGATCCGCCATCGCCACCAACGCATCGGTGCGCGCGCGTCCGAGCCGAATTTCGGAAAGGCAAGAGTCGAGTTCTTGCCGCAGCGCGCCTTCTATGGCAGGCGCCGTTTGAATCATTGCCGAGTTGAGCGAGAGTCCGGCAGCAACGGACGACGAGAGCAGATCGAGAAAATCCGGCAGCCGGCGGGAGATGTCTTCGCGCCGCGTCTTGATCGCCCGCCCCAGCACGATGTAGGGGGCGCGCCAGGCGAGGAGCGCTACGAGAACGGCCAGCAACAGCGAATACCACTGGGTACCGAGCGCCAGCAGCAACAATATGGCGACCGCGATGCCGACCCCGATCGAGCCGATGACTCGAATCGACATTGCGGTCGGCGAGACGCGGTACCAGCCGGCTTCGAGCAGCCAGCGCTGCTGATTTGAGCGATGCTCTTTCGAGATGACCTGTTCGATCATCGTGTTGCGCGTCAGCACCGACCGTGCCGGAATCTGTTCGAGGCGCTCGAGGCGCTTCGAAAGCAGGCTACGAGCCGGTATCAGCGACGCGCCGATCAGGAACACCGAGATCGCTCCGACGATCGCGATGACGATCGGGCTCATGGCCGCCATCAGGCGTTGAGCTTCGTGAGCTGCATGAGCGTGACGATCGCCAAAGCGTCGAGTCCGAGCGACGTCGCCAGGAAGATCTGTCCGAGCGGGGTGTGCAGCGACGCGTCTCGCAACTGCGGCTCCGCGACGACGAGAAAGAGGCCGACGCCGATCGGTATCAGACCCAGCAGCCACCCGGTCGCGCGGCCTTGCGCGGTGATCGCGCTCACTCGGCGAGTGAGGCGGCGGCGGTCGCGGATGGTGTCGGCGAGGTTTTCGAGCACGCTTGCGAGGTCGCCGCCGGTCTGCGCCTGAACGCGAATCACCCGCGCCAGCATCCCCGTTTCGGGATTGCTCATGCGCTGCGCGAGCTGATCGAAAGCGTCGAAGATGCTCATGCCCATGTTGGTGAGTCCGATCACGCGCGTGAACTCGTACCGTGCAGGATCGCGGCTTTGCTCGCCGACCATCACGATCGCTTGCTGGATGCCGAGTCCGACGCGCAGCCCGCCCGCGATCGTACGCAACGACCCTTCCAGCTGATCCTGGAATTTGGCGATTCGCCCGGCCTTGCGCCGCTCGACGTAGGTGCGTGCGAAAAACAGCGCGCCGCCGATGCATGCGATGAGAAGGCCGACGCCGAGGAGGAGCGGAGGCGAAAGCGTGACGAGGACGACGAGCCACAGTGCCAATCCCGCACCGACGACGATGAAGACCAGGCGGGCCGGTGCGATCGTCATTCCGACGATTTCCATGTCGCCGCTGAAGCTGTTAGCGAAGCCCTCGATGCGGCGCGAAATCGGTGTCCACGAACTGGTGAAGAGAACCATCGCGGCGGCGATGCCGAGGATGATTACCGCCAGCGGCGTCAGCGCAGCCATGACGGAGCCTTCGGAGCTATGGGACCAAGCGTATTGAACAAAACCGGATCGAATTGGATCCCGAGCTCGCCAAAGCGCTTGAGGAATTCCGGCTGCACGCCGCACGCCTGGAAGTTGCCGACGACGTTTCCCTTCGGGTCGATGCCGTCTTCTTGATAGCGGATCAACTCCTGGGTCGAGATTACATCGCCCTCCATGCCGACCACTTCGCAGATGCTGACGAGACGGCGCGATCCGTCGCGCAGCCGCGAGACTTGAACGATGACGTCAACGGCGCTCGAGATCTGTTCCCGGATCGCGCGCATCGGAAGATCGAAGCCCGCCATCATCACCATCGTCTCGATACGGGCTAAGGCGTCGCGCGCGGAGTTCGCATGGAGCGTCGTCATCGAACCCTCGTGGCCCGTGTTCATCGCCTGCAGCATGTCGAGCGCTTCGCCGCCGCGGCACTCGCCGACGATGATACGATCGGGCCGCATCCGTAGCGCGTTACGCACGAGATCCCGAATGGAAATCTCGCCTTTGCCTTCGAGGTTCGGCGGCCGCGCTTCCAACCGCACGACGTGCGCCTGGTTGAGTTTGAGTTCGGCGGTATCTTCGATCGTGACGATCCGGTCGGAGTGCGGGATGAACGACGAGAACGCGTTGAGCAGCGTCGTCTTGCCCGAGCCGGTGCCGCCGCTGAAGATGATGTTGAGGCGCGCTTCGATCGACGCGCGAATCAAATCAACAATCGGCGGCGTGATCGCGCCGATCTTGATCAAGTCGTCAATCGTGAAGCGGCGCGTACCGAAGCGCCGTATCGTCAGCGTCGGACCGTCGACCGACACCGGTTCGATGATCGCGTTGACGCGCGAGCCGTCGGCCATGCGCGCGTCGACCATCGGGCTCGATTCGTCGAGGCGCCGGCCCAACGGCGCGATGATCCGCTCGATGACCAGCCGCAGTTGGTTGTTGTCGACGAACTGCTTCTCGGTATGTTCGATGCGGCCGTGGCGTTCCACATAGATGCGTTTCGCGCCGTTGACCATGATTTCGGTCACGTTCGGATCGTGCAGCAAGCTCTCGAGCGGGCCGAATCCGAGTGCTTCCTCGATCACCTCGCGTGCGATGCGCGAGGCATCTTCGGCCGAGGTAATGCTGATTTGCGCGGCGAGAAATTCACTCGCGATCGTCTCGAGCTGCGAGCGCAGATCCTTCATCGTGCCGGCGTCGGTATGCGCGCGCGCCGCGCTGAAGAAATCGATCTTGCGCATCATCACGCCGTGGAGTTCGGTTTTGAGGCGTTCATTCGCAATCGACATACTGGGCGGCGCTGCGATGGGCAGCGCCGGTGTCAATTCCGGGATGCTGGGACCCGCGGTTGCGGGCGCCGCTACGACGGCAGCCGTGGCGCCGGCGATCGGAGTTTCGGGGAGCGGCTTCGGCGGCGGCGCGAGGGGAGCCGGGACCGTGACGGGATAGCTGCGCGGCCCGTCGCGACGATCGCCGAGCGGTCGTGCCGTCGACTGGCGCAGGTTCGGAATGTCTTCGACGCTGGGATACGCGGCGACGGCTGCGACGAACGTCTTGAACGTGCGCGCGTAGGTTCGATCGGTGTTGAGCGGCAGATCGGCGATGACTTTGACCTTGAGCGCTTTGGCGACCTCATCGCTCCCGAGATCGTGGACGCCGCGCGGATTGTTGAGCACGAGCCCGATCCGGTCGCGGGGAAATCCGAAGCGCTCCATTGCGCTGAGCATCGAGTGCGCCGCGGAACTGCCGAGCAGCGAGGGCTCGGTGACCATGACGATCGCGGTCGCATTCGAGATGAAGGGCCGCACGACGGCGGCGAAGGGCTGCGGTGCGTCGACGATCACGTTGGCACCGAACGGGAAGCGTGCCACGTCGCTCTCGACCTTTGCGGCCTGGAGTTCGAAGCCGTCTTCGTAGACGCGCGTGAACTCGACGATCGTCAGACCCTTCTTCCGGGCAACCGCCGGCGAACCAGGTGCACGAACGATATCGAGGTCGCCCGTCGCATCGTACCAGAAGCCGATCGTGCGCCGGCCGGTCAGGTCGGCGTCGACGATGATGCGCGGCGCCGTCGAAGGCGCGCTCTCCATGAGTTCGATCGCGATACTCGTTGCGCCGACGCCGCCCTTGGCGCCGACGACGACGACGATCCGTGCGCTCATTTTCCGAGATCGGTACCGGTGACGATGCGGTCGCCGTCGATCAGCACGACGCCGCTGCGCGGAGCACCGGCCGCCGGCCGGACCGGCGCGACGGTGGCGGCGCTCGCTGCGGCGGGTGCCTGCACTTGCGCCTGCGGCTCGCTTTCGGGTGGCGGGATGCCGAGTTGCAGCGGTTCGGCGGGGAAGGCCCCGATGGGCTCGTTCGGCGAGCGCAGCGTGAGACGGAGGACGGTATTGATATCCGCGGAGGCGAGCACGTCGGCTTGACCCGGGGTCACGGCGAGCGTCACCGTGGTGAGATCCTCGTTGCCGGGGCTCGGCGTCGCTTGCGCGGTTTCGGTTTCGTTGCCGACGGCGAGCACCAGCGCGCCACGCAGAATGGCCGAGCCGATCGGCGTTTCGATACCGACGCGCGGAGGAACGGCGATCACGTCGACGCGATCGCCCGGCTGAATCAAGCCGGAGACGCCCTTTACCCGATCGATCGCGATGCTGATGGCGCGCATCCCCGGCGGCAGGCGCGCGGGGAGGGCAAACGAGCCGATCTCCCCGACCTTTGAGGCTGTCAGCACGCTGCCGGCCGGTATCGTGATCAGCGTATAGCGACCGACGACGCTTTTTTTGTCGGTAATCGCGTCGGGGTCGAGGTCCGGGCCGGATCGGGACTCCTGCGTGACGGCGTCGGCGTCGATACGCATGCGCGCGGCGATGTCGTGCGTCGCGACCCACACCATCTTCGATTGAGCGATCGTGCGGGTACGCAATGAACTCAGAAAATTCAAGAGCAGCACGCCGGTACCGAGCGCAAGAAGGAGGCCGATGATCAACGGAATCCGCCGCCCCTTCATGACACGGACTTCAGTGACGGGAACAAGGACCACGCGGTATAGACGACGCTACCGGCCGCGATGGCTACGCCGTAGGGCAGCGCGAAGCGTTCGGTCGGCGCACCGTGCGCCGCGACGGAAGCGGTGCTTCGCAGCAGTGCGATGAGCCGGCCCTGCATCGTCGCACTCGCCAGTGCGAGGATTGCTCCCATCGCGAGGATCGCCGCAACGAGGGCGACGCAGTTCGGAAGTGAGATGAGAGCGCAGGCGGCGGCAAGCAACTTCACGTCGCCGCCGCCGAACCACCCGAGGCGAAAGACGATCGCGCCGAGTGCAAATGCCGCGAGTCCGGCCACGATCGCGAGCGCGGCGTCGGCCACGCTTCGGCTCGCGTGGATCCCGACGGCGATGACGGCGAGCGCCGCCGTGAGCGCGTTTGGAATGCGCCGGACACGCACGTCGATGACCGCTGCGCACAGCGTGGCGATAACGAGGACGATATCAGAGAGCACGTTCACCTGCGTGTAACGACTTAGAGACTCGACCCAAGGTGGTTGAGAATACCCTGGATCGATCCGCTCAGGAATCGGATTGCGACGAAACATACGACGGCGACCAGCCCGAGGATCAAGGCATACTCAGCCAAGCCTTGGCCTGAAACATCCGAGCGCATGTCGGCGTGTGCTAGATTCCGCTTCCGACGTTGCTGAGAATGGTTTGGATTTTTCCGCTGAGGAAAACGACGGCGCCGACGCAGACGACGGCGATCAAACCGAGGATGAGGCCGTATTCGGCGAGGCCTTGTCCGGCTTCGTCGGAGAGAATGGATCGAAATGTAGTAAGCATTGGGAGCTCCTTAAGAGTGCGCGTGTCAGTGAGGGTTGGCGTCCGCCGGGGTGTCGACGTTGGGCGCGGCCACCGAGAGGTGCGCCGTGGCGGAGACATTGTCGTGGAGCGATCGGACGATGACCGTGACGATCGCATCGCGGAAGAAGGCCGGAGCGGTAGGAATCGTCGCGCCGAAGGTCCCATCCGCGCCGACCGCGAGGTTTTGGCGACTGAGAACGACGGTCGGTAGGTCGCGTGAAAACGTCGCGTAGAGCGTCGCTTCGAGCGGACCTGACGCACGCGACGTCCCGTTGAGAACGACCGCGTCGGCGCCGACCGCTCGGCTGACGGAAAGCGTCAACGGGGAAACAGTCGTGTCTGCTGCGCGACTCGCCGCCGGTCCGGTTATCAGGCAGAGCGTCGCGAAGGCCAGTGAACTGAACGTCCGGATTGATAGCATCGTGCCGGCATCGTAGCAGAGCAGGCCCGGTTACGATGCTTTGCAGGACAGACTTGACAGTGCGTTAACGCCTCGGCAACGCTTCGGTGAGGCATACTTCACGAATGCCACACGTTCAGCGAGCGCTTCTCGGCGCCGCGTTCATCGCGATCGGTTCGTGTCTGCCGATCTCGGCAACGGCGCAGCCGCCGGCCGCACTCTCGATCCTAACCGGTCAGTCGCTCGTCATGCAGACGCCGAACGTTTCGCGCGTGGCGGTCGGCGACGGCCGCATTGCCGGCGTCGTTCCGGTAGGCAACGCAGAAATCATCATCAATGGGAAGACCGCGGGACACACGACGCTGCTCGTGTGGACGTCCTCCGGCCGGCGCCAATACGACGTGACCGTCACCGAGAAAAACCTGGACGATCTGCGGCGGATCCTGCAAGCGTCGGTGAACGATCCGGCGGTCAGGGTGACGACCGTGGACGACGCACTCGTCGTCAATGGAAGCGTCCCCAGCAATCAGGAGATGCTGCGCATCGGTGCGGTGCTGGGCAGCTTCGAACCGATCGCCGCGGCGAACAAATACATCGTGGTGAACGCGGTCACCGTCGCGCAGCCGCTCGCGCCGTTGCAGAGCGAGCTCAGCGCGGATCCGGCGACCGCCGGCGTGCGCGTGGATCCGGACTTGAAAGGGGATCTCATCGTAAGCGGCCCGGTTGCCGATCGGACGACCGCGGAAAACATCTTGAGCCGCGTGCGTTCGCTGGCCGGCCCCTATCTTTCCGCCGATGGGAAGGTGATCGACCGGCTCGAGTCCGCCACGGTGAGCCAGGTCGACGTCAAGGTGTATGTGCTCGAGGTCGACGACACGGCGCTGCGCAATCTCGGCATCGATCTCCAATCAGCGACGTTCAATCCGGACGGCACGTACACGCTCGGCGCCGCTCAGTTTCCGCTCGTCGAAGGGTTGTTGCCGATCGGCAAAGCGTTGAACATCGGCGGCTTTTTCCGGACGATCACGCTCGCACCGACGCTCAATCTGATTCTCACGAGCGGCCACGCCAAGTTGCTGTCGTCGCCGGATTTGCTCACACTGCCGGGACACGAAGCAACCTTTCTCGTCGGCGGGCAGATCCCGATTCCGGTCGCACAGGGGCTCGGAGCCGTCTCGATCACGTATAAGGACTTCGGCGTCCAGCTCAAGGTGACGCCGACGTTGCTCGCCGACGGCGCGGTGGAGACGCTGATCACGCCGGTGGTTTCGAACCTCGATTTCACCGACGGCGTGACGCTCGGCGGCTACGTGGTGCCGGCGTTGAAGACGAGCCAACTCTCCACCGACGTCATCACCAAGGCCGGCGAGTCGATCGTGCTCGGCGGCTTATTGCAGCGCATCGAGCAGCGCAATATCAACAAGATCCCGTTCTTGGGTGATCTGCCGATCTTGGGCCCGCTGTTCCGCTCCACGAGTTATCAGCTTCAGCAGAGCGACGTCGTGTTCGTGATGACGCCGACGATTCTGACGCGGTGAACGGGGCGCGTCCGGCGATCCCATGCTCCGGCTAGGGAACCGGCTCGCGTGGCTGATCGCGCCGGCCCTGCTTGTCGTGATGATCTCCTTGAACCCACCCAAACCGACCTATTTGATGGGCGACTTCCGCGCGTTTTACTGCGCCGGACAAGTGATCGCGCACCATGCGAACCCGTATTTGAACCAACCATTGCGGTCATGCGAAGTGGTCGCGGGTCCGCCGGCGGAGCCGCTCGGCATGCGTTCCGTGACGCTACCCGCTCCGCTGCCTCCCTATGCGTTGCTGCTCTTCGTCCCGTTTGCGGCGCTCCCGTTTCCGCTGGCAGCCGGCTGCTTCGAGTTGTTCCTCATCGCGGCCATGACGGCAGCGATCGTGCTCTACGCCCGCGTCGCCGCCGTTCCGTCGCTCTGGCTGTATCTCGCGTTCGCGGGGATCACGGCCAGCGTGACTTACTACGCCGGGCAACCGGTGCCGTTCGTGTTGCTGGCCTTCGCGGGAGCTGCGCTTGCCGTGCGGCATCAGCGCTGGAACGTGGCGGCAGCCTGTATGCTGATCACGACGATGGAGCCGCATCTGGCACTTCCGGCAGTGGCCGCGATGTTGATCGCGCTGCCGCGAACACGCCTGCCCGTCGCCCTGGGAACGGTTTTGCTCGCGGCCCTTGGGGTCGCGGCCGTCGGCCCATACACTGCCATCATCTACGTCAGCCAGGTCATCCCGGCGCACGCGCTCGCCAATGCGTACGAATGGCAGTTCAGCCTGACATCGCTTTTGACGTCGTTTGGAATCGCAGCTGCTTCCGCGGTCCACTTCGGGGAACTCATGTACGGGCTGATGCTGATCGCCGGCGTCGTGGTCGCGATGCGGCTCCGGCGCGCGACCGGTGATGCCGCAGCGCTCGTCGTGATTCCCCCGGCATTTGCCGTGTTCGGCGGCGTGCACGTGCACTCGCAGCAGCTCGTCGTCGCTCTGCCGGCGATGCTGTATGTTTTTGCGCGCTATCCTCGCGTCCGTACGATGGCGGCAACCGGAATCACATTTGCTATGATCCCCTGGAACATCATGAGCTCAGCGGCCATGGCCGGCTGCTTTCCCGTCCTGGTCGGCGCGTTTGCGGGGGCAACCTTGGGTCGCAGACGGGGGCTGCTGCTGACGGCGATCGCTGCGGGTATCGCACTGTCGCTTGTTGCCGGCGCGCTGCTCGGCTTGGGTCCGGCCGACGCGCACTACGCAGCGCAGGCGAGCGCGCCCGATGCACTTGCGGAGACGAGCTGGGGCCCGTTTTCGCAACAGGTCCTCTCGAAGTC
>PLTN01000094.1:52062-86517 GCA_003164495.1 Vulcanimicrobiota bacterium
TGCGGCGTGCTGGTGGTCGCACGTCTTGCCGTCATCGCCATCGCATATCCGGCCGGCGACGGCGATCGGCTGTGGCAATATTGGCTCGGCGAACGGATCCTCCGCGAACATGCGATTCCGCGCGCGCTCGGAGCGGAGACGTTCAGTGCTGCGGGGGCGCCGTGGGTGCCGCAAGAGTGGCTGTTCTCCACGCTCTTGGCGTGGACGATCGACCGCGGGCTGCCCTGGATCGTTCCGCTCGCGTGCGCACTCATCGTCGGGTCGGCGCTGGTCCTCACGGCTCTGCGTTGTCGAAAGCGCGGCCTGCACGCAACGCGAACGTCCGTAGCGATTCTGCTGTGCGGGATCGCGACGGTCCAGTCGTTTGGCGTTCGCGCGCAAGTCGTTGCGTGGGCCGGATCCGCATTGGTGCTGTGGCTGCTCGAGGCCGAAGGGCCGGGCGTGTGGCTCGTCGTTCCGGTGACGGCGGTCTGGGCGAACCTGCACGCGAGCGCCTACCTCGCACCGGCGATCGCGCTCTTGCTCGCCGGCGCGGCCGTGGTGCGCGACGGCGCCTGGTCGCGCAGCGCCCGCACCCTATCGGCCGTCGGCGCCGCATCGGCGCTGGCCACGCTATGCACGCCGCTTGGCTTAGCGTTGCCACGCTACGTTGCGATGCTGTTGTCGAGTCCGATTCGAGCCGCGATCGCCGAATGGGGAGCGACCAGCATCGGTGCGGTTGCGTTCACCGCCGGCGCGCTTCCGTTGCTCCTGATGCTCGTTGCCTTCGGCGTGCGATCTCCGGTGCGCGACCGGATCGTCGCCGTCGTCTTTACGGTCTTCCTCTTCGCCGCCGTCCGGAACGTTCCGATCTTCGCCTTCGCGATCGCTCCGATCGCGCTTGCCGCGCTGCCATGCGGGCCGAGTAGACCAGCAGACGCATTCTTCGCTCGCATCGCAGCATGGATAACCGTTGTAGCGGCCGTTGCGGCCGCCGCCGTGATTGCGGCGCTGACCTGGAACGCCGCGTCCGGAGCGGCCGCGATGCTGCCGGACCGCACCCGTGCGGTACTCCTGCTGCGGGCTCGCTCGGAGCCCCGGGTGTTTTGCGAAGATTTCGCGTGGTGCAGCATTTTTCTCGGGCGGCAGCCGTCGGCAACGGTCTTCATGGACGGTCGCGGCGATCCGTACCCGCTCGCCGTTTGGAACGCATACTTGCGTGTGCTTCACGGGAACGTGGGCTGGGACGCCGTTCTCGCGCGCTACCGCGTCGACGCCGTGCTGGTGCGGCCGGACGGCGCGCTCGAAAGCCTGCTGCGAACGCAGCCGCGGTTATGGCGAATGATCGCGAGCGACGCTGTCTCTCGCCTATACGTACGCCCTGCATTGCTCGAGCGCCCACGGTCCCCGCAGAGATAGTGCAGGTAACGGAAGGCGAAGAGCGCTCGGAACTGCGGCCGCTCACGGCACTGCGCTTTTTCGCCGCCGCGCTCGTTTTCGTGTACCACTGCCCGGCGACGAGCGACTTCGCTGGGCGCTACGGACTCGGTCAAGCCGGGGTCGGCTTCTTCTTCATCCTTTCCGGTTTCATCTTGATGTACGCATACCGGAACATTTTTCAAACCGACGTTGCATGGGCGCAGGTGCGTGATTTCTATGCGGCTCGCATCGCGCGCGTCTACCCGGCGTACGTGCTGGCATCCGTTATCGCCGTACCCGTCCTGATCGCATTCGGCGACCCGCAGTGGAATGCGTCGACGCCGCTGATGCGCGGCTTGGCGTTTGTCGCACAAATCCTCGTCGTCCAGGCCTGGATTCCCATCGGAACGATTTGCCTCGGAATCAATTCACCGGCGTGGAGCATCTCGACCGAGGCGTTCTTTTACGTCGTGTTTCCCTTTCTCGCGCATTCGCTTCTGCGCACCTTCGGGCGCGCGAGCGGCTGGAAAATCATTGCCGGCACGGGGCTGGTTTGGGGCGTGCCGACCGCAATTTTCCTCGTGCCCCACGCGGTCTCCATGTGGGTATCCTATATCTTTCCACCGGTTCGCCTCGTCGATTTCGCGGTCGGCATGCTGTGTGCGATCTTCTTTCACACGCAACCGCGGACCGGTGTGCGGCGCATACCGTGGACCGGCATCGAAGGTGCGGCTGTCGCCGGCGTCGTCGCGTCGATCGCGCTCTCGCCGGGTTTGCCGGCGGTCGCGCTCTACGCGCTCTATCTCGTTCCGGCTTGGTCGGTGCTCATCGTGTCTGCGGCGTACGCCGGCGGCCTGCTCTCGCGCTTCCTCGCGCGCCCGTTGTTCGTTCAGCTCGGGCGAGTCAGCTTCGCCTTTTACCTGGTGCATTGGCTCGTTCTCGCGGGCTTTCGGCACGTGCACGGTCTGCCTGCGCCGCTGTTCTTTGCCGCGATGTTCAGCGCTACGCTGGCCGCGAGCTTCGCGATGTATCATCTCGTCGAACGCCCGTTGCGCATTCGGGTCCGGCGGCTGCTCTCTACGCCGCACGTCACGCCAACTGTTGTTGCGGCCGGATTTGGCTCGGCGCTGGGAACGGGATGAACTTCCCGCGAGCGATGACGCGAGCGCACGCCTCGACAACGGCCGCATCGAAGTGGATGCCGGCGAGTTTCCGCAATTCGGCCAGTGCCGCATCCGTATCGATGCCGACATGATAGGCACGGAACGCCGTCATCGATTCGAACACGTCGGCGACGGTGAGGATCCGCGCTTCGAGCAGGATCGCGTCGCCCGCCAGGCCGCGTGGGTATCCGCTGCCGTCGAGGAATTCGTGATGCTGATGAACGATTTCGGCGATCGGCCAGGGAAACGGGATGTTGCGCATGATGTCCGCACCGAACT
This sequence comes from Vulcanimicrobiota bacterium, assembly GCA_003164495.1. Taxonomy (GTDB): domain Bacteria; phylum Vulcanimicrobiota; class Vulcanimicrobiia; order Vulcanimicrobiales; family Vulcanimicrobiaceae; genus Lustribacter; species Lustribacter caenicola. The sequence continues at coordinate 54,903 of PLTN01000094.1, forward strand.
GCGCGTGCTGTTTCACGAACGCGTATTCGAGTTCGGTCAGCAAGCCGGGCTTGTTGACGATCTCGGCCGGAATGCCGATCTTGCCGATATCGTGCACCACGGCCGCGACGTAGAGTCCTCGTAGCCGATCTTCAGAAAGCCCGAGTTCGGTTCCGATCTCGCGCGCCAGGTCGGCTACGCGCCGCTCGTGGCCCGCCGTTGCCGGATCGCGCCGCTCGAGTGCCGCGGCGATCGCGGACAACGCTCCCTCGAGGGCGGCCTCGAGTTCGGACGCGCGCAAGTGTGCGTCGTCGCGCGCGAGCAGCGCGCGTAACCCCATCGCGATGTCGCCGGCGAGAGCTTCATAGAGCACGATTCCGTCCGGGCCGAAAGCCTCTGAATCGCTCGAGCCGAGCATGAACACGAGAATCCCGTCGCGGTCGACAACGGGGAGGGCGAGAACGGCAACGACGCCCGTGGCCTTCGACATTTTTTGATATGGAGAGAACTCAGGCTGATCGATCGCCGTGCGGACGATCGAGCGCGTCCGGACACATTGTCCGAACGCGCCGCGGCCATTGGGATGATCTGCATCCCAGCGAATGTCGAGTGCTGCGACGTCCTCAGGAAAACCGGCCGACGCCACGAGGCGGCCGGACTTCCGCTGATCTTGGAGGGGTTCAGCAATCCACGCGCGCAACGTCGAGGCACCGATGAGCGACGTGCAGACGGCACGCAACAATTCGTCGCGCGTCCGCGCGCGGACGAGAGCGAGATCCGTTCGCGCCGTGACGATGTTGGTCGCGGCGAGTTTCAGCATCGCTTTCTGAACGGTCTTGCGGTCCCGGATGTCGCGAATGCTGACGATGACCAGGTCGCGTTCGTTGGCACGGAACACGCCGCTCGTTCCGGTCTCGACGTTCACCATGACCCCCTCGCGCGTGAGCATCTCGGTCTCGATCGATGCAATCGGCGATTTCCAGTCCTTGATGATCGCCGCGATCCGCGCGCGCTCGAGCGGGGAATGAAGCATCATCAAATCGCGCCCGAGCATCTCGGCGTGGGTGAAGTGCAACAATTGCTCGGCGAATGGATTGCAATCGACGATCGTTCCGTCGAGCGCGAGCAGGACGATACCTTCCGGTAAATACTCCCACATCGTGCGCAGTTGTGCCGTGGAGTCGTCGAGCAGCTTCCGTTCCGCGTTCTTTGTGGTGACGTCGATCAGCGTTCCGATGGCAAACGATGGGTGTCCGTTGGGGTGAAAGTACACGCGTGCACGCGAAATGACGTCGCGTACCTGACCGCCGCCCGTGAGCATGCGATACCTGCGGTCGAACATGTTGTGATCGGCCGTGGCGGTGGCGAGTTCGCCGAGCACACCGGCGCGGTCATCCGGATAGATCCGCTCGATGAGCGCGTCGCGCGACGGCTTCGCCGTGCCCGGTGCAAGTTCGAAGAGGGCGATGAGGCCCGGGCTCCACCACGACGCGCCCGTATCGAACGTGAGCGTCCAGGTTCCGGCCCGGGCGACCGTTTCGATGTCGGCGGCAGCCTGGCGGAGTTCGAGCACGTTCGATTGCGCGGTCCAAAGGGCACTCAGCGATTCACCCAGCGCTGCGTGTATCGTATCGTCGATCGGCAATAGACACCCCTCGCCTATAATGCGCTCTCTGGGCGGCGTTGTCGCGCTTTGTGCCGGGCACCGGGCAAAGTTGACATTCCGTCAACGTTTGAACACGTTTTCGTCACTTACGATGAGCGTGCAAAGAGTTGAAAGCGAGCGGAACGTTGGATATACGTAAATCGCGGTTCATTATTTTCGCGGCCGTGCTGGTCGTGATGGTCGGCATCGTGGTCTGGCAGGTCGGAGGCGTCCTGACTGCCGTCGGAAGCGTTCACCGCTGAAGCGATGATCGCAATCGCCGGCGACGAACTGCTTTCGGAAAGCGATCGCTCGCGCGTCGTCCGCCGCTTCGTGCCGGGCGGAAGCATCGTGTGCAAGGAGCCGCTCGGCCGCAACGCGGCAAAGCGTTTGCGCCACGAGACGGCGATGCTCGCGCGCCTGTCAGGCGTCGCCGGAGTCGTGAAACTCAGTTCTGCCGATCAGGGCCCGTTCGTCATCGCACTCGTCGACGATCACGGCTCGAGCCTTCCCGGCTCGCTGAGGGGCGAGCGGTTCGCGCTCGCGGCGCTGCCCGAGTTTGCGCTGCTACTGGCGCGAACGTTCGCGGCGATGCACCGCATCGGCGTCGTGCATCGCAACGTGAATCCGTCGAATATCGTGATCGCACGCGACGGGAGCCGGCCGATCTTGATCGATTTTTGCGCCGCTACGAGCAGCGTCGCAGATGGCGTCGATATCGATCCGGCCGTCGATTTCGAGGGCTCGCTGGCCTACATGGCACCGGAACAAACGGGACGGACGGGGCGGACGGTCGATCAGCGGGCCGATCTGTACTCGCTCGGCGTCGTCATGTACGAGCTCGCAACCGGCCGGAAGCCGTTCGCAGGCGACGATTTCGGACTCATCCGCGATCAGTTGTTGCGCACGCCGGTCGCTCCCGATGCCGTCGACCCGAACGTCTCTCCGGCGCTCTCCGGATTGATCATGCGGCTGCTGCAGAAAGAGCCCGAACAGCGCTACCAAAGCGCGGAGGGACTGGCCGCCGATCTCGTGTCGCTCATCGAGCGGCGCAATGCCGGGGTAACGGCGGCCTTTCCGCTCGCCGAGCGCGACTTTCCGCAACGCCTCGTACCGCCGGCGCGCATCGTGGGGCGCGACACCGAGCTCGCCGAACTCGACCGCGCCTTCAGCGATGCGCTTGCCGGCCGTGCGAACGTGCTGCTGATCGAGGGCGCTGCCGGTGTGGGAAAAACGGCGCTCGTCAACGAGTTGCGATCGCTCGTGACCGTGAACGACGGCTGCTTCGTTTCGGGTACGTTCGACCGGCTGCAGCACGATTCCGAAGCCGACGCCGTGGCGATCGCGTTCCGGGGCCTATTCCGACTGCTTCTCACGGAGCCGGAGAACGTGCTGGTCGAATTTCGGAGCCGGCTGCTGGCTACGATCGGCGACGCGGCACCATATGCCGGCGCGCTGTATCCGGAGGCGGCCATGTTGCTCGGCGTCGACCCGCACGTCGCCGAACCCGATCCACTCGAAGCGCTGGTGAATTCGTCGCCGAACGCCATCAACGGCGGAGTGGATTTGGTCAAGTGCCTCGCCTCGGCAGCGCGGCCGATCGTGTTCGTGGTCGAAGACTGGCAATGGGCATCGGCCACCGCGCTCCGGTTCCTCGATGCCGTCGTCACTGCGCCAAGCGCACCCGGTTTTCTTTTCATCGGGACGTACCGTGCGGCGAACGGCGACGGTACGGACGCGGTGCTGCAAGCGGCATTTCTGCGTTGGAAGCTGCTCGGCGTGATGCCGGCGCGCTTTTCGCTCGGCAACCTCGGGCTTCCCGATCTCGAGTCGTTGCTGCAAGGCATGCTGCGGCTGGCTGCCGAGCCGGCGGGACGCCTCGCTCGAATCGTCTATTCGCGAACGGCCGGAAACCCGTACGACAGCATCGAGCTGATCAACGCGTTGCGCGTCGACGGAGCGCTCACGATCGGCGCCGCCGGCTGGACGTGGAACGAGGAGACGATTCGGCACTACGTCGGTCACGGCAACGTCGTCGATCTGCTCGCGACCCGCATCGCCGCCCTGCCCCCCGAGACGCGCACATTGCTCGAGATCGGCGCGTGCCTCGGCGGCAACAGCATCGCGCTCGCGCTGTTGCAGTCGGCGGCGGATCTGGCGAATGCAGAAGCGCTGGAGCGAGCGCTGCAGCCGGCGCTCGACGATGGCCTCGTGGTCCTACTCACCGAGGCGAACGCAAGCGTCCGGTTCCGGCACGAACGCGTCCAGCAAGCGGCGTACGATCGGCTTTCGGTGCTCGAACGGAGCAAACTGCACCTCGTCCTCGCCCGGCGGCTGCTGCGCGTTCCTGAATACGAAGGCAGCGCTGCCGAACAGTACCTTCCGGCTGCCGGCGAACTGCACGATCCGGCCGAAATGCTGCGCGCGTGCGAATTGTTCCGCCGTGCGGCGGCGCGCGAGCGGGCCGGCTTCAACGACAGCCTCGTCGAACGCTTCACGTCCGCGGCGCTCGTGCTCGTGCGGTCGACTCCGAATGCGGAACCGGGTCTTCAAACGCTGCTCGAAGCCGAGTTGCACGCGGCGCTCTACCGGCTGGCGCGCTTTTCCGAAGCCGACGCCGTCTACGCGCAACTCGCGGAACGCTGCCCGGACCCGCTTCGCATCGTCGACTCCGCTTGCGTCCAGATTAGCAGCTTGACGAACCGCATGCTCGGCGACCGTGCGATGACGCTCGGTCTCGATCTCTTGACCGCGGTCGGTTTCGGCATCCCTGCAGCCGCAGAACTTGCGCGCGTCGTCGAGGAACAATTGGATGCGGTCTCGTCCTGGTGCGACGATGATACCGCTGAAGCGCGCGATGCGTTGCGCCCGGAGACCGCAGACGCGCGCGTGGGCGCGGCGGCGAAGCTGCTTAGCCGGCTGGCGCCGTCAGGACTCTTCGCGGGCGACGAACGCGTGCGCTGGCTCGTCCTCAAGAGCTTCGAACTCTGGACCGCTCACGGGCCCTGCGCAGCGCTGGTCCACCCGCTGAGTTGCGTCGGCTTCATCATGATCGATGTGCGCGCGGACTACCACCGGGCCTACCGCATAACCCGGCGTGTTCTCCGCGCGAGCGAAGCGCGGCGCTACGACGCGGGAACGGCGCTCGCGCGATTCAATTTCTCGGTCGGTTTGGCGCATTGGTTCGAACCGTTCCAAGCGTGCATCGCCGAGGCGCAGCGCGCGCACGACGAGCTCATCCGGGTCGGCGACATGCAGTTCGCGAGCTTCACGTACTTTGCATCGATCCAGTTGCTGCTGGAATCCGCGGCATCGCTCGACGACGTCTTGCGCGAAGCTGATGCCGGCATCGCGTTCTGTGTGAGAAGCGGGAACGACCAGGCACGGAGCTCATACCTCGCGTATCGGCAGCTGGCGCGGTCGCTGATGGCGACGACCGATTTGGAACTGCTCTTCACCGATCAGACCTTCGGTCAAGAGGCGCACGTTGCCGGTCTGGTGGGCAATCCGGTGGCAACGCTCTCCTATCACATCGCGCGGGCGATGAGCGCCGCGCTCTTCGGCAGGTCGGCCGATTTGATCGTTCACGCGGATTCCGCGTTCCCGCTCATCTCAACGGTCCAACCGCCGTCGACCGCGCTCGTCCACCTGCTCCATGCGTTTGCCCTAGCGCGCCGTATCCACGGTGCCTCGACGCAGAGTCGGCCAGCTCTCCTCCGAGCCCTTGATCGGTCGCGGCACTGGCTGCAACATCGCGCTGAGGATGCACCGGATTCCTACGCGCATGCCGCGCGTCTGATCGCAGCCGAGCGCGCCTGGGCCCTCGACGACAGCGAGGGAGCGAGCAGCGCTTTCGAGGCGGCACTGCTGAACATCCCTGCCACACTGGCGCCTTGGAACCGGGCGTTAACGGAGGAGCGGGCCGCGCTGTTCTACCTCGGTCACGGCTTGATGCGTTACGGTCGGTCGCTGCTGCTCGAAGCGCACGGGCATTACGCCGACTGGGGTGCAGGCGCAAAAGTGCGACAGCTCGAGCTTGCATATCCATTTCTACGCGATGCGACTCGCGAGCGCGCGCACTCCGGAGCGGAAGCCGGCGTTGCCGATGCGGTCGATATGGTGGCCATCTTGCGCGCATCGCAGGCACTGAGCTCGGAGACGAGCCTGGGGTCGCTCACGGCGCGCGTCGTCGACGTGCTGGCGGGATTGACCGGTGCGACCAACGTGAACCTCGCCGTGCGGCGCGAGGACTCGGATCAGTGGATCTTCATCCCGGCCACCGGGGCGGCCCAGCGCTCGCTCGACGATGCCGCGGCTTCGACCCTGCTGCCACTGTCGGTGTTTCGCTTCGTCGAGCGGACGCGCGTGCCGTTGCTCTCGGCCGACGCGCTGCTCGACGACCGATTTGCGCACGACCCGTATTTTGCGGGCTTCAAGCACTGCTCGCTGCTCGTCGTACCGATTTTGAGCCAGGGTGAAATGCGGGCGTTGCTGTTTCTCGAGAACCGGCTCGGCCGTGACGCATTCTCGACCAGCCGGCTCGACACCGTGTTGATGATCACCGGCCAACTGGCGGTCTCGATCGACAATGCGTTGCTGTATACGTCGCTCGAAGGGAAGGTCGAAGAGCGCACGGCGGCCCTGGCGACGGCGAACAAGCAATTGGCGCGGTTGAGCCAGACGGACGTTCTCACGGGACTCGTCAACCGGCGCGGCTTCAACGAGCAGCTGGAGATCGAATGGCACCGCGCTCAGCGTTTGAAGACGCCGCTCGGTCTAGCGATGGCCGACATCGATCATTTTAAAGTCTACAACGATACCTACGGTCACCTGGCGGGCGATGAATGTCTGCGCCGCATCGGCGCGACCATCGCTGCAAGCGTTCGGCCGGGCGTCGACATCGCAGCCCGGTACGGCGGCGAAGAGTTCGCGCTGATCCTGCCGGGCTCCGACGCCGACGGGACCTATTCGGCCGGCGAACGGCTGCGCACCGCGGTAGCCGCTCTCCGCAACGATGATGGGACGCGTGGCCTCGCCACGATCAGCGTCGGCGTGATTTCCGTCGTTCCGGCGCCCGGGCAACACGCCGCCGCCGCCCTCGAACGCGCCGATCACGCGCTCTATCGGGCGAAGGACGCCGGCCGAAACAGCGTCGTGCGCGCGTGAAACGCAGCGCCCGGCGCGGGCAGATCATTCCGCTGGTCGCGCTGCTGCTGGTGCCGCTCCTCGGTGCCGCAGCGCTGGCGGTGGATGTCGGCTATCTGCGTTATCAGCAACGCATCGCGCAAACGGCGGCCGACAGCGCGGCCATCGCGGGGGCAACGGAGCTGCCGTACGCGGGTTCCAGCTACGTCGCGGCGGCGCGAAGCGATGCTGCCGCCAACGGCTTTACCAACAACGGCGGGACCATCGTCGTCACGGTGAACAACCCACCGGCAAGCGGTCCGAACACCGGCAACGCCAACGCCGTCGAGGTCATCGTCTCGGCGAAGTATCCCACGTTCTTTGAGAACGTCTTCGGCATGGCGCTGGCCACGGTGCAAAGCCGGGCCGTCGTCGTCAACCGCAACCGGACCAACAACTGCTTCTACCTCCTCGGCACGGGCACGTCGAATATCAGCAGCGATACGCTCACGTCGCCGACGTGCGGTTTGATGACCAACGGCTCGCTCAACATCAACGTGTCGACGGTGAATATGTCACGGATCGGCTACGCGGGTTCGGGCAACAACTTCTCCCAAGTGACGTTTTCGAACGCGCAGCCGGCAGCGGCAATCGCCACGGCCGACCCCTGTCCCACGATCGCGGGCTGTGCCTACCTCACCGCGAACCCGCCCGCGACGTCGCCGTGCACGTATACCAACTTCAACCCCAGCTCGAACACCACGATTTATCCCGGCGTCTACTGCGGACCGATCAACGCGAACAATTTGAACCTCACGTTCAGTCCCGGCGTGTACGTGTTCACGTCGGGCGTCAATTTCAACGGCGGCACGCTCACAGGCACCGGCGTGACGTGGTACGTTCCAAGCGGCGCCATCAACATCCAGAACACGGCACACATCAACCTCTCCGCGCCCACCAGCGGCGCGACGGAGGGCATCTTGATCTATCAGCCGCCGAGCAATAGCAACAACCTGAATTGGAGCGGTTTCCTCGGGAACGGCACACCGAGCGTGGTCTACGCTCCAGCGGCGACGCTCACGTCGAATGGCATAAACTTCAGCGCGGTGAGCATAATCGTCGGTAGCGCCAATATCAGCACGTCGACCTTCACCTTTCCGTCCGGCGGGGCCGTGCCCGGTCAAAATCTAAGCGTGCTCGCCGAATGACGCCGCGCGCGAAACGCGGCCGCCGCGGTGCCGCGCTGGTCGAGATGGTCGTCGTGACCCCGATCTTGCTGCTGGTGCTCATCGGGCTCGTGGAAGCGGGCCAAGCCGGTGACTTCGCGATCCGGGTCGCGAGCGCCGCGCGCGCCGGCGTGCAATACGGCGCACAGAATCTGAGCACCGCACTCGACAATTCCGGGATGCAGTCGGCCGCGACGACCGACGCCGACTCAAGCGCCGTGACGGCTGTCGCCAGCCACATGTGCGAGTGCGCGAACGGCTCGGTTTCCGCATCGTGCCTGCCGTCGTATTGCTCGACCAGCCATCAGGTCGTCTTCGTGCAGGTCGTCACCACGGGCACGATGCCGTCGCTCTTCAACTACGCGCCGATGCCGGCGTCGCTGCGAACGATCTCGATTACGGGTACGGCGATCATGCGTGTGGCGCAGTGACCGCGAGAGCCGGTTCGCGGCATGCCGAGCGCGGGCAAGTCCTCGCCGAGTTCGCCGTCGTGAGCCTCGCGGTATTGATGATGGTGTTCGGCATCATCGATTGCGGACGAGCTCTCTACACCTATCATTTGGTGTCGGACGACGCGCGGCTCGGCTCGCGCTACGCGATCGTGCGCGGCGCGACGGCCTGCCCTGGCGGCAGCCCGAGTCCGGACCCGCTTCAGGCGTACATCGTCGGCCAATCGCCGGGGATCGTTCCGAGTGCGCTGACGGTGACGACCACCTGCTCGAGCCCGGCGAACGGCTGCAGCAGCAGTGCCACGCCCTGGAACGGCGCCGGCTGCGTGGTGCGGGTTCGCGTGAATTATTCGTTCCGTTTTTTGGTGCCGCTCGTTTCGACGCTGGTCATCCCGATGACGAGTTCATCCGAGATGGTCATCTCCCAGTAGGATATCGTGGAAAACCGGGTGCACGGAGCATCGTGCTTTTCGAGGATGGTTCGTCCGGTGCTGTCATGCTACGCTCATCCCAATGATCGTGCCGTTTAAGTCCGTCACGGTTCCCGTCGACCTGTCGGAGACCGCCGACCAATGCATCGCCTACGTGCTCGAAGTCTTCAAGCCGGATACGACCGCCGTCTATTTTTGCAGCGTAGTCGACAGTGCAGGGGCCTGCTACGGAGCGCCAACTGCGGTGCTCAATTCCGATCCGCTGATGAAAGCGCTCGAGGTCGCCGCACGGAGCGCATGCGACGGCGCCGTCACGCGCGCGTCGGAGCGGGGCTTCTTTGCCCTCGGCAGCGTCGGGTACGGCGCGACGACCTCGACGATCGACCGGTGCGTGCGTGCGAACCGGACCGAGGCCATCGTGATCAGCACGTACTCCCGGATCGGTCTTGCCCGGCTCATCGCGGGAACCTTTGCCGAGGGCCTGCTCGAGTCGACGAATGTGCCGATCATCGTGACGCACGTTGACGACGAGCTGTCTTGCCGGGGTCCGATCGCCGTCGCACTCGACGGCTCCGGCGCCGCGGCGGGGGCGTTGCAGATGGCGATCCGGTTCGCTCGCGAGAACGGGCAAGGACTCTCGATCTTTTGTGTCGCCGAGAGCGGCGCGCATGCGAAGCCCGCGATGGACGTGCTCGAAGATGCCGCTGCGATCGTACGCGAGGCGCAGGTCGACTTCGAGCTCGTGGCGCTCGAGGGAAACGTCGCCGAGGCGATCCTCGAAAACGCACGGCGCCGAAACAGCCCGATGATCGTGATCGGCACCCACGGGCGCCCTCCGGCAGAACGCATCTTTCTCGGCAGCGTCGTGACCGCGGTCATCGAGCGGGCGCGCGTCCCCGTAACCGTCGTTCCGCTCTGATGGCGATCACCGCGACCGCATCATGGCGCTGCCTATCGTTTGACGAGGTGATCGCGACTCCAGTAATCGTTTCTTCGCTGACGATTGCGTTCGATTCGTTGCACTATGGGGAACAGTGCGGCCACTTGATTAGGCTCTGAAAGAGGCAAACGATGTGCATCATCGTAGTGGCTTCGAACAAGGGCGGCACGGGGAAGACGACGGCGGTGCTTTCACTTGCCGCCGCGCTTGCAACGATCGCGAGCGATCTCCCGACCGTCCTGATCGACCTCGACCCACGCGGCGATGCGACGCGCCGCATGGGCTTCGCGCCTGAAACCGACCTGCTGGGTGCGCTCATCGATGGGCGCCGGCTTCCGGCCGACCATATGGGCAGTTTCAACGTGCTCGATGCGGCCCGGCAAACCAACGAGCACTTCGCAATCGTTCCCGTATCCGATGACATCGCTGCCGTCGAAACGCGTTTTGCCGCGCGCAGCGGCGGCACCGCGTTGCTGATCTATCGGCTGCACGCGCTCGGTCGCGACTGCCACCTCGTGATCGATACGGCACCCGGAAACACCACGTTCCTGGGTCGGGCAGCCATTGTAGCCGCCGATGTCGTCATCGTACCGGTGCGGCCGCTGCCCGGTGCCGATCGCGACGCGATCGCGGTCGTCAACCAGCTGCGCGGGATGGCCGGCACGGCGCACGTGTTCGTCGTGGCCGTGCAATCCGACGGAACCGGCGACGATGTGGCTCTGCTGGAGGACGGATTGCGCCAAAGCCATCTCGCGGTGACCGAATCGTTTCCGCATGAGAACGCGATCGCGCGTTGCGCGGCGTTGATCGGCAGCCCGCTCGCCCTCGCTCCAGAATCGCAGTGTGCCGCATCCTACCGCAGTCTGGCGCACAAGATCAAGGCGGTAATCGCCGAGCGCCGGGGCTTCGCGTTGCTGATGCACGCACAGCCGCCCGCATGAAACCGAAGCTCCGGGCCGGCCATTAACAGCAACTTCGCCGCTTAGCGCTCGTCGCCGACGGCGCACTCCATCCATGTTAGGGAGCCATCTATGACCGCGTCTGTAACGAATCACTTGCCCACTATCGTTCCGAGCACTTGGGACGAATCGGCGGACGTTATCATCGTCGGCTACGGCTTTGCCGGCGCCGCCGCGGCCGACAGTTATGTGCGAGGAACGCTCGGTTTCGACTCCCAGCCCAAAACGCGAGCAATCAGCTCGCTGCGATTGCGGCTTTCAGTCTTGTCCAGCATGCTCTTGATATGATCTTGGACGGTCGAAGATGTAATGTGCAGTTGACCGGCTATCTGATCGAGGTGATTGCCGTCGAGGAGCAGCGCGAGTACTTGCACCTCACGTGGTGAAATGTGGAACCGTGTAGCCGCGCCGGTCAGTGAATTGGGCGGCTGAAAGCGCTCGATCCGAACGCCGATAAAGAGCCCCGCCGGGCCGGACATCGGTTGCGTCCGGACGACAAGAAATGGAACGGGATGCGCGACGCCGGGCAGTTTCGCCGAGTCTGAAGACCACGCTGAAGTGAGTTCGCGAACCGTCTCCTCCAACACGATCGGCAGACGCTCTGCGAGCTGCGTNNTCGCGGTGACATCCCCCTCGGGGCGGGCCGCTCGTACCGCAGTCTGTCCTTCGGGCGATTGCATGCGCAGCGCGGAGAGACGGTCGGAAACCGCGTCCAGAGCACAGGTCAGCATGCTGATTTCGCTCGATGTGAACGGCCCCAACTCGGCCGTCCTCAGGAGCGTGAGGATCCCAAAATCCGCTCGTGCGTCTGCGAACACGAGCGTTATTCCGCTGGCGAAATCGTCGAGCGATCCGAGAGTGGCGGCGATTCTCGGTCCAGAGGGAGATTTCGTGCGTTGGCGTTTGAACTCGTCCGCGAGTCCGGCCAGGCCCTGCCCACTGCCCTGTGAGCCGTACAGCGAATCGAGCACACCTTTCGGGTCCATCCGGGCGAAGGTCCACTGTGAGGCCGGCACGATGTCGAGAACCGCCGAAAGGATTGGATACGCCGGGTCCGACTCGGGCATCGCGTCCGGTAAAGAGCGGCCAGGTTCGCCATCGCTTCCGGCCGCGGCCCCGGCGGCGACGGACGGGCGAATACCCCCTCCCGTTAGCCGCTCGGCCCTTTTCACGACGTTCTCGCCTCGATCCGGATGCTCGAGCGATGGGTTTCTACCCGGCGTCGATTTCCTGTCGGCATCATCGTAAGAGCGCCCATACATGTCCCCACCCGAGCACCGCTGAACCCAGCGAGCAGTCCTAGCGTATGTACAGAATGCGAAGGTCTTACGAAGATTGAGGGCGTCAGGGCGCGCCGCCGTCTATGTTCAGTTATACCGCCGGTCCAAGAATGCACGGCAATCGCCGGAAAGTAGAAACGGAGGCGGCTGTCCGGCATTTGCAAACGTCAGCGTATGAAAACATGCATACCCGCCATCCCTCATGCTGCGAAACGCGGATCCGTGTAGGAGCCGCTCAGCATCGCGCTGCGCAATCCATCGGAAAGACGCCCCTCATCGGAACTCTTTGCGAGCAGGCAGTTTGCGCCAGCGAGGTGACATGCGCGACCCCACTTACGCTCCACGACACCGGTATAGACAGCGATAAGGCAGTCCGGCAGAACGAAGCGAATTTGGCGGAGCAGTTCGAGCGGGTCGACGCCGACATCGTCGAGGTCGCAAACGAGCACGTCCGGAACGAGTCTTCCCAATTCCAGAACATTGAGACGTGCGACGGTCGCCAGAGCCGGCTCTCCGGCCGCTTTGAAGACAGCGCTGAAGATCGGAACTGAACCATTCATGCCAGCCAAACAGCAAGTACGGGCCATCGGGTTACTCTAGCACCTCATTCAGCGCGAAGCCATCGTGAAAAAAGCCGATTCGAGCGTGCTTGCGCGTGCTGCAAGAGCGGCTTTCCATCTAATCGATACCACCGCCTTAAAGTCCCGGCGAGAGATGAACGGAAGGTCTAGTGACAAGATGAATCGCTATTGGCGCGCAGCGAATTATCTGTGCATCGGTCAACTGCACTAACGAAACGAGGCTCCCGTTTGGGAGCCTCGCATTTTTTCTCAGGGCAGTTCGATCTCGGCGAGATTCTTTTCGATTTTTCGTTTTACGCGCTGCAGCGCATTGTCGATCGACTTCACGTGGCGGTTGAGGTCGCGCGCCATCTCCTGGTAACTCTTGCCTTCGAGATACGAGAGCAACACCTGCGACTCGAGGTCGGAGAGGTTCTCCTGGATGCGTGACTTGATGTCTTCCGAAACTTCTTGGTTGATGACCAAGTCTTCCGGATCCGACGTCTTGTTCGACGGCATCACGTCGAGCAGCGTGCGCTCGCTGTCCTCGTCGTAGATCGGCTTATTCAGCGAGATGTACTGGTTGAGCGGGATGTGCTTCTGACGGGTTGCCGTCTTGATCGCGGTAATGATCTGCCGCGTGATGCACAGCTCGGCGAAGGCGCGGAAGCTCGAGAGCTTGTCTGCCTTGAAGTCGCGGACGGCCTTATAGAGACCGATCATCCCTTCTTGGATGATGTCTTCACGGTCGGCGCCGATGAGAAAATAACTTTTAGCCTTGATGCGAACAAAATTCTTGTATTTGTTCAACAAGAATTCCATCGCTAAACTCTCGCCGGCTTTAGCCGCTGCGACGAGATCCTCGTCGGGACGCTCGCTGTAGTCGAGCGCGGCCGGCGCGGGGTGCGTAAGCGCCATGGATTCCTACCTTACCCTGGGATGGATGCGCGAGAAAACGCAGGCCGCAGCCCGTCGGACCAGCGCGCATCCGGACTAGTATAGGAGGGTCCTGCAAGAAAATCAAGGACATTCGCGCCTTTAGGCGCTTCGGCGCTGCCGAACCGCCTCGTAAAGCAGGATTGCGGCCGCCACCGAGGCGTTCAGGGACTGGGTCTTCCCGGCCATGGGGATCGAAACCCGATAGTCGCACTCCCGGCCGACCAAGGGAGCGATCCCCTCGCCTTCGGCCCCGATCACGATGGCCAGGTCCCGGGCGAAATCGACCTCATTCAAGGGCACGGTGCCCTCGCCGAGCGCCGCCCCGGCAACCCAGATTCCCGCCTTCTTCAGCGTGCGAATCGCTTGCGAGATATTCGCCACCCGCGCGATCGGCAAGTGGGCGGTCGCTCCGGCCGCCGCCTTGCGGACCGTGGCATTGACGCCGGCCGAGCGGCGTTCCGGCAGTATCAGCGCCGTGCCGCCGGCCGCCTCGGTCGTGCGGATGATCGCGCCGACGTTGTGAGGGTCGGTTACGTGATCGAGCAGCACGAACAGCGCGGGGCCCGGGCGGGGCAGCGCGATCGCCTCTTCCAGCGTGATGTAGTCAAACGGCGCTCCGTAGGCCACCACGCTCTGATGCGCTTTGTAGGGGAAGTTGCCGAAGAACGTGCGGTTCTCGAAACGCACCTGGACTTCGGCCGATCGCGCGCGCTCGAGCAGGTTGCGCAGCGCCGGATCGCTCTTGCGTTCGTCGCCGACGTGAATGCGCCGCAACGGTTCGCCCGCGACCAGCGCTTCGTTGACGGCGTGAATGCCGTAAATGACGTCGTCGAGGTCGACGCGAGGACCGGGTGGGCGTTGGCCGCGCTGCGGCGCTATGCGCCGCCGGCGGTCCACGTGGTCGATCCGTCCTTGCCGTCGGTGAGCACGATGCCTTCGGCCGCGAGCGCGTTGCGCAAACGGTCGGCGAGCGCGAAGTCGCGCGCCTTCCGCGCCGCGTTACGCGCATCGATCACGCGCTCCACCACGCCGGCCGGGCTTTCGCCGTTGAACGCGATCGCATCGGCGAGCGCCGTGCGCAAGCGCTCGATCTTGACCGGGTCGACATCGGCCGCTGCCGCAACGGCGACGGTCCGCGTGAGGATATCGCCGGCGCCGAGGACCCCGAGGCCATCTTCGAACAGCGCTCGCGCGGCCGCCGCCGCGGCACCCGCATCGGCGGCGACGATCTTCGGCACCGTATTGGCCACATCGAAGAGCACGCCGACCGCGCCGGCCGTGTTCATGTCTTCATCGAGCGTATCGAAAAAACGCGCCGCAGCGGCGATAATCGTTGCGGTTAACTCATCGCCGCCGGTACCGCTCACCTTCGCCAGCGCATCGTACGCGCGGCGTAACTTCTCCACCGCGCTGTTGGCAGCGGAGATCGCGTCCTCGGTGAAGTTCATCGGTTTGCGGTAGCCGGTCTGCAAAAACAACAGCCGGATCGCGAGCGGATCGTGACGCCCCAGCAGCACGCCGAGCGGTTCGAAGTTGCCCAGCGACTTAGACATCTTGCGCCCGTCGAAGTTCAGCAAGCCGCCGTGCATCCACACGTTTGCCAAGTGGGAATGCGGCGGCATCAAGGCTTCGCTCTGCGCGATCTCGTTCTCGTGATGCGGGAAGATCAGGTCGTATCCGCCGCCGTGGATGTCGAACGGCACGCCGAGCAGCTCGCGCGACATCGCGCTGCACTCGATGTGCCAGCCGGGGCGCCCCGAACCCCATGGAGAGGGCCACTGCGGCTCGCCGGGTTTAGCCAACTTCCACAGCGCAAAGTCGAGCGGATCGTTCTTCTGCTCGTTCTCGGCAATGCGCGCGCCGACGAGCAGTTCGTCGACGTTGCGGTGCGAGAGTTCCCCGTAGCGCGGAAACGATTTCACCGCGTAATACACACCGTCGCCGGTCACATAGGCGTGTCCGGTTGCGACCAACTCGGCGATCATGTCGACGATTGCGTCGATGTGCTGGGTCGCGTGCGGTTCGAGATCGGGTTCGCGCACCCCGAGCGCACGCATCCCGTCCTTGAAGCGGCCGTAGTATTTGGCCACGATCTCTTCGACGCTCGCACCTTCGTTCTGGGCGGCAGCGATCGAACGGTCGTCGATGTCGGTCACGTTCTGCACGTAGGTTACGTGGTAGCCGTTGCGCGGGTGTGCGAGATAGCGCCGCAATACGTCGAAAAACAAAAAAGACCGGGCATGACCCAGATGCGCTTCAGCCGACGGCGTGAGACCGCACACGTACATGCGCACCTCGCCGTCGACGATCGGCACGAACGGCGCGACCGCGTGCGTGAGGGTGTTATAAAGGCGTAGAGACATCGTTACGATCGACGAGTTCGGCGAGACGTGCTTCGAGCGCTGCAATGCGCGCGCGCAGCTCGGCGACCTCTGTCGCACCCGGGTCGGGCAGGTCCACCTGCGGGCGCGGTGACGGGAGCGCGATCGGGCGGCCGTCCTGCAGGACGACGCGGCCCGGAATCCCGACCACGGTCGAGTTGGCCGGGACGTCCTTCACCACGACTGAGTTCGCACCGATCTTCACGTTCTCACCGATCGTGATATCGCCGAGCACCGCGGCGCCCGAACCCACGACGACGTTGTCGCATAGCGTCGGATGGCGCTTCTTGCGCTGCAGCGACGTGCCGCCCAGCGTGACGCCCTGATAGATCGTGACGTCCCGGCCGACGATCGCGGTTCCCCCGATAACCACGCCCGTGCCGTGATCGATGAAGAATCCGGGGCCGATCGTCGCGCCCGGATGGATGTCGATGCCGGTCAAGCGGTGCACGACCTCGCTCATCAGCCGGGGCAGCAACGGGACACGGCGCTGCCACAGCGCATGGATGGCCCGATGTGCGGTGATGGCGTGAAAGCCGGGATACGAGAGAAAGACGTCGAGCCAGCCTTCAGCCGCCGGGTCGCGTTCGACCGGCGCGCGGAGGTCGGCGAGAAACGTCGCGAACGCGTCACGCATGGATCGCCTCTTACGAACCCCGCTAAGCATCCGGTGGTTTCTGAGGCTGGATCGTCTGGAACGGCACGCCGCCCGGACCATGTGCGATCGGCTCGAGACCCCGCCCGTGCAAGAGGTGCGAGCTCACGGCGCCGACGCGAATCATGATGCGCTCGTGGCCGAGCAGCGGGAAGAGGAGCTCGAGCGGCGGCCCCTCCTTACGACCGGTGAGGGCCATCCGCACGGCCGCCAGCGCGTCGTCGTGCGTGATCCCGAACTCATCGGCGATGGCCGGAATGTCGCCCGCCAGCGGCAGGCCACGAAGTTCGGGCTGGGCGTCGACGTACTGCGCGACCGCATCGAGAAAGAAGACGACCTGCCGGTTACGCAAACGCTCGAGTTCAAGCGCCGGGATGATCGTGGCTTCCGCGCGCAGCAGTGCGACCTCGTTCAAGGCGTCGTCGATCGTCGCGCAGCGACTGCCGTAGGCCTCGATGAACGTTGCGATCCAGCGTTCGGCCGCCGGCGGCGCCGGCTCTTCGAGCAATCCGTGGCGCTGCATCGCGCTCGCGAGTTCGGCAGCAGTCATTCGAGCGAGGTCAGCAACGCGACGGCGTAGGCGGCGATCCCGCTGCCGTCACCGGTATATCCCATGCCTTCACTGGTCTTCGCTTTCACGCTGATCTTCGCGATGTCGAGGGTCAGCGTTTCGGCCAGCGTGTCGCGCATGGTGGCGATGTGCGGCGCGAGTTTCGGCGCTTGCACGACGACCGTCGCATCGATGTTGCCGATCGTCCAGCCGTGGCGCACGAGTTGCTCGTGCACGGCGGCCAGAAGCGTGAGCGAATCGACGCCTTTCCATTGCGGGTCCGTATCGGGAAAATGCGCTCCGAGGTCGCCGAGTGCGGCCGCGCCGAGCAGCGCATCGCAGATCGCGTGCGTGAGGGTGTCCCCGTCGGAATGGCCGAGCGGGCCCCGTTCGAACGGAATCGTCACGCCCCCGACAACGAACGGTCGGCCTTCGACGAGCCGATGCGCATCGAAACCGTGACCGACGCGCATCATGGTCGCGCGACCACGTACGAGAGATGCGTGGTGAAGAGTGCGTCCTCACCCGCCAGCGCGTGCAGGCGGCGGCCGAAGCCGCGCAGCGCATCGGAACCCGCATACGCGCGGATCGCGACCGCGTTCGGCAGATCGCGATCGACGCCGTCGATGTGCGCGGAACGCGATTCCAGCTCCGCAATGAGGGCATCCACCGCTTGCGGCTCAACGAAACATTCGACCAGAAACACGTCTTCTTCGCCGATGACGATCGGATCGCGCTCTTGGGCAATGGCTTCGGCCCGCACCAGGTCGACGGGGTGCGTGACCTTCATGTTCTCGACCGGCGACTCGACCACGACGACGTCACAACCGCTGCGCTCGAGCAACGCGGCATCGTCGGTCGCGCGCGGCCAATCATGGCGCACGGCTTCAGTGTGCGCTGCGCGCATGTCGCGCGCGGTAGCGAATTGCGGTGTTTGCGCCGACCACAGCGAGGCGCGGTCGAGCGTGCGCGTCACCTTGAGCTGGGCGTCGACGATCTTAATCGTGTCGACGACCGGCGCGGCCAAGAGCGCCGCGACGCCGGGGCGCACGGCCCGCATTCCCGCGCGCACGTCGACAGCGCGAACGAACGGCCGCGCGCCGTCGTGCACGAAAATGCCCGCACAGTGTTCCGGCAGCGCCGCGATCCCGCTCTCGGCGCTGGCTTGCCGGTCGGGTCCGCCCGCCACGACGAGCAGCGACGCCGCGCGCACGCTGCCGATCACCGCTTCCTGCACGTCTTCGATGAACTCGCGCTCGGTCACGATCACGATGTCCGAAATCTCCGGCATCGAAGCAAAGACCTCAACCGACCACGTCAGCATCGGCTTTCCGCCCAACTTCACCAATTGCTTCGGCTGACCGAACCGCGTCCCGCGTCCGGCAGCCACAATTACCGCGCCCCAAATCATAGTTTAACGGCACTCCGCCCCAGGCTCCGTGCCCCCGGTGCATTCGCACCGCGGCGCGCAGCGCCGTTGGATTCGCTTAGCGAATCCTCCCCCCCCGACTATAGCTCCCCTCATCATGTTGGAAAGGGCAACGGTCCCCGTGGGGTCGCTTTGCATCGTCATCTCTATCTTTTCATCCGAGCGAAGATCATCCGGCCGGCGGCGGTTTGGAGGGCGCTCGTTACGGCGACATCGACCGTTTCGCCGACCTGACGGCGGCCGTTTTCGACGACGATCATCGTGCCGTCATCGAGGTAGCCAACCCCTTGATGCGGCTCTTTCCCTTCTTTGATCAAAGCAACACGCAGCTCTTCGCCCGGCAGCAGCACGGGTTTGACGGCGCTGGCGAGCTCGTTGATGTTGAGCACGGGGACGCCCTCGACGTTGGCCACCCGGTTGAGGTTGAAATCGTTGGTCACGAGCTTCCCGCCGCGCTCGCGCGCCAGCAACACCAGCTTCGCATCGACCTCGCCGACCGTATCGAAGTCGCGTTCGACGATCTCGAGCGGCGAGATCGCCTGCAGTTTGGTCAGCACGTCGAGCCCGCGGCGGCCGCGCGTGCGCCGCATCGCGTCGCTCGAGTCGGCGATGTTCTGCAACTCGCGCAGCACGAAACGCGGCAGCAGCAGCGGGCCGTCGAGAAATCCGCTGCTTACGATGTCGAGGATCCGTCCGTCGATGATCACCGACGTATCGAGAACCTTGGGCGTGCCGCCCGACGCGACCGCAACGTTGGTGAGCCGCCCGACGCCGACGCCCACGCGCTGTTTCGCACCCACGCGAGCGCCGAGATACGCGGCGAAGATGCTGACCACGATATAGATCACGATCGCGATGTAGCTGCCCGTGCGCCCGGCAAACGTGATGAACTCGAACAGCACGCTCTTGGCCAGGAACGCGATGATCAGGCCGCCGGTCAATCCGATCGCGCCGCCGACGAGTTCGCCCGGCGCCATCCGGTCGATCGCGCGTTCGACGGCAACCAGTTCGTGCTCGAACACGCGCTGCGCCATCGGTACGACCAGGACGCCGAGCAGCGCCCCGATCACCGGGGCGATGACGACCGCGGCGAACTGCCACCATTGATTCGCGACGTGAATCGAGATCGCCCGATCGTAGGCCTCGCGGCCCAGCAGAAATCCGGTCGTGCCGAAGATCGCGGCAAAGACCAGGCGCAAGACGACGCCCGCAAGATGGCCGCCCGGATCACGCTCGGGCGAGGAACGCACCGCAGACATCGTTAGCTACAAACCGCCCGCGCGCGGTGAGGCGCACGGAACGTTCGTCGGCGACGAGGAGCCCGGCTGCGGCGTATTCCGCAATGATCGGGGCGTAGTGCGTGAAAACATCGACGCCGTACCGTTCGCGGAACGTGTCCGCATCGACTCCCTCGCTTGTGCGCAACGCGAGCATTACCGCTTCGCCGGCTTGCGCGTCGCCGGTCAAACCCTCGGAATCGCCTGGGATCGCCTCACCGGCAAGAGCCGCCGCCTCATATGCGGCGCGGTCGCGGGTATGGGTGGAACGTATCCCACCCCGGTACGACGCCGCCCCCACGCCGAAGCCCGCGTAGGCTCCGTTACGCCAGTAGTTGGCATTGTGCTCGCAACGGTAGCCCGGGCGGGCAAAATTGCTGATCTCGTAGTGCTCGAATCCGGCCGCCGTGAGCTTCCCGATCGCGAGCGCATAGAGGTCCGCTTCGCGGTCGTTGGTCGCAAACGCCCCCGGTTCGCGGTCGGCCCAGCGAGCGTACGGCGTGCCCTCTTCGATCGTCAAGCCGTACGTCGACACGTGTTCGACGCCGAGCGCGATCACGGCGTCGAGCGAACGTTCCCACGACGCTTCGGTCTGGCCGGGTACGCCGAACATCAAGTCGACGTTGATGTTGCCGAAGCCGGCCGCGCGCGCCCGCCGCACCGTTTCCGCGACATCGTCCGGACCATGCCGCCGCCCCAGCACGTGAAGTTCCGCGGCAACCAGCGACTGCGCACCGATCGAGATGCGATTGAAGCCGCCGGCCCGCAGCTGATCGAAGCCGCGGGTCAGTTCACGGTCGGGGTTGACCTCGACCGACACTTCCGCATCCGCGCGCACGCCGAACCGTTCGCGCAAGCGGTCGAGCACGCGCACGAGTTCGGCCGCGGGATACGCGTTAGGCGTGCCGCCGCCGTAAAACACCGTCGTCGCCTCGAACACCGGCGTGCGGTCGATCTCCGCTTCCAGCGCGCGCACGTAGCGTTCGGCGGCGCGCTCGTCGTAGGCCCACTTCGCAAAATCGCAGTACGGGCAAATATAGGGACAAAACGCCCAGTGGACGTAGATCGCCGCGGGCATCGTTCAGCCGGTTCCGTTTACCTCGGCGGCGCCGAGCGCCAGTGTTCCACTCAACGATGCCTCGATCGTCCCGATCAGATTCCGTTCGGCCAGCGTCACCGCATTGCGAATCGCGTTGCGGATGGCGATACGGTTCGAGCGGCCGTGCGTCACGATGCAGCATCCGCGCACGCCGAGCAGCGGCGCGCCGCCATACGTGTCGTAGCGCAGCCGCGCACGCAGTTTCTCGAACGACGGCTTCAGCAAGAACGCGCCCACCTTTTCGATCGGCGGCGCATCGTCGATCATCTCGCGCAGCATCGTGCTGATGAACTGACCGGCGCCTTCCGAGGTCTTGAGAATCACGTTACCCACGAAGCCGTCGCAGACCACGACGTCGGCGTGGTGTTCGTAGATGTCCTTGCCTTCAACGTGACCGATGAAGTGCAGCGGCGCATCGTCGAGCAGCGCCGCGGCTTCCAGCGTTTGCTGATTGCCCTTGCTGCGCTCCTCGCCGATCGAGATGATCCCGACTCGCGGACGTTCGATGCCGAGCGCGACCTTCGCGTAGGCGTCGCCCATCAACGCGAACTGCGCGATCCACTCCGGGCGGCAGTCGACGTTCGCGCCGGCGTCGCACAGCACGAATGGTCCGCCGATCGTCGGCAGCACCGCGGCGATCGCCGGGCGCGCGATGCCCGGAATCGTGCGCAGACGGACGAGTGCAATAGCGAGGAACGCGCCGCTGTTGCCGGCCGAGAGCGCGGCGTCGGCGCTGCCGTCGCGCACCATCTCGACCACCTGGCCCAAACTCGTCCCGCGCGCGCTGCGCATGGCCTGTGCCGCCGGCGCATCCATGGCGATCTCGCCCGCCACGTGCACGACCTCGATCGCCCCGGCCGCGTCGCCCAAGAGCGGGCGGATCCGTGCCTCATCCCCCACCAGAGCGAGATCGACGCCGCCGTCACGATGCGCGAGGATCGCGCCGGCCACGATCTCGGCAGGCGCGTTATCGCCCCCCATCGCATCGATCGCGATCCGGGCACGCTTGGTCTCGTTCTGCACGTTCGTGCCTTTTCGTCCAAGGTACGATCCGCCTGGCCCAGGCTTGCTTGCTTTGTCCGTGTCGCCACATCGTGTCATCCTGAGCTTGTCGAAGGGCGCTCTGCATGATACAATTCGCCTGTTATGGCCAAGAGATGCGACGTTTGTGGTAAGGGTCCGATGGCGGGCAACAACGTTAGCCACGCAATGAACAAGACCAAGCGCCGCTGGCTGCCGAACCTGCAAGCCGTCCGGATCGACGATCGCGGTACCCACCGCACCGCTCGCGTCTGCACGAACTGCCTGCGTTCGAAGCGCGTCAAACGCATCGGCGTCGCCTAGGCGGTATCGTCCGGCTGCACGAAACTGTGGCCAATTGGATGGATGGTGTGTGCCCATTCGTGGGAACGAATGAGCGGTGCAGACCATGTCCAAACGCGAGAGCCTGACGATTCACGTCGGCTGCCAATTCGACTACGAAGCCCAGGGCGATGTCCCGGCGATCGTCCTCGTGCGCCCATCCGGGTTCGGCGGCGTGCGCCTGATCAGCGAAACCTGGATGACGACGCCCCCCGTGCCCTATCACGACTACGTCGACATCTACGATAACGTCTGCCGCCGCCTCACGCTGCCGGCCGGACTCAATACGATCTATTACGATGCCCGCGTGGAGGCGCCGTTCGCGGCCGAAGACGCGGACCCGCACGCCCGGCAGACCCCCGTCGAGGAACTGCCCGACGACGTCCTCGTCTACACGCTGCCGAGCCGGTTCTGCCTCTCCGATGAACTCTACGACCGCGCACTTCAAATGTTCGGCGGCACCGAGCTCGGCTGGAACCGCGTGCAGACGATCGTGCAATTCGTGCACGACCACGTCAAGTTCGGCTACCAGTTTGCGGCGCCGACGCGGAGCTCGAGCGACGTGTTGGCCGAGGCAACCGGCGTCTGCCGCGACTTCACCCATCTGGGGATCGCGCTCTGCCGCGCCATGAGCATCCCGGCCCGTTACGTGTTCGGCTACATCCCCGACATCGACGTGCCCGTCTCCGATGCCCCGATGGATTTCTGCGCTTGGTTTGAGGCCTATCTCGACGGGCGCTGGTGGACGTTTGACCCGCGCAACAACGAACGGCGCCGGGGGCGCGTTATTATAGCGCGCGGCCGTGACGCTGCCGATGTACCAATGGTGACGACGTACGGCAATGCCTTCTTCAAGGGGATGACCTGTTGGGCGGAGCAACTTCTGGTATGACCGGGTTTCGTGGGGACTCGATCGACGAACGCACTGTTGATTGGCAGGGCGTCGTTACCGCGCGGTACGCGGTAACGCAGACGCTGCGCTACGAGTACGAAAAGCCGATTGCCAACCTGCAGCATCAGCTGATCATCGTTCCGCGCCTGCGTCACCTCGATCAACAGCGGCTAGCCAATCGTCTATCGGCCTCAGGTGTCGGCCCGCTGGCGCTCGAGAGCGATGAGTTCGGCAACGATATTGCCGCGGTGCGCGTACCGCGCGTCGAACGCGAGATCGTCTTCTCGCTCGAAGCCACGATCCTGCGCGACCACCGGCTCGGGAAGACGTGCGCCACCGCGCACGATTTGATCGATCCGCGCTGGAGCGGCGGCCGCCGTCTGACGCGCGCAAATGATGCCCTCAGCGCGGCTGCGGCCGAGCTGCGCTCGCTGCACCCCAACCAGCACGAACTCGCCCAAGAGATCGTCCACTTCGTCCACGATCACATGACCTACACCAAAGGCGTCACCGACGTCTTCACCACTGCGGCCACGGCGTTTGCGCAAGCACGCGGGGTGTGCCAAGACTACGCGCACATCGCGATCTCGCTCGCTCGCGCGGCCGGTCTCAGCGCGCGCTACGTGTCGGGACATCTGCTGGGTGAAGGCGCGACCCACGCGTGGGTTGAGTTTCTCGTTGCGGACCGCAAGCACGGACCGCTGGTCCTTTCGTACGACCCGACCTATTGCAAGGAAACGGACTTCCGCTACATCGTGGTCGCGATCGGCCGCGACTACGACGACGTCCCGCCGACCTCGGGGGTGTTTACCGGTAAAAGTGCCAGCAAACTGCACGGACAGCAGAGCGTGCGGCTGGTCGAAGTTACGTACCCTGCGTAGCGATACGCGCGAGATACTGCCAGCCGCGCTCGCCGTCGGCTAAGACCTTCGCCGTACCGCGTCCTTCGGCGGCGTTGATAAAGACCGGCGAGCCGCCCGCCATGAGCGCTTGCCCGAGAATGCGCGCGTTGATCACGGCATACACCGCAAACAGCACCGCCTGTTTGACCGACCGCGCCACGATCGTCGCGCCGTGACCGCGCATGAGCACGGCCGCGCGATCTCCCAGCGTTCGCGCGAGCGCCGCGCCCTGTTCGTTGCTGCGGATCAGCATGTCGGTCTCGGGCCCGAAGAGGTCGCGAATCTCGAACACCGGCAACGGATCTTCCCCTTGAAAGCCGGCCATGTGGTAGATCGGCCGTAGCGGAATGCCGCTCGCGCCGAACATGACGAGCTCCGGCGCGTGGCAGTGGACGACCGCGTGCACGTCGGGCCGCGCTTGGTAGATCTGTCCGTGGATGAAGCGTTCGCCGTATGTCCGGTGCCTGTGACCCGCCGGATCGTTGTTCAGATCCCACCGAAACACGTTCTTCGTCCGCACGTTCCCCGGCGGCGAAGCATCGCCGATGTAGTAGCGATTCGGATCGTCCTCGCAGCGCGCGCTGATGTGACCGTAGCCATCGAGGACGCCCTGATGGGCGAGGATGCGATTCGCCGTTACGAGATCGGCGATAACGGATGAAGTTCGGGCTTTAGGCACTCACGTCGCCGCGGGCGAAGGCTTCGTCGTAGGTCGCGCCGCTGGTGTTGGATATTTCCCACCAGTTCGTATCCCGATCGCAGAGCATAAAGGAACGCACGTTGCCGTGCACTTCGATCGGGCCGATCTTTTTGATCTTGTGCTCGCCCTGTAAGCGCAACGCGGTATCGCGCGCCGCATCGACCTCCGCGGCGGAGGTGACGCGCAGGCAGAAGCGGTTCTCCACACCCTGCGGCTTGGTTTCAACGCCGATGCCGACGCACACCAGCGACCACGGGCCGCCGTTCCACAGATACTGCGCCGCCGGCAGCGGCCGCACCGAGCCCAAACCCAGCACCTCTTCGTAAAAGCGGCGGGACGCTTTGTGGTCCATGCACTCGATCGTGCCGTGCGAGAGGCGCGTGTTCGGAACGAGCGCCGTCATACGACGTCACCTTTTTCGCGCAGCGCCGCGTACTGCTTTTTGGGAATGCGGTGTTCGACTTCCCACCAATTGCTGTCGAAGTCGTCGAAGTAGAACGAGTATGCGCCGTGGTTGGCCTTGGGTTTTTGCACGTTACGGATCCCGTAGCGGTCTTTGTTCTCGACCAGCGTGGCGTAGGCGCGATCGACGTCGCTCTGCGTTGCGACGAACACGCCCCAGTGGTTGAGGAATGCCTGCGGGTTCGGGATTTCCTTGACCTCGGTGACCTCGAGCACGAGATACGGCTGGCCGTGCAGCGGCTCCCCGGGTCGGTGGCCCTTTTCGCGCACGTACAGCGAGCCCGGTTTGTAGATCACGCACTCTAGGTCGAGCGCTTCTTCGAGCAGGCGCCGCACCCTCACCAGATCCGTCGTGAGGAACGTGCCGCGCTCGAGCGAGGTCGTGCGGATCGCGGTCGTGGGGCGTTCGAGCTGGGTTGAAGTCATCGTCTACCTCCGGGTCTACAGGTCGAGTACGAGGGTTTCGTCGGGTAATGCACGCGAGACGCAGATCTGCATCATCGTCTTCCGGTCTTCCGGATCGAGGACGCTGTCGCGATGGTCGACTTTGCCGGACACGTAGCGCGTGGTGCACACTTCGCAGTAGCCTTCACGGCAGATCGAACGCACGCGCACGTCGTTTTCCGCCAGGACTTCGAGGATCGTGCGGTCGGCCGGGACGTGGAACGTCAAGTTCCGCCGCTTGAGGTGAACGTCGAACGGCTTGTTCTCGGTTGCGATCTCGACCCGGCCCGAACCGAAGAGCTCGAAGTGCACGGTGCCTTTGGGCCAGTCGTGCGCCGCATTGCGGACGGCCGTGATCAAGCCCGGCGGTCCGCACACGTAGACGTGGGTTCCGGGCTCGCGCACGCGCAGGAGCGCTTCGACATCGAGCATCTGCTCGCGCAGGCCGCCGTCGTGATGAAAGACGTGCCGCTCGCCAAAGCGCTCCTCGATGAGTTCGGCGAAGGCGGTCTCTTCGCGATTGCGCGTGCAGTAGTAGAGCTTGAAGTCGATCCCGAGCTCGTCGAGGCGCTCCGCCATCGAGAGGATCGGTGTGATGCCGATGCCGCCGGCAATCAAGAAGTTATGGTCGCCGCCTTCGTCGAGTTCGAACCGGTTCTGCGGCGGCGTGATGCTGAGCACGTCGCCGGGTTTGAGCGAATCGTGCATCCACGCCGAACCGCCGCCGCCGGCTTCTTCGCGCAAGACCGCGATGACGTAACGATTGCGCTCGCCGGGGTGATTCAGCAACGAGTACGAGCGCACGAGCCCGTTGGGCAGCGTAACGTCGACGTGCGCGCCGGCCTCGAACTCGGGCAACGGCGCACCGGCCGGATCGTTCAATTCGAACGACTTGATGCGCGGCGTGATTTGTTCGGCGCTGCGAACGACGACGTCCATCACGTGAAGTACAGTCGCGGAAAAGTAGTATCCTGCAGTCATGAACTTACGGATGGAATCCCTCGACCCGGGCATCGGCCGCGTTCTCGACGTGCTCGTCGGCGGCGCCGAGCGCGGGCCGGCGCTGGCTCTCCATCTCGCGCCCCGGTTACGCAACCTCGACGCGTCAGCCCGGCCGGCGCGTCGCCGGCGTTGCGGCCGACGTCGAGGCGGTGCTGCGGCACTTCGACGTGCCGTGGTTCGTCACGGCCGGCTGGTCGGGCAGCGGCCCGCACGCCCTGGCCTGCGCGGCGAACGCGACGTTCGCGCGTGGCTCGCCTCCAACGCCGGAGCACTACGCAGTGTAACCGGACCCGAACTCGCGGACGCGTTCGGCGGCCTCGTGCCGCAAGCATGGCGGGAACGCGCGCGCGTTTAGCGGAGATGATCCCAGCCGGCGCTCGCGATCGGAGCGCCGCCGGCGTGGCGCAGCCCCGTCTCCGCGGTGGCGACGCCCACGCGCAGCAGCGGGCGGCCGAAGCGCGCGTGAAAGCGGCCCGCCAGATGCGAGAACGCGCGCGACGCAACGGACACGAGCAATTCGTAGTCTTCACCGCCGTCGAGCGCCCACGCTTGCGCGTCGGCCCCGGCACGCGGCGCGAGCGCGCGCGCGCACTCGGCGACCGGGACCGTTTCGATCGTTGCGCCGGCGTTCGATGCGCGCGCGAGCCGCGCGAGATCGGTCGAGAGACCGTCGGAGGTATCCATCATCGCCCGCACGTTGCGCGACGCGGCCAGCCAGCGTCCTTCGGCCAAGCGCGGCTCGGGCGTGCGGAACGCGCGCAACGCTTCCGCGGCGCCCGCTTCGGACGCGAGCTCCGGATGCTCGACCGCGACCGCGAGACCGGCGCGGCTGGCGCCGAGCGGCCCGGTTACCGCGATCGTGTCGCCCGGGAGCATCGCTGCACGCGTCTTGAGATTCGAGGCGCGCACTTCGCCCACGATCGTAATGGAAATCATGATCGCGGGCGCGCGCACGATGTCGCCGCCGGCAATCGCGCACTTCGCACGTTCGGCGAGCGCGGCGATGCCGCGGTAACAGTCGAGGATCCAGGCTTCATCAGCGCCCGGTCCGACGCCGAAGGCGATCGTCGCCAGCACCGGCTTCGCGCCCATCGCGGCGATATCGGAGAGATTCGAAGCCAGCGCGCGATGCCCGACATCGGCCGCGCTCATTGCGGCGCGCGTGAAGTGCACGTCTTCGATCAGCGCATCGGTCGTGATCACGCTGCGATGCGAACGCGACGGCTGCCACACGGCCGCATCGTCGCCGATCCCCACGAGCAACGCACCGGGAGCCGCGTGCGATACGATCGCCTGCAGCTTTGCGATCAGGTCGTCTTCGGTCACTTGACGACGGAGTCGATGCGCCGGCGCATCTCGCGCATCGCCGCCGGCGGATCGGCCGCGCCGAATACGCTCGAACCGGCGATCAGCATCGTCGCTCCGGCCTCGACCGCGCGCTCGATGTTTGTCGTACCGATGCCGCCGTCGACTTCGATGTCACAGTCGGGGTTGCGCGCGGCGACCAGCGCGCGCACCTCGCGCAATTTCACGAGCGCGCGTTCGATGAAGGCCTGGCCGCCGAAACCGGGGTTCACGCTCATGACCAGGATCTGATCGCATTCCTCGATCAAGTCGACCAGCATCGCGGTCGGCGTCTGCGGGTTGATCCCGATGCCGGCGCGGGCACCGATCTTACGCAGGTGCTGCAACAGCCGATGCGCGTGCGGCGTGGCCTCGTAGTGGAACGTGATGATGTCGGCGCCCGCCTCGCGAAACGCGTCGACGTACTTCTCGGGCTCGACGATCATCAGGTGACAGTCGAACGGCAGCGTAGTCAGCTTGCGCAGATCGGCGACGATCTTCGGCCCCCAGGTGAAGTTCGGCACGAACCGGCCGTCCATCGAGTCGAGGTGCAACGCATTTGCCCCCGCCGCTTCGACCATCTTGATCTGGCCCGCGATGTCGGCGAAATCCGCCGAGAGCAGCGAGGGCGCGAGTTTGACGGACGGCATCAGTGCGCGGGGGCCGACGGCGCGGACGGATGCTTGAGCTGGGGTGGTTCTTTCCCGATCGTGGTCACGTCCAGCAGTTCGTTGTTGACGTAGGTATCCAGCTCGGCGGTCCCGATCGCGGTTACGGTGAGATCGAGTTTTGCGCCGCCCTGTGCGTAGCCGTCATAGACGTTCCAGGTGCCGGTGTCGTCACGCACTTGCATCCGCACGTGCGCGGTGTCGTCGCGCAGCGGGATCGCCGCCGTAACGTGCACCTGACGGACGAGGTACCCGTATTCAGTCGGACCGGCGCTCACTTGCAGCGACGTCAACGTGAACGGATCGATGTTCGTACCCGCGGCCGGCGACTGCCGCACGACCGTGCCCCGCGCGGGGCCGTCCGGCCCGAACGGCGTCCACACGACCTGCCCCAAATGAACCTTCGCCGCCGCGGCCGCATCGCGCGCCGCGTCGATCCCCATGTCGACGAAGTTCGGCACCTTGATGTTGGCCGGCGGCCCTTTGCTCAGCGTGAGCGTAACCGTCGTGCCCTCGCGCACGCTGGTGAGCGGCGGCGGGACTTGGTCGATCACGTGGTTCGCCGGAATGTCGTTGTTGGGAACGGTCTTCGTCCCCGCCAGCGTGAGCTTGACGTTCCCGAGTTCCAACTGCACGTTACGCAGCGATTCGAAGCGCAGATCGGGCATCGGAAAGATGTGAATGCCGGTGCTGACCACGAGCGACACCGCGCGGCCTTCGCGCACGTTTGAGCCGGGCACGGGCTGCTGGTCCATCACGACGTCGAGGGGATACTGTTCGCTCGGCTGACGGGCGACGACCGTGCAGCTCAAGTGCAGCCGCTCGCACTCGGCCGACGCGTCGTCGGTGGTCTGCCCGCTGAACGCCGGCAACAGCACGTCGCCCGAACTGCCGAAGAAGTCCTGGACCGAACGCCCGAACCAGACGACGACCGCGACGAAAAAAGCCAGCGACAGCGCGAGGATCCAATCGCGGTCCAGCAGCGTCGTGAACGAGGCTCGCAACGGCCGGCGCGGCGGCGCGGCAGTTTCGTTCACGGCGGTAAGGCCCTCACGACAGCAGTGCTTCCAGCGCCGCCTCGTCGAAGTCGGCATTGCTGTAGACGCGTTGCACGTCTTCGTGCTCTTCGAGCGCGTCGAGGAACTCCAGCACTTTGTTGGTGTCGGCGTCACTGGGACGCGACGTCTGCTTCGCTTCCATCGTGAGCTGGGCCGAGATCACGCGCAATCCGGCCGCTTCCAACTGATCCTTGGCCGCCATCAGGAGCGCGGGCTCTGTGACGATCTCGGCCGGGTCGCCGAAGCGCACGTCGATCACGCCGTCGACCAGCGCGCGTTCGGTCAGCTCGTCCTCGGAGAGGCGCTGCGGATCGACTTCGATCAGGCCCCGCGATTCAAACATCCAGCCGACGCTTCCGGTTTCGCCCAGCGTCCCCCCGTTGCGGCTGAACAGGAATCGGATTTCGCTCGCCGTGCGGTTGCGGTTGTCGGTCGCGGCATCGACGATCACGGCGATGTTGGCCGGTCCGTACCCCTCGTAGCGGATCTCCTCGATCAGCTTCTCGCCCTCGGAACCGCTCCCGCGCGCGATCGCGCGCTTGATGTTGTCCTGCGGCATGTTCACGGAGCGCGCTTTATCGACCGCCATCTTCAGCCGGTAGTTGGCCTCGGGGTCCGACGACCCGTTTTTCGCCGCCAGGATGATCTCTTTGCTGACCTTCGTGAAGATGGCGCCGCGCTGCGCGTCGACCTTCCCCTTCTTCAGCTTGATATTGTGCCACTTACTATGTCCGCTCATATAATCCAACGTCCAATCCACATGCGGGCGTGCCAGGCATCCCACGTGACGTGCGTACCGGCCAGCACCGGATAGAAAAATGCGAAGGCCCAAACGACGATGGCCAGATAGATCCCGACGCCCAAGCGCGGGATGAACGGCGACGTTGCGCCTGAGGGAATCCAGTTCCACGCCTTCTGCAACACGATCGCGTTACAGAGCACGATGATCGCGAGGTTCGGGAAGAAATGGTACTCGAACGCGATGCGCGGCGAGATGATCCACGGCAGCCACTGCAGGAAGTACGCCACGATCAAGAGCGCGTAGCCGCGGTTACGCTCGAACCAGGCGTAGAAGCCGACGAGCGGCACCGTGAGCAAGCCGAACCACCACACGAACGGATTCGGCAGCGCCAGGATCTCCGCCACACAGCACGCGGCGGGATCGTTCGTTGCGGCTCCGGTNNACGAGATGGTCGTGGTAGTTGAACATCTCCGTCTGCAGCGCGACCATATCCAAGAAATTGTGGCCGAGCGTGAAGAACGGGATATAGCACGCCGTGTAGATGACGCCCGAGACGACCAGCAAGACGCCGATCAGCACGTCGAGCGGCATGCCGAACGGGTTGCCGAAGAGCGCCGGCCGGCGCAAGAAGCGCTGTCCCACGACCGCGGCCGCACAGCCCCACACGACGAAGAAGTCGAACAACCCGTTCCACTTCGAGGCCGCGAGCGCGCCCGACGAAACGGCGAGCAGCCCGATCCAGATCCACATTTCCTTGCCGCTGGTCGAACCGCCGGCGGCCTTCATCACGCCGTCGGGTTCGAACGTCGCGGTGCCGGCCGGCGATGCGTAAACCAGCCGCCCGTCGGGCTGCAGCGTCCGCGTGGCCGGCTCCATGCTCCCTTCGGCGAACGCGAGCGCCGGTTGTCCTTGCGCGTTGAATTCCACCCGTGTCCCGTCGGCGTACGACGCAACGCTGCGCGTGTCGTCCTGCCGCGATGCAACCCAGCGCGCGACGAGGTAGAACACGATTTCGACGTAGAGGAACGCCGTGACCCAAGCCGCGGGACGCATCTCCGGACCGCGCGTGTGCGGGCCGACGTTGATCAAGATCGTGGCGATGCCGAAACCGGCGAA
>PLTN01000114.1:0-2625 GCA_003164495.1 Vulcanimicrobiota bacterium
CTT
The DNA here is from genome assembly GCA_003164495.1 of Vulcanimicrobiota bacterium. Taxonomy (GTDB): domain Bacteria; phylum Vulcanimicrobiota; class Vulcanimicrobiia; order Vulcanimicrobiales; family Vulcanimicrobiaceae; genus Lustribacter; species Lustribacter caenicola. Next base: position 4 of record PLTN01000114.1, read on the forward strand.
GCGTGGGGTGAAGGCCGGTTCAGCGCGAATCATGAGCTCAGCGGAGGCAATCCATGAACATGATGCATCCTGAGGTCCAGGTCCCCGAAGCCCGGACCCTCGCCGCCCTCAAAGATCCCGATCCCGCGACCCGTGCCGCGTTGGATGCCCTGCCGGGCTTGATTTCGACCGACTCCCACGTGATGGAGCCGCACTCGCTATGGCAGCAAGTAGCAGCGCCGTACCGAGAAACGGTCCACGAGTGGCTTGACGGCGTCGGATTTCGCGCTCACATCTTGCCTGCGGGAGCGAGCGATCCCCAGGCCCGGTTGCTCGATCAGAAACGGGACGGCGTTCAAGCCGAGGTGCTGTTTCCCAACGACGGGATGACCATCTTCGGGTTGCCCGACGGTGCGGCGCAGCACGCAGCGTTTGTCGCCTACAATGACTGGCTGGCCGGCTTTTGCGCAACGGCTCCGCACAATCTTTTCGGCGTTACGGCCCTGTCCGTTTACGACATCGATGCCGCCGTTAAGGAGATGTACCGAGGAACCGAGTTGGGACTGATCGGTGCGATGGTGTGGCAAGTGCCCGATCCGGACCTACCCTTTACGTCACGTCACTACGATCCGTTATGGGGCGCGGCCGCCGAAGCCGGCATACCGATCCACATGCACATTCTCACCGGTCACTCCTACGCGCTCACGCAAAAGAAGGTGATTGGTTACGAGAAGATTCGCGGCTCCGTCAACAAGAAGCAAAACGACACCATTAACGCACTCTTCGACGTGATCTTCTCGGGCGTTTTCGAACGTCACCCGAAGCTCCGAATCGTCTTGGCGGAAAGCGAGTGCGGCTGGCTGCCGTTCGTTTTGCAACAATGGGACTACTATTACGAGCGCTTCCGTCAGAAAGAGTCCCTCGGCATCGAGCGTCTGCCCAGCGAAATTTTCAACGAGCACGTCTACTGCACGTGGCTCGAAGACCGCTCCGGAACGCGGCAGTTCTCGTGGTGGGGGCAAGACAATCTCATGTGGTCGAACGACTACCCGCACTTTAACATGACGTTCCCCTATTCACGCGAGAACGTCTACCACCACATCGGCGAGTTGCCGAAGGACGTTCAAACGAAGCTTATTCGCGGCAACGCCATCCGTCTTTACGGCTTAGCTTCCCGGCTCGAGGAGAATTAATATGACCACCGAGATGCACGTCAAACCCGAAGCTCAGTACTTCTCGCTTGAGGCGCCTTTGCTGGCGGAGGGACGTTCCGATACGACCGTCGCGCGAACGGATCTGCTGCGATTGCGGCTTAAAGTCTACGCGTCCGGCGGCGAGAACGTACTCCATCTGCACCCGATGGAAGACCACTCATTCATCATCTTGCAGGGTGAGGCCACGTTCCACATCGGAACTGAAGACGCGATTACGGTGCTCACGAAGTACCAGGGCGTGATGTTACCGCGCGGCACGCCGTACTGGTTCCAGAGCAGTGCATCGGAAAATCTCGTGATGCTGCGCGCTGGTGCTGCAGAGGATTGGCCCGAGGACGGCCGCATCGCGCCCGACGGGCATGCGATCCCCGGTCACTCGCTCGAGAATAAACACGGCGAAAGCATTCCGATTCCCGGCAAGTTCTTCGGCCCTTGATCCGTCGAGGGCGTCTGCTGACCGCAGCGGCCGCCACCGTTGCGCTGGCGCCGAGCTGGGCGTTCACGCAGACGTTAACTTCGCTGCGCGTTACCGCGGTGCCGAACGACGACGTGTCGCCGTTTCTCTACGCGCAGCAGAGCGGACTTTTCAAGCGCGCCGGTTTAGACGTTTCGATCGTGCAGGCAACGTCGGGTGCGGCGATCGCCGCGGCCGTCGTCAGTGGATCGTACGACGTCGGCCTCATTAGCATGATGGCGTCCATCACCGGACACGTCCGCGGTTTACCGTTCGTCATGATCGCGCCGTCGTTGATGTATCTCGCTGCGGATCCAGCGCAGTTACTGCTGGTTCCTAAAGACTCGCCGATCAAAAGCGCTCGAGATCTCGCCGGTAAGATCGTTTCGTGCTCCTCAATTCGAGACGTCAGCTGGATCGCGACGCGCGCTTGGGCCGATCAGAGCGGCATTGACTCGGAGTCGATCAAGTTTGTCGAGTTGCCGATGAGCGCCGTTCCGGCGGCGCTCGAGCAGCGGCGCATCGACGCGGGCAGCATCGTCAACCCGACCCTCGACCAAGCGCTCGCGACGGGCCATTTCCGCTCGATCGGTGCACCGTTCGACGCCGTTGGAAAGCGCTGGATGATCGCGGCGTGGTGCTCGACGAGCGACTTCGTGACCAAGAATCGCGACGCGATCGATCGGTTCGCCACGGCGATGCATGCTGCGACCATCTACGCCAACGCACACCATGCTGAAACGGCGCCCCTGCTTGCCGCGTTCACCGGAATAGAAACGGCGCAAGTGCTGGCGATGAAGCGCGATACCTGCGGCGAGTACCTCGACCCGCGCGATATTCAGCCGGCGATCGATGCGGCGGCGAAGTACAAAATCATCGACAAAGGCTTTCCGGCCCAGGAACTGATCAGCCCTTACGCCCTCAAACCGCGATAAGGCCTAAGGCGCCGGAGCCCGAGCATTCGCTCAGCGAAGG
>PLTN01000114.1:2631-21594 GCA_003164495.1 Vulcanimicrobiota bacterium
TGCAGTTCTGCGGCCACCAGGCGAGTCGCGTAAGTGGCCCGGTTCATCTTGGCCAGTACGTCGGCGTCGAGATTACCATGCTTCGCAAGAATTTGCGCGCTCAGGTCATGATGCGTGTTACCCCACTCGTTTGCTTTCACGATCGCATTGTCAAATGCGGCGACGAGGGTTGGGTTGGCACGCGCCCACGTCGTATTCGCAAGCCAGCCGCCGAGCTGGACGCGCGGTCCGATTGCGGCCATGGGGAAGGCGATCACCCGGGTCCTGCCTTTAACCTCGGTCATGAACGGTTCGGCAACGATAGCCGCGTCGATGCGTCCAGCGACCAGGGCGTCTGCCATTGCGGAAAACGGCATTTCCACAAAACGGATCGTGCTCGAGTCCCCGCCATGCTTGTCAACCCACAATTGAGCCGCGAACTGGACGATGTTTCGGAGCGTGGACGTGGCCATCGTCTTGCCGTTGAGATCACTGCCCGTGTGAATCGTCGAGTTGGGCGCTACGATCAGAGCATTCGTCGGCATCGATTCCACATCGACGCTGCCAGGCGCAACGATCGTCACGGGAAGGTTCCTCGAGAATGCAGCTACGGCTGAGACCAGATTGGCGAATCCGACGTCGATTGCGCCCGAGGCGACGGCCGCTACGATCGCTCCACCGCTCGTGATGCCCTGAATGTCCGCGTCGATGCCGACGTTCTTGAAAAAGCCTTGCTCTTGCGCGTAGTAGCACGCTGCGCTCGCATCAATCGTCAAAGCCGCAATGCGCACCGGCGTGTCCGCGGCCAATGCGCGGTCGCCGAACGCAATGGTTCCCAAGGCGGCGCCAGCGGTTAGGATTGCGCGATCTCGCTTCATAGTACGTCCAACCTCCAATTTTGACCAGAATTACGGCTTGTAGATCAACTCCGACGCTGGGAAGCCCTTGTCGATGATGCCGTACCGCACCACTGCATCGATCACTGGTTGAATGAGCTTGGGATCGTTGTCCACCGCAAATGTTCCGCGCCGCATCCGTTGCACGACATCCAATGGAATATGCGTAGCCTTCGCGAGCATGGGCGCGGTTAGCTCGCGATTTACATTCGCCCAAAGGGATGTTGCTCGCACCGCAGCGATGAACTTCGCGGCTGCGGTCCGGTTTCGTTGCGCCCAATCTTGCGTCGCGGCGAATAAATCGAGTAAATACGGTGATGCGATAGGCTTAACGTCCATAAGAAACGCGCGAAAACCCTGATCGATCCCGTACGTTAGGAAAGGCTCGGTATCGAGCGAAGCGTCGATCGTGCCTGCCCTAATAGCGGCCGCTTTCGCCGGCAACGGCAGTTCGACGAACTTCACCGACTTCGAGGCGCCTCCGTTGTTGTCGATCCAAGCCATCGCCGACACTTGCGCGATATTATTGAGCCCGTTCACACCGATCGATTTATTGTTAAAATCTCTGGCCACGTGGATGTTGGAATCGCCACGAACGACGATGCCGAATGTGGGAGATTCGCTCGAATTGATTAGCGCGGGGGCCAAGCCGACGAACGGAATGCCACGCACGTGCGCGTTGATCATCGAAGTGAGGTCGACCATTCCGATGTCGAGTGCACCCCCCGCCAACGCTGCTGCAATCGCGCCTCCGCTAGGAAATGTTTCCGTTTCAACGTCGAGCCCGGCTCTGGTAAAGTAGCCGCTCTCGACGCCGTAGATGATTTGACCACAAATTTCGGCGGGGATGATGCCGATCTTCAAAGGGATCGTCGTCTGCGCACGCGCCGCGTTGGGCAACATCGTTGCCGCGGTCAACGTTGACACGAACAGGCTGCGGTTCATGCAGGGCCATTCTCCGTGAGGGGCAGCATCCTACTGCCGTTGTGGTATGATTTTCACCATGGCGCGTATCGACGTTCACCACCACTTCGTCCCGCCGCCTTACCTGCGGCGGGAACGCGAGCGCATCCTCGCGGCGATGGCCCTGAATCCAGCGCTTCTCACCGAGTGGACGCCTGCGCGGGCAATCGAGGAACTCGATCGCCACGACATCTCGCGCGCAGTCGTCTCGATCTCGACTCCCGGGATCTGGTTCGGCGAGCCGGAAGCCGCGCGCACGTTGGCGCGAGAATGCAACGAGTACGCCGCACAAATGGCACGCGACCATGCGGGCCGGTTCGGAAGCTTCGCCGCGATCCCGCTTCCGGACGTCGAGGGGAGCCTGGGCGAGATCGCGTACGCGTACGACGTCTTGGGCGCCGATGGCGTCGGGATTTTAACCAGCTACGACGACCGCTGGCCCGGCGATCCGGCATTCGCGGCCGTGTTCGACGAGCTTAACCGGCGCAGGGCAGTAGTCTTCGTGCACCCGACCGCACCGAAGTGCTGTCGCAATCTCATTCCCGGCGTGCCGGCGCCGATGACTGAGTTCTTGTTCGACACCACGCGCGCGATCACGAGTTTGCTCTTCAGCGGGACCGTATCACGCTGCCCGGAGATCCGCTTCATCTTTTGCCACGGCGGCGGTACCATGACGGTCCTCGCGCACCGAATCGGGACGTTTGTCGATCGCCACCCCGAGCACGCGGCGCTCTTCCCGCACGGCCTACGCGCCGAACTCGAGCGCTTCTCCTACGACCTCGCGAATACGACGAATGAGCCGGCCTTCAGCGCACTTACTAGCCTGATCCCGGTCTCGCAGCTGCTCTTCGGAAGTGATTACCCCTATCTCCCCGTCGGCGCGACGACCGTCGGGCTCACCGAGCTTGGCCTAGAGCCGGAGACGCTCCGGGCGATCGAACATGATAATGCCGTGCGTCTGTTCGACGCTGGCCGACGAGTTTGACCGCTGCGCGCTAGTGGCCAAGGTCCAGGGACATGACGGCAACCGTAGTATTCGAGTCTACCGGCGCTCCCAGGGCTGACGAAGCGTCACGTGCGGGAACTGCAGCAGCCCCTCGATCAACATCGGATGGAACCAGATTTGGGGGCAGCGCTGTCGCGTTCCAAGAAGGCGAATACCATCGCTGCGAACTCCTGGGCTCGCTCGATCTGTACCCAATGACCACATTTGCCGAAGACGTGGAGATCGGCGTTCGGAAGCGAGTTGAGTAGCGTAAGGCTGTTCATCAACGGTACAACTACATCGTCGCGTCCATGGAGAATCAGCGTCGGCGCGTCGATTTTGCATAGCGCTTCGGGTGCCGTAACAAGCGAGTCGATCCAGCGCTGACGTGGAGGCGGGAACATCGACGCATACGATTCCTGGAAGCCGGGCTGCACGCTCGCTTCATAACGCAGGCGCACGAGATCGGGGGTCGCGATAGAGGCGTCGTATGCGAAGTAGCGCGCGATCAAATCGTGCATTGCTTCGAGGCTCGGCTCGTAACCCCACACCGCATCGAGGCCTTCGGTCAATTCAAACGGTACGCCGGCCGGACCCATGAGAACCATCCGGTCGACGAGATCGGGACGCCGCGCGGCGAGGGCAAGCGCCAGCGCACCGCCGAGCGAATTCCCGACGATCGCGCAGCGCGAGACGCCTTTCGCCTCGAGAAACGCGATGAGATGATCGACCCACAGGTCCTTGCCGTACGCTGCTCCCTCCGGCCGCGCACTGTAACCGAAGCCGACGAGGTCTGGCGCGAGTACGTGCATACGCTCTGCGGCAGGCGGCAAGGTGAAGCGCCAGTTCGCCCAAGCGGTGACGCCCGGGCCGGACCCGTGGACGAATAACACCGTGCGGCCGCTGCCTGCTTCATGGAAGTGCGTGCGGATGCCGTTGACGTCGAGATAGGCGCCTCCAGCGAGCGCATCGGCGGCGGTGTTCACGAAGCAGTCTCCTCAATGCATACGGGGCAACGTTGCGTTAATGCGACTGCGTTCCCCAGGATGTCCCGTCGACGAAGTGCACGTACCGCACGTCGCAGGTATTCTGATCGGATGCATACGCGAACAGTCCGCCGCTGAGATTCTTGTGTAGATGCTGTACCAGATCGGCATGCGGTGCGAAGATCGCATGAACGTCGAACATCGCGACTTTCCTTCGGCCGTAGGGGATCGCGAGTCGGACGTCGTCGGCCGCAACGCTTGAGGTGTTGCGAAACGTGACGTCGTACGACGCGTGTTCGACGAGCTCGATGCTCGTGACGCCGCCCGAACAACTCGTCGCTATGACGGGTGGCGATGGCTCCGTTAAAGGCTGCGCGCCGACCGGCACGGCGGCCGCGAGCACGAACGCCGCGAGGCTGCTCGCGACCGGACGACAAAACGGTATCATTCCATCATCCTTCCCCGATCTGCGCCGGCCGCAACCTCCTCGGGGAGCACGAGCGTACGAACCGGGTTGGCTGCCAGGCGAGCCAGATAGAAGCCCTGTAAGAGGTGGGCGCCGTTATCGCACGGCCACTGAAGCTCGCCCGCCGTTTCGATGCCTTCCGCGACAACCGTCATGTCGAGCGCGCTAAAAGATCGGTTGGAACGCACGTCATTCTATGCCCGTTTGACGGCGGGGCTAAGCAGGCGCTCTGCAGCAGCGCGGGGCGGTCACGGCGCGGTTGCGATCATGGCCGTTGCGTCGAATGCGGACGGAATCGTTTTGTATCGCACGCAGACGTCGATGACCGGCTGAATCAGCTTCGGATCGAGCGTCGTCGCCATCATCGCGCGGGTCATCTTCGCAATTTCCGCAGCGGGCGTGGTGGTGAACGCGGCCAGCGGCTCGACCGTTTCGGCCGGATGCGAATTGACATAGGCGGCGGCCTGGCGCTCGGTGCGAGAGAACGTTGCCAGCGCGGAGCGGTCGTTTTCGATGTAATCGTTCGCCGCGAACCACGCCGAATACAAGAATACCGGTGCGATCGCATCGTAGGTGTGCGCGAAGATGCGGAAATCGCGCGAATCGAGGGCCGCCTGCAGTTCCGGCGTCCCCGACCCGCCGGCATCGATGCGCCGGCTCAGGAGTGCGGCTTCGATCGCGGGCAGCGGAAGTTCGACGAATTTCAGCGTTGAAGAATCGCCGCCGTTCTTGTCCATCCACGCTTTCATGGACAGGGTGTAGAGGTCGTCGATCGAGGAAACGCCGATCGTTTTGCCGTTCATCTGCGCCGCCGTGCGCAGCGGTGAGTCGGCGCGGGTGATCATCGCAATATGCGGTTTCGCGCTGCGATAGAGCCCGCCGGGTGCGACGAGCTTGATCGGAATGTTCTTTGCATACGCGGTGACGAGCGGGATGATGCTCGACTTGCCCACTTGGTAGGATCCGCCGACGACGCCCGCGGTAATAGCCGAGCCGCTGGTCTGCGGCGTCAGATCGACGTCCAAGCCCGCCGCGCGGAACATGCCGCTTTTTTGCCCCCACAGCACCGGCAACACCGATTCCTCGGCCACGCCGGCAACCTTGAGGCTCGTCAGCCCCTGAGCGCGTACGATGGCTGGAGCGCTCAGCGCGCTCGCCAGCGCGCCGATAGCGGTCGATCGTTTCATAGAGAACCCTTCTGGAAGACGTTGGGGTCGAGCATCTCTCGCACCGGGAATGTTTTCGGGATGGCGTTGTACTTCGCGCACACATCGATGGTCGGCTGCGTCAGTTGCGTGTCCAGCAGATCCGAGGCTCGGCCGAGTTGCGCCGGCACCACTAATTTCGGATCGACACCGCTGAATTTCGCGATGACCGGGATCATCTCGGCCGGATGGGCGATCGCGTAGGCCGCCGACTCGTCCATCGCTTTGCGGAAGCGGGCGATCAGCGCGGCGTTCTTCGCGGCGAAGTCGGCCGAGCAGAAATACGCTGTTGCCATCGAGACTTTACCGATCGCGTCTTCGGGGTGGCCGAGGATGCGGCACTTGCCGGTGCGCACGGCTTCGCCGAGCGCCGGGTATGCAAGCATCCCCGCATCGACGCGGCCGGCGACGATCGCGTTGGCCGTCGCCGAACCCGGCAGCTCGACGTATTTGACGGTGCGCGAATCTCCGCCGTTTTGATCGATCCACGCCGCGGTCACGGTCGAAAACAAGTCGCCGAGCGATGCCGAGGCGAGCAGCTTGCCGTTCAAATCCCGCGCGCTGCGGATCGCCGAATCCGCGGCTACGACCAGGGCTGCGTCGGGCGATGTCGCCCGGTACAACGCTGAGGGCGCTTCGAGCACGATCGGGAGCCCTTTCGCACGCGCCACCACCAGCGCGAACAGGCTTGCCCGGCCGAGGTCCAGCGATCCGCCGAGCACGGCGGCGACAACGGCGGAACTGCTGTTGAGGCGCTGCACGTCGGCGTCGAGGCCGTACTTCTGGAAGATTCCGCCCTGCTCGGCCCACAGGGCGACAACGATGTCGCCCGATGCGGTCGAGCCGATGTTGAGTTTCGCTAGCGATTGCGCCCGCGCCGGGCGCGGCACGGCAACGAAGGCTGTTGCGGTACCCAAGAAAAGCGCGCGGCGTAAATGCGGAAACGTCGTCTCGTTCATGCTTCTCCCTCGCACGCGTGGCGCGTGAATTGTGAAGAACTTGCGAAGTGTGGACGAACCGGGTCGTTCACACTTTGGGAACACTTGAGTGTCACCCTCGTTGCGATGACGACCACGACCGATCAGCCCATTCCCGGGACGCTCCTCTTCAACGGAACAGAAGCGATGAAAGGCTACGCTCTCAACAAGATGTGCTTCTCGTTCAACAGCCGCTTGAACCGCGAAGCCTTTCTTCACGACGAAGACGCGTACATGTCGCGCTTCGGTCTCAACGCACAGCAACGGGCGGCGATCAAATCCCGAAACGTGCTCGATCTCCTCGCTGCCGGCGGCAACATCTACTATCTCGCGAAGTTCGCCGGAATATTTCATTTAGGCGTGCAGGACATCGGTGCGCAGCAAACGGGCGTGACCGTCGATGAGTTCAAGGCAAAGCTCCTGGCGGCGGGGTCCTAGCCGCATGGCACGCGTCATCGGCGGCATCGCGACTACGCACGTTCCTTCGATTGGTAACGCATTGGAGAAGGGACTCCAAAGCGACCCCTATTGGAAGCCGTTCTTTGATGCCTTTCCGCCGCTTCGCCGTTGGCTCGACCTAACTAAACCCGACGTTGCCATCGTCCTCTACAACGATCACGGGCTGAACTTTTTTCTGGACGCTATGCCGACGTTTGCGGTCGGCGCAGCTGCCGAGTATCGCAATGAGGACGAAGGCTGGGGCATCCCGACATCGCCGCCGTTTAGCGGCGATCCGAGCCTCTCGTGGCATCTCATCGATAGTCTGATGCGTGACGAATTCGACATTTGCTCGTGCCAAGAAATGCTCGTCGATCACGCCTTCACGATCCCGATGCAACTGCTCTGGCCGGAGCACGCGGCGATGCCGCGGACGATACCGATCAGCATCAACACGGTGCAGCACCCGATCCCGACGCCTTCGCGCTGCTATCGCTTCGGCCAAGCCATTGGGCGCGCGATCGCATCGTATCCCGAAGACTTGCGCGTCGTCGTCATCGGAACGGGCGGCCTTTCTCACCAGCTCGACGGTACGCGTGCCGGCTTCATCAACACATCGTTCGACCGGATGTGTCTGGAGAAGATCGTCGAAGCGCCCGAAGATCTCGCAAGCTATTCGACGATAGACCTCATTCGCGAAGCGGGGGCCCAAGGCGCAGAGCTGATCATGTGGCTGGCGATGCGCGGTGCACTGACCGGTACCGTCCGCGAACTGCACACCACCTACCACGTTCCGATCTCGAACACGGCAGCGGGCGTCCTTTTACTCGAGAACGCTGCCCAGCCGGTGGCCGCCGTCCGTTAAACGAAGAGCGACGGCGGGGGAAACAATCATGACCGTTCAGGCCGAGCGCGCCACGGGGCGCGCGGCGATGTACAACGACAATACGTTCAAGATCGGCTTCTTTGGCGCGAACTGTTCGTCGGGGCGCTTTTGTACGACCGTTCCCGAGCGCTGGTCGGGCGAGTGGAGCGACTGCCTGCGCCTCGCCAAGATGATGGACGATGGCGGCCTCGACTTCATGTTGCCGATCGGCCGCTGGAAAGGCTACGGAGGAGAGACCGACTACCAGGGCTCGACCTACGAAACGATCACGTGGGCAACCGGCTTGCTCGCCGCCACCAAACGGTTGACGGTATTCGGGACGGTTCACGCACCGCTGTTTCATCCCCTCATTGCGGCTAAGCAAATGGTCACTGCCGACCACGTCGGGCAGGGGCGTTTCGGGCTCAACGTCGTCTGCGGTTGGAACGAGGACGAGTTCGACATGTTCGGCGTCGATGCNNGAGGCCTGGACGAAAGACAATTTCGACTACAGCGGCGAGTTTTACGAACTCAAGGGTGTCCGCGAAAAGCCCAAGCCGTTTGGTGGGACGTTACCGCTCACGATGAACGCCGGCTCGTCCGGAGAGGGCCGCGCGTTTGCCCTTCGCAATTGCGATGCCTGGTTCACCAGCGTGCGGCTCGACGGCTCGCAACGCGAGGCCGACCTCGAGACCGCGATTCCCAAGATACAAGAAGCCAAAGCCGAAGCGCGGACGCACGGCCGTGAGATCGGCGTGTACACCGTCGGCGTCGTCGTTTGCCGCCCGACGCGGAAAGAAGCCGAAGAGTACCACCGCTACGTGACGCTCGACCACGCGGACTGGGGTGCCATCGACCACACGCTCGCGATGAAGGGCCTCGACAAGCTCTCGCCCGCGGACGTCGAGCACCATCGCCGGGCGTACGCGAATGGGCACGGTGGCTTGCCGTTGATCGGCACTCCGGACGACGTGGCCGATATCCTCGCGAAGATGAGCCGCGCCGGCTTCACCGGGATCGGACTCTCGTTCGTGAACTACGCCGACGAGTTGCCATATTTTCTCGACGAGGTCGTCGGCCGTCTGGAACGGCTGGGTTTGCGCAAGAGCGCACCGGCCTAAGACCGGGAGCCGGTCATTTTCTGTACGTTTGCGTACATATCGTCGCCCGCTCGCTATCTGAGGCAAGGATTCGGTCGTTGTAAAGCGCAAATATCCGGACCCGATTTAAGGGGCGATAGATGGGTGCCGAATACAAGCTTCCGCTTCCAGTATTGCGCGGGCATTTAGGCCCCGCGTCCCTTACAGAATTCGAATCTTCACCTGCGAAGGGCGGCGTTCAACGTTCGTGGCGTTGCGGTTGCACCGCGCACTATCGCGACTCGGCCCACCAGACCGCCGTATGGCAGCCATGCGCGCTCCATCTCGCGCAGCGGGACGAACACGCCGGCGCCACTCTTGCGAACGCGCGCGACCTGAATGGTGATGGGTCGCAGCGCCGATCGCCGAGCAGCTTTTGCATCATCGACTCCAATCTCAACGTGCTCAGCAAATCGTCCGGATCCGACGTCGAGCACTTGATCGGTTTGGTTCGTCATGTGGTCGAGCGCGTCGTTGCCGATGGCGTGGCCGCGGTGGTACCGCTCGACAGCAACACCGTGCTGCGCATGACGCCGCTGCACGGCGACCCGGCGAACGCGTTCTCCGTGCAGGTCGAAGGCCGCCGTGGAGGGAGCAGATTGATGGATGCGGCGAGCCGTTACCGGCTCACGCCTCGCGAATCGGAGGTCCTCCGCTTGGCCCTCGCCTACCGCACGAATAAGGAAATCTCAGCAGAACTCTGCATTGCCGAATCAACGGTTTCGGAACACTTCAGCAGCCTGTTCCGCAAAACGGACAGCAAGCGGCGCGCCGAGCTGTTAATCAAAGCCTTGCTCACCCAATCCCGTCATTCGCCCGACTGAAGAGCCGGAGGAACGGCCGCCGGGATAAGCAGCGCATAGAGCAAGTCGCCGTAACGGAGCTGCAGCTCCACCGGCGTTGCGCTCGTGATTCGGCATCCGTGCCGGCGCACAAAAGTGCCGATCGACGTGCGCTCTCGAAGCTGCTCCTCTTGCAGCGTCGGTTGTCCGACAACCAAAAAGGGGCTCCCAGGGCCGGGCGCGCAAGCCCCGCGCATGGACCCGATTACGCTTGAGGTGATCACCTCTTCGCTCACGGCCTTCGCCGATGAGATGACAAACAGTTTTTGGAAGAGCTCCTACAGCTACTTCAACTACGAGATCCGGGATTTCGCGGTCGGCTACATCGACGCCGAGGGACGGATCATCACGCAATCGCGGTACACGCATCCCGCCTTCACCGGCGACCTCGGGTTCGTCGTGAAAGCGGCCGCCGACCGGATCGGACTCGATGCAATCGCGGAAGGCGATGTCATCGCCACCAACGATCCGATCATCCAGGGACAGCACCTCAACAACGTCGTAGTGTTCACGCCCGTTTTCTGGGACGGACGCCTGTTCGGCTACTCATGCGTGCGCGCGCATCTGCACGACATCGGCGGTTCGGCAATCGGCTCGGGCTCCCCGAGCACCAAAGAGATTTTTCAAGAAGGCTTGCAGATCCCGGCGGCCCACATCTACCGCAAGGGTCAGCCGAACCACGACGTGCTGGGAATGATCGAAGCCAATTCGCGATTCCCCGAGATCGTGATGGGCGATCTCAACGCACAGATGGCGGCTTCGCGGCTCGGCCATCGGCGCTTCTGTGAACTGCTCGCGCGCTTCGGCCCCGATCTCGTGGCTGAAGCGATCGAGCAGAATTGGGATATGACCGAAAGCGCGGCCCGCGCGTCACTCGCGAAGACGCGGCCCGGAAGCTACAGCGCGGAATCATTTCTCGATAATGACGGGGTCTCGAACAACCCCGTGCACATCGGCGTTCGCGTCGAAGTGACGGCCGACCATATGACGATCGATTTCTCCGACGTCGCCAACCAAGTTGCGGGCTCGCTCAACAGCGGTTACTACGGTGGTGCGACCAACGTTGGCCGCATCGCCTTTAAGTGTTTGACGACGCCCCATCTACCGTCGAACGAAGGCTGCTTCCGGCCGTTGACCATCATTTGTCCCGAAGGAAAGATCTTGAATGCGCGCCGGCCCGCGGCGCTCTACGAATGGTCGGTTATCTTCCCGACCGTCATCGATACCGTGCTCAAAGCAATCTCCGAGGCGGCGCCCGGACGCGTTCCGGCGGCCACGCGCGGCGATGCGCGCGGCGCCGGCATCTCCGGCTTCGACGTGGCGCGGCGCAAGTATTTCAGCGTGCACATGCCGCATCCGGGCGGGCACGGCGGGCGGCCCGATCGCGACGGCCCGGCGCCGAAGTGCGCGATTCAGCAAGGAAACGAATACGGCATGCCGGTCGAGATCAGCGAAGCAAAATACCACGTGCTGTACGACCGCTATGCGTTGCGCGACGATTCCGCCGGTCCGGGACGCTTTCGCGGCGGCCTCGGCGTCGACGTGATCGCGCAAATGCAGCTCGATGCCAAGGTGCGCAACAATATGATCCGCTCCGACTGCCTTCCGTGGGGAATCGCCGGCGGCCAGAGCGGCGCCGGGAATCAGGCGTTTCTGCTGACGGAAGGCGAATCCCAACCGATGTCGCGGCGGGTCGACTACGATTTCCCCATTGGGCACAAGGTGCGCGTGTTGACCGGCGGCGGAGGCGGGTACGGCGATCCGTTCGAGCGCGAGATCGAGCGCGTCGTAGACGACGTCGTCAACGAGTACGTGAGCGTGGAAGCAGCCGAGCGCGAGTACGGCGTCGCGGTCACCGCAAGCGGGGTCGTCGACGAACAGCGAACCAATCAGCTGCGCGCAAACCGGCGGGCAAAAGCATGACCTATCGTGTGGCCACCGACGTCGGTGGGACGTTTACGGATCTGGCATCGTTCAACTCGGCAACGAACGAACTCGTCATCTCCAAGGCCAGTACCACGCCCGACGTCAAGGACGGCGTCGCTACGGCGGTCACCAAAGCGAGGCTGGACCTTGCGGCGATCGACTATTTCGTTCACGGCAGCACCGTCGCAATCAATACCGTGATCGAGCGCAAGGGCGCTCTGACGGGTTTGCTCTCGACCGAGGGCTTTCGCGACATTCTGGAGATCGCGCGCGGCAACATCATCAACTCGTTCGATCTCATGTTTACTTCGGCACAGCCGCTCGTGCCGCGCAAGCGCCGGCTCGAAATCCGTGAGCGCATGCTGGCTGATGGGAGCGAGCTCCGCCCGCTCGATGTGGAAAGCGCGATCACCGCCCTGCGCAGCCTCGAAGCTGCCGGGGTGGAAGCGATCGCCGTCTGCTTGTTACACTCGTACGCGAATCCCGAGCACGAGCGGAAGCTCGCTGAGCTCCTGGCTTCCCACGCTGCGCGCCCGGTGTTCCTCTCGATCTCGTCGGAGATCGTGCGTGAGTATCGCGAGTTCGAGCGCACGTCGACCGCGGTGCTGAACGCGTACGTCGGCCCGACGGTGAGCCGATATCTGGACGGGATCCAACAGTATCTCGCGACGGGCGGATTCCGCGGGAACGCGATGATCATGCAGTCGGGCGGGGGCACGATGGCGATCGATTTCGCGCGCCGCCAGCCGGTGCGTATGATGGAGTCCGGCCCCGTCGGCGGCGCGGTCGCGGCGGCGCACGTCGCTGCCCGGGCGGGCTACGACAACGTCGTTGCCTTCGACATGGGCGGCACGACGGCGAAAGTCAGCATCGTGCGCGGCGGAGAGATCGATATCGCGGACGGTTATTGGATCGACGGGGAAGAGCACGGCTACCCGCTGCAGTTGCCGGTCGTCAACGTCGTCGAGATCGGCGCGGGCGGCGGCAGCATCGCGCACGTCGACGAACTCGGCGCGCTCAAAATCGGACCCCAAAGTGCGGGCGCGGTCCCGGGCCCCGTGGCGTACGGGAAGGGCGGCACGAAACCGACCGTCACCGATGCGAACCTGACGCTCGGACGCCTCAACCCGGAGTATTTTCTCGGTGGCGAACTCGCGCTCTCCGTGCAGCGCTCGGAAGACGCGATCCGGCGTGACATCGCCGAGCCGCTCGGCCTAGACGTCGAGCGGGCGGCGTTCGGTATCGTCAAGATCGCCGACACGTACATGGCGCAAGCCGTTCGCCAAATGACCGTGCAGAAGGGCCACGATCCGCGCGATTTCGTGCTCTTTGCGTACGGGGGCGGAGGGCCCGGGCACTCGTGCTCCATCGCACGCGAACTTGGTATCGGCACGGTCGTCGTTCCGCCGTACCCCGGCATTTTCTCCGCGATCGGGATGCTGCTCTCCGATGCCAAGGAGTCGTTCAAGCTGAGCCGCATCTGCCGACTGGCCGATGCAGACGACGCCACGTTCGAGGCGCTGTTCGGCGATATGGAGCGCGAGGGCCGGGAGCGTATGCGCAGTGCCGGGTTCGCTGAGGCGGATATTACGTATGCGCGCGCCGTCGAGATGCGCTACTCGGGTCAGGAATTTACGTTGCGCTTGCCGTTTGGCGGCGGCGAGCCGGACGTGTTTGGTGACTTGCATCGGCGATTTGCTGAACTTCACGCGCTGCGCTACGGTCACGCCTTTGAGAGTATGCCGAGCGAGATCGTCGACCTCATCGTCGAGGTCTACGGTCATTTGCCGAAGCCGGTGGTGAAGCTTCCCGTCACCACGCGGCCGGCCGAATCGGCGCCGTCACGGCGCGTCTACTTCGAGGATGAGGGGTTCATCGAATGCCGCGTCTGCCGGCGCGATGCGTTGGCGCCGGGAACGCTCGTTAACGGTCCGCTGATCGTCGAGGAAGCTACTTCCACCACGTTGATCCATCCCGGCGACAGCGTGACGGTGGACGCCGAATCGAATCTCGTAATCACGGTCGGAACGTTCGACGGGATCTCACGGGCAGCTTCGCGCTGGGCGCAATCAACGACACGTTAAGCGGGAGAAATAATGACGAATTCGATCACGCGTAAAGCGTATCTCGCCGGCGCCGCCGCTTTGGCCACCGCGGCGCTCCCGTGGCCGCTCGCGGCGCAAACGCCACCCGTGCTCAAGGTCGGGACGGGTAAGATCGAGCCGCAAGCCGAGGCATATTACGCTCTCGACGCGGGCATTTTCACCCGTTTCGGACTCAATGTCGACGTGGAAACACTGACCAACGCGGGCATTACGTCCTCGGCTGTCGCGAGCGGCGATTTGCAGATCGGTGCGACGACTTGCCTCAACATCGCGCAAGCTCGTCAGCACAACCTTCCGTTCGTAGGAGTCGTTCCGGGTGCGGTCCAGTTTCAGCATCAAAGCAACGGCGGCTTGGTCGTCGCGCCCGCCTCCCCGATCGCGACCGCGAAGGATCTCAACGGGAAGTCGATCGCCATCGAGACGCTCAACGGGCTGGCGGAGCTCACGATCAAGGCGATGGTCGATCAGGCCGGTGGTGATTCGACAACCTTGCAATTCATTGAGATGCCGAGCGCGTCGATGACGGATGCCGTCCTCACCGGACGCATCGCCGGCGCGTATCTCCAGGACCCCGCATTTACCGCCAACGCCGGTCGCATCCGTACGCTTGGGAATCCCAACGACGCGGTTGGTGGCCCGTACGTCTCGATCGTGTGGTTTACCACGACGGATTGGCTTGCGAAGAACAAAGCCACGGCCCGTAAGTTTGCCAACGCGATCTACGCCTCGGGCCAGTGGGCGATGAACAATCCGCAACTCGCGGCGGCGTCGCTCGACAAGCATTTGGGGATCAAGGTGCCGGCGGCAACGCAACGCTTCGCGACGCAATTGGACATCGGCGCCTTCCGGCGCCTGTTCGATTTGGCCGCAAAATACAAGTACATCGCGCCGGTCGATCCGGCAACGATCATCTGGGACGGTAAATAGATGAAGCTGGTCACCATCGACGCTTATCCGAACGGCCGCACCGGCGTGCTGCTCGGTGACGACATTCTCGACTTCGGCCTCGCCGCAGCATTCGTTCCGCTCGCCGCTTGGGTTCCGGCATCAATGCCGGTCTTACTCGCCGGCGGCGGCGCCGGACTCGACGTGATCCGGCGCGTCGTCGAGGATGTGCGTGGGCGCTCGGCGGACGAGCAGCACGCAATGCGCGCTGCGCGCGCGCTTCAAGCATACGACGATCGTTTGCTGGCCGCCCCGGTGTTGCCGCGCGTGCTGTTGGCTCATGGCCGCGCGTATCGCAGCCATAGCGCCGGCATGCGCCCGGGCGAGCCGGCTCCCGAGGTCGACGAACCGCCGTCGGTCTTTACGAAGAGCGTGAACTCGATTATCGGACCCGGCGCGCCGATCGTGCTACCCGCACAGTGCCCGGACATGGTCGATCTCGAGGTAGAATTTTCGGTGGTTTTCGGCGCGGATTGTTACAACGTCGAAGAAGCCGACGCGTTGCGGTACGTGGCGGGCTACACGCTCATCAACGATGTTTCGGCGCGCGATTGGGTCAAGGATTTTCGCGAGACGAAAAATCCCGATCTCAATCGGATGGGCAAGCAGTTGCCCTCGTTTACGCCGTTGGGCCCGGTCATCACGACGAAAGACGACCTCCCCGATCCCAACAACGTCAACATCAGCTCCTCGCTGAACGGCACGATCATGCAATCGGCGAATACGGCCGAACTGATCTATCGGGTCGAGTGGTTGATCGCGTACTTCTCGCGCTGGTATGAGTTCCGAGCCGGCGACGTCCTCACCACCGGCTCACCCGGCGGTAACGGCTTCGCCCGCCGGCCGCCGATCTTTTTCAAGCCCGGCGACACGGTGGCCGTGAGCGCTGAGGGGATCGGGTCGCTCGTCAATCCCGTTGTCGCTCAGCCGTCGCTCACGACCGCGTAGAACTCGAGTTGAATCAGCCCGATGTTGATCGGGACCGTGAGGCTGTGGCGCGCGGGCCGCTTTGTTTCGTCGGGGTAGCACTCGTACCACGCGCGTAGGGTCGCGTCGCGGTAGGCGACGTCCTTCACGAAAATATTGAGTTTCACGACGTCATGCTCGTCGAGACCATAGGCTGCCAAGAGCCGCTTCATGTTGATGAACGCGTTGCGCGATTGGGTGTCCGCATCGTCGGGCATCACGCCGGTATCCGGGTCTTTGCCGAGAATCGCGGACGAAGCGACGATCGGGCCGATCCGGCAGGCGCCCGGTGCGCCGGGATGTTCGTGTTTCGGAAGTGTAATGCAGTGTTGGCTCATGGAGGGCTGTCCGATGAAGAGCGTCCGGCATCCTCGCACGCTGTGTGGCTTTCAAGGCCCTTAAGGTTCGGCGTGGTAAAATCCGGTCTATGACCCGAACGACCGAGTTTGTGTGGGACGTCCCGCATAGCTTCAACTTCGGCCGCGATGTCATCGATCCGCTGGCAAGCGAGGAGCGGACGGGCTGACGCGGAGGCACATTTCATGACCACGCAATCCGAACTCTACGAACGATTCAAGGCGCTCCACGAACGGCAAGGCGGCTTCGTGATGCCGAATCCGTGGGACGGCGTATCGGCGCTGTTGTGCAAAGAGGCGGGCTACGAAGCCTTGGGAACGTCCTCCGCCGCGATCTCGTTCGCACTAGGCCGGCCGGATGGCGTGCATGCCGTAAGCCGTGAAGCGCATTTGGAAAACGCCAAGCTCATCGGGCGCATCACGGACTTACCGGTAAACGGAGATACCGAGGACGGGTTCGGACCTGCTCCCTCCGATGCAGTCACGACCGTCGAGGCCGCAATCGAGGCGGGGCTTGCGGGTGTCGCGATCGAGGATACGACCGGCGATCCGGACGTGCCGACCCATCCATTCGATGCTGCCGTGGAACGCGTGCGGCAGGCGGCGCAGGCCGCGAAAGGACGCATCGTCCTCACGGGACGGACCGACAGCTTCTTGTTCGGCATGAACGACCTCGACGCCGTGATAAAGCGCCTCGTTGCCTTTGCGGAAGCCGGCGCCGACGTTCTCTACGCTCCGTTTCCCAAAGACATGGACGCTGTCCGCGCGATCGTGAAAGCGGTTGCGCCGAAGCCGGTCAATCTGAATATTGGTCCGGCCAGCGGCGTTGTCACCGTGGCGGAACTTCAGGCAGCGGGCGTCCGACGCATCAGCTTTGGCGCTGCACCGTATCGGCACGCGATGGGTGCGCTCAAAGAAGCGCTGGAGGCCGGGAGAAGGGGGGATCTTGCCCCAGTTGCCGGTGGTATCTCGTTCGGCGTAATCACGAAGATGCTCACCACCGCGCCGCGGACCTAAGAAAACGCGATGAACCAGGGGAAACCGCCGCCGGATTTCGCGATGGTGCGCGCCGTCGAGATTCTGGCCCAGATCGCCGAGAAGCAACTGAAGTCGGCGCACGTGCTGCCGCCGCCGATCGACGTGCCGATCGTGCTGTTCAACGAACACATCATGTTCGTGATCGGAAAGACGCAGCGGGCCGCGGTTATCGCCGAGCTCGGCCCCGGTTATGCCTTTCCAACGAAAGGCTGGGAGACATATGCGATGCACGAGGGGACCACACGGTGTCTCTTGAGTGCGCTGTATAACGACGACGTGTTGGTCGGCGCGGATTACTACGTCGCGCCGGCGAATCGCGTGCCCGAATTACGCGCGCGCAACTTCGGCGAGTTCCGTTTCGTGCCGGGCCAGATCATGATCGGCAGCGACATGCTCCGGTTGGATGAACGCTTTGTTGCGGTCGCGGAGGGTCCGGATGCTCGAACGTATTCGCACACCTTCGAAGTGCGCTTCCCGGGCGGCGTCGCGTATGTGCAAGGCACCGGCGGCAACGTGCAGCGGCTCGTACTCTACGCGATCGGCTAGGCGCGCAGGATGTTGAGGGCGTCCTTTTCACGCAACGTTGCGTTCAAGAGTTTGGCGACGTCGTCGTAGGGGGACAGCGTCGGCGGTCACAGCTAATTCACGAGCGTGCCACGAGAGCGCGCCCGCCAGTCGCGCCAATTAGTCGAAAGGCTGCCCCGGGAAGATGTTGTCCACCGTGATCGTGCGCGTCCCGTCCTCGTCGCGCACGACGAACTTTCCGCCGGAGTAAAAGGAGGCACCGGCCACCTCGCCCGATTTGCTCAGCACGTAAAACGTGAGGCCGAAGCGCGGCGTTCCGCGCGAATTGATGAGCCGCTTGTCGGTCGTCACCGCACGAACTCTGCGCAACGCATCGATGGCCGCATCCTTGGGGGAGCGTCCTGCGCGGATCCGTTCGATGATGTACATCGATGAACTCGTATAGAGGTTCGATTCACCGCGACCGGTCGAACCAACGGCACCGATCTCGTTGTCAACGTAAAGCCCGGCGCCCAAGATCGCCGCGTCGCCGGTGCGGCCGGGAATCTTCCACGCCAGGCCGCTCGATGAGTTCACGGCGCACACGTCGCCGGCGGCGTTGATCCCCGCGCAGACGATCGTTCCCCAATAGTGTTGGATGTCGACCAACCCATCACGGATCATCGACTCAGCGGCAGAACTGATGCGATCGCGCTTGGACGGATCGAGGTAATGATCGGGGTCGATGCGGCGCTTCCATTCGAGCCACAGCGCGCGCGAGTGCTCGGTGTTCAGATCAGCTTCGATCGGGAAGCCCACCGCGCGCGCGAACTGCTGCGCGCCAGCTCCGGCGAGCAGATGGTTGTCGGTCCGCTCCATCACCGCTTTGGACACGAGCGAGGGCGTCTTCACGCCTTCGATCGCCCCGACGCCGCCGGCCCAGCGCTTGGGGCCGTGCATGCAGCACGAATCGAGCTGGACGACCCCGTCGGCGTTCGGCAGTCCGCCGTACCCGACGCTGTCGTCGAGAGGGTCGAGTTCGTTGATGTTCACGCCGGCGATGAGCGCATCGAGCACGTCCTCACCGCGTACGATACCGTCGAAGGCCCGCTCGACGCACGTCTGCGAGCCCCCATTCTTGAACTGATTGCCGTTCGATGTGGAGAGGACGATCGGTTTGACCGGCCGGCCCAAAAGGATCGCCGGCGCCGCGCTGCCGACGCCGAGAAATTCCGTTCGATTGAGCGTCACGATACGGCTTACCCTTCGCTAGGGGCGCGAACGAACCAGCCCAAAGCGGCACTGAAACTTCCTGTCTGTGGCCGGCCGAATACGTTACGTTCTGGACACCGCTGCGCTAGCGCATCATTTTCAGGAGGCCG
>PLTN01000065.1:0-7216 GCA_003164495.1 Vulcanimicrobiota bacterium
TCGTGGCTCATGTTGGCCAAGAACTCGCTCTTGGCTTGGTTGGCGCTCTGCGCTTCCATTGTCGCCGCGATCGCCTCTTCTTTGGCGGCGGCCTCGAGTTCGCGATGCTTGTGGAGCTCGCTGCGGGCGCCGAGCTGTTGCAGCCAGCCAAACAGCACGATGAGGGTGATGACCGTGGCCGCGCTCGCGCGCATGATGGCGGTAAAGCGAAGATTCTGTGTGTGTGCGAGGATATCGGATGTCGCCAAGCCGGTGCTGACGACGAGCGGGTAGCCCGGAACGGTGTGAAAACTGTAGAGCCGTGCAAGAGCGTCGATTGCGCTCACGTGGGAGTACGTACCACTCGTTGCCTGGTGCAGGTTGGTCCAGAGCGGAGACGTTGCAGGCAGCACCGGACGGAGCGGCGCCGATACGCCTTTACCGTCCACGCGAACGAGAACGTGACGATCGAGCGTGTCGACCAGCTCGACATAGCCTTTCGGGCCCAGATCGTTCTCGTCGATACCGAATTCGAAACTGGAGATATTGATCACGGCGCTGACCGCCCCGATGAGCCTACCGTCGCGTCCGCGCACGGTGCGCGCGAAGGGAATCTCGACATGCCCGGTCATGCTACCGGCGATCGGCGAACCGATCGAAAGGGCGTTCGTCTTGAGGGCTGCCCGGAAGTATGCGCGGTCACCGAGCGAAATCCGGCGCTGCCCGATCGTGCCGATCACGACTCCGTTCCCGTGCTCATCGACGATCGCCAAATTGCCGAGGACACCGGCATAGAGGCTGGTCCGAGCGACCATCGACTGGGTGCGGACGGCGCCGTTCTCGAGGTCGTACTGCGCGACGAAACGCAATACGCTGTCGACGAGTTTGACCGTCGATCCCACGTCGTTCGCGTACGACGACGAGATTTGCGTCACGTTCGAGAGCGCTTCGGCCCGCGAGCGGTCGTTCAGCGCTAAGATTTCGTTGCGAGCGAGGACCCAGACCGCTAAGATCAAGACGGCGGCGGCGAGAATGGGCCCCCACTGGTCGGCAGTCGAGAGCGGTCTACGCAACTAGCGAGCCTCCACCCGGAGCGCGTTCTCGGTGCGGAGGGAGACCCCCCGTCGAAACCGCACCCTTCCGGGGAGGGTCTAAGGGGCTACTATGAGCGCAATTCCCGAGGTTTCCCAGAGCACTTTCCAAGCCGACGTGCTGGCATCCGAGCAGCCGGTTCTCGTCGACTTTTGGGCACCGTGGTGCGGGCCGTGCAAAATGCTGGCGCCCGTGATCGAGGAAGTCGCCGGGTCGCTTGCCGGCAAGGCAAGTTTCGTGAAGCTCAACACCGATGAAAACCCGAACATCGCCGCGCAATACGGCATCTCGGGCATCCCGACGCTGATCCTCTTCAAGGGCGGCGAAGTCGTCGATCGGATCGTCGGCTTCGTTCCGAAGTCCGCGATCACGTCGATGATTTCCAAGCATCTCGTCACCGCCTAAGAGCGGCCGGCCGCCGGCCGTCCACCGCGTTCTCGACGAACCGCGCATTGCGCGGTTCGTTCCCGTTCTTGGCGCCGAGGCGGTCAAGGCGCACGTGGTCGCCGCGATCGACGAGCAGCGGGCAGCATTCCGCGCCGGCGACGGCGATGTCTCGGGCGAGGCGGTCGTCGACGCGGCCGCGCAACGCCTCACCCGTGCCGCCGCGCTCGGGCTAACCGGCGTTCTCAACGGCACCGGCGTGTTGCTGCACACGAATCTTGGCCGGGCGCCGTTGGCCGCCGAAGCGCTCGACGCGATTCGGGACGCCTCGGCCGGCTACTCGAATCTCGAGTTCGACTTGGAGAGCGGCGAGCGCGGTTCGCGCTACGACCGGCTGGGCAGCTTGCTGCGCGCTGCCACCGGTGCCGCTTCGTCGCTCGTCGTGAACAACTGCGCCGCGGCGATGCTGCTGATCCTCGACACGTTCGCGCGCGGCCGCGAAGCGATCGTGGCGCGCAACGCGCTGATTGAGATCGGGGGCGGCTTTCGGCTACCGGACGTGCTCGCGCGAAGCGGGGCGACGCTGGTGGAAGTGGGCGCTACGAACAAAGTCTATGCCGCGGACTTTGCGCGCGCGCTCTCGCCAAATACGGGCCTCATCCTGCGCGCCCATCCGTCGAACTACCGTATCAGCGGTTTCGTCGCCGACGTTGCGCCGGCTGAGCTAACCGCGCTGGGCCGAAGCGTGGGCGTGCCGGTGGTCGAAGATTTGGGCACCGGCGCGCTATTCGATCTGCGCGCCTACGGATTGCCGTACGAGCGGACGGTGCGGGATGCGGTCGGCGACGGCATGGACCTCGTGGCGTTTTCCGGCGATAAGCTGCTCGGCGGACCGCAAGCCGGCATCATCGCTGGTGCGCCCGCCGCAATCGCTCGTTTGCGCGCGAACCCGTTGTTGCGCGCCCTGCGGGTGGACAAGGCAACGCTCGCTGCGCTCGCGGCGACGCTGCGGTTGCATGCGGATGCCGCGACGCGCGAACGCATCCCGCTCTACCGGATGCTAGCCACGCCGCTGGAAACATTGCGCGAGCGCGGGCGCGCGCTGCAGCGGCAATTTCCCGCACTCGAAGTGATCGACACGGAAGCGTTTGCGGGCGGCGGCACCTTACCGCTGGCGCCGATCGCTTCGGCCGGCGTCGCGTTTGTGCCGGCCGGCGGCGCAACGGCCGCGCTGGCCCGCTTGCGCGCGGCGACGCCGCCACTGGTTGCGCGTATCGATGAGGCGCGCGTCGTGATCGACCTGCGTACGATCGAGCCGGCCGACGATGCGCGCGTGGCCGGCGCGCTCGCCGCGTTGTTCGCCGCGAACTGATGCGCGTCGTCGGCACCGCCGGCCACGTCGATCACGGAAAATCGGCACTGGTGCGCGCGCTCACCGGAACCGAACCCGATCGCTGGGAAGAGGAACGCCGGCGCGGGATGACGCTCGACCTGGGCTTTGCGCACTTGCGCTTCGACGACGGCGTTGAAGCGGGGGTCGTCGACGTTCCCGGACACGAGCGTTTCGTCCACAACATGCTCGCCGGCGCGACCGGGATGGACGTGCTGCTGCTGATCGTGGCGGCGAACGAAGGCCCGCGTCCGCAAACGATCGAGCATCTCGCGATTCTCTCGCTGCTCGCGGTGCCGTCCACGATCGTGGTGCTGACGAAAGCCGATCTCGTCGACGAAAACGAACTTGCCGCTGTGCGCGACGACGTGCGCTTGGCCGTGGCCGGAACGGTGGCGGAAGGCGCGCCCGTCGTCGCCGTCTCGGCCCTTGCCGGAACCGGGCTCGATGACTTGCGCGAGCGCATCCATGCCGCTCTCGTGGGCTTGCCGCCGCGTGCGCAACATGCGCCGGCATATCTGCCCGTTGACCGCGCGTTCACGATGACCGGGCACGGCACGGTCGTCACGGGAACGTTGATGCAAGGCTCGATTGCGGTCGACCAACTGCTGGCTGTACATCCCGGAAACATCGAGGCTCGCGTACGCGGTCTGCAAGTTTTCGGCGAGTCGCGGGAGCGCGTCGATGCGGGCGCACGTGTGGCCGTGAACCTCTCCGGGGTGCCGCTCGACGCAATCGCGCGCGGAAGCGCGCTGACCGCGCCTGAGATCCACGCGCAGTCAAGCTATGCGGTGCGCTTTCACCCGCTGCCGGAAGCGCGGGGGTTGTTACGCCGCCGCATGCCGGTGCGCGTGCATCTCGGTGCGGGCGAATCGTTCGGCACGCTCGTGTTCGCCGCACTACCGGCGGACGCGCAAGCCGTCGATGCGACATTACATTTGCGGGACGCGGCTGCCGCCGTGCCGGGGCAACGCTTCGTCGTGCGGCGCATGTCGCCGAAAACCGTGCTGGGCGGCGGCACGATCGGAATTCCGGCTGCCGCCGACGCCGAGCCCGCGCTGAGCGCCGACGTCGTTGCGGTGCGCGCAGCGGTAACGGGCTTCGGTCTCGCGGCGAACGGTGCCGACGTCATCGCCGCGGCGGCAAACGTGACCATCGAACGTGCCGCCGAGATCCTGGCCGACGAAGCAGCGGCCGACCGCGTTTGGGAGCTGAAGCGACCGGCCGCGTACGTCGACGCGGCGACGGCCGAAATGCTGCTCGAGCGGGTGCTCGCATCGCTGAGCCGGCGCGAGTCGGAGGCGCCCTGGATGCTCGGCGCAACCTCGCTTGCGCTCGCACGCGAACTCGAGATCGCTGAACCGCTGCTCGTGCGCGTGCTCGCGGCCGCGGCCGAGCGCCTGCGACTCGTCGTTCGCAACGGCTACTATGCGAATGCGGGCTTCGAACCGCAGCTCTCGGCGGAGCAGGCGGCGTTCTTCAAGGAGCATGTCCCGGTCGACGCGACGCAGCCGCTGGTTCCGGTGCCTTTCGAACCGCTCGTCGTGGAGCTACGCCGCTCGCGCATTGCCGGATTATCGGGTGCGCTCGACACGTTGACGGCGACCGGCCGTCTGGTGCGCGTCGGCGAGCATGTCTACCGCGGCGAACAACTCGCCGAGATTCGCACGCGCCTCGTGCGGGTGCTGCGCGCCAAAGGGCGCATGACGGCCGCGCAATTCCGCGATGCGGTCGGCACGTCGCGCAAGTACGTCGTCCCGCTGCTCGAGTTCTTCGATGCAACGGGCGTGACGGTGCGCGACGGCGACCAGCGCGCCTTGCGGGGGGCCTAGGGGAAGAGCTGCTTGCGCAGTTCGTCGAGATCTTCGACCATGTTGAGGCGGACGGCGTCGCCGACGGTGTGATCGGCAATGCCGCTCGCGCTGCGCATCTTGCCGCCGAGTTCGGCCGAGTGGTTGTATCCGCGGATCGCGTCGTTGTGCTTTTTCACCGCGTCGGGCGTGACGTTGCCGTTTGCTTTCACCCACGCCTCGAATTGCGCGTACGTCGGATGCTTTTCGTTCACGAACGCGATCGTCTTCGCGCGATCGAGGCCGAACGCGCTGAGCGTCATTCCGTCGAAGCCGTCACCGCAAAGATCGTAGCCGGGGAACAAGCGGCCCGCCGCTCCAAGGGTCAGTTTCGTCCACAGGCGCGGTAGATGGAGGATACCGAGTGGACCGGATGCATCCGAAGTAATGAGCGGAACGATAGGGTCGGCCATGAGATTCTCCTCGACGTGAGTGCAAAAGCGCTCCCCATCGTTCGCCCATCCCCCCTTATGTCATCCCGGGCGGAGCGCCGCAGGGCGCGTAGAGTCGAGGGACAGCGAGCGTCGTGCTAATTCAGCAGGGCAATTTCACAAACGTTCGCGGTCCGGCTGGTCCCTCGACTACGCGCCCTGCGGCGCTCCGCTCGGGATGACAAATGAAAAAAAAAGAGCGCCGGCAATACATGCACGGCGCTCTTCGTTGAGGTTTTCTTAACGAAAAGCTGCTAGCGGTAGGCGTCCTGGATGCCGTGGAAGCGGCCGGTATCGTACACGTCGGCCGTGGTTAACGGCGGCGTATCACCGAGGACCAGATCGTCGAACGCGGCGCGTTGCGACTGGTAGATGATTCCGAGCGGAATCTTTCCATCAGCCGTGAGCGCTTCGAACGCGTGCTGTTTGTTCGTGTTATCGTAGCCTTCGATCTGCGTCACGTCGAACACGTTCTCTTTGAACCACGCGAACGTGTTGTGTTTGTTGTAGGTCACGCAAGGCGACATCACTTCGACCACGGCGAAACCCGGATGTTCGATCGCGGCCTTGATCAGCTCGATCAGTTTCTTCGGCTGCGCCGAGAAGCCGCGCGCAATGAACGTGCCGCCGGCCGCAAGCGCCACGGCCATCCCGTTGAGCGGTGCATCGGGGTTTCCGCCCGGACTCGTGCCGGTGACGTAGCCCAGATCGCTGGTCGGTGAAGACTGACCTTTGGTGAGGCCGTACGTCTGGTTGTCCATCACGATGTAGGTGATATTCGGATTGCGACGCACCGCGTGCAAGAAGTGGCCGGCGCCGATCGCAAAGCCGTCGCCGTCACCGCCGGCGGCGATCACGGTCAGCCCATTGTTGGCAACTTTCACCGCCGTTGCGACCGGCAGCGCGCGTCCGTGCACGCCGTGGAACGCGTAGGAGTGCAGGTAGCCCGAGATCTTTCCCGAGCAGCCGATGCCGGAGACGAACGCGACGTCTTTGGGATTCAGCGCGAGTTCCGCGCACGCCGACTTCAGCGACGCGAGGACGCCGAAGTCGCCGCAGCCCGGGCACCACCACGAGGGCGTTGCGGTTGCGAAGTCTTTGGGGCTCATCACGAGGGCCATGGTTATACTCCCGCCAGGCTGACTGCGCTGTCCGTGCGGACGGCGTCGATGATTTCGATCGGACGGAACGGCCGTCCGTTGTACTTGCGAACGTCGTGGAGTTTTTCGATCGGGCCGACGACGTGGCGGATCAGCCGCGCGAGTTGGCCCGTGTACGTATTCTCGACGATGTAGATCTCATCGTTGGCTTCGACGAACGCCTTGACGTCGTCGTCGGGGAACGGCCACAGCGTTTTGAGCTGCAAGAAGTTCACCGATTCGCCCATCTTGTTGAGACGGTCTTGCGCTTCGGCGATCGGACCGCGGTTGCTGCCGTAGCCGATGATGCCGACGCGCGCGCCCGGCGTGGCGAACAGCTTCGCTTTCGGCAGGTCGGGGCGGGCGGTCTCCATCTTGCCCATGCGCTTTTCCATCATGCGCTTGCGGTTCTTCGCGTTCTCCGTGATCACGCCGCCGTCGTTGTGCTCGGATCCCGGCGCGAGATGCATGCCGCCCTCGATGCCCGGAATGACGCGCGGCGAGACATGATCTTCGGTGAACGCGAAGCGCCGATATTCGCCGAACACGACCGGTTCGGTGACGAGCTTNNGATTCTTCAACGGTTCCCGGCGCGAGCACGATCTTCGGAAACTCGCCATGACCGCCGAAGATTATGTGCTGCAGATTGCTTTGCTCGGTTTTCGTCGGCAGGCCGGTGGACGGTCCCGCGCGCGCGCACTCTACGATGACGATCGGAATCTCGAGCGAGCTCGCGAGGCCGATGCCTTCGGTCATGAGCGAGAGGCCCGGACCGCTGGTGGCCGTCATCGAGCGCACGCCGGTGAAAGCCGCGCCGATGATCATGTTGACCGCGGCGAGTTCGTCTTCGGCTTGCACCACGGCGCCGCCGTACTGCGGAAGATACTTCGCCATCCATTCCAGCACGTCGGTGGCCGGCGTGATCGGATAACCCGCCATGAAGCGGCAGCC
>PLTN01000065.1:7244-8468 GCA_003164495.1 Vulcanimicrobiota bacterium
GTTGATGTCGACGACCTTCTCGCCCTTGCGCTTGTAGACGTTGGTGACGTCGCGCCGTAAGATTTGCGGATCCATGCCGATGAGTTCGGCGATTACGCCTAGCGAAACGGTGTTGCGCACGAGTTCGAGCCCGAGATCTTCCTTGGCCATTTTGCCGATCGGAATCTCGTACCAGTTGATGTCGTCGCGACGCAGCTCGTCGGGAATCTTCTCATCGCTGTTGTCGAAGATGATGAAGCCGCCCGGGCGCATCTCCTCGACGTGCAGTTGCACGGCCTCGAGATCGAACGCAACCAGGCAATCGACGAAGTCGGCCATGCCGTAGTTGGGCGTCGTGCCGGCGCGGATCACGTAGTTGGTGTGGCCGCCGCGGATGCGNNGCGATCATGTCGCCGGTCGTGAGGCTGCCGTCGCCGGCCTGACCGCCGAACATCACTTCGATATTATTGAGGATCATCGTCGCTCCGACTGAAAATGACGTCGCCCATACGCGATTGGGCAAACTTATCTTTCGATTCCCCAGCGGTGCGTGAAAACGCCTGCCGCGGGGTAAAGCAGAGGTGCAACCGAGGCGTTAGCACTCTCGGTTATAGAGTGCGAAATGGACGTTGAACGGATGACCCAGCGCGTTCAGGAAGCCCTTAATGCTGGTTATACCAGGGCCCTGACCGAGCGCAACACCCAAACCACCCCCGAGCACCTCCTGGCGGCGATTCTCGACCAGCCGGAGGGCGTAGCCGCGCCTATCCTCCAGAAGGCCGGGCTCGACCCCACTACGATCGGCAACAAAGTCGACGCGGCGATCGCCGCGCTGCCCCGCCATTCAGGGCCCAACGCCGACCAGGGGCAAGTCACGGTCTCCCCCGCGCTGACCCGCCTCTTGGCGGCGGCCGACGGCGAGGCCAAGGCGCTCAACGACGACTACGTCTCGGTCGAGCACCTATTGCTGGCGATGGCCGGCGACACCGGGGGCGTGGGCCGGCTGTTCCGCGACGCCGGGCTCACCCGCGAGAAGCTGCTCGGTGCCTTGCGCGAAGTGCGCGGCAACCAGCGCGTGACCTCGCAGAACCCCGAAGGCACCTATCAAACGCTCGAGCGCTACGGCATCGACTTGACGCGCGCGGCGACCGCCGGAAAACTCGACCCGGTCATCGGCCGCGACGAAGAGATCCGGCGCGTCGTCCAAGTGCTGTCGCGGCGCACCAAGAACAACCCCGTGCTCAT
>PLTN01000220.1 GCA_003164495.1 Vulcanimicrobiota bacterium
CCATCGCGGGAAAGCCGCGCGGCCGCTTCGCCCGCGGCAAGACCACCGGGCGTGCTGTCGACTCGTTTGAGAACTTCGTCCGACGAAAGCCGAGCGGCTGCGGCGACGTCGAGCGGCGGCGTCACGCTACTGCCGGGAGTGGAGCGCGCGCATGCGGAGGTCTTTTTCATCTGGCGGGGACCTCCATCAGCGGGAAGAGCTCGTCGAGGACTTCGACGGCGCGCACGACGTGCGCCTTCGATATTGTTTGCATATCGAAGGTAACCTCCGCGGAGCTCCAGAGTAGAAGAGGCCGCGCTGCCGGGTCAGCCGGCCTTAGAGCTCTACGCGAAAATACGATTGTTAGTGCGCATTTGGAGAAGATGAACTCTCGCGCTTACGGCGCGTCGCTTAGAATCTAATTGGCGTCATGTCCAGGCGGGTGGCTTTCACAAAGCGCGACCTCAAAGATGAGCTCGAGCGCGAACGCGAGCGCATGGGTACCGATTACGACCGCTTCGAGAAGCTTTCGCGCACGAAGAAAGACGGACCTGATCCTTCCGTTCTCTAGCTCCCATTCTAAGAAGTCTAATGAGGCAACCCCTTAGTGGCCGTTAGACTGGATGGACACGATCCATCACGGCGATGACGCTGTACATCGCGTGACAAGTGCCGGCGAACGGCAAATCCTTCAAGAAACGCGCGGGCAGATCGACCGATCAGCTCAGCGGATGATGTCACGAACGTCAAGTTCGGAGGCGCGTCAGGAGGTTGCTCGCATCGTCGAAGACGGCGCGGTCGGTACGGAAGCAATCGCGTGACCGATGCAGGCTGCTGCGGGTGCTTAGCGCAACGGCATAGTCGACATCGTACAGCAAACGGGTTCGTAAAGCACCGGGGTCGCATACACGATTCGCTGGGACCTCACGGACGTCCCGCGGAGCGCCTCAGGCAAGTGCAGGAGCGTCGTCGGGGTGCCGAAATTTTTACAGCGATGGATTCACGGCGTTCGTTCCTCGCGCTCTCGGCGGCTTTCGGTGCATCAGTGCTCGGGCAGGCGTCTGCCCGAGCGCAGACCGCGACGCTCGTCGTGCGGCTGGGCATCGTGCCGTCCTTTGCCGCCGGCCAGGCATTCTACGCCGCGGACCTCGGGCTGTTCAAAAAACATGCGCTCGATGTCCAGTTCCAGACCTTCAACAACGGCGCGACGATCGCAGCAGCGATTGCGGGCGGTTCGCTCGACGCCGGATTCTCCGATGTGATCGGACTAGGCGCCGCATACTTGCGCGGCTTCCCGTTTGCGGTGATCGCGCCGGGCTTCTTCAATACGCCGACGGCTCCCGGATACGCAATCGTCGTCAAAGGTGACTCGCCCATCAAAGAAGCCAAGGACTTCAACGGCAGAACCATCGCGATCAACGCCGTGAAGAGCATCTCGCAGCTCGTCGTTCAGGCATGGGTCGACGGCAACGGCGGCGACTCGAAAACGATGAAGTTCGCCGAGCTGCCGTTCGCGCAGATGGTACCCAGCGTCGCGCAGGGGACGGTTGATGGTTGCACGCCCGGCGAACCGTTCGTAACGGGAGCGCTCGAGGAGGGCATGCATTCGTTCCCGCTCGACAAGAACGGCTTGATCAATTACATGCCGGCCGGGTACTTTTCGACGCGCACGTGGATCACCGCGAATCCCGTTGCAACCGCGCGTTTCACCGCCGCGATACGCGAGGCGTCTCTCTTTGCCAACCAGCGGCCGTCGCCGCCGCAAACCGCCGAGATCCTTGCGAAATATACGAAGGTTCCGCTGGGCATGGTAAGCCGGCTGCGGATGACGCCGGAATACGGCACGACCCTGTTGCCCTCGCACGTCCAACCCGTCATCGACGCCGCTGCGAAATACGACATCCTGCCCAAAACGTTCCCCGCTTCCGAGATCCTCTATCTACCGAAGTAACGGAGAGACGACCACCGTGCAAACCGTAGAACCAGCGCGCATTCCGCACAAGGCGATCCCGGAGTTCGCCGACTTCGCGCACACCGGACCGGGCACGCTCGCCGGCGAGTACATGCGGCGCTTTTGGCAGCCGGTCATGCGGTCGGAGGATCTGCTTCCGGCTCGCGCGCTGCCGATCACGATCATGAGCGAACACTACACGCTCTTCCGCGGCGAGGGCGGCGAGCCGCACGTCGTCGCACAGCGGTGCCCCCACCGGAGCACCGTCCTCTCGGTGGGAACGGTCGAAGGCGACAGCATACGATGCCACTATCACGGCTGGCGGTTCGATGGCGGCGGACAATGCGTCGAGCAGCCGGCCGAAGACGACGGTTTTGCAGCGAAAGTACGCATTGCCGGCTACCCGACTCGCGAGCACGTCGGCTTGATCTTCGCCTACTTCGGACCGGGTGAGCCGCCGAGCTTCCCAAATTGTCCAGCCTTCACCGACGGCATCACCGAAGCACGGTGTGAGGTCGTTCCGATAAACTACTTTCAGTCATGGGAGAACACGTGGGACGAAGTCCACGTTGCTTGGACCCATCGCGCCGGAGGAATGCACGCGGTACCGGATCTCTCCCAAGAGACGTTCGAAGAGACCGATTACGGCGTCTTGAAGCGCAGCCAAAAATCCGACGGCTTGCGGCGCGTTGCCGTATACCTGATGCCGAACATCATCCGAGTTCTCGTTCCACCGCCGAATGCGCTTGATAAGAAGCATTCCGGACCGCGCTTGCGGGAGTCGTATCTGTTTCTCGTGCCGATCGACGACGAGAACCACATGCTCTTCAACACGCAAGAGGCACGCGTTCCCGAAAACGAGCGCGAAGCATACGCGAAAGTCTACGCCGAGTACCTCCGCAAGCGCGCCGAAGCGCGCCCGCGCACCGAGGTCGCAGCAGATATTCTA
Source organism: Vulcanimicrobiota bacterium (assembly GCA_003164495.1). GTDB lineage: Bacteria > Vulcanimicrobiota > Vulcanimicrobiia > Vulcanimicrobiales > Vulcanimicrobiaceae > Lustribacter > Lustribacter caenicola. The sequence continues at coordinate 2,880 of PLTN01000220.1, forward strand.
GCGGGCAAACTCCGCATCGCCGACGTGCTCGACCACCCGAACTTGGTGACCATCGAAGACATCGTCGCACAGGCGGGCCAGGGACGCATCGTGGACCGCAGCCAGGAGTGGCTCGGTCGCTCCGATGCCGGCATCATCTTCCTACGCAAACTCTGGATGCGCGAAATGAGGGCCCTAGCGGAAGGGCGTCCGCTCAAGCAGTGGGCGCCGATGAAAGAGATGCCGCGGGCCGACAACTCGGCCGGGTCCACGGCGATGTTGTAGTCGCGTTCAGCGTTCGCCGGGGGAATGTAGCCTCGGCGCAAGTCTTCCTCATTACTCACGCGTAAGGCGTGCCGGCCATTGCAGCTTTTACACCGATTGTTCCCTGATCAACGCAAGTAAGAAATGCGGCTTGTGCTTGGCCTGCATCTCGGGTCTCTCGGAAAGTTTGATGAGCCCGGATGAGGGGCCACCGTCCACGTAGCTAACAGCAGACTGGCCGCGAGATGGGCATCGGTATCGGCGGGTTCTCGTCCCACGGATTCGGATAGCGCCTCCGCTACGACGAGCGCGATCTCGTCACGTATCGCCCGAGCGCGAGCCTTGAGGGTTTCGCTGCCTTCAATCGTTTTTTGCGCGTCGCCTGGCACTCGCGCACCACAGCGAGGAAGGGGCGGTGGTGCTACAACTCAGCGTTACAGACTATCGTTCGCTGTACCAGACGCCATTGTTGGATGCGTTCGAGGAAGAAGCGGCAGCCAAAGAAGCCGACGCGAGCTCCAAAGATAGCGAATCGTGAATCGCGTGTCGACGTCATCCCGTCAGCACCGCCGACGGGTGCTTAACGTAACGGTATAGTTGCAATCGCGCAGCAGAAAGCTTGCAAAGCATCCGAATCACGAGCGTAATTCGCGAGCGCATCACAGACGTCCCGCGGCGCGGCACGCAAGCAGGGTTAGCGCCTAGCTATGGTTACCGACGGCGCAGCCAATGACTCTGACAAGCAGGCTGGAAAACTGCTCTGCGCGCATGACCGCGCCGGCGAACGAGGCCGTGCGATGTCGCGATCTCCGCGGCGCATAACTCGACGCACGTCTAGGCCGAGCAGCCCTTCATAGAAGGCACGAGAACGGCTGAGATCCGCGACATACGCCGCAGGGCCTTTGAATCGTAGAGTATTCATGATAAAACCACCTTGTTGCTTAGGCTATTATTGCCTAGGCAAGAATATCAGGAGTTTCCCGCCGACAAGACCCTAAGGAAAGGCCGCCGAGCGGCCTGCACGACCATCTGGGATATTGGGTCGATCGGCTGCGTGGCTTGGTCAGCGGCAGTTTTGAGGCACTGATCGCCGAGCAAGGCGTGACGGTCGCCCAATGGTCAGCACTTATTACGCTCTATCGAGGCGAAGCGCAGACGCCGGCGGATATCGCCCGTCACATTGATGTCGATCCGGGCGCGCTGACGCGACTTCTCGACCGGCTGGAATCGAAGGGTCTTATTCGGCGCGTGCGTGACAGGAGCGATCGACGTAGTGTGACGATTGAACTAACGACCGCCGCGCGTAAAATTACCCCCGTTCTGGCAGGGCTTGCTGATGAGAATGATCGCGCGTTCTTCGGGGTGTTATCAGCTGCCGAACGACGACAGTTTCAGCGGCTACTCGCAAAGCTGCTGCGCGGTCACAATGTAGAGACACCGGCCGGTTGGATGTAGTTGAAGTTCCCACGCGCTGACGGATCTTCGTTCCATTATCGGGCCGATTCAGGCATCGCGAGTACGCCGAAGGGTCCGTACGGCGAGCGCTGCTTAGCGCAATGGTATAGTCGCCATCGCACAGCAGATGGGTTCGCAAAGCACCTGGGATCGCATAGATAATTCGTGAGAACGTCACGGACGTCCCTCGCAGTGGGGGGGTTCGTGCAATGTCGGCCTCCAGCAACGATTGGCCTACGAGCGACGCTTGGTCCTTGTACGACCCGATCAATTCATCGCTTGGTGTAACGACCGCAAACCTAGCGACATCTCCGCGCAACTCGTACAGGTTGCCGGAGCTCGGATCGCGGCCACTGCTGCCACAGGATGAAATAAAATTTCGTAGCAAGCGAGTCTCTGCCTAAGCGCTAGGACCCACGTCGTGCGTTTCGAAGGTGCGAGCCCCGTTGTATCGCGGTGCAATGCGAGAAGGGGTGTGCTTCGTGGCCAAGATCGATTCGGGCATCAGTCAAATTGCGGTTCCCGCTCCGGTAGCAGCGGACAGAACGCTCAACGGCATCACCTCGATCCACCGCATACAGCAGCGGGCCCCGGCTTGGTTCTATAGCACGATCAACTGGCTCGGGCAATCGTATTACGATGCCAATGGCACCTCACAATCGTTCAACGCCTATCTGATCGGATCGGACGTCGATCCGTACGCGCAGCTCGGCGCGACGCGGTTGTTCGTCATAACGCGCACCGATAACATCTACCGTCTTTCGTTCGCTTCCGATACGGCGTCGAGCGCGCCGCTGAACGAAGGCGCACGTTACGAGTCGACCGACGCCGGCATCTTGCAGATGTACCTCGATCTTGCCGCGAGTCCCATCTTTGCGGCGGTGAACTTCGCTTACGTTCCAGGTCGGCTGTACACCGGCACCGCCGTCACCTTCGCCCCGGTCACGAATCTCGAGTCCGGATACGATCCGTCCACCGGCATTCGCATCATCGCGCTCGGCTCGGCCATCGCGCAGGTCGTTCCGCTCGGCGATTTCCAGCAAACCCACAACGAGCAAATCTACGACGAAGATCCGGCGATCGTTCCGGTCGTAACGGCGCTCGTGTATGATGTCCGGCAAAACAACACGCTCGGCGCGACCACGTTCAACCTGCCGGTGTATTACACGCGTGACCTCATAGCGGGTACGACGTACGTCAACAAGATCGCGATGACGGCGACGGCGGGTGGTGCGACGGCGAACTGCGGGCAGACCGCGATCTTCTCCGGGGGCGTGGGCTATGACGACGCCGCGGCGGAAAGCCTCAACCTCGATTCCACCTCGATCGTGGCGACCAACGGGCTGACGATCTCGAACTATGCATTTGACAAGGCGCGCGTGCTTTCGATCTTGCCCTTGTTACCGAAGGTGCAAGTCGGCGTTTACGCGCTCACGTATAGCGGGTCGTCGCCGGTAGCGATCTTCGCGAGCCAGCGGATCACAGGGTTTTATCAAGACCCGAGTTGGACGACGTGCTCCGGGATACCGATCTACGATTTCGGTTCGTCCAACAGTGCGTTCACGACGGCGTCCGCCGCACTGACCACGCCCGAACTCATCTACGGGCCGGCCGACGAGTTCCTCAACGGCGGTACGTTGCCCAACGTCCTGCAAAAGCTGATGCAGGCGACCTACGTCCTCTCGGCCGATCGCCTGGTGACGATTCTCGATACCGCGATCGCGGTGAAGGACACGAGCGACGGCGTCGGTCTAAGCGTAACGACGTCCGCGCTCGATTACGCGATCAGTTCCACCGGTGCCGCGGCGGTGGTGAATTCTCTCGCCGTTCCCGTTTTTGCAACCGTGACGACGACGCCGGGCCGCATCGTGTTCCCGGAGCCGGTGCAGTTTACGAACGGCACGGGCGCAGCGGTGCGCGATGCCGTGCTGGCCGTAGAGCCGCCGAAGACGATCACCGGCACGAGCGCCACAACCGTTCTTCAAAGCGTCGGCAGCGGCGCCAACACGCTGAGTACCGATCAGCTGGGTCCGAGTACCGTGCAGATACCGCTTTCAGCCTCGGTTCCGAAAGAGGTCTTCGCGCTGACGGGGATCACGGGCGTCGAGATTGGTACCGTCTTCGCGCAGCAATCGCTCGGACCAGGCGACACGCTGCAAAGCACGACTGACGGCGTCGCGATCAACCTCAACGCGAGCGCGACCCCGCCGCTCGCTTCTCTGACGTTGACCCTCCCGGTGAGCGGCGTGACTCTGACCGCCGGCATCACGTACGTGCTCACGGTTCTGGGAACAGCGTTGACCGTACGCGGCTCCGATGGCTCGTCGGTTTCCGTCCAGCTGCCGGCCGCCGCCAACAGCGATACCACCCACACGTTTGTCGGCTCGATCGTCTACACGACCGGCGTAACCTCGGCGACGCTGTATCCCTTGACATCGCTGGCCTTCCCGGCACCCGCCGTCGGTACGAACGGCGTGCTCCAAGGTACAACATATTCGCTTCGCCTGACGTACGGAACGACGGACAGCCAGTATGACATCGTCGATGCAACGCAAACGATCGTCGCGTCGAGCGTTACCATCGCGAGTCCGCAGTCGACCGACGGTTCTTCACCGCAAAGCGGCGGACTCTATTTCGGCAGTTTCATCGGCGGTGCGACGGAAGCGACCGTCTGGAACGTGCCGGTCTTCCTCGTTGTGACGCCGGCTGAGCTCGCAACCGCGCAGTTCAACGGGGCGATGACCCTCGGTTCCCAGGTCAGCGGCTTGCCGGCCTACGATCTGGCGATCACCGATAGCTCCCTCTTCGTGTACTCGAACATCAACATCGATACGAGCGCCGTCGGATCGGTCAGCACAGCCAACGTCTATCTTGCAAGCGCCGTGATCAACTCCGCGCCGGACGATCACAGCGCGCAAGCGTTCGCGCCGTGCAAACTGCTGATGGGGTTGATCCGGCAAGTGCAAATGGGGACGAAACTTTACTATGTCTTTGTTCCCGAAGATGACAGCGTGGTGATCGGCGGCGTGCGCTACATGCTCAGCGTGATCAACCTCAAATCGATCGACGAAGATCCGAACAAGCTCCCGTATCCGCCATCGTATTGGCCGTCGACCCGCTATTGGCAGTTTGCGAACCGTCACAATCCCTATGTTGCCGTTGAGTACAGCGGTGAGACGCAAGCGCTGCGCTTGGCGCACGCGCAGCGAGATATCGCCGTGATCGGTGCGGAGCTCGAGGCCACGCAAGAGCCGATGCAGCTCTTTCTCGATACGAACCAATCCGAGATGACGCTCTGGCCGATCTACGCGTTTCCCTATACCTCGGCTACACAAACGGTCGATCAAGGTCAGCTGAAAACGCTCACATCGACGATCCTCTCGCTGCTGAACACGCAGATACCGGTGCAAACGGCAACCGCTGGCCTCGAGCAGATCACCGTCCCGGGAGAACTGCAGCAAAGCAATCCATACATCTACGGGACGTCGCCGGTGGCAACTGCCGTGACGACGGCCGCTGCCGTCGCCGCACCGGTTGCCGCGACGAGTAGCGGACAGACGGTCACGAACCTCAGCCCCGGGCTGAACGTCATCCAGTCGCGCGCCCCGAGCGCGTTCGACTTCCTGACGGAAACGGACGACGTCACATCGCTGCAAGATCAGCAAAGTGCGGCCGACGTCGCCGTAACGAAAAGCCAAACATTAATGCACGAGGTTCTCCAAACGCGCGGCTCGGCGAACGAAGCCGTGAATCTCAGCGCGTTACGCCGGTTGCAGCCGATCTACGGCTTTTCCGTCTACAATCCGGCTACGGGCGAGGCGTACATCGTCGAGGTTGTCGATGCGGACCTTAGCGTACCCGATCAACTGCCCGATCCGACCTTCAACACGACCTACGATCCATACTACGTGCGCGTGGTGTTTCTCAACACGCTCACGTGTTACAACATGTCGATCATCGTGGAATCGATGGCGCGCGATCAATATGGCTATCTCGCCACGCAGCACACGACGTATCAGAACGTGGTCAGCAGAACGAACGAACCGGAGATCGGCTACACGTATTCCGTCGATGATGCCGCGGCCAACTTCGATTTGCTGACGTTCTCGAGCGGTACGGAAGCGCTGGCGTTGGCCCTGACGCCGCAATATCTGTACACGAACGTTCCCTATAGCGTGGCCACGCGCAGCACGCAGCCGCCGCCCGCCGGGCCGTACTTCATCTGCCGCCGCCGAAATTGGGACGCTGAGTGCCGGCTGATGCTGGCCACGCATCCGCAGGGGAAATCCGTCTACCTCGCCTTCGGCGACGGAGATCTCGTCCCGTTTCGGCTCGACGCGGGCGTAACGATCGACAAGCGCCAGCCGGCGCACATGGTCGAGTTCTCGTATCCGATCTCGGACCAGCAGTACGAGGCCGCGCAAACCGTCTTGGTCGGTAATACGCCGTACTTCGTCGGCGTAACGACGGCCGGCGGTGTAGCGCAGTATACGAGCTTCTCAATCGATGCCGCCGCCGGGACTGCCGGCGTGCAAGTCGGACCGACGCAGTTGCTGAATTTTCCGCCCAACATCTACGTGGTGGGTCAGGCGACTACGACGCTTGCCAATGTCGCCGATATCGTCACCAGCGGTACCGACACGAGCGATACGGGTGCGTTCACGAGCACGGACGATGACGGCAACACCACCGCACAGTTCCAAGTCGTACCATACAACAATCTCGTCTATTTGATTCGCGCGGTGACGAACGTCGCTGCCTTGGCAGACGTCGGCGTCAGCGGCGCCGTATCGGGTCTGTTGATCGATACCTACGTACCGGCGACGAGCGGAAACCTCGTGCTGGCGCAGGGCGCGCGTTACAAGCAGAGCGGACTGCAATATTTCGGCTCGACCTACACGCCGACCACGATGGTCGATACGCTCGACCAACTCGATTACACCAGCATCACGGGCGAAACGTTCTACGCGCCGACGATCTTCATCCCGATTCCGGAACTGGACGCGAGCAGCGGCTTCGTGGTGAACCTCTCCAATTTCCTCGGGCAGCAGATCTGGACGATCATCTATCCCGAGATCGTCGCGCAAGCCGGGGAGACCGTCAACGGCGTCACCTATCCGCAAGGCTACAACCTCGACCAAGACGGTAAGCCGATCCTCAGCCTGCAAAAGCTCCACTTCGTCTACGATCCGCTGGCGTTGCTGTACACGCCGAACGATCTGACGCACAAGTATCCGCTGCAACCGAAGCTGCAAGTGCTGGCGCTGACGAACTCCCAGCTGATCGAAGCGATCTGCTGGCGCACGGCCAACCTGCAATCGGGGCGCCTACCGCCGCAAAACGTGTGCGCGCAACAGATCCTGCCGACCGGCTTCGGTATGGATCGCGCCAACATCGTCTACTCCTCCCACAATCGGCCCGTCATGACGTCGGCGAGCTCCGACTACATGGGGATGTCGGTCAAGAGCTTCCGGTCCGTTTCGGCGGCGGTGTACAACATCGAAGAATCGACGATGCAAAGCGACCAAACCGGAACGCAGCTCGTCTCGACCGTTTCGACGGTTTCGAATATGGTGCTCGGCGTTCTGTTCGATTACGACAACAACGAGCTTGGCACGCTAACGACGGATGTTGCCGCCGGTGTTGCTGATGGTGCGAACCGCGGCATCGTCTTCCTCAACGGCTACCTCGGCGCGGCCGGGTACGCCTTCTCGAGCCCGGATCATTTCGATGTGAACGACGTGCTGCCGAGCCAAGTGCCGCTGCTGGACGAAATCGCCGACATTCTCGGCAACGACGTCGCGTTTTACAATACCGACGCCAGCATGCCGCGGCAGTACTGGAACCTGGCCTACGACACGTTCACGGCGCCGGGCATCGCGAACTATCTTCCGAACGTGCCGCCGGCGCCCGTCGACCCGACCTTTAGCAATCGCACGCGCTCGCTGGTTCTCAATCTACAAAACCCGGTACGGCCGATGCAGCTCGGCATGATGGACACGTACAGCTCGGTCGTTTCGGCCAATGTCTTGTTGCAGAATGGGATCACCGGCGCGATCTTCCTGAGCAAAAAGGCCGATCGGAATATCGCGTCGATCGGCGGCAATCCGACGAGCGGCTCCATTTCGCCGCTTTATGGTCTGGCCGGAACGAAGTACGATTTCTACCTCTTCACCCGCGATCACTACAACACGCTCTACGACGGAACGTTTGAACTTATCGACATGGGCTACGCGATGTGCCTGGTCGACGACGGTACCGGCACCGGCACGAAGATCGCGCAGTACTCAATCGACAGCGACGGCAACTATTACGAGCTGTTCTACTACGCGCTGCTTTCTCCGAGCGGGGGCATCGTCGAAGTGCAGACGTTCACCCTGAAAGTCACGCTCGGAACGCCGGCGAACCCGAATGCGACGCCAGCCGCGCCCGCGATGCCCAACAGCGTCAACCCGGCCGATCTCGTCGCGCAGATCAACAAGCTCTCGAACGTGATCTATGCCGTGTACGGTCCATCGGCGCCGGGTCAGCCGGCCGCATTCATTCCGATTCAAGCCGTCGGCGGAGAAGTCCAAGCAGCGCCGATCACCGGTGCGCCCGGTTTCAATGGCTACGCTCTCAACGTCGAAGGCGCGAATCGCCAACCCGTGCAGATCTCGCAGATCTATTCGGGCACCACCGCGTACACGATTGCCGGCTCGACGACCCTCATCCCGTACAACACGAAGAGCGAAAAAGCCGTGCCGTTCTACGGGTCGCTCTCGCACGGACTCGACCGCATGCTGACGGCGAAGGGTCCGCTGCAGTCGGCCGACCTGACGACGTTCATCCCCCGCGCGACCAAGCCACCGGGTCCCGTCGCCGGCACGTTCGGCGGCAACGGTTTGGGTTCGCTCATTAGCACGCCGTTTAGCTTCGCGTTTCAAGGATCGGGTGCGATCCCGCCGGACGTGACGGGCGACCTCACGCCGGGCACGACGATGAAGGCCGACGATGGCATCTTCTATACGTTCAATGCCATAACGAATTACGCGATGGATACGACCGGCAAGTCCGTGACCGCGATCGGAACGCCGTACTTCGTCGACGAGACCGATCCGACGAACCCGATCTGGGGCGTAATTACGCTGCCGAAATTCGTCTTCAACAACAACACGTACACGGTCAACCTCAGCACGACGCTTTCCGACGGCGTGACGTCACGCTATACGCTCACCGCCGGCAACAAGACCTACCAATTTGGTCCGGATAACACGCAAGTCACGGTCGATCGCACGGTCTTCACGTTCCCGAAGAACCTCGTCGACGACGTGTATACGGTCACGTACGCCGCGCTCGATGCACCGGCTGTCACCGAAGCGCCGACGCCGATCACGATCACCCCGTTTTCGATGACCGCGGGCGGTTTGACCACGACCATCGACGTGTTCAACAACCAGGGCGGACTCAAGGACGTCGTGCTCGGACCGATCGGCCGGCTCTACACGTACGATCCGATCCACGGCATCGTCACGGTTTCGGCCGGTACGGAGAGTTCGACCGCAACGGTTCAAACGGGCTTGGCGTTCGTATCCAATTCGTTCTTCGGGTACGTCATCGGCAACGCGAGCGGTGACGATTCGGCCACGCTCTCGTTCACCGTCAACGGCGAAGCGGTGTACCCGTACTCCGCGTGGACGACCGGTGCGCCGGCATCATACCCGCTCATGACGTCGCCGCAGATGTTCACGATCGGCGGAAACGTCTACACCTTCGATACCGATCAGACGGGCGATTATCTCAGCGTGACGGGCAACGGACAGATCTATCCCGTCAACCCCTACCAGTTCTCAATCGACGGCATCATCTACATCATCAACACGAACGTTCAGCCGTACACGGTAGTGGGCGGAGGCAACGTGTACCCGATGACCGCGGCGAACACGCAGTTCGTCCTCGATGGGGTGCAGTACACGATCACCCTCAAGGCCGGATCGTTGAACGGTGCCACGATCTCCGGTCAGTTCAACATCACGCAGGGCAACGTTGTCGTGGTCGAAGACTACGCCTACGAGCTCGACGTCCAAAACGGGCAAATCGTCGGTAACGGAACGGCTTATCCCCTCACGACCTCCGGTTCCACCTATACGATCGCGACGGGGAACCAGAGTTTCACGGTCACGACGGAGGCGAACGCGACGACCGTCAAGATCGGGAACATCGTCTATCAGATCAACAACACGACGGTCGTTGCTGACGGCGTCACGTATCCGATCCTTCCCTATCGCACGTTCGTCGACGGCACGACAACCTACACGATCGGTGCCGACGGCACAGCCGACTTGCCAGGCCCGCTGGCGCTCTCCGGCGTGTCACCCTACACCAATGCGACGTTCGCCGACGGAGCGACCACCTACACGGTGAACGCGGTCGCGGCATTCGACGGAACGAACTACTACCTGATTTCCGGCACGCCCGCGCAGTTTACGACCGCATCGTTGACCTATCAGCTGCGGACCGACGGTGTCTCGATTGCCGCCGGTCCCGTCAAGACGTACGTGGTCACCAGCGGTGCTCTGAGCCCGAACTCGTTCACGTTCGGCAGCCAAGCGCTCTATTTCGGGCGTGCGACCGACATCGCGGCGTTCAACGGAACCAACTATTTCGCGATCGTGAACGGCTCATTCACCGACACGACCACGAGCCTCACGTATACGATCAGCGGCAACACCGCCGTGAACGAAGGTAACAGCTACGAGATCTACAGCAATCTCGGAACAGGCGACTACTTCGAAGTTCCCGGCGGCCCGACATATTTCGTGAACGTTGCCGTGGCCGACAGCGGTACGCCGACCGGCACGATCTACGAGGTGTTCCCCGTCACCGCGGGCGCGTTCACCATCCCGCTCGTCTACACCGTGACGGTTTCCGATACGACGGCGACCGTGAACGCTACGACGTTCACGGGTGGTGCGACGGCGATGTCGAGCTTGACGGCATCAGGCGGGAAACTCACCGGCGGTTTCTTCACGGACCCATTTACGAAGATCGTCTACACCTGCGTCGTCGATGCCGGAACGGTGACGTTCGTCGATTCCAACAATACGATCTATCCCTATCCCGCGACCGGCATGACCGACGCATTCGTCGCCTCGGTGCTGATCACAACGGCCGTGAATCTGGCGGTCGACAACGAGGCGACGCCGGACATCTACCCGGTGGTCAACAACCAATTCGAGACGGCAACGGAAACCTACACCGTCAACGTCCCGGTCGCGTACGCGTCCAGTGCCGGACCGTTCTTGCCGATCGTCAACGGACGGTTCATCGTGCCACAGACCGCGCCGATCTCCAATACGGCTTACACGATTCGGGGCGGCAGCGTCATCAAGGGTTACGTGGTGTCAAACGACGACGCGTTTTCCGCGGACGGCAACCTGGTCTACACGGTCAACGCGGTCAATGTCGTGCGTGCTTCCAATCTGGCGACGCTGATCGGCACTGCCCCCAACCAAACGCTGAGCGCGAGCACGGCGACGTATGCGCTCAACAGCACGACCAGTCTCGCGTCGACGGAACCCGCCGGCGTCACGTTCAACACGGCGACGCAGCAATTCACGGCCCCCTACAACGGCTCGCCGGTCACCTATACGCTAGCAGGGACCACGGTCAGCGACAACCGCCGGCCCGTCAACGCGTTCACGGTGACGGTGTCGGGATCGCAGGTGACGTTCACGGACACCGTCAGCGGGGTCACGTTCACGTTCAACGACGGCGCGGACAACCCGGTGACGGCCGAGTTTACGTACTCGAACGGCTTTTTCGTCGACGCGATCGCCGGAACGACGTTCTATATCGATGAGACGACGAGTCACGTCGAAGCGATCTCCTACCTGCCGGAGACGACGCAGTACGCATTCACGGCGGCGGACGGCAATACATATCTGATCCACTACAACGACGTCGACGTCGTGTTCCCGGTCATCTCGGGAGCCAACGTCAACGCCGGCGTGGCGACCGTCGGGTCCGATATGTTCACGATCCAAATCGATGCGATCGACCCAGCCAGCGGTTCCGCGCCGATCTTGATCGACCCGAACTCGTTCGAAGTGAACGGCAACCTCTATACGATCACCGGCACCCCGGCGGGTGCCGACTACTCCGCTTGCAGCGTGGTTGGCGCCGGAATGGCACCCCAGAAGTTCCTGTCGACGAAAACGTTCAAGCTCTCCGATCCGACGATCGTGTACACGCTTCAGCTCGACGCGAATAACCTGCCCGAGTCGGTGGTTGCGACCTTCCCCGTGTTGCCGAGCCGCGACCTCATCAGCATCAGTGACAACGTGTATTTGATCACGTACAGTGGCGTGAGCTCAGGATCGCTGCTCGGTCAGGGACAATCGTCGATCGCGATCGCGAACTCCGGCTTCACGCTGACCAACCCATTCGATACGACGAAGGCCAAGTTCGTCTTCGACGACCTCGACATTTACGATGCGGGTTCGGGCGTGGGGCAGTTCACGGTCTACTTGTCGCCGACATTCTTCATGGGCAGCGCGACGTACACGCTCGATACCGTGCACGATATCGTCACGGATAACAACAAGCATCCGTATCCGCTGATCCCGAACCCCACGATGTTCAGCATCAACGGATTCAACTACGTCATCGACACCAACCGCGTGCCGCACGCCATCGTCGGCAACAATAACGCGTCGCCGCTGTCGACCGACGTTACGGTGCAAAGCGGAGTGCCCGTCGAAAACTCGACGTTCACCCTCAACGGCCAGGTCTACGCTTATGTCGAGGACGCCCAGCACGATCTGCTGACGATCGTCGGAACGAAGCTCTATCCGATTGCGCAACCCGGGCTCACGTTCAAGCTGGATTCCAGCTTGATCTTCACATTGAGCACGACGCCGCCCGCGACCGGCAGCTATGCCGGCACGACGGTGCCCATCGGAACGGTAACGTCGGGAACGGTCGGGCCGATCACCTCGGCAACCACGATCCTCAACCTCTATGCGGGAACGTCCGAATCCGGCGGCGCCGACTTCTTCATGTACAAGAACGTCCTCTACACGCTGATCAAGTCGAGCGGTACCTATACGGCCGTCCAGAAGTCGTACACCGTCTACGCGGCATCGCCGGTGAAGACGCAGCAACAGCTCGCGGTCTTCGACCTCGGCGGAACAACGTACATTGCGACCGACGGCACGAGCGCGGGCGCAGCGTCGCCGCTCGGAATCAACCCCGGCACGATGTGGTCGCAAACGTTCATCGGCGAGGCCGAAACGCAATTCGGTTTGGTGTACGGTTTCACGGCGCAGCCGACCAACGTGACGCTCAACGCGAAGAACGTGTTCCAGTTCTCAGTTACCAACAGCACCGGAACCGCAACGCTCTACGACATCATCTACACGGCCGGCAGCAACGCCAACCTTGTCGAGGTCGACGTTCCGCAGTTGCTGCCGACGTTCACGCAGTCGGCGGTGTTCTCGTTCGTCAACGGCAACCCGCTGATGTTCGAGACCGGCGGCTACAACGCGTTCACGACCAGCGTCGACCCGACGCAGCCGCCGGTGGAAACCTTTGCCGGCGCGTTCAAGACCCCGCTCATCGCCAATGACGCGGCGATCGATGCGTTGATGTCGCCCCAAGGTGACTTCACCCTGGAGTTCTGGCACTCGCTCTCGCTCACGCCGGTTGCCGACTACCATCCGGTCACCTACGCGGCGAGCACGAACGCACCGCTCGTCTACTACGTCGATATGAACTTCGCGAGCGGCTCCGAGATCGACATCTGCATCAACGGAACCGTGATGCGAGCCATTACCACGCCGCCCGTCTTTTCGTCGCGCTGGCGCCACGTTGCGCTCACCTATGACCAGCCGTACACCATCGCGTGCCAAGGTGCGGGCTACGAAGTGGTGGACGGCTCGAACTATGACGTTACCGGTGATTTCAGCATTGCGATGACGTTCGCGGCGCAGGATGTCACGAGCGAACAGGGCTTGCTCTACAAGGGCACCGGGTCTCCGAACACGTCGCCGGCGCTCGACATGTCCTACCGACTCGAGGTAAACGGTGGGGCTGTTGCGCTCACCGTCACCGAAAGTGACGGTACCATTCCGGATGCCTTCGTCGGGCCGGCGATTGACGCTCAGGCCTACTATCAAGTCATCGTTGTCAAGCACGGGACGACGCCGGCGACCGGAACGAACGCTTCCAGCACGGATCCGTATCTGCCGCCGTTCGATTCGAACGCGATTTCGAATGCCGCCACCGCCGGCGGTAGCGCCAATTTTTCCAGTCTACCGACCAGCGGTGGCTCGGTGAATATCACGAAGATGGCGCCGATCTCGGACGGCACGACGCCGATGCTCTCGCAATTTGAAACGAACGTCGCGGCCGGTGGCCAGACGCAGAACTACACGGTCGCGATCTCCGTGCGCAAGGTGCACGACGACGGCACCTTCGATCCGTGGCAGACGACGAGTGCGCAGCGAACGGTCAACGCCTCCAGCGCGCCGGTTCTGAATTCGACCGGTTCGGCGCACCTGCTCATCGGCATGGGATACGACGACTCCGGAACGGCGCGTCCGCTCGGAAATTCCGGCGCGGGCGGCGCTACGCCGACGACCGGGAACGTTCGCGATCTCTATCTGTTCAACGGTGCCATCGATCCGCACGGGATCAAAACGAAGTCCGGCGGCGTCATCGATATCGCCGCCGCATCATCCAACGACTTGCAGCAGTCCGGGATCGTCGGCTATTGGCAGGCGCAATACGATCCGAACGGTGTGGTCCAAAACGCATATGACGAAACCGCGGTCGCGATTTCGACCAACGCAGCTTGGGCTTCGCTCTACCCGCTCAGCGGACATGAGTTCGAAGGGACGAGCCTCTACGTCAACGGTTTTCCGATGCCGCTGACCCTCGTCACTGGCGGGCTGCCGTCGATGACGCCCTACGCAGCGGGTGAATCGCTGCTGAACTTCAACGCGGGTGCCTATCGCCTCGAAGAGATCAGCATCTGGAGCATGACCCGCCAGCAGTATCAGATCCTCGACGACATGTTCGGCCGCTTGATCACGCCACAGCCGTTCCTGAACGTGTACCTCAGCGGCTCGCTGAGCCTGCAACGCACGACCGCGCCCGCGCTGCCGATGAACGCGCTACTCGACGGTGTCATCTTTCAAAATGCCGCCGAGCCGCCTGCACTCAACTTCACCCCGGCATCGCTCGACCTCATCGGCAGTCCCGCCGTGGGCCGCTGCGGCCCGCTCATCGCGCCGAATCTCTACACGCCGCCGGGCGTTGCGCTGACCGTGTGCGACACGGTGCCGGCGTTGACGAGCTATTCGGTTACGCTCAACACGACCGCGGGCACCCTCGCGGGCGAGATCAACGAAGCGTACGTCTACGTTCGCGATAACGTGCTCATGCTCTACGCCGGTAAGAAGGTCGGCGATCTCACGCTCTCCTGGGTTTCGCAAGAACAGGGCGATGTGCAGATCATCGGTTACGTCGAGGGTGCGCCGCCGGTACCGATGGCCAACCTCACCGCCAAGGCATCTTACGCCGGTGCGACCTCGGTGACGTTGACCGCGCCGACGTCGGTTTCGCTGAAGTATCAGAAGACCACGGATACGTCAAGCGCGACGCAGATTCAGTTCAGCGATAAGTTCGGCATGACGTTCGGCATGGGTGCGAGCATCTCGCCGATGGGATTCGGCGTGAAGTCGAACACGAAACTCGTACACATCGCGCTCACGGCCGGCACGCAAGGCACGACCAAGTCGTCGTCAGAGACGAACAGCGAGCTGGCACCAAGCGTCAAGCTCGAAGAGTCGAACAAATATACGGTCAAGATGGAGGGGGCGATCTCGCCGTATACGGGCGATCTCTTCATGGCGAGCGTGAACACGCTGACGACGCCGAGTACGACCGTCGGCACGCCGAGCTCGAAGACGGCAATCTTGCCCAACCCGAACCTCGGCGGCTTCACGACGTCAAACCCCGCCGGCGCCCTGCCGAAGGGCGCCGTGACCGATGAGAAATTCGGCCAGCGCATGTTCGTGCCGTCGCCGTACGGGCAGGCCTTCGTTACGTCACAAACGCTCGACGTCTACCAGCAAACGCTTGTCCAGTCGGGCACGACCTACGGCTATATCGCCGTTCCCAACGCGCAGATCCCGCGCGACCTGAACATCGTCTCGTTCCGGATGAATAGCCAATACATTCGTCCGGGGTGTCTCGACGGTATGATCGGGTACGCCTACAACCCCGCGACGCTGCCGTCGGGAGCGCAGACCTACACGACGTCGACCGGCCAAATGTCGCCGCTCTACGACAAAAACTTCGCTGCGGGCCTCGTTGGACACGATGCGAGCTACATGCAAGTCGTGCAAGCCTATCAGGTCAAGAAAGAGATCGACCAGCAGACGTTCAACACGCTGGCGCTCTATCAGGCCGCGCAAGGAAACCAGGATCCGCTACCCGATCCGAACTTGACGCCGGCGTTCGACTTCTACAATGAGTACGTGTGGTCGTCGCGCGGTGGAACGCAAGAGGTCAAGCACACCGCTTCGACCACCTACAACACCGTCTATACGACGTCGGACATGCACTCGGCCGCGGCGCAGTTCTCGTTCAACGCAAAGATCACGGCGATGTTCGTCACCGTTGCCGATGCCGCGTTCAAGTACACGATGACGAACAAGAACACGATCAAATACTCGTACACGTCGAGCGCGACGTCGTCATTCGACGTCGCCGCGTCGTTCGCGGGTATCGAGTCCGACACGCAGATGAAGTACTCGAGCAACAACGACGCCCACTTCGTGATGAACTATAACTCGATGTTCAATCCCGACAACCAAAGCGGGTTGAACCTCGTGATCGGTTCCGACGGTCTCATCTACCAAATCGTCCCGTCGGTCACGTCCGGCGCCGGGTTGCCGACCTCGAACAACCTCGATACGAGCGAGAGCTACACCCAGCCGCAGCCCGCGTACACGACCGGTAATGCCGATGGCTTGACCGGCAACCTCGAGCCTTACGACCGGCCCGGAAAGACGAATCTGTTCCGCACGTACACGTACTTCTTGCAGCCCGATCAGCAGAACGCCCAAGACTTCTGGGAAACGGTCATCGACCCGGTGTGGCTCGCGAACAGTCCGGATGCCGACGCTGCGACGTTGCGTACGACCAGCCAAACCGGGTCCGTGCCGTGGCGCTTGTTCTATCGGGTGACCTACTCCGAGCGGTTCTTGCCTCCGGTTGCGGATGCCACCACGGCGACGCCGCAGATCACGCCGCTCATGGCGGTGCCGGTTCTGAATCCGGCATCAGAGTTTCTTTTCCAGAGCATGACGGCAACCGGAGCGCGTCCGGCGATGAATCCAGCGAACGACATCGAGGCCAACGTCGTGCTGGTTTCACCGACGGCGTCGGGCTGGAGCGCGGGGACCATCGCTCCGTCGGGCTCGGGCATCGGACTGCCCGTGCAGCCGAACAACGTCATCCCGTTCGACCTGCTCAAGAACGCTTCGATCATCGCCAACTGGGGTGATACGACCAATGCGAAGCTCCTCTCGCAAGTGATCATGTCGGCGCTCGGCACGAACCTGGTTGCGATGACGCCGACCGCGCTGCCCGGCTCGACGCTCGTCGCCAAGGTAAGCGATCCCGTTAATGGCGGGGTGCTGTATAGCATCTACCTCGATCCGAACGGGCTCACCGTCAACGTCCCGACGAACTTCGGCATCTCGGTATTCGCCGACGTCAACGGAAATCCGATCCAGTACTTTGACGGCAAGACCTATCACTCGCTTCAGGCGGACTACGTTCCGAGCCCGGACGGTACGCTGATGTACTACATCCAGCCGCCGTCGACGTACGATCAGACGACATTCAATCTTTCCGGCGATTACGATCCGTTCACGCACCCGGGCGATGAGTGGAGATACTTCCTCGTCTCGGGCATGAGTTCGGACATGACCTCCGCGTCGTCGTTTTCCGGAAACGGCCCGTTCCTCAACTCATCTCTCTACTCGGGGCTGACCGTCGCGCCGCGGCAACATGACGCGAACACCAACGCAAACCAGGTAGCGGGCTACGTGCTCGTGCAGGGCGTGCTCCAGTGGCCGAATCTCAATACTGCGGCCGAGACCTTTGCCGACGTCTTCGTCTACAAGTCGATGAGCTTGCTCGATACGTTCCCGATCGGCGATCCGAACGTGCTGATCGAATTTCTGACCACGCAGTATCCGACCGCACCGTTCGTGCGAAATGACGAAATCAACGACGTGTTCGCGCGTAACATCACATCGTATTTCAATACGTTACAGCAAGCACTGCTGCCGGAATAGGCACGGCTCAGGTCGTCGTCGGCTGGTCCAACGGAAGGGGCATCGCACCCGCCGTTGCGGCGCCGACGACGCGACGACTCGCGATCGGTCAGCGCGCGGTTGGTCGCTAAGGACGGACCAGTCGCCGACGAGGGGTGCTTAGCGAAACGGTATAGTCGCCATCGCACAGCAGACGGGTTCGTAAAGCATACCGGACCGCGTACAAATTCGCGGCGATCTCCGGGAGGTCCCTGTCACGCCCCGGTACTTTCGTCGGCCGACCACTCCGGTGCGCGTCCACCATCGCGGTAAATTTGATACGCGGGGTGCTCATTGACGTAGATCGCGACGCGAAGAGGATCGATTGCGAGATGCTCTGCGCAGAGCGCCGTGAACGCGTGTCCGAGTGCTTCAACTGCCTCCGGCGCGCGGCCCACGCGCACGTCACATGTCACGACCGTCATTTCTTGCGCCGCGTCGCCGGCAGCATCATAGCGAGCCATATCGTCCGGCTCATAAAACGAGAAGGCGACATTAACGATGCGGTGCGTGGTTTGCATGTGCTCGCCATAGGCCTTCGCCAAGCGGGCGCCAAGCGCGCGGCGTACGGCCACCTCTGGGCAGCGCGATGTGTGCACGGTAACGAATGGCATTAGGTTCTCCCAAATCGGTAGAGCTCGATCGGGGCCGCCTCGATAATGATTACGCGACCGCCCCTTACACTTGCGCAAGCTGACCGAAGCGGCGTGAGCGACATCGATGAATTTTGCCCCGCCGTTAGGCTGGGAGCAAATACAGCTGCAAGGGGCTCCTCAACCAGCAGGATACTAATGATAGCAGAGTAGCAGTCGGTTTACCAAAGCGTGCCGCCTAAGGAGACGTTGATCATGGTTCCTCGAGGTCCGTTTCTTGCCGCCTCGGCGGCAGCACTGGGAGCCGCGGCCGGCGGTCGAGCCTCGGCTCAGACACGGATTCCACTGCATATCGGAGCGGCTGCAAACGACAGCTTTGCCGAGGCGTATTACGCGCAGCAGCTCGGGTACTTCGACCGGGCCGGCTTCGATGTCGAGATCACGAATTTTGGCGGTGGTGCTCAAGTGACGACGGGCGTGGAATCAGGTGCCATCGACATCGGCATTTCGAGCGTCATCTCGCTCGCGATCGCAACTGTGCGCGGATTGCCGTTCGTCTACATCGCCGGCGGCGGGATATACACGGCCGACAAACCGACGCTCGCACTTTGCGTCGCGAAAGATTCGCCGTTGCACGGTGCACACGATCTTGAAGGTAAGACGATCTCGATCTCGGGCATCAAGGATCTCACTCATCTTAGCGTCTTCGTCTACATGCTCAAGAGCGGCGCCGATCCGACGAAGGTCAGTTTTATCGAATTGCCGTTCTCGCAAGTGGGAGCAGCGCTTCAGCGCGGCACAATCGCAGCGGGGATCATCTCCGAGCCGTCGCTCTCGGCTGCAGTCGACGACGTGCGTATCCTAGCGTACGCCGAAAGCTACATCGCGAAGCGCCTGATGGTCGCCGGATGGTTTTCTACGATGGAATGGTTCAAGAAGAACATGGCCGCCGCACACGCTTTCGCTCGCGTGATCTACGATGCGGGGCGTTGGGCCAACGCGAATCAAGACAAGTCGCTGCTGCTCTTGGATAAGTACGCGAAGCTCGAACCAAACGCACACCCGATGGCGCGGGCGGTCTTCCTCGAGTCCTTGCCGCCGGACATGATCGACCCGACGCTGGAGCTCGCCGGCCGTCTCAAGTTCACCGACCGGCGCGTGCGCGCGTCGGAGATGATCGCTCCGGGGATGTAAGCCGCTCTTTCGCGGCCTCTTCCAGCCCGATGTCGCGAGGCAGTTTGAAGTCTCCGGGGCGCACACGGTATGCCTCCGGCACGCGCACCTCGGGCGGCTCACTGCCGGCTTGCAATTCTCGCACGCGCGTGAGGATGCGGCGGCGCAGCATGATGATTGCGCGATCCGAAGTCGTAAGGTATTCCTTCGAGCGGTCGCTGACCGGACCGGCTTGATCTTGCGTCACGGCTAAGTCCTGAGCGACGACGGAACGGATGCCGCTGAACGATCGCGTTTTCTGCGCTGAGCGGTCGATGAGATAGTCGTTCCCGATGTTCTCGACGGTATGGAACGTCCCGGGAATCAGTTCGGGGACCATCACGTTGCTCGCGAACAGCGCGTGATCGGCGTCGGAAAACGGACCGTCAGCGCGGCCGTTCACGCGGAAGTGGAGCGTGTGCGTGTCGTCGATCGGCACGCGCACGTGCGCGAGCATCGGAAAACCAGGCGTGATTGCGATCAGCGTGACGTACGGCATCAGCCATTGGTTGACGCGCCAGTGATAGGCATCGTCCCCGGCATCGCGCTGCGCGCCGAGCATCAGGCCGTACGGGGTCTCGGTGGGAAACCAGCGCGGCGCGTGGTCGTCGAACGTAGCCGAATCGACCGTCGCTATTTGCGATCCGTCGATCGAGCTGTGCAATAGCGAGACGTGGCTCGAATCGACATCGCCTTCCTGGAGCTGGAGATAGTTGCCGAGCGGCAGCATTTTGGTCGTATATACCTGCTCGGGCGGAAGCTCGAAGAGTTCCATGTGCGGGAACGGCGGCTCGAGTTCGGGCGGTCCGAGGTAGGCCCACACCAGGCCGCCGCGTTCCAGCGTGGGATAGGAATCGGTGCGCACGCGGTCTTTGAGCGTCGGGCCCTCGGGGCAGTTCGGCATGTCGACACACTGGCCGACGCGGTCAAACTTCCAGCCATGGTAGGCACACCGCAGCCCGTGCTCTTCGTTGCGGCCCCAGAACAGGTTCGCGCGGCGATGCGGACAGTAGGCCAAGAGCAGCCCGATCGCTCCCGACGTGTCGCGGAAAGCCACGAGCCGTTCGTCGAGGACGTGAACCCGTACGGGCGGCGAATCCGGGCCGCCCAGCTCGGATGCGAGCATCACCGGCGTCCAAAATCGCCGGTAGAGCTCGTTGAGCGGCGTCCCGCGCCCCACCCGAACAAGCAACTCGTTATCGGCAGTCGAGAGCATAACGCTAGTTTACCTCGAAAGCCGCCGGTCATGAAGCTTTTCTTCTTGGTCGCGGTGCTTGCGCTCACCACGTTCGGGCCGGCGACGGCGCAGCCCAAACCGTACGTGCTGGATGCGATCCTGTCGCTCACCGGCACGGCCGCCGCCCTCGGCGCCGACGAAGCGGCATCGCTCGCACTCTACGAAAAAGTCGTCAACCGAACGGGTGGTCTGCGCGGGCAGCCGATCCATTTCGAGATCGCCGACGATGCGTCGAACCCGGCGACGGCGGTTCAGCTGGCGACCGCGATTCTGGCGAAACATCCGATCGCGGTGATCGGTTCAACGTTGGCCGGTCCCTCGCAAGCGATGGCGCCGCTCTTCAAAAACGGCCCCGTCCTTTATGCCACAACGCCGCTGATCGCTCCGGAGAAGGGAAGCTACATTTTCGGCGCGGGCGCCCAAACGCGCTACAACATGTTGGCGGCGCTGCGCTATTTCAGGCTAAAGGGCCTGACGAAACTCGCCTTCATCACGACGACGGATGCATCGGGTCAGGATTACACGCGCGTCATCGATTACGCGCTCACTCTCGATGAAAACAAGAACGTGACCATCGTCGACCGTGAAACGTTCGGTCTTGCGGACCTCAGCATCGCGGCCCAAGTCGCGCACATCAAAGCAGCAAACCCACAGGCCATCATCGGGTACGCAACCGGCACGCCGTTCGGGACCATCTTACAGGGCCTATCGAGCGCCGGCATCGACGTTCCGATCTACACGGCGGGCGTGAACTTTAACCCCGTCCTGCTCGATCGCTTCAAGGCGTATCTGCCGAAGTCTGAGTTGGTCGTGAGCGTGGCGAGTTTCTTCAACCGCAATCGTTCCGCGCGCGATCCGCTCAAAGGGCCCATCGACGAGTTTTATGAAGCGCTCGATGCGGCCGGAGTCAAGCCGAACGCTGCGTACGCCTACACCTGGGATCCCGCGCGTATCATCGTCAGCGGCTTACGCAAGCTCGGTCCCAATGCAACGCCGGAGCAGTTGCGCGAATATATAGCGACCCTGCGTGGCTTCGCGGGCGTTTCGGGAGCATACGACTTCAGCATCGGCGACCAGCACGGTCTCACGCAGGATTCACAAATCGTCCTTCGTTACGATCCGAGCGTGCCCGGCGCCCAGCGGGTAGTCAGCCAACAAGGCGGCGCGCCGCTCTAATGCGACCAGACTCGATGAAAAATAGTCGAACTGGAATGTTCAACGTCGATGAAAAAGTCGTCAGGGTTTGTTCGAAGATGATGCGACCGCAGAAGCTGCTCGGCGTAACGGTATAGTCACGATCGCACAGCAAACGGGTTCGTAAAGCACACGGATCACGTCCATAATTCGCTAGGCTGCCACGGGCGTCCCTCGGGTGCGAGATGAGGAGACCAGGTAACCGACAAGTCGTCGGCACGCGTTAGATTATCCTGAACGACGTTAGGACGAGCACCGAAGCGCCGGGTGCAACGATGATGATGTAGAGGAAGCCAAAACCGAGTTGCACTTGCAATCGTCCCCGGGCGGCGGCGATTGCCCCGCCGGCGCTAGCGATCAGCGCGCGTAGAGCACGCCGAGTTGAGCTGCTGTCGCATCCGAGGCGTCGGTGATATGTACCACACAGTACCGCCTTAGGCCGTGCCGTGATGCAGCGGCAGGGTGACCCGTGTTGGCGGCGAGGTTGACCGATAAGGCGCTGGCGGAGCACGACGTTGGCGTGCGGCAGGGGCGCCGCGAGGCTATGAGCCGCGGCCAGGAGCAGAGCGCCGAGGGTGAGAGCGGAGAGCAAGCGTTAACGGCGCTATCGTAGGTCGGAAGCTTGGCCTGCTGTGGCGTGGCTCACGTTATAATAGGGCGCGAGCATGGCTCAGCTGTGCCACACCCCTGGCACGGCGTCCCCGCACAATATGGCCATGCCCTACCCATTGCTGATCGAGGGGACTGAAAATGCCTGAAGGTGCGCCGGCAAAACGAGCCATTGTTCTTAGCGGTGGTGGTGCGCGAGGGGCTTTCGAGGCCGGCGTACTTGCCGCACTTTCAGTGCGAACGAAGTTCGACATTGTATGCGGCACATCGATCGGTGCGATTAACGCGGCGTTCTTTGCGCAAGGTGCGTTAGCTGAACTCGCCGAGCTCTGGAGGACAATTCCAAGCCAGAATGCCGTGCGGTACCTGGACGTTGTCCAGAAAGTTAGCGCCTTCATCGACAATGTCGAGGGCCTGCGAGGGAAGCCACTCGAGGCCATCGGAAACCTTCATCTCCTCAACTCCTGGTTCGAAATTGGATCGAAGAAGGCTCTCCTTGCCTTACGCGGTGTGTACGATCCAGCCCCAATCGAGGCGCTGCTCAAGCCGATTCTATCACTGAACGCTTTGAAGGCGACGCTCATCATCTCGACGACAAACCTGACGAACGGCACTTCCGACGCCTTCTACTCCTTTGTCAGCGCGGCGAATGAAGACGAGCAACGTTTCACAACGTTTCGCTCCCCAGATCCCAGCTATCGCCTCTCGAACGACAATTACCTGAGCGCCGTTCGGGCGTCCATGTCGATTCCGGGAGCTTTCGAGCCCGTTGACATGAATCTCGGGCAGAACAATGTCCGCCACGACTATGTGGATGGCGGCGTAACGAACAATAGCCCGATTAGTTTGGCAATCGCGGCCGGGGCTACCGAAGTGCACGTCGTTTTCCTCGACCCGGCACCGTCCGCTCAGGCGGTTTCTGCTACGGCGAGCCTTGCCGATATCGGAATCGCGAGTCTGTCCGTGATGCAACAGCGTATTCTTGAACTCGACATGAAGTTGGCCCAAAAAAGCGCGGCGACGATCAAACAGATTCGACCGACGAAACCCATCGCTGTATCGGTCCTGGACTTCAATGATGCCGCCGGTATCGCTGCGGCGTACGCAGATGGTCTCCAGGTCGGATCGACTGCCTGAGGCATAAAAGTCCGCCTAATCGTAGTGTGACTACGATTATTATGATAAATGCAAGTAGCCTGGGTTTGAGAAGTAGCGTATAATCGTAGTATGGCTACGACGAAACCTAGTAAGCTAAGGAGGCTCTACACCCAGGTCCCGCCGGGTGCCCCTCTGACTTCAGAGGACCTGGCTAGCCTAGGTATATCGGCGGATTTGGCTGTCCATTACGCGCGCTCGGGTTGGCTAAAGCGGCTGGCACGCGGGGTGTACTGCCGCCCCGGAGATACCCTGACCCTAAACCCAACTCTTGGCTTGCTGCAGCGGAAAATCCAAGGACTGCACGTTGGCGGCAAGTCGGCGTTGGAATGGTACGGCGTTGGGCACTACGTCTCGCAACGCAGTACCTTACGCTTGTACGGCTGGTCGGCCGCCCGCCTACCAGCTTGGTTTCTCGGACAGTTTCCCAGCGAGTACCACCGCAAGCGGCTGTTCGATGAACAACCCAATGAGCTGCTGAACGTCGGCCCCTTCGAAAATCGCGATGGCGCGCCGGCGGTTTCGGCGCCCGAACGCGCCGTACTGGAACTTCTGAGCGAAGTCGGCGTTCGGCAGCCGTTGCAAGAAGCTCGCGAAATCCTCGAGGGCACGTACAACCTGCGCGCCGAGGTGCTGAACCAATTATTGACGCGTTGCACGAGCGTAAAGACCGTACGGTTGTGTCTACAACTCGGCCACGAACTGCGGCTGAACTGGGTTTCGAAACTCGACACGAAGAAATTGCCAACCGGTAGCGATCAGCCCTGGGTGTCGAAATACGAGCATGGCTTGCTCGTGCTGAAACCATGAATCAGGTGTATCTCGATACGGCTCGCCTGATGACACGGGTGGCGCCGCTGGTCTTTGCCGATGACATCTTTGCGTTGAAAGGTGGAACAGCGATCAATCTGTTTCTCCGAGACATGCCGCGATTGTCGGTTGACCTGGATCTCGTCTTCGTCGATCGCCACCTCTCTCGCGACAAAGCCCTCGGGTCCATCAACGCAGCGATTCGAAAAGCGGCCGGCCGCCTTGAGGCAAACGGCTTTCGAACGCAGATCACGACAGCCGCCGAAGTCGGCGAAACCAAGCTCTTTGTCCGACGCGACAACATTCAACTCAAGGTCGAAGTCAACTTCGTGACGCGCGGCACCGTCTATCCGGTACAGACCGCCTCGCTCACATCCAAGGCCAAGGAAGTACTGCTCGCCGACCTTGAGCTGCCGCTCCTGTCGTTAGAAGAAGTATACGGTTCCAAGCTGGTTGCCGCGCTGGACCGGCAGCATCCACGCGACTTGTTCGACGTGGCGCAGCTCTTCGAGCATGAGGGCATCACGCCTGGCATCCGCCGTGTCTTTGTGGTGTATCTCGCGAGTCATAACCGTCCCATCCACGAAGTGCTGTTCCCCGCGAAAAGGGATATCGCCCAGGACTATGAGCGAACGTTCAAAGGGATGACTATCGAACCGGTTGAGCTGGCGGAGTTGCTATCGACCCGGGACCGATTGATCCTCGAACTTCAAGAAAACTTGAGGCCAGAAGAACGGCAGTTTCTGCTTTCACTCGTCAATGCCGAACCGGATTGGAACCTGCTCGAGATTGAGCATTTGGAGCAATTGCCGGCCATTCGCTGGAAACTGCATAACCTTCGGCAACTAGCAAAAAATAATCCGACGAAGTTTCGGGATCAAGCAGATGAATTAGCACGGCGGCTCAAACTGCCGTTGGGCTAAGTTTTAATTCGTCACCCGAGGACGCGATGTCGCGGCCGAGATGTCCGGATTCTGCCAGCTCGAACTATCAGCGTAAGTCACGGAGACCGCTTGATTGAGGGCATAATTGCCTGTGATACAGCAGAGCATGCGGAGGGCTTGCGAGCCTATTACTCTCGATGTGGATACGACTTCGTCGAGTGTGTCCATTGGGAAGGGAAGACCTACGATAGCGTCATTCTCCTTAAGCGGTTGACTGTGCCACCATAGGCTGCCGAGACGGTATCAGAAAGGTGCCTTGGGCAACCCAACGTCGCTATCGCACAGCAAACGGGTTCGTAAAGCACTCTGATATGTGTACTATTTCGAGGATGCGCTTCACATTTTCCCGCAGTGCCCCCGAACCGCGCTGAGCGAAATGGAATTCAGTTCGACACGGTGTCTCATCGAAGGCGCGCGGGATGTCGGGCTCGGAAGTTTCGAGCTCGGAGAAAAGTCCATACGTGAACCCAGTTGGTCGAACGAGAGGCTTAGCTGAGCGCGCCGTTCTGCACCCCTCCGAGCGATGGAAAATCGTTGAGTAAGAGAAGACTAACCCGTCAAAACGGGAAAAGTGTCTGGCGAGTATACAAAGCACCATTTGGGTGCGGTAAGCCGAGAGAGGTCTGTAAGTTGAGATTTCACCTGACAGTCACCTTATGGGCAGCATTTGTGGCGGCCGGCGCATTCGGCTACAGCGCGAACCCAGCGCGCGCAGCGGATGTGCTCAGTGAGTGGCCCTCAATTCAGATGCCGCCTGCGCCCGCACTGAAAGCGGTCACCGTCGATCCCAAGACGACCGCGCTCCTCTTGTTCGACTTCATGACCGACAACTGCGGGCAGCGTCCGCGCTGCGTTGCGGCGGTTCCTACGCTCAAGGCCATCTACGACCGAGCGCGCGCCGCCGACATGATGGTCGTCTATACCCTGCCGAGCGGGGGCAAAATCATCGACCCGGGCATCACTCCGCGGGAGGGTGAAGTCCTCAACCAAACGCCGGGCGGACCCGACAAGTTCCTTGGTGATGATCTTGACCAACGGCTCAAGGCTCACGCCATCAAGACGGTGATCCTCTGCGGGACCTCCGCGCAGGGGGTAGGCCTTGGTACCGGCTCGAGCGCGGTTCAGCGCGGCTATACCGTGATCTATCCGGTCGATTGTTTGCCGTCGGAAAGCGCTTTCCGCGAGGCCTACGCGGCCTGGCACATGGCGGGCGGCGGGCCGCCCGTGACAACCAACCATGTTACCGTGACCCGCACCACCATGATCACCTTTGCGAGCGCAAACTGACGCGAGTGGAGCTGACGCGTCCGCTAGAAGCGATGCCGCGAAATCGCGGAAGTCCGGATCCCGAGTAGCCCTGTCTAGATGCTGCTGAAAGTGCTTTAGGCAGCGGTATCATCCCATTGGCATCGGTTGAGCGCATCGACGTGCACTTCGATCTTAGCGTCGCCGGTCAGGACGATCGCAACGCGGGCGAGAATACACGGGGCGCTGAGAGTTGCGGCATGAACGGAGGACGGCTTTGGCCGAGGACACGGTATTCCCCCAGAGGAGGGACGCGAGGTCTATCGGCATCAACGTGTTCGCCACGCCGCGCGAGCGGCACGGCGAGATGCTCAAGACGTTGGGGGCGATTGCCGATCTGGCCGACAGCCACGCGCTTCCGAAGAACATGTATTCTTCGTTCCACCCGGCGATCGAGGCGTCGATTGTGGTGAACTACGTCCAGTACGCCGACCCGACGGGCGGTCGCGAGCTCGCCGCCGTGGCACGTCCGCTCGTCGACCGGACGCACGAGCTCTCGACGAGCCACGAGATGCGGTACTACGACGCGGTGGATGTCGTGACGGCCGGCGGCAGCTTCGAGTTTGCGGTCGTTGCCGGCAAAGACACCGTCGCGATCATCAGCGTGTATGTGGTCGAACCCGACAAACAGTCTGAGCTGATAGACGCGCTGCAAAGTTATGCGGGCATCGTGAAGTCGGCGGACGGCTTCACGGCGATGTCCGTTCTGCAGGGTCAGAAGCCCGAGCATGCTGCCGCCTATGAAGTCTGGACCGACATTGCTGCCTACCGGCGCTCGGCAACGAGCGTTGCTAGGGAAGCCCTCGCGCACGCTCGCGCTCTTGCGACCGAGGTCCTCATCGAAGCCTATAGCGTCGTGCGCGTCAACCGTCATCGGGGCGCTGCAAAAGGAGACTAATCAGGCGTTCCATCGACCATTGCCGGTTTCGACTTTGCCGTACGGCGGTCGTTCTGTGGGGAACGACGCTGGCGGTCGTCCGCGCTCCCGCGTAGCGCTGGTTCGGGTGCGGGGCAGTGGAAGCGAATGTGTTATCATTCTTTCTACGCAGCGGCGGTTATGGGGGTTAGCTCCCCAAAGAAACACGGAGACGATGGAACCGCATTGGTATACGGCTACTCCGCATATCGATCAATACCTGAATTTGAAGGGCACCTTTGTCTACGGCGTGCTCGCCATCGGGTGCGTGGCCTATCAATTCTACGTGCCGAAAGGCTTCGTCGCTCCGCTGACGCTGCGTGCCGCGTTGGTCATCTGCGTCGTTGCCTCGGTGGCCTACTATCGGGCCGCGCTCCCGCCGGCTCCGCCGCTACCGTACTAGGAAGGAGCGCTGCCCATGACCATGCCGCAAGCGATCAGGAGCGCCTTCGCGCGCTGGCGCACGTTCAGCGGCCGCGCCGGCGGCACCGAATACTGGTGGTTCGTGCTCTTTGGGACGATCGTTTTCGGCCTCGCGAGCCTCCTCGATCACGCGGCGTTTGGACGCGATGCGCTCTTCTGGGCCATCTGCACGCTCGTGTTCCTGATGCCGTACGTCGCCGTCGCGGTCCGCCGCTTGCACGACACCAACCGCAGTGGCTGGTGGCTACTACTGGTCTTTGTCCCGCTGGTCGGCAACATCGTTCTGTTGATCTGGTTTTGTACGCCCAGCACGTCGGGGGCCAACCGGTTCGGCCCGATGCCGGTTGCGATCTCGGATGAAGGCGTCGCGGCTTAGATTTACCCCGTTTTACGGTAAACAAGCCGGGGAGGCGCGTAGATATGCCATGACCGATGTTCGTGATCGGGGAGAGCTACCGCTCTACCGCCTCTACGTGATGCGGGCGGCGTATTTGCTGCTTGGGTTGGTGCAAGGGGCGAAGACGTGGCCGGCGATCCTTCACCACGCGCAGCCTTGGGATTTCTGGCACGGCGTCGGCATGAGCTTCTTCGGCGCGTTGACGCTGCTCAGTTTGCTCGGCGTGCGATATCCGGTCCGAATGATGCCGTTGTTGATCTTCGAATTCGTTTGGAAAACGATCTGGGTACTCGCGGCCTGGCTTCTGCCGTACCTCGGACATACGCTCGATCCCGATATCGGTGATTCGTTCGTCGGGATTTTCTCGGGCGTCGTGGTCATGCCGCTCGTGCTGCCGTGGGGTTACGTTTGGAAACACTACGTGCTCGCGCCGGCCGATCGCTGGAGATAATCGGCACCATGATGGCGTACTCGGGAATGTACCGGGTCGACGGTGACAGCTGGATCACATTTACCTAATCGCGGCGATCACAGCTGTCCCTCGACGAGATCGTGAGCGCGGCTTAGCTATGACCACGCCGCAGAGCTTAGCGCGCGTACGATTCCGCGGCGATGCGGATGCCCTCGGCATACGGCGTTCCCGCGAAGCCGAACTCGGTGGCGAACTTCGTCGAATCGAAGACGTACGGTGCTGCGCTTTGATAGAGCATCTCGTACGACTCCCGCACGCGCGGATCGAACCACCCCGCCACACGGAGCAACGGCTTGCTGAGCACGCGGTATTTTGGCTTCACGCCGAACGCCGCAGCCGCCATTTCGATGAATTCTCGGCCTGTCGGTGGCTCGGCCGCCGTCGGCAAATGCCACACTTGGTTGAAGGCGGAATCCCGTTCCGCCAGCGTCGCCACGCCGCGTGCGGCATCGGGAATGAAGGTGAGCGAGTGTGGAACGTTGGCGTTCACAAGCCATGAGGCCGTGGCGCCCTTCGCGAAGTTCTCGAGAACGAGCACGTTCGGAACGCCGTTCTTCGTATTTGGTCCGTAGAAGTCGGCCGCGCGAGCGATCAGCGCCGACACATTCCCGGCTTTGACCTCATCCATCAGCGTCGTGGCGATCGCCGCACGCACGGCACCCTTCTTGCTACACGGCGCATCGGGCGTTAGCTCCGTCATCGGGCCCTGCACTTTGCCGTACATATAGACGTTATCGAAAAAGACGAGCTTTGCCGGGGCCCGTTTGCAGGCTTCGATCGCGTTCGCCATGATTCGCGGCCATAGCGCTTGCCACACGGCGAGTTCGTACGCCAGCCCAGCGAGGAGAAATACCACATCCGAGCCGTCTACGGCCTGCAGGGTCTGCTCGCGGTCGGCGAGGTCCGCCGCGCAGACCTCCGTCCCTTCCAGCAGCTTCGGTTTGCGACTTACCAATCGGACTCGCGCATTTTTCGCGACGAGGATCTTGGCGAGTTCATTGCCGATGGGTCCACCGGCACCGAGAATCGTCGCGAGCATCGTATTGTCCTAACCTCGATCGCTATGCGGCGAACGGCATGCGAAAGAAAAACCCCAGTACGTATAAGACGATGAAAACGAGACCGACGACGGCAAAGCCCTTCTGGGCCTTTTCCGAACCGAAATAGATCGCAGCGGCTGATAGCACGAGGCCGAGTACTTTGACCATTGTATCAAGGTCCCGGTGAACGTGGCCTTCGACCAAGAACTGTTGCAGGGAGCCGAAAACCGGTACGGCTATCAAGAGAGCGAAGAACCAGACGCGGTTCTCGAAGTAGGCTTCGTGCATGTCGGCCGAGTCGGGAAGAATCAGGAACGCCATGAAGTACAGCGTGGCCGGGATCAGTAGGACGGATGAAAATCCTGCCAGCGTCCACTGCGTCTCCTTGCTTAATGAAAAATCGACCCACCAGACTTGAATGATGAGAACAAGTAAGAGAAAGCTCCAAACGAGCGTCGGCCAATAAAACTTGGTCGTCGCGCGACGCGAGATCGCGCGCGCGACACCGCTGAGCAGATGCGCGATCCCCAGTCCTAAAACGATCGAAATCAGGACACTAAGATAGCTGAATATATTTGACCCCATATGCCCCGATAGGACCAGCCACTTTGCGAGTCTTTGGGATTAAGACTTCGGCAATACGGTCGCTCACCGGATCAGTTCTTCGGCCGGAAACGTTTGGAATCCGTTGTACTTTGCGGAAACGTCGATCATCGGCTGCATCAACGCTGCCGTAAGCTCGCCGTAATGAGTGCGTGCCATGGTTGCGATGACCGCGGGGTCCAACTTTGTGTACTTTGCGAGAATCTCGCCGCTCTTCGTCGAGTTCTTGTTCGCCCAAGCCGCCGTCTCGTGCATAACGGCGGCGAACCGGTTCACGAGCTCAGGGTGATCCTTCGCCCATTGCGGCGTCGTTACCCAAGCGGCGATGAGGAAGTGTTTGGCGATCGCATCGAAATGATTCGCGAGAACGCGGCCGTTCTTCTCGGCGACACTGATAAACGGTTCGGTGACGGAAGCAGCGTCGACACGGCCTGCGTCAAGCGCAGCCGGCATCGCGGGAAACGGAATCTCCACGAACCTGATCGTCGATGAGTCGCCGCCGTGTTGATCAAGCCACGCCCGCGTAGCGGTTTCAGAGAGGGCATGGAGGGCGGATACAGCGATGATCTTGCCGTTGAGGTCCTTCGCTTGATGGACTAGCGAGTTCACCGGGACGACAATGGCCGCGGTGCGCGCCGTGATGGCCGACAGATACTCTACCGCGGGCGCTATAGCAATGAGTGGAATGTTTTTCTGATGTATGGCTGCTAGTACGTCGACAGTACTCCACCCGATATCAACCGCGTTTGACGCAACCGCCGCCGCAATCGCACTAACGGCCTGCAGCTGCTGGATATCGGCATCGAGGCCGGCTTTGGCGAAAAACCCCATGTCCTGCGCATAGTAGGGTTCTGCCGCAGCCTCGATTGGAGCCACTGCGAGGCGAATAGTCGCGTTGGTCTGCGCCCGACCCGGTGAGGTGATCGCACAGAGTGCTGCACCACCGAAGAGAAGCGCCGATGCGCGGGACCGAGTGATCACGTCGGCTAGACGACAGATTCGTGCCGAGCCACGGTAGCGAACGGGACGTTCTTCGCCGAGACGGCGTTTTGGGGACGCTGCGAATGCGATGCGGGGTCGAGGCCCGGCGGCTGGGTACCGGCCCTCATTTCATGTACCAGCTTCAGAAAATAGCGCCGAAGCGCAATAATGTGCTGATCCGAGGAACACAAATGCTCTTGCGTTCGATCGTAGATCGTTCCCTGGCTTTCTTGGATCGCGGCATCCTGAAGCCCAAGGCCCTTGATACCGGTGAACGATTCACCGCTCTTCTGAAGCACTCGGTCGATGCCGTAGTCATTGGTCTTGTTGAACACGGCACGATCCGTACCGGGTACGACTTCCGCGTGAATGCCGAACCAACGCTCAAGTTCCCCGATCTCGGCGGCATCAAGCGGCGCGTCCGTTCGATAATCGATGCTCCACAGCATGCAGTGCTCATCGTCGATGGGCACCCAGACGTGTGCCGCATAGGCGCTGCCTTCCGTGTGCGGCAGCAGCTTATGAGACGGCATCAACAGTTGCGAACACATCCAGTACACACGGTCATCCGAATGCGTCTGGGCCCGCCCGAACAGCAGTCCGTAATCCATCTCCACCGCCTCTTGGACGACCGGGCCGGCCGGTGCAAAATCCGGCGTTCCGGTCATCGTGGTCAGCGTGATCGCGCCGCGATGAAGCATTCCGATATGGATATAGTCCCATCCGCCCTCAAGTGCTTGGAACCAGTTCGTTTCTTGAATTCGCTTGCTGATGAAACGATGGGACTCGGGAACGAGCGACCACTCGATCTGCGGAAGTGCGGGCTGCAGGTCCGACGGTCCCATGTAGGTCCAGATGACGCCGCCTTGTTCGCGACACGGATACGATGTGAGTTTGATTTTGTTCTTGAAATTGGCGTTCAGTTCGCCGGGAGTTTCGACGCACTGCCCGGTGCCGTCAAATTTCCAACCATGGTACACGCACCGAATCCCCTGCTGCTCGTTCCGGCCGAAATAAAGCGAGGCGCGGCGGTGAGGGCAATGCTCTTGGAACAGGCTGATCGAGCCGTCAGTCACTCGTATCGCGATTAAATGTTCACCGAGAATGGTCACGCGAACGGGCGTGCAGTCCGGCTCCGGAAGTTCCGAAGAACAAAGAATCGGCATCCAATACCGTCGCAGCAACTCACCCATGGCAGTACCGGCTCCAGTCCGAGTCAGTAGCTCATTGTCACGGGCATTCATGATGATCTCCCGGTCAGGACGACACGAGGTGCAGGTTCTGGTCATTGCAAATGAAACGACGTGGGTCCTTTCCTGCTACAAAATTCGCAGACTGCTTACTGTCGGCTGCGACTGATGAGGATATGTCGCCATGAAATGCATCGCTGCTGCCGTTGTTAGCGCGCTCTTGATTCTGGCGAACTTTGCCGGAGCGCCGGGAGCCGAGACTCCATACGAAATCAATGCGATCTTACCGCTGTCCGGAGGCGGCGCGTTTCTTGGTAAGTCGGAACAGGAAGGCCTGGGGGCCCTGGAAGCCACGATCAATGCGACGGGCGGCATTCGCGGCCGAAATGTGAAGTTTGTTGTAAGCGACACACAAACGAGCGGTCAGGTCGGATTGCAACTCGTCAATGGGCTCATCGCAAAACACGTCGCGTTCTTTATCGATGGAGCACCGAGCACGGTTTGCAATTCTTCGATCCCACTCGTTGAAAAAGCGGGGCCGCTCGATTTTTGTTTGTCACCGCTTATCTACCCGGCGCCGCGAAGCTATGTCTTCGCGTCGGGGGCGACGTCGAACGACCTCATCGCCGTCGCGATCCGATTCTACCGCTTACGGGGCTTCAAGCGAATTGCAACCATTTCGACCACCGACACGAGCGGCCAGTCCAACGATCGCGCAGTCGCCCTGGCTATGGCCAGGCCGGAAAACCGGGACGTACGAATCGTTGCATCGGAGCACTTTAATCCGACGGACATTTCCGTCACCGCGCAACTTACCCGGATGCTCGCCGCCCGGCCCGAGGCGCTCATCGTCTCGACGACGGGAGCGCCGCTCGGCACCGTTCTGCGCGGTCTTAAGGATAGCGGTGCCGATCTCCCGGTGATAACGGGCAACGGCAACATGACGTACACGCAGATGGAAGCCTACGCGAGCATCCTACCGCGCGATCTCTACTTCACGTCGCTGCGGGGTATTCTTCCCGCGGGCACGCTCAAGGGTCCGCTTCGCGACGCGCAGGCCGTCTATGTCAACGCGTTTCGGAAACAGCATATGCGGCCCGACATCGGGCAGAGCCTCATTTGGGATCCGGTGACTCTTATCGTTGAAGCGCTGCGTTCGATCGGGCCGGCGGCGACTGCCGAACAGCTTCATGCGTACGTCTTAAGCCAACATTCGTGGGTCGGGACCAACGGCGTCTACGATTTCGCCAGCGGTGATCAGCGCGGTCTTGGAGACGGAGCAATCGTTGTCGCGCGCTGGGATGCGGCAACGTCAACGTGGACTCAAGTGAGTGCACCAAAGGGCTTACCGAACACGCGCACCAACGCTAAGTAGCTAGCGCCGGCATCGCGACGCCGGCTTCGGCGCGAATCTTGCGCGTTAGCAGACGGCGCGCTTCGAGGGCGGCCTTATCGTGCGAGAAGTAGGCTAAAGCCGAGCCGCGCGGATCGTCATCGATCATGCGTTGCTGACCTTCGACGATGTGGACATCTTCCGCAAACGCGACGCAGGTCATGTCGTAATAGGTCTTCGAGACGGCAGGGTCGTCGATTGCCCAGCATCGTACGGTCGACCAAAAATAATGCGTCGTGCGTTCGGTCTCCGGGGTGAGGAGGCTGTAGAGGATGTGCGTCGGGACGTCCAGGTTTTCGACCGTTCCGGGTTCCTTGCCGGCGAGGATCGCGACGGCAAGGATCGGTGGGTGATACTCGACGATTTGCCAGCGGTCGATTTTCCCGTTGATGCCGAGCGCTGCGCGAAAGATCGGCGATGGGTCGACGTTGCGCATCACCCGCTCGCCATGCACCACGTCACCATCAACTGTCACATCAAGCGCGTTCTCATTGACGCCGGGGCCGGATAGCGTCGTCTTGTGCACGTAGAGCGTGTGCGTCAGGTCCATCAGGTTGTCGATCAGCAGTTGGTAGTTTCCTTTGACGTAGATATAGTCGCGCACGGCCGCCCACTCGGGCGAGTCGTTGCGGCTCAAGTCGGGAATCAGCGCCGGATCGGCGCGCTCCGGGTCGCCGGTCCAGGCAAAGACGAAGCCGTACGTTTCGACGGCCGGAAATGCGCGCGCGCGAAATGACGCGGGCGGAATCTCGCCTGACGAATGAGCGTGCACGTTCCGTCGCCGGCAAACTGATACCCATGGTAGCCGCACTCCACCGAGTCGCCCACGACCTGGCCGCCCGAGAGCATGGCTTTACGATGCGGGCAGCGGTCACTGAGCACGGCCACGCTGCCGTCGGAGCGGCGAAAGATAAGCATCGGTTCGTTGCAGATTCGCCGGCCGATCGGCTTCTCGTGAAGCTCGCCCGTGGTGGCGACGGCGTACCAGGCGTTACGAAGAAACGGTGCTTCCGGCATGCGGCTCCTCAGATCTGGCCCAAAATCAGTGGGCCGGCTGGTTCAGGCAGCTCTCAAAGGATGCGGCATCGGGGTTGGCGTTGGAGCACCAGAACGTTAACCATGTCTGCGCGGTGATGGCCAAGAACCTCGAGCCTGAGACGTAATGATCGGCTTCGGTTTCGCGGATATGTTGCGTGTCGTCGTGGATGCTCTGTTGGAGTTTCGCCAAGGATGCGAGCGTATAGCCTTGCACGGCGTAGGCCGTATCGAAGGCGTATTCGTGTGCGAAGGCGGGCGGGTTTGCGCTGCCGGCGATGGCGGCGGGAAGATCGAGGGCGTAGGCATCGTAGTCGGCGATAATTCCGGACGTCGCGTCGACGTGCGCGACAAAGAACGACGGGTTGTTCGCATGCACCGGACTGATGGACGGCACGAGCAAGAGCGGGCTCTTATCGACGATCCGAAATCCGTCATTATGCAGATGCGCGGCGATGATGAGACCGAGCGGCGTACCGTCGTGTGAACGAACGGCACGAAAACGGGCGAGTAGCTCGGGCAGATAGAATTGGACCGCAGCCTGTTTCCTGAACGAAGAATACGCATCGATCCCCGGCGGAATATGCTCGACGAGCCAGGTGCGTGCGCCGGTGGGCGACGCGGCGACCGCGCTTTCCAGCCACGCGATCGTAGCGCCGCGTGCGCTGTTGGTCGGGTCGCATGCGGTCGTGGCCGATGAGGACCACGGGTTGCTGTTTACCGAGATCGTGCGCGTGCCGTTGGGCAGCGTCGCGACATAGTCGCCGTCGGCGATGAACTCGCGCGCGAAATCCGGGGCGCGGCCGCCCCGGTCGACGAGCGGCTGCCACGCTTGCTCGAAATGCGCGAGGAACGCGCTATGCGGAGCCGCCGCATAGTCACCACACGGTGAGTCGTTATTGCCGAGCGTGATCACGAACTGCGCCTGGGGAAACGCTGCGTTGAACTCTTGCGCGATATAGGCGATAGTTTTATCGACGAACGCACCAAACGCCGCATCGCCCTTGTCGCTAGCGGCGGCGTTCCACTGCTCGCGATACTTATGCGCGAGAAAGTCGCCTGAAATGAACACGACTTGCGGGTTAGCAACGGTGGCCTTCATCTGCGCGAGCGCCAGCTGAAATAACGCTGCGTTAGTATCGGAGAGATAGTTTGCATACGGCCGGCGATCGGCGGCGAAAATCTGATCCCACTGAACGATCGGTGCGGCGGCCAGCCGATCGGTGAGCTTCGGATCGTCCATCGGATTGAGGTGGACGTCGCTGGTGAAGAGGTAGTCAGAGTGAGATTGGGCGCCGGCGGCGCCGGAACACAAGAGCGTCAGGCTGAGGGCGATGAACGACAACCAGTAGCGCGTGAAGCTGGAGGCTAACCGCGTTCGCGTTGAACGAGCGGCACTGAAGCCGTGTCGCTTTTTCAGGGGACTCGCCACTACGGCAGCGGTTCCAGTTTGATGATCGATGCGTCGTGGTTGTTGCCGGCCCAAAACGTAACCGTTGGGCCGGAGTTGTCGACGATCACGTTGCGGACGTTCGTGTCGCGCGGCAGCAGATAATCGATCTCGCTCCCGGTCTTGGGGTTGAGGCGCACGACGCGATCGGCAAACATCGAGCTGGTCCATAGCTCACCGTGTTTGTCGAGCGCGACATCGTACGGCTCAAACCACGGTACCTTCACCGGCCACTCATCGAAGCGATCGGTCTTGGTATCGAACTTGCCAACCTTGTTCGCGGCGTACTCGGCAAACCATATATTATCGTGGTCGTCCATCATCCCGCGGCGCGGGCGTGAGTACACAGTGGGCGTCTCGAAGTCACCGAGCGCCCCCGTCTTGGCATCGATGCGCCCGATAGCGCCGCCGCCGAAGTCGAGCGTATAGAGGTTGTTGTTGGTATCGCTGAAGATGCTGTAATTGCCCATGGATGCGCCGTGGGCGTCCATCAGCGGACCGAACTTCTCGAATTTTCCGGTTGCCGCATCCATGCGGTAGATCACCCGCAAGTCGACGTCGTTCATCCAGACCTTTCCGTCGACGTTCATGTGTACCGGCTCGACCATCGTCTCTTGCGTCGCGTCGCTGTTCCACTCGGGCGGGACCGGCCATTCCTTGACGGCGTGCGTCACCGGATCGAACCGCGCGATGCCGCCCTGGTACATCATCGCTAACCAATACGCCCCGTCGGAACCCGCCTGGAAGCCGAGCTCGCCGGTCGGCGCGCGTCCTTTGAGCAGCGGGAGCGGAAACTCGCGCTCCTTGCCCGTGCTCGGATCGAGCTGGCCGACGAGCGATTCGCCGAAGTCGGAGAACCAGATCATGCCTTTCGCGTCACGGTAGACGTCGTGCGGTTCGATCGTCACGCGGGGCAGATCGTACTCCGTAATAATGACGTGCGTCGCGGCACCGGTCGGTCGCGGCAACGTCTTAAGCGGATAGCGCCAACGCGACGTCGTGCTCAGGTTGACGCCTGCGAGGAACGTCGCCAGCGCATGCAACTCATCCGGGTTGATGTGCGGCGGACCGAGACGGTGCTGCGGATGCAGCGGCGTGCTCATGTTCGCGTAGGCAAACATCTGCGGCAGTTTGGCCAGTAACTGATCG
The DNA here is from genome assembly GCA_003164495.1 of Vulcanimicrobiota bacterium. Taxonomy (GTDB): domain Bacteria; phylum Vulcanimicrobiota; class Vulcanimicrobiia; order Vulcanimicrobiales; family Vulcanimicrobiaceae; genus Lustribacter; species Lustribacter caenicola. The sequence continues at coordinate 41,059 of PLTN01000220.1, forward strand.
GCTGTGTAATGCGACATCATCACACGCTGAAGCGTGTGGCAGCCCAGGCACTCGATCAAACCGTTCTTTTGCTTATCGGTGCCGGGCATGCTCATCAGCCACTCGGCGCTGTTCATCTGCTGGGCGACATCCGCGCCGGCTTGCAGCGTCAGGTCCGCGGTCGCGGTCTGCTGCGCGACGACCGTGGCCGTTACCGGCGCCGGCAGCTCGTAGCCGATCGCGCGAATCTTCAGCGCGTAGTCACCCGGCTCCAATCGCGCTGCCGGAAAGCCATAGCGGCCTTGGGCGTCGGTCACGACCGTGACGGTAATGGTGGAGTCGGCGCGTTTCGCGCTAACCAGCACACCCTCCATCGCGCCGTCGGTGGCTGAGGTGACTTTTCCGGTCAACGCGAGGGTGGCGACCGGCTGGGCGCGGAGCGCGTTGGTTGCGAGGCCGCCGAGCGCGAAGACAAGGCCGATCGTCAGAGCGATGAGAGCGCGTTTGATTCGCATGCTGTCCCCTTTTGAGGCGACCTTTTCCACCGCCGATAGCCGTCCTGCGGATATCAGCGCCACCACCCGTTAGTCGTCGAACGCGCCGGCCCGTCGTGCGGTCTCTTCTTCGTACTCGAACGCTTTGCGCAAGGCTTTATCCGAGCTCGTGGTTTGGTTGATGGCGGCAACTTCTTCTTCGCTCAGCGGATGCAGCGTGCCGATCGCCAGGGCTAAGTATTGCGTGTGCGCGTTTCGTTCGGCCAGCACGATGCGCGTCAGCGCTTCCTCGACGTTGCGTCCGGTGACGGCGATGCCGTGTCCGCGCAGGACGACGGCCGCGCGATCGCCGAGCTTCGCGGCCAGCAGATTGCCGCGCTCCGGCGTGTTGATGTGGCCGGGATCGTCGAATATCGGCGCCGGGCCGCCGAGAAAGCCGCCGTCGACCGTTACCGGGACGATCGCCTGATCGGCGACCGAGAGCGCAACGACGTAGTCGGGGTGCGAGTGGACGATCGCGCCGACGTCCGGCCGGCGGTTGAAGATCCCCCGATGGATATGGAACTCGCTCGGCGGCTCATCGCCGATGCCGACCTGTTCGCCGGTGCGTAGATCGACACGCACGATATCCGACGCCAAAACGGACGAGCGGCTCGCTTTGCGCGAGTTGATCCACATGATGTGGGGCTGCTCGGCATCGCGTGCGGCCACATGACCGCTCTTGTGCATGATGCCGTTCGAGTTGAGGATGCGCACGGCGCGCGCAACCAGATCGGCGTAGTTTACGGCGCTCACAGGCGAAAGAGCTCGCGTGCCGTCCCGTCGAGGAGCGCGTTTTTCTCGACGGCGCTGAGGCCGAGCTTGTGGATGTGGTCGATGCCTTCGGGCATGACGATCCCCGCTTTCGTTCCGGCCGGATAGTCCGAGCCGAACACGATCCGGTCGAGGCCGAGGGTTTCGATGGCGCAGCGGATCTGGGCCGGACTTTGGAAAAACGACGGCGCGGTATCGAACCAGATACGCCGCAACTGTTCGGCGTAATCGCGCTTCGGCACGGCGGGGAGCTGCCGGGCGCCGTTCGGATCGGGAATCAAGCGGCGCAGCAAGATGTAGAACGCGCCGCCGAGGTGGCCCATGAGAAAGCGCAGGTTCTTGAACTCGTCGAGCACGCCACCGTAAAGGATGCGCGTCGTCGCAAGCGTGTGGTCGAGCGGACGGCCGATCGTCGTGCTGAGTTCGTAGGGCTCGAGCGTCGGCATGCAGACCGGACAGCCGGCGGCGTGGACGAAGATCGGAACGTCGAGTTCGTTCACCTTGCGGTAGAAGTCCCAATACGCAGGATCGTCGGGGTACTTATCCTTGAACGACGTCGTGATGCAGACGCCTTTCAAGCCGTACTCGCGGATCGCGCGTTCCAGCTCTTCGAGCGCGCCCGCCTCACCGAACGGCGGCACGTGCGCGAGACCCACAAAACGGTCGCCGTGCTTCTGCTGCAGCTCGGCCATCTCGAGATTGAAAACCTTGCTCGCGCGAACGCTCATCCACTCTTGGTACACCGACGCGGAAAGGATCGACGTCTGAACGCCGGCCGCATCCATATCGCGCAACTGATAGACGGCGGACGAATACGGTTCACGCTCGGCGCGCAGCTTCAGCGTGCCGTCGCTCGAAACGCGAACCATTTTTTCGTCGCGCTCGACCGTCATGTCCGGCGGCAGATACGATTCGAGATCTTCGAAGATTTTAGCGGGAATGAAATGATGGTGCGCGTCGATGATCGGAACCCGATCGTTCATGCAATGAGTTCCTCGGCCGGGAAGGCCTTATCGATGAGCTTGTATCTGGCGGCCGCGTCGATCAGCGGTTGGAGATCGCGCGGATCGAGTTTGACTGCCGTGGTGGCGCGCGTCATCGCTTTGATCACATCGGGGCTGATGTGCGAGTAGGCAGAGAGCATGCTCACCGTCTCGCTGTGGTGTGCGTTCGTGTACGTCGCGGCATCGGTGAACGCTTTGCTGAATTGGGCGAGCGCGGCGGGATTCTTCTGCGCCCAATCGCGCGTGCAGAACCACACCGCAATCAAAAACCGCTTGCCGATCGACTCGAAGGGGTGGCTCAGCACGCGAAAATTTCCCGAGGCGAGGGCTTCGGCTAACGTCGGAATCACGAGATTTGCGGCGTCGATCCGGCCCTGCAGCAACGCCGCGGAAATCACGGCCGTTTGCGGTAACTCGATGAACTTCACGGTTGCTGAATTGCCGCCATGGTCGTCGACCCACGATTGGATGGCGATGTGATCGAGCGTCTTCAAGGCCGGCACGGCGACGACTTTTCCGCTGAGATCCGCGGCCGTGTGAATCGGCGAGTCCTTCAGGACGATCATCGCGGTGATCGGATTCTCGGCCAGAAACAGCGCCGAACCCTCGATCACTACGACCGGAATCCCGCGCGCGTGCGCCGCGATCAGCGGTAGCGGGCTCGCCTTCCCGATCTCGATCGACCCGCCGGTGACACCCGCCATCAGTGCGGCGCCACTGGCAGCTTGTTGCAACTGGACGTCGAGGCCGGCTTTCGAAAACGTTCCGGCCTGAATGCCGTAGAGGACCGGCGTCACGCTGTCGTCGACCGTCGATTCGACGCGAATGACGGTGCGTGTCTGCGCGCCGCCTCGCACCGGCAACGCGGACGCAACCAGCGCGGCACCCGTCACCCGTAGGAGAGAATTGCGTGAGACCACGTTGGAAGACCTCAATTGCGGCGGAATTTGCCGAGCGTTCTGTTCGCCGCGTCGACGAAGGAGAGATCGACGACTTGTGAAGCCGTTATCGTGCCGTTGAGTTCGCCGAGTTGGGCCCAAAGCTGCCGATCCTTCTCCATGCTCGCAACATTGAGATACCCGTTAGGATCGACGCCGGCGGGAATCATATCCGCGTAGATCGCCGGGTCTTTGATCGGCGTATACTGCGCCAGAATGGACACGACGGTCTGCCCGTTTGCACCGTAATAGTGACCGTCCCTCAGACCTTCATAGTAATACCGCAGCCCGCGCACATATGCGACCATAAACCGCCGGCCGATTTCCGGCCGTTGCGCGATAAACTTGCTCCCAAAGAACAAGACGGCAATCTGCTGGTTCGGATAAAACGTATCGGACGTGGCGAGCCGCACGGCGAGCCCCTTCTGCAGCATCGCCGTTGCGAACGGTTCCGAGACGCAGCCCGCATCCACGGCGCCGTTCTGAAAACCGGCCGCCATATCGGTAAAACTCAAGATCGTGATCTTGACGTCGTTCCACGTGAGGCCACCCTTTTTGAGGGCCTCATTGATGGTGCTATCGGCTGCCGATCCGCGCGACGCGTCGGCGATGGAGAGTCCCTTGAGGTCGCGCAGCGAACGCACTTTGCCCGAGTCCCAGAGGTCTTTGCGGACCATGATCGGGTTGTAACCGTAGCCCGGTGATAACCGGCCTTTGTCGGCGACCGCCTTGATATTGATTTCACGCACGGCCGCATTGTAGAGAGCGGCCGACGGGCCGCCCGCGCCGGCGTCGAGTTCGCCCGTCCCCATCGGCGCGATCATCTGCGTACCGGACGCCAGGTAGACGAATTCGACCTCGACGTTCTGATCTTTGAAATAGCCGAGCTTATCGGCGATAAAGAGCGGCGCGTCGCTCGCTAAGTTCGCCGTTCCGACCCGAACCTTGTCGGCGGCGAGCGCGATGCCGGGCAAAAGCGCAGCTCCGGTGGCTGCCAGAAACGCCGACCTACGCAGGAACACGAACGTGTGCTCCCGCTCGTTCGCGCAAGCCGAGCCGTTCGAGCCGCGGCAGCACTTCGTCGCGGAAGAACGGAAACTCGTCGTTGTAATTTACAAATGAAAACGCGAAGCCGGCGAAGCCTGCCGCGCTCATCCTCTGCATTTCGGCAGCGATGAAATCGGGATCGCCGACCATGGGATAGCCTCCGTGTCCGGCCGCATAGCGTTTGCGAACCGACGCGATCTCGTCCGCGCTTGCGTCTTTGAGCGAATGATTGTTACGCATCGACATACTCATGTGATGGTCGATCGCAGCCCAGTCGGCGTTCTCGTCAACGACATAGTGGCGATACTCCTCGGCCTCGGCTTGGGTTGTGCGGCAGATGACGAAGCCGGGCGTAAACACGCCGACGTCGCGTCCCAGCGTCCGGGCCTCCGCCGTCGTCTCACGAACTTCCGTCGCGCCCAATTCCAGCGTCCGGCAATGGCGAAAAAGCACGTCGGCGTAGCGCGCTCCAAACGTGCGGCCGGCACTCGACGATCCGGCGTTCATGACGAGGGGACGCGTGACGCCGAACGGCTTCGGTTCGGCCTCGACTTCCGCCAGGTTGAAAAACTCGCCGTGCAGATCGAAGCTGCCCGTCTCTTCCCACATGCGATAGATCGCGCGCAACCATTCGGCGCCGTACTCGTACCGATCGTCGTGCTCGCGCTGCTCGACCCCGAACATGGCGAACTCGCCCTCATTCCAGCCGCAGACCACATTGAGGCCAAAGCGTCCTGCACCAATTTGATCGGCGGTAACGAACTGCTTTGCCGCAAAGACCGGGTGCACGAGCGGCGCATGAACCGTCGAGAAGACGGTGATCTTCTTCGTTGCCGCCAACAGGCCGCACGCCCACGCCGTCGACTCCAACGTAGCGCCTTCAAAGTTCGTCGCCCCGCCGTAGCCTTTCCAGCGCCCGACCGGAAGCAAGAAATCGATACCGGCTTCATCGGCCATGTGCGCGAGCCGCAGATTATCGGCCCAGCTCCCGGACCAACGCTCGGGAACGCACGTTGCGGCACGGCCCGAAGAACAGTTGCTGCCAAAGAGCCCGAGCTTGAATCGATTTGGGCTAAAAGTACTGATGCGGCTAGCAAGCATCGATGCACATGTCCAGGTCGTAATCTGCGGGCATTTCAACTTGGTGCTTCAACGTGATCTCGCGGCGCTCCGCCGCGGACTGCATCACCGCGAGCACTGCTTCAAGCGTGGCCCGTCCCCATTCCGCCGTGTGATACGCGCGCTTTCCGCCGACGACCGCGCCGTGCAACTCCTCGAGAATTGCGATCGAGAGGCCACCCGACGGATCGGGTTCCGGACGTTGGAGATGGCGCAGATCGACCTCGCGCGGGCCATCGTCACCGTACACGGTCAGGCCCCACTGCGACGGCAGGATCATGCCGCGCTCGCAGGCCACTTCCACCGGGCCAAGATCGAAGGGCTTCCACGGATAGGGCTCCGCCGCCGCTCGGCTTGCAGCCGCAACCGGATCGCGCGTCCCGCCGACGCGAAACTCTTCTTTTTCTTTCGACTCGTCGCGCCGGCCGCTCTCGAGATCGCGCCGCAGCGCGGCCCGGTCGGCGTGCGTATATTCGCGCTTGTCACGCACCCATGGGTACAGCGACGACATCGCAAAATACCCGTAACCGTTGTGCATGATCGTCGCTGGCGTACCGTCTTCGAATTCAAGGTACGCCGTAAAGTAGCCCGGGATCGGTCGCGCGTCCAGCCACTTGCCGGTCATGCCGCGCACGCTGCGAAGCATGCCGCCGCCCAAGAGCCGCAACGTGTCGATCTGGTGCGGGCCCTGCCGGAAGACGATGCCGCCGCCTTGGTTCGGATCGAGTTCGTCGGGCGTCCGCGGACGAATCATCCAATCGGTGTGGGCCGCGATATGGATCGCGCGCAATCCGCCGATCTGCCCCGAAAGCGCGATCCGCCGCATCGCGCGATTCCAGATGCTCAGCGAGCGCGTGTGTCCCGCCAGCAGTGTTACGCCGTTGGCGCGTGAGGCAGCGACCATGCGGTCGGCTTCTTCCATCGTGATCGCCATCGGCTTCTCGACGATGACGTGCTTACCGGCCCGCATCGCTTCGATCGCGTGCTCGGCGTGAAAGCGGTTCGGCGTCGCGATCCATACGGCTTCAACCGCGGGATCGGCGCACACATCAGCGACGCTGGAATACACGCGTGCATCCGGGAAGTGAGCGGCGAAACCTTGCCGCATCGCCGGGTTGAGGTCGGCCCCCGCAACCAGCTCGATCTCGGGCATCGCGGCCATTGCGGGGAGCGTTCCGGCAGCCCCCTGGCCGAGGCCGATCATCGCCATTTTTAACGCTCGCATCACGCCGATGCTTTGGGCGCTACAGGAACTTCCCCCGCCCCCTCGGATGTAGCGAATATGCTTACCGTCGAGGAGAACATCCAGCTCACACGCGTCGGCAGCGGCACACCGATGGGCGAGCTGCTGCGCCGGTACTGGCAACCAATGGCTGCGCTCTCCGAGATGAACGACCGCTGGACCAAGCGCGTGCGGCTACTCGGCGAAGATCTCGTCCTCTACAAGGGCCGCTCGGGACACTTCGGCTTGATCGCCGAGTTCTGCCCGCATCGCAAGGCCTCGTTCGCCTACGGCATCCCGGAGAGCGACGGCATACGCTGCCCGTATCACGGTTGGAAGTTCAACGCCGCCGGCTCGTGCATCGAACAGCCCAACGAACCCGACGGCAGCACGTTCAAAGACAAGAATTCGACGAAGGCCTATCCGGTGCAAGAACTGGGCGGATTGCTCTGGGCGTATCTCGGTCCCGCGCCGGCGCCCGAGATTCCGCGGTACGACGGCTTCGTCGCGCCCGGTGCCATACGCATGGTCGGCTCGGCGGTGGTGAACTGCAACTGGCTGCAGATCATGGAGAACTC
>PLTN01000133.1:0-4266 GCA_003164495.1 Vulcanimicrobiota bacterium
CGATCAGGCTGCACGGAGCGTCCGGCGCGGTGATGATTTCCGCCAGCAGCATGGCCGCGACCGGTTCGTGCATTCCGGCGAGTGCGGTGCCGAGCCAGTCGAGGATGCAGCACTGCGCGGTCAGACGGACGTCGTCGGGGATAGCTCCGGCAGCGATCGACCGGATCTCTGCGATGAAGCGCGCGGTCAGGCCCGGAGGTGATTCGGTAACCGTAATGTATACACTATAGCATGCTAGCGACACGCGGGACCATCTCGGTCAAACGCCTCTCGCCGCACGTCGGCGGTGAAATCAGCGGCGTCGATCTGACCAAACCGGTCAGCGACGAGCAGATTGCCGAGATCAAGGCGGCTCTGATCGAGCATGGCGTGATCTTCTTTCGCGATCAGCCGATGGATCTCGAGACCCAGGTGAAGTTCGGCCGCCGCTTCGGCGACCTGCACATCCACTCGGGGATGAAGGGGCTCGACGATAAGTATCCCGAGGTCCGGCCGATCCACGCCGACGCCGATTCGAAGCACGTTGCCGGCGAAGATTGGCACACCGACCTCTCGTGCGATCCGATCCCGCCGATGGGCAGCATCCTGCACATCTACGAACTTCCGCCGCTTGGCGGCGACACGTGCTGGGCGAGCATGTACGCGGCCTACGACGCGCTCTCGCCGCGCATGCGGGCGCATCTCGAAGGCATGACCGCGACGCACGACGGGCGCATCGCATTCGGCCGCTTCAACCCCGCCGGAACGTATCCGATCTCGGTGCATCCGGTCGTTGCGAAGCACCCCGACACCGGGCGCAAACTGCTCTACGTCAACCGCGGGTTCACCTCGCACATCAACGACGTCTCACCTGAAGAGAGCGCGGCGCTGCTGAACTATCTCTACGCGCACTTGGAGAAGCCGCACTTCCACGTGCGGTTCGTCTGGCAGAAACACTCGGTTGCGTTCTGGGACAATCGCTGTACGCAGCATCTCGCCGTGTGGGATTACTTTCCGCAAGTGCGCAACGGCTATCGCGTGCAGATCGAAGGCACCGAGCCCCCGATCCCCGCGTAACGAACAGGCGGCTTGGGCGCAGCCCATTTCGCGACCCCGAAGGCGCGCGCTTTCGTAGGCGTCGAACGGCAGCACGCCAAGGCCGTGGGCGGTCTCCGGCATCAGTTGACCGAGGCCGCCTGCGCCTGCGTGTGAGACGGCATGCGATTGCCAGCCGGACTTTACGCCGACGATCGCTACGAAAATCTGAGCTTGCTAAGATCTGCCTTCAGCCGAGCGAGCGGGTGAGGCATGCTCGGCGGCGCGAAAGACCCGCTCCGGAGGTCTCCATGCTCGACGGATTCGACGAACGGCGCATCGCCACGGGCGGCGCGGAACTCTACGTACGCGTCGGCGGCGCCGGCCCGCCGCTGGTCTGCTTGCACGGCTATCCGCAATCGCATATCACGTGGCGGAAAGTCGCGCCGCTGCTCGCCGAGCGCTACACCGTCGTGCTCCCCGATCTGCGCGGTTACGGGGCGAGCGAGATCGTCGCATCCGACGACGCGCACCTGGCGTATAGCAAACGCGTGATGGCGCGCGACATCATCGGGCTGATGTCGGCGCTCGGCCACGAACGGTTCTTCCTGGCCGGACACGATCGCGGAGCGCGCGTCGCGTACCGGCTGGCGCTCGATGCGCCTGAACGCGTCGCCGCCCTCGCAACGCTCGACATCATCCCGACGCTCGAAAACTGGGAAGCGATGGACTACCGTCGCGCCTACGGCGCGTATCACTGGCAATTTCTCGCGCAGCCGGAACCGCTGCCCGAACGGCTGATCGGGTACGATCCCCAGTGGTACTGCCGCCAGCAGATCGGTGCCTGGCTCGAAGATCGCAGCGCGGCCGATGACGCCGCGCTCGACGCGTACTGCGCGGCGTTCGCGCGCGACGGTGCGGTGCACGCGGCCTGCGAAGATTACCGCGCGGGCTACACGTGCGACATCGATGCCGACCGCGCCGATCGCGAGGCCGGCAAGCAGATCACGATGCCGATGCTCGCGCTCTGGGGTGCCGGCCACGACGGCAAGCGTTCCGCGCACTTTCCCGAGGTGTGGAAACGCTGGGCGTCCGATCTGACGGCGCAAGGCCTGCGATGCGGACACTTCATGATGGAAGAATTGCCGGAAGAAACGGGGGCGGCGTTACGCGCGTTCTTCGACGCCCGTCGCGACCGCTTGCGCTGACGCGCGGTTGGCCTGCAGTTCGACGCGCGTGCCGAAGGGCGTGCGTTCGACTTCGACTGCGTCGGCAAACGCACGCATCAGCGGCAGTCCGAAGCCGCGCCCTTCCACGGCCGTGTCGCTGTGCCACGTGCCGAAGTCGCGGATTTCCACCGTTACCGCGTCGATCGTCGCGCGCCCGCGCACGCGCAGCGCGCCGGAGCCTCCGCGGTACGCGTGTTCGATCGCGTTGCCGATCGCTTCGCCCGCGGCAACGAGCAGATCGCCGATGCGTTCGGCCATTCCAGCCCCGTTGAGAAAGCGCGCGATCGCCGTTCGCGCGTGTACGGCGTTTTCGGGATGGGCCGGCAGCGTAAGATCCAACCGGTCGAGCGTGGCCGACGCGCGCAAGGCCAGCAGGGCGACGTCGTCGTCCGGCGGCTCATCGCCGAAGAGCGTGCGATGGACGGCGCCCGAAAGATCGTCGCCGGCACCGGCGCACGCGCGCAGTGCCGCCTCCACGCGCACCGCGGCACCGGCTGCGTCGCTCGCTGCTACGCCGTCCGTGTAGAACAACATCGATGAGCCGGGCTCGAGCCGAAACTCGACGTCGTCGTAGCGTGCGCCGGCCGTACCACCCAGCGCGTCACCGCTCACGGAGGGGTGCGTAATCTCACCGCGCGGTCCGGCGATGAGCGGTGCCGCATGACCGGCGGATGCCATCGTGACGTCGAGCGAGAGCGGTTCGAGAATCGCGACGAGCGACGTCGCCGATCGAGAGCAACATGCGTCCGTCGGGCAATGACATCGCGTCGTACCAGTCACCCCCGGCCCGCTCTTCACGCGCGGCCGGCGCGTACGCGACCGATAGCGTCAGCCCCTCGATGGCCGGCAGCATGCCCGGTAAGAGCGCGCGCTGCAGGCCGCTCGTCACGTTGGGCTCGCGTTCGGCCAGTACCGCCGCGTGATACGCCGTCGCCGCGCGGCCGACGATCCGCTCCAGCAGCGCGACGTCGTCGCGCCCCAACTGCGGGCGCGTCTCCGCACCCAGCACGACGATCGCTCCCCGTACCGCGCCCGCCACCACAAACGGGATCACCGCCGCCGAGCGAAATTGCAGCGCGGCGAGAATCGTCGCGTGACGCGCTCCGCGGGCGAGCGACGCGATGAGCTCGGGCGTCAGCGTGGGCTCATAGATCACGCGCCCGGTTACGATGGCGCGATCGATCGGCGAACCATCGCCGATCGTGTGCGGAAATTCGCGCTCGAGCATCCACGCGAAGTCGCGCTTCCCCGGCTGACGATGCACGACGCTCTTGAGTTGGACCGCATCATCCGCGCGCAAGTACGCGAGATACCAGTCGCCCACGGCCGGCACGATGATGTCGCCGAGCGCGTCGAGCGTGCGTGCGGCACGCGCGATGCCGACGAATCGTTCGGCCGCCACGGCGAGCAGTCGCCACGCGCGAACGTCGGCGTTGGCGCCGGCGTCGGACTTCTCGCGAAACGCGGAACGCCGGCGCGCCAGCGCGTCGACGCGCGCGATCAGTTCGGCGACGGTGAACGGCTTGACGAGATAATCATCGGCGCCCGCATCGACCGCCGCATCGGCAAACTCGCCGGCGCCGCTGCCCGAGAGCAACACGATCGGGATGTCTGCCGTCAGCGGATCTTCGCGCAACATCCGGGCGGCCTCGAAGCCGTCGACGAACGGCATGCGCGCGTCGCTCACGATCACATCGGGCTGCTGCGCGCGGGCCGCGGCCACGAGCGCCGCACCGTCGCTCACGGTGTCGACGGCATACTTTCCGGCCAACATCGTCGCGAGATACGCTCGCAGATCGGCGTTATCGTCGGCGATCAGCACGCGCAATTGGCTGCCGGCGAGAAATGCTTCGGCGACCTGCTGCACCCGCGCTGCGCTGCGCCGTGCCAGCTCGATCGCGGCGCGCCCGTCGACGTCGGCGATCGTGCCGGCGAGCTCTTCGAGAGCAGCCGACAAGAGCGTCCAGGGCGTGCGAAGCTCGTCCTCGATCACGCGTAAGCGATCGCTGGACGAAGCGCCGGT
>PLTN01000133.1:4286-15074 GCA_003164495.1 Vulcanimicrobiota bacterium
GCGGCGAATGCCTCGGCCGCCGAGAGCAACAGCTTACCCACGCCTTTGCGGCGATGGTGCGCACCGACCACGAGCGACGTGATCCGGCCGATCCACGCGTCGGCATGAAAGAGCGGGAACACGTGAACGCTGACGACGCCGATCACGTTCTCGGCCGATTCCGCCACGAATACCGCATCGTCGGCGCGATCGCCCACCAGCTGCAGGCGGCTGAGAATGAAGCTCGGATGCGTGGAGTAACCCAACTCGCCGAGCAAATCGGCGATCTTGGGCGCATCGGAGTCGACGGCGCGGCGAACCGCGGGGACGCTTATCACGACGGACTTCCTTCGCCTGCCGCATTAGCGAGCCTGTCCCCGGGATCGAGCAGCGTTGTGGCTAACAAGGACGCCGATGGATCAGCCGCCGCGCCACTTTCACGCGAACGAACGCTTCTTTATCGAGGTCGCCTTCGAGGCGCCGTTGCCCGAAGGCGCCGTTCCGGCGGCGGAATTCGCCGGGCCGCTCGGCCCCGGCGGCCCCGCGCTGACCTTTTGGACGAACCAAATCGCTCCGGCCGAAAACGCCGCCGGGGATCGCAGCCGCGTCCGGCTGATCGGTAAGATTCCGGAAGAGGCTCCGCCGGGCATATACCGCGTCACGCACCTCGAGGTCCACTGGGCAGCCGAGATGCCGCTCTCGTGGGAATCGGTGGGCGTGCCGCTCAAGGGCCTCGGCCGCGACGTGCTGATCTCGGTCGACGTCGCCGCCGCGCGTTCGCAGCCGCCGATCCCGCGGGTCGCTAACGCCGGGTGAATTCTCGGCCGGTTTAGCAGCATTCGCCCAGCATGGCGTGCTACTTCGTCGTGGTATGACGTTTCAAACTTCGCTCCGGCGCACCGTCGTGTGCGCCCTCGTGCTGGGTGCCGCGCTGGTAGCGGCCCCGCGCCCAGCCCGCGCCGACGTGTCGATCGACGCCGGCGCCGCGGTTACGGGCAGCTCCGCGCACCTGGCGGGTGCGCTCTCACTCGGCGTGTTCAACGTGCCGCTCGTACCGCTGGCCGCCGAACTGACGGCGATCGCACCCCAGAACGGCGGCTTCGCCACGACCTTGGATGCCCGGTTCTCGGTGGCCGGAACGGCGATCGGTGCGGGCGCCGGCGTCGGCACCCTTGGGGCACTGCACCAGACCAGCGTGCTCTATGACGGTATCCTGGCCCACGGCATCGCCCCGCACACCGCGCTCGAGGCGCGCATGTATTTCGGGCCGCAGCGGCCTTCGACGCTCTTCGCCGGGGTGCGTTTCTCGCTCTAACCATCTGGAAAAAGGAACGAAGCCCCTGATCGCGGATTCTTAGGCTTAATGTTCCCATCTGAGTCGGGGAATTTGATCCGCTGCGACTGCAGCCATTCGGTCGCCCAGCACACGGAAGCGGGCTGTTCGGCCGATCCGCTCCCTTGCAGCTGTCAAAAGACGCCGTCCGCTATCGTGCTGGACGAGATCGCCCTCCTCCGCCCGGAGTGGCTCGAGACCAAACCCGCCTCCGCATAGGATTCACGGAACGTGAATCCACCTAAGTCGAGAAGCGGGCGTTTCCGGCGATCTTGGCATAGGGCGCACAGCCGTTTTGGGCCAGGTCGTCCAGCGCGATCGTGTAGTGGCGCTTGGCGCGGAGATTCAAGGCGGTCGCGCGGTAGTACACCGGGTTCGGAAAGGCGCTGCGTGCCGCGTGGACCGGCTTCGCCGTCCGTTCGAGCGGGCTCACCGGAGTGGCCGTCCCCCTGGCGCTGATGGCCACGGCCGTGACGGTCTTGGGCAGGTCGCGCGACGCAACCAGCACGATCGGCGCGAACCCGGCCGCCACGCCCGTGCTGCCGGGCAGCGGCGAGAGCAGCGCGACGTTGGTTCCGTAGGGTAGCGAACAGGGCAGGTTCGGGGTCGCCAGGCCGGCGCTCGGAGCGGGGGCGGCCTCGACGCTGCTGCACCCGGCGAGGGTCAGCACGGCAAGAACGAGGACGGCGAGCGAGCGGAACATGGTATCTAGGGAACGCCGCTTTGCTGGCAGCCGTGCCCGGCTCAGCGAACTTTCAGGTTCCGTTAATCGTGGCGGCCCAGATCGAAGAGCGACGGCATGCCGCCGCTGGCGATGATCGCCGCGCACAGCTCGCGCGCCTCGTCGAGCGGCACGCGGTCCTTGCGCACGAAAAGCTTACGCCAGTAAGCCTTGCCGCTGAGCTTTCCGATGAGGTCGGAGGCTTGCCGCGCATCGACGATACGGCCGGTGACGTGCACGCGGACCGTGGGTTTGTCATCGTCGCCGCCGAGCGGCAAGCGGTGCAGCAATTGCTCCTGCGAATCGCTCCACACCGCATCCCCGTACGCCGAACGCAATTCGCGTTCGCAGGCTTCGTAGGTGACGAGGTCGCGTTCGGCATTGAACTCGGCGGCGAGGCCGTAGACGGTCACGCGCTCGCGCAGTCCGCGCGCCGCTTCGGAATTCGACGTCCGCATCGCATCGACGACGCGAAAATCATCCCACGCCAGGAACTCGTCGATCGGCTCGAGCGCTTTCGGATCGGGCCAGAGTTCCTCCAGGCCCGCGCGCAGCACGCGCTCGAACGCGCGCGTCGTGTGGTGGAAATAGATCGTCGCGAACATCCAATAGCGCGCCAGCACGAAGCTCTCCAGAGCAACCACGCCGCGGCCGTCCACGCCGAGTTCTCCGCGGCCGTCGTGATCGAACACGCGCAGCGACGCGATCAGTTGTTCCACGTCGTAGCGTCCGTTGACGACGCCGGTAAAGTACGCGTCGCGCAGCAGATAGTCCATGCGGTCGGCGTCGAGGTTCGGTCCCGACACGAGCTCGCGCAAGACGGGATATCGGGTCGACGTGCCGGTGATCAGCGCCAGCACCTCGTTCGCATCAACGTCGATTGCGGCGAGGGCGTGCGCGATTTCTTCGCGGGCGAGGATGCGCTCGGTGCGCGCTTCGTGGCGGATGCCGAGCACCGATTCGCACGCGTGACTGAACGGGCCGTGGCCGACGTCGTGAAGCAGCAGGCTCGCGCGCAGCAAGCGCCGCTGATCGGCGTAGTCGCGCTCCGATGCGAAGGCGTGGGGCGAATAGTTACGCAGCGCTTCGAGCGCGCGCGTGCCGATCGCGAGGGCGCCGAGCGCGTGCGTGAAGCGCGAGTGCTCGGCTGAGGGAAATGCCAGGTAGGCGAGGCCGAGCTGCCGGAGCCGGCGCAGACGCTGCACCGCCGGTGCCTCCAGCAGCGCGACTTCACCCGCGTCGAGTTCGATGAACCGGTGGATCGGATCGAAGATCCGCTTGCCTTTGGCCACAGCCCGCACTTCGGCGCCGAGGGAGGGTCCCATGCGGCGTGTCGAACAGGTGTACGGTGCGGATCGACGACGGCGTAAAGCGGGACATCCTCGCTCGCACCGACATCGGTGAGGTGATCGGCGCGGTCGTATCCTTGCGCAAACGCGGCAACGACCTCGTCGGGTTGTGCCCGTTTCACGGCGAGAAGACGCCGTCGTTTCACGTCCATCCGGATCGCGGATTCTTCAAATGTTTCGGCTGCGACGCGGCCGGCGACGTGATCCGTTTCGTGCAGTTGCACGACAACCTCAACTTCGTGGATGCGATGCACGTCCTCGCGAAACGCGCCGGCATCCAACTCGAAAACGAGGACCCGGCGACCGCGCGCGTGCGCAGTGAAAAAGAAGCGATCTATCACGCCAACGACATCGCCGCGAGGTTTTTTCACCGCATGCTCACTGCCGAAGCAGAAGGCGAAAAAGGCCGCCGCTACTGCGCCGAACGCGGCATCAGCGCGGAATCGATCGCGCAGTTCAAACTCGGTTTTGCACCGGAGCGCTGGGACGGGCTGGTCGCGGAACTGCAGCGCGAAGGCGTCGACGGAGCGCTCGCGGCGACCGCCGGTTTGGTCAAGCAGGGTCAGCGCGGCTACTACGATTTCTACCGCGACCGCTTGATGATTCCGACTCACGCGGTGACCGGCGAAACGATCGCGTTCGGCGGCCGCTTGATCGGACCGGGCGAACCGAAGTATCTCAACACCACCACGACGCCGGTGTACACCAAGGGCCGGTTTCTGTTCGCGCTCGGCATCGCACGGCGTTCGGCGCAGCGCGAGGGCAACATCGTGATCGTCGAGGGGTATCTCGATTGCATCGCGTTGCACCAAGCCGGCATCACGAACGCCGTCGCCTCGCTCGGAACCGCGTTCGGCGCCGAGCAAGCGCGCGAACTGCGCAAGGCCACCGAAAACGTCTTTATCTGCTTCGACGGCGATGCGGCCGGCCAAGCAGCGGCCGCCAAGTCGATCGATACGCTCGTCCATGAGGGATTGGCCGCGCGCATCGTGCAGTTGCCGGCCGGCGAGGACCCCGACAGTTACGTGCGCGCGAACGGCGCGGACGCCTTCCGCGCGCGCTTGAACGACGCGATTCCATGGATTCAGTTCAAGATCGACCGACGGATCGGCGAGATCCGCGCCGGATTCAAGAGCCGGGCCCAAATCGCGCGTGAAGCGGAGATCCTGGTGCGGACCCTCCCGCGCGCGGAGTGGGATCACTGGCGCACCTACGCCGCGCCGCAGCTGGGCGTCGACGTCGAGGATCTGCGCAAGGCGCGCCTGCAGATCACCGACGGCGCGCGGCTGGAGTACGGCGAAGGCCAGATGATCGACGTCCGGCGCTCCGACAAGATCAGGCCCGGTTCGGTCGCGTCGCCATCGTGGGAGGCGGCTTGCTTGGCGATCTTTGTCTCAGAGCCGGGCTTGGTTGCCGAATACGCCGGGCGCATCGAGCCCGAGCGCTTCGGGGAGCCGTCCTTACGCCGGATTTACGCTCGGATGCGCGAGCAAGCAGACGTGCTGCTGCAACCAGCTGATGTCTTTGCGCTGTTTAGCGACGATGGTGACGTCTCGGCGGTTCTCGCGTCAATCGCGGGCGCCGAACGCTCGCGAATCATTCGTTTTGCCGACTCCGAGGCACGCCGTGCGTATCTCGATCGGACGATCGAGCGTTTCGCCGCGGACGATCGGCACCGGCGATTCCGCGAGCTCGATGCGCAAATGACCGCCCTGTTTGAATCCGGCCAGCCGGTGCCTCAGGAACTACGGGCAGAGCACAGCGCGCTCCACGCAGCCCGAACCAAAGGATGACCCCGCTACCGGGCCACCGAAACGGCGAGGTCCAGCATTATATCAGGAAAGGGGGTGAGAGAAAAGCATGGCACGCAAAAAGGCCGCGACCGCTACGGTTGACGCGCCGCAAGTTCCGCTAGAGGAACAAATCAAGAAGCTCCTCGATCGCGGGAAGAAGCGCGGTTCGCTGACCTATGAGGAAGTGAACGCCGTTTTCGACAACGTCGAAGACGTCACGCCCGAACGCGTCGACGAGCTATTCGAAGAGATTTCGACGCTCGGGATCGAGGTCGTCGAGGAACTGGCCAAGGAAGAAAAGCCGGAAGCGGAGGCCGAGGAGGTCCCGATGCCGGCCGGGCTCGCGCTCGACGATCCGGTTCGGATGTACCTCAAGGAGATCGGCCGCGTGCCGCTCTTGTCGATGGACGACGAGAAGCGTTTGGCGATGGCGATCGAGGCCGGCGAGAACGAAGCGCCCAAGAACGGCACGGCCAACAACGCGATCGTCTTTGCGGGCGAAGACGCGAAGCGCCGCCTGACCGAAGCCAATTTACGGCTCGTCGTATCGATCGCGAAGAAGTACGTGGGCCGCGGCATGCTTTTCCTCGACCTCATTCAGGAAGGCAACCTGGGCCTGATCCGCGCCGTCGAGAAATTCGACTACCGCAAGGGCTACAANNCCTACGCGACGTGGTGGATTCGTCAAGCGATCACCCGCGCGCTGGCCGATCAGGCGCGCACGATCCGGATCCCGGTGCACATGGTCGAAACGATCAACCGGCTGATCAAGATTTCGCGCCAGCTGCTGCAAGAATTGGGCCGCGACCCGACGGTCGAAGAGATCGCCGGCGAGATGGGCCTCACGCCCGAGAAGGTGCGCGAAGTCATCAAGATCTCGCAAGAGCCGATCTCGCTCGAGACGCCNNTCGGCGAAGAAGAAGATTCGCATCTCGGCGACTTCATCGAAGATCAAGAAGCGATTGCCCCGGCCGAGGCCGCGAGCGTCATGCTGCTCAAAGAGAAGATGCAGGATGTGCTCAAAAACCTCACCGAGCGCGAACGCAAGGTCTTGGTCTTGCGCTTCGGTCTCGAAGACGGTCACCAGCGCACGCTCGAGGAAGTCGGCCAGGAGTTCGGCGTCACGCGCGAACGCATCCGTCAAATCGAAGCCAAGGCGCTGCGCAAGTTGCGACATCCCAGCCGCGGCAAAGCCCTGAAAGACTACTGGTCCAACGAGTGAATTCGCTTCAAGCGAATTCATCGCGTTCGGGGCCTCACGGTTTTCCTTAGCGGAGTGTTACGCGGGCCCCGAGCCGCCCACTTCGGCAGCGACTAACGCAACGTTACATGGGTGCGGGTTTCTTCGGGGTTGGGATGACGTTGGGGTTGGCGTCGGCCCATGCGCCGTTGGGATTCGGCAGCACCCACGGGATCAAGTCCCACATCGCGGGGTGCAAGAAGACGAACTTCACCTGCGACGGATCGGTCAATCCGGGCAGGCCGGTTTTTACCAACGCGACTTTGTTGGCCGGAATATCCGGCACGTTTTCGCTCAGCGTGCCGCCCGCGTCGGTGAATTTTTGCACCGGCATCGCACCGAGGTGCAGCGTGCCGTCGGTTCCCATGAAGCCCCAATGCATGTGCGCGTTGCGATGGACCCAGCGCGACGGATCGATGGCGTAGCCGAACAGCGACGCCGGCGCGTTCGGCGATTGATCCTGGAGAATCGTATAGTCGACGCCGAGCAGACGTCCGTTCGCGTCGTACCAAAGCTGGTTGGGAACGTCGATGTCGACCGAGTTCCACACTTTGAGGTTGACGTAGCTGATTGCGCCCGTGTTGTCTTCGCCCGTGTACTGAAAGTAGCCGGCCTGCTGTGCCGAAGCGATCGTCGGGTAGCGTTTCGGGATGTCGGCTTGGATCTTCGCGATGAAGGGCTGCTCCGCAGCCGTCGGCATCGGCGACATCTTCGCGGGTGAGGGCGCCGGCATCGGCATCGACATCGATTGTGCGAATGTACGTGCAGGCGCGAGCGTACACAAAGCGATGAGCGAAAGAACGGTCTGTCGATTCATGACTGCCTCCGGAAGTAACGTTTGCCGCGGCCTTCGCGCGCTACGCGGCCGGCGCCCGCAAAAACGTTCTTAGCAAACTCTCAGCTTTAGACGACCGCGTCGAGCGGGAGCGTCGCAGCGCGCGGAGCGTAGGCGGCCCAAGCTGCGGCGAGGCGTTCGACGCCGGCCAGCAGGACGTCCGGGTCGAGCACAAAGGGCAGCCGCAAGCGCCGGGCGTGCCGTTCGGCCGATGAAAAGACCGGTCCGGGTGCGACCGTCACGCCGAAGCGTGCCGCTTCGACTGCAAAACTGGCGGAATCGCCGTGCGGCAATTCGATCCAGAGCGATGAGCCGCCGCACGGCTCGTTGCGGTTCCACGACGGCAGCTCTGCTTCGAGCGCCCCGACCAGCGTGCGGTAGCGTTCCGCAAGCTGCGCGCGGCGTTCGTCGCGCACGCGATCGCGTAGCGGCAAGAGTTCGGCGCACAAGGCTTGTCCGACGAGCGACGTACCGAGATCCGCGACGATCTTGAGCGGTGCGATGCGGCTGATCATGTGGGCTTCACCGCGCACCCATCCGATGCGGAGTCCGCCCCAGAAGAGCTTGCAGGCCGAGCCGATCGAGAGTACCGTTGCGCCGCTGCCGAGGGCCGCGATCGGCGCCGGCGGCGCGACGTCGTAGATCGAGATGTCGCAGAGCGTCTCGTCCTCGACGATCGTCCAGCCTTCGCGTTCGGCCATGCTTGCAAGCGCCGTGCGCCGCTCCGGCGAGAGTACGGTGCCGGTCGGGTTGTTGTAGGTCGTGGCAACNNGAGGCCGGGTTCGTCGGGTCTTCCATCGCCACACGGTCGCCGCGAAAGAGCTGGGCGACGAGCGCGATGGCCTGCTGCGCGCCGCTGGTGACGATGATCTGTTCGGGATCGGTCGGCAACCCGCGCGCCGTGTAACCGCGGGCGATCTCGCGCCGCAGCGCGGGGAGGCCCAGGGGCAGATAGCCCGGCGTCTCCTGCGAGAGCTTCTGGAGTTGCTTGGCGAGCCGCTCGCCGGCCGGTCCCAGCTCGCGCGAGCCGGGCAGCGCCGCGATGGTGAACTCCACCATCGGACGTGGACCGTCGCGATTGTCGACGATCGAGACCAGGTGGCCGGGTGAGAAGCGGCCGCCGCGCGCCAGCGGGCCGGGTGGTCCGGCGTACGTCCCGCTGCCACGCTGGGTGTGCGCGCGCCCTTCGGCCTTCAGCCGGTCGTAGGCAGCGACGACGGTGCTGCGGCTAATGCCGAGCCGCTGCGCCAAATCGCGCTCCGAGGGCAAGCGGGTGCCGGCCGCAATCGTGCCACGCAGCACGGCGGACTCCAGGGCCGCCGCCAGGCGGGCCAGCATTGGACCGGACCCGCGCGTCCAATCCGCCAGCGCGGCCGCGACGTCGGCGACCTGCGCGTGGGGCGTGGAACCGGGATGACGGTCGAGTGGCATGGTGTGGACTGGTTCACGCGGCTCCTCAACCATTCCCTGGCGGCGGCAATTATGAGGGCCAATGCTGCTGGAAACCGATGTTCTCGTGGTCGGCGCCGGGGCCGCCGGCCTGATGGCAGCGCGGGCTGCCAGCGCGGCCGGCGCGTCCGTCGTAATCGTGGACAAGAGCATCATCGGCCGGGGCGGCGCCACGATCATGGCCCAGATGACGACCGCCGTGGCGCTCGGCGCAGCCGAGCCCGACTCGGTCGAACTGCACGCCCAGGACACGTGGGACGGCACGCGCGACCTGGGCGACCGCGCGATCATCGACGTCATCTGCACCCGCGCGCCCGACGTGATTCGCGAAGTCGAAGGATACGGTGCCAACTGGGCCCGCACGGCCGACGGCCGCTACAGCCAGGTCTTCGCGCCCGGCCATTCGCGCAAACGCTGCGTGTACGTCGACGTGTTGCGCACCGGCGATGCGGTTTCGCAAGCGTTGCGCAGCGTCGTGCGCCGCGACGGCGACGTGGTGCGGCTCTCCAACGTGATGCTGACGAAGCTCGCGAAAGACGGCGATCGCGTCACCGGCGCGCTCGGCTTCGCGATCGAGCAGCTCGAACCGGTGGGGATCGCTGCGAAGACCACCATCGTCGCGACCGGCGGGCTGACGTTTCTCTACGCGCGCAACAGCGCATCGGCGAACATGACGGGCGACGGTTTTCTGCTCGCTGCCGAAGCGGGCGCGACGCTGCGCGACATGGAGATGGTGCAGTTCTTTCCGATCGCCCACCTCTACCCGCCGCTCGTGCAACTCGACCCGATCATGTGGGATCCATTTCGCTACAAACTCGGCGGGCGTTTGCTCAACGGCAACGGCGAAGAGTTCCTCGGCGAAAGCGGCGATGCGTCGGGCGCCTACACCACGCCGCGCGACACCGCAACCTACAAGATCTTCCGTGAAGTCGAAGCGGGCCGCGGCTCGCCGCACGGCGGGGCGTACCTCGATTTTCGCATGATCGGCGCGGACGCGCTCAAAGCCGGCTTTGGTCCCGTGATCGACATTCTCGCGCGCCAGGGCATCGACCTCACGCGCGACATGGTCGAAGTGTCGCCGATGGCGCACTTCATGCTCGGCGGGATCGCCGTCGATGCGGCGATGCAGACGGGCGTCGACGGACTGCTGGCGTGCGGCGAAGCGATCGCCGGGATGCACGGCGCCAATCGCCTCTCGGGCAACGCGATCACCGAAGCGCTCGTCACCGGCCGCATCGCCGGCGAAACGGCCGCCGCCCGCAACGCCGTCGCGCGCACGCCCGTCGAGGCGGCGCTCGCCGAAGAGTGGTCGCAACTGCAGGCGCTGTGGCATCCGCGCGCCGTGACGCGCGACGACGCGTCCGTCGATGCGTTCAAGGCGCGTTTGCAGCAGACGATGTGGGAGAATGCGGGGCCGCTGCGTACCGGTGCGAAACTCGAGCGCGCGTTGGCCGACATCCGGGCGCTCGCCGCGGAGAGCGAGGGTCTAGCGCTCGCACCCGTCGAGGCGTTCGCCTTGAATCTGCAAGAACGCGTGGAGCTGCGGATCATGCTCGCGGTGGCCGAGTCGATCGTGTTGCCGGCCATCGAGCGGCGCGAATCGCGCGGGGCGCACGTGCGGCTCGATTTCCCCGAGCAAGACGAGGTCGCGGTCGCGCACTTTTTGACGCGCGGCGGCGAGCGCTGGTCGATGACCGCGCGCGAAACGGCGGCGGCCTCGGCATGAGCGACACGACGACAACCCTCGCGATCACCCGTGCCGTGCCGGGCGGCGAGTCGCGCGTTGAAGAGTACGTCGTCCCCTACGAAGACGGTCTCACGCTGCTCGACGCGATCATCTGGATCCGCCGTCATCACGATCCGTCGCTGGCAGTGCGTTTCTCGTGCAAGGCCAACGCGTGTAAGGAATGTTCGGCCGTCATCGACGGCAAGCCAGGCTTTTTGTGCGCGCAGCGCGCAGTGCCCGATGCGACGACGCGAATCGGACCGCTCCCCAAACCGCGCTTGATCCGCGATCTCGTGACGGAACTCTATTGATGGAGACGATCGAGTAATGCCGAAGAATCTGCGGACGTTCATGCGCGACGCC
>PLTN01000205.1 GCA_003164495.1 Vulcanimicrobiota bacterium
CGCACGGCGTCGATCACCGGCGCCTGGGTTGCGCTCTCACTCGCGCTGCGCAAACACTTCGACCCGCAAGATGCGAAGACGTGGCCGCTGACCGGCCAGATCGCCGCAATCTCGGTGGGCATCGTCAACGGCACGCCCGTGCTGGATCTCCCCTACGTGGAGGACAGCACGGCCGAGGTCGACATGAACGTCGCCATGACGGCAGCCGGCGGTTTCGTCGAATTGCAGGGGACGGCCGAGGGGAAGCCCTTCGACCGCGCGCAGCTCGACACGCTCTTGGCGCTGGCCGACGGCGGCATTCGCACGCTCTTCGAAGCGCAAACCGCGGCCCTCGCAACCCGTGTCTGAGGCGCCGCTGCGCGTCTTGGCCGAGCGCGTCGCCGCGTTCCACATCACCGATCGCGCGATGTTGCGCGCGCAGAATACTTTCACGGACGCGTTGCGTGCGGGAGAACCGTCACCGGCCGCTCGCGAGGCCTATTTGCGCGCCGTCCGCACCTATTTCAGCGGCTTCGAACGGGACGCGCAGGCCCAGCTGGCGGGCGTCGACCGCGAACTGGACCTGCTCTATCAACGCCAGTACAATCTCGCCGCGGAACGTGGCGTCGCTCACAAACGGCTCGAAGCCGTGCAGGGCGTTCTTGCATCGGTCGCTGAACTCGCCTCTCCATGAATGTGCTCGAAGATCTCGGGCGTGAAACGACCGGGTTCTTCTCGTACGCGGGCGGTGCGACCATGCTGCTCGCCGACAGCGCGTCGTTCATCGGCAAGCTGCGGATTCGCGTCGGCGAGACCATCGAGCAAGCCTATCGCCTCGGGGTGCAGTCGTGGGGGATCGTTATCCTCACCTCGCTGTGTACCGGGATGGTGTTCGCGCTCGAATCCGCCAACCAAGCCGTGGCTTACGGTGTCGGCAATCTCGTCGGCGGCGCCGTCGCGTTCACGATGGCGCGCGAGCTCGGGCCGATGCTCTCGGCCGTGGTGGTCGCCGGGCGGTCCGGTGCGGCGATTTCCGCCGAACTCGGTTCGATGGTCGTCACGGAGCAAATCGAGGCCTTGCAGTCGCTGGGCCTCTCGCCGACGCGCATGCTCGTGGTGCCGCGACTGGTCGCGCTCGTGGTCATGCTGCCGCTGCTCACCGTATTCGCCGACATCGTCAGCATCGCGGGCGGTGCCTACATTGCGAGTGTCTTCGCGCACGTCAGCTACGAGTCGTTCATCAACTCCGCGCGCGCTTCGGTGCCCTTCATCGACGTCTGCAAGGGACTGCTCAAGTCGGTCGTGTTCGGCGTGATCATCGCGATCATCGGTTCGTACAGCGGCCTGCAAACCCGCGGCGGTGCGGCCGGGGTCGGCCGGGCCACCACCTCGGCCGTCGTCATCGCGATCATCCTGATCTTCATTTTCAACTTCGCGCTCTCATACGTGCTCTTTCCGCAATGACGGCGACCGCAAGCGAAACGAATATCTATGCGCGGCTGGAAGACGTCGGCGTCCGCTACGGCCCGAAGGTCGTCATGCAGCACCTCTCGCTCGACATCGTCGAGGGCGCGATCACGTGCATCATCGGGCTCTCGGGTGCCGGCAAGTCGACGATTTTGCGCCTGATCAACGGATTGCGACGGCCCGATGAGGGCCGCGTGCTGATCGGCGACCGCGACATCTCGGGGATGGCCGAGCGCGACTTGATCGCGATCCGCGAAACGATCGGCTTCTCGTTCCAGTTCGCGGCCCTGTTCGATTCGCTCTCGATCTTCGATAACGTGGCGCTGCCGTTGCGCGAGCGCACCAAGATGCCCGAAGAGAAGATCCGCGGCCTGGTCGAGGAGACGCTCGAGAGCGTGGGCCTGGTCAACGTGATCGATCGTTTTCCGGCCGAGCTGTCGGGCGGCATGGTCAAGCGCGCCGGTTTCGCCCGGGCCGTGATCTCGAACCCGCACTGCGTGCTCTACGACGAGCCGACCACCGGCCTCGATCCGATCATCACGCACGTGCTGACCGACCTCATCATCCGCTTGCGGCAGCGCTTGAACGGAACCGCCGTCGTGGTCTCGCACGATCTCGAGAGCATTTTCCAGATGGCCGATTATGTGGCCATGCTCTTCGAAGGTGCGATTATCGCGTACGGCACATGCGAGGAGATCAAAGCCTCGCCGAACCCGATCGTGCAACAGTTTTTGCAAGGGAGCGAAGTGGGACCGATACCGATATGAACAAACAAGCGATCGTCGGCCTCTTCACGATCCTGGGCCTCTTGGCGCTGTTCGCGGTGTTCCTGGTCATCGCGAACGTCGGCACCGGCGGCCGCTATGAAACGGCCGTTCACTTCAAATCGGCGGCCGGTTTGCACAAGGGCGCGCTGGTCTACGAGAGCGGCGTCATCGTCGGCGTGGTCGATCAGACCAAATTGCTGCCCGAAGACTTCACGGTCGACGTGATCATGGGGATCAACAACAATGTCGACGTCCCGCGCGATTCCCGGTTCCTGATCGCCGCACCGCTGACGGGCGACGCGACGGTCGAGATCGTGCCGCCCTTGCCGGCGCCGCGTCCGGCGGGCGTCGTCGGACCGACGCCCGTGCCCTCGCAGATCGCGCTATTGCCGCGTCAGGTACTGCCGCTCGAACAGCAGCCGCAGGGAACGAATCCGGCCACGCTCGGCGATCTGCTCGAAGAGGGCCAGGGCGAAGTGCACCGGCTCGACCGCATGCTCGGGCAACTCGAGGCGAGTGAGCCGCAACTTCTGGCCTCGCTGCAGTCGGCACTCAACAATGCGAACGATCTCACCTCGCAGGGCAGCAAACGCCTCTACCGCCTGACCGACCGGCTCGATGCGATGACGTCGACGCTGCAAGTCGCGTTGGATGCGGGCAGCAAGAACCTCGTCGACATCACCGGCGCGCTCGACACGACGCTCCACCGCAACACGGCGAACGTCGATACGATGTTCGCGATGCTGAGCAAGACGTCGGTTGCGCTCAACCAAACCGTCGATCAGGTGCGCGATCTGGCCTCGAACCCGCAGGTCCACCAAAACCTCATCGACACGACCAAGGGTCTGGCCCAGACGGCCACCACCATCGGTCAGATGACGCAAGATCTGCGCAACGTCACCGGCAATCCGCAAACCCAAGCGCAGTTGCGCGATACGATCGCCAACACCGACGCGGCGACGCAAAAACTCAACTCGCTGCTGCGCAGCTTCGGCGCCACCAGCAGCGTGTACGGCATCGATGCCGGCGCGACGCCCGCTCCGGGCGCCACCGGCGGTCCGCGCGCGGGCGCGCCGGGCGGCGGCGTGCCCGGCGGTACGATCGCCGGTGTTCCGAATGCGGCGAGCAGTCCGACAGCCGGAACGCTGCCCGAAAACTTCAAGAGCCGCATCGGCGCGGTTGCCAAGAGCCTCTTGGCGATCCAGATCCGCTTGAGCGAGCTCGACACCTACCAGCCGAACTCGATCTCGCAGCCGCTGTTGCGCACGAGCCAACGCGGCCCGCAAACCGACGTCAACGCGTTCATCCTGCCCAGCGGCAAGACGTCGCTCTTCGTCGGCGCGAACGACATCGGAACGCCCCAGAACAGCTGGAACGTGGCCGTCAAGGAGAACGTCGCGCCGCACCTCTACCTCGGCGGCGGCGTGCTCTACAACAACCTCGGCGCGATCGCGCAGTACAATCCGGGCGTGGTCGGCTTCGAGGCTCGCGTCTACGATCCGCAATTTCCCACGCTCGACGCGTATGGAAACATCAATCTGTCGCGCGGCATCCAGCTCTTCGGCGGCGAGCGTGACCTCACACACAGCGGCCGGCGTACCGTGTTCGGTCTTCAGTTGCAGTTTTGATCCCGATCGGTGACGGCCGGCGCTGGCCGGGCTTCCCCGTTGTCGTCTACCTGCTCATCGCGTGCAACGTCTACGTCTTCATCCAGGAACTCGGCGCACCCGATATCGACCGGTTCATCAATCTCTATGCCACGATTCCGTTCGACATCACGCACGGCGTCGTTCTGCCGCCGCCGAGTCCGGCGATCCCCGCGCTCACGATTCTCACGGCGATGTTCTTGCACGCGAGTCTCGTGCACATCGGCTTCAACATGCTCTTCCTGTTCGTGTTCGGACCCGAGATCGAGTACGTGTGCGGCCACGTCGGGTTCGCCGTGCTCTACGTGCTCTGCGGGGTAGCCGGCGGCGCGTTGCAGATCGCGATCTCGCCCGGCAGCCACGTGCCCGAACTCGGTGCGTCCGGCGCGATCGCCGGGATCCTCGGCGCCTTCATCATCACCGATCCCACGGCGCGCATCAACACGATCGTTCCGATCGGCTGCTTTCCGCTGTTCTTGCGCATCCCGGCCGTCGTCGTGATCGGTATCTGGGCCGCGATTCAATTCGCCAGTGGTTTCGGCTCGCTCTCGGAGCGGCTGGCGACGGTAACCAGCGGTACCGCGTACTTCGTCCACATCGGCGGTTTTGCTTGCGGCGTCATCGCGATCGGGCTGTTCCGGCGGCGCGACGCGGGAACGCGTGGCCGGCCCGGGTATAGCTGAGCATGCGAATCGGCATCATCGGCGCCGGGGCACTCGGAACGCTCTTCGGGTACCGTCTCGCGCGCGATAACGACGTCTCGATGCTGGAGCGCCGGCCGGAGGCCGTCACCGCGATCCGGTCGCACGGCCTCGCCATTTCAGCCGGCACGGAACGCCGCGCGGTGGTTATTTCGTCGACGCCGCGCGACCTGTTTGCATCGCAGATCCTGTTCATTTTCGTGCGCGCGACCGATACGATGCGCGCCCTGCGGCCGTTCGTCAACGAACTCGATCCGTCGTGCGTGATCGTCTCGCTGCAGAACGGCATCCAGAACGAAGACGCCGTGAAAGCCGCGCTCGGCGGCAACGTCGCGCTCGTGATCGGCGCGACGACCGAATCGGCGTTGACGGTCGCGCCGGGCACCGCGGAACCGGTCGGCGATGGCACCACGATCGTCGGTCCGGGCGGCGCGTCGCCGGAGGTCTGCGCGCGCGTTGCACGGCTGTTGTCGGACGCCGGAATGACGGCCTCGGTCGCTTACGACATCCGCCCGCACCTGTGGGGAAAACTGATCGCCAACGCCGCGATCAATCCCGTCGCGGCCTTGCTCGATCGGCCGAACGGCATCATCCTCGAGGAGCCGAATGCCGGCGAACTCGCGCGCTCCCTTGCGGAGGAGGCGGCGGCGGTGGCGGCCGCGATGCGCATCGCGCTGCCGTTCAACGACCCATGGAGCTACGTGCGCTCGATCGTGGAGCAGACGGCGGGCTTGCAGAATTCGATGCTCGCCGATTTGGCCCAGGGCACGAAAACGGAAAACGATCACATAAATGGGGCGATCGTGGCTGCCGGACGCCGCGCGGCGGTGCCGACGCCCTATAATGACACGATGTTCCGCCTGATCCGGGCACGCGAAGCCGTTGCCGCGGCTGAAAAATAACTTGAAAGTTAAGAGGCCGTAGCCGTGTCTTTTCGCGAAAAGCCTCTATACTTCGGTGGTTTTTTGCGTATAATTGCCGCGATACGGCTAAGCTAGCCGATTCGCTCAGCGAAAGGAATCCATGACGAAATCGGAACTGGTGAGAGTACTCGCCGAAGACTTCGAGCTGCCGCGGCGGCAGGTAAATGACTTGGTCGAGGGCCTCCTCGACAAGATTACCGAAGTCCTCAAATCCGGCGATAAAGTTGCGCTCACGCCCTTCGGGCAGTTCAGAATCCGCGATCGCGCGGCGCGCATCGCGCGTAATCCGCAAACCGGTGAGCCGGTCAATGTCCCGGCCAAGCGCGTGCTGAAATTCACCGCCGGCCGCACGCTCAAGGAAGCTGTCGGCGCACCCAAGCGCGGCGGAGCGAAAAAGACTGCAGCCAAGAAATCGACGGCCAAGAAATCCGTTGCCAAGAAGGCGCCCGCAGTAAAGAAAGCGGTAGCCAAAAAGGCCCCGGCCAAGAAGAAAACCGCCAAAAAGCGGTAAATGTGCGGCTCGGCCCCTGGGTTACACTCCGGGTGAGGTAACCATGAGGGGCCGAACGCGAAGCATTCGCTTGAAGCGAATGCTCTATGCGCGGGCGGCGTAGAACCGTTCGATAAAGTCCAGCGACTTCGTACGCCAGCCCGATCCTTCGGTCATGTCTCCGCCGAAGGTGAGATAGTTATCACGGCCGGAATCGTATGGAGCCCACGCCGGCATCCCCGGCCCGTTCGGATCTCCTGTTGCGGCGAACTGAACCCACGCAGCCATCATCGCATCCGAAACGCGTTGGTCGGCGGCGTCGAACGTGCCGTTTCCGAACACGTAGATGACGTCGTCACTATGCACCGGCGGGTTGGACGTGTGCGCGCCGGCATGGGTGAAGAGGTAACGGAACGTCTTGGGTTGGCGCTTGCTGATCTCTTTCGCGAGGCTGCGCGCGCCGTAGCTGAATTGGGCGTCGCCGAACGCGTCGCCCACGGCCCGTTCCACGGCGGCATCGGCGTCGGCGCCGTAGTACGACCACGCTTCGTCGACCATGTCGCCGTAGTTGTCGGCCACGTAGGCGCGCAGCTTCTCGGTGGTACGCACGGGGATGTTGGCGGTGAACCAGCCGCCTTCGTACGCGTTGCTGCCCACGATGGCCGGTACGTGCGCAAACGTACCGGAGCGGAATGCATCGACCTCGTCGCGATCGATCGACCAGCCGTCGATGATCGTGCGCAGCGGACGCGGGATCGTGAGCCCGCGAACCGCCGGGTTGATCTTCGCGTTGAGCGGCAACAGTTCGACGGCCGTCATCGCCCGCATCGCGGTGAGATCGCTGCCGGCGACGAGGCCGGCCGTTTCGGCGTCGGCCAGCGGCGAGAGCGGACGGAACGAACCCGGGCTCTGCAGGATGACCTGATCGAAGGTGCCGCGGGCCAGCGGTGAGATCAGCAGTGCCGCAACGACCGCGCCGCCGGCTGATTCGCCGAACGCCGTGATGCGCTTGGGATCGCCGCCGAAGGCCGCGATGTTGTCGCGCACCCATTGCAGTGCCGCGATCGCGTCAAGAAAGCCGTAGTTCCCGGAGGCGTGCTGCGGCGACTCCGCCGTGAGCGCGGGGTGGGCGAGAAAGCCGAAGACGCCGACGCGATAGTTTACGGTAACGAGCACGGCGCCGCGCTTCGCGAAGTGGGTGCCGTCGGTGCGAATCTTCGCGCCGGAATCGGCGGTGAAACCGCCGCCGTCGAACCACACGAGGACCGGCGCTCCGCCGGACGGGACGCTCGCCGGCGCCCACACGTTGAGCGTCAGGCAGTCTTCGGACATGCCGGGCGCGAGCGATCCGCGGGCCGCAGGTTCGTTGAGCTGGATCGGGTCGAAGCCGAATCGCGAGCCGTCGTGCACGCCCGTCCACGCAGCGGCCGGCTGCGGCGGACGCCAGCGAAGCGGCCCGACCGGCGGTGCCGCATACGGAATTCCGCGATACGCGCGCACGCCGGTGCCCTCGACGGTACCGGAGATGTCGCCCGAGGCGGTGTGAACGGTCGATTGCGCAGACGTCATAGGCATCACCCCTTCGCCCTTGACAGCGCGGACGCTTCAACCGACAATCGGCCCCGACATGAGTTTGCTCAAACGCATTACGAGCCCCGAGGTCGCGGAGCCGCCGCCGAAGTCGTTCTCCCAGTGCCTCGTTGCCGGCGACACGATCTACGTTTCCGGGCAGCTCGCCCGCTTGGAAGACGGCAGCGTCGGCGGCGACGGCTCGATGCTCTCGCAAGCCACGATCGCGCTGGGCCGGATCAAGGCGCTGCTCGAAGCGGCCGGCGCGTCGATGGACGACGTCGCGAAGCTGACGATCTACGTCACCGATATCACCAAGCGCCCCGAAATCAACGAGGCGCGCCAGAAATTCTTCAGCGGAGACTTCCCGACGTCGACGCTGGTCGAAGTGAGGGCGCTCGCCGGGCCGGGACTACTGATCGAAATCGAGGCCGTCGCCATCGTGGATTCACGTTCCGTGAATCCGTCGCGTTTGGGCTGACGCCCAAGCCGCCCGTCCTATGGGAGGAGCCGTGCGCCGTCGGCGTTGATCAGCACGAACGCGATCTTGCACATCGCGTTGCTGCGGTTGACCCAGGCGTGGTTGGTGCCTTGCTGGATGAGAAAGTCGCCGGTTTTCAGGTGGACCTCAGTATCGTCGAGGAGCATGTCGATCTCGCCCTCGAGCACGATCGCGTAGTCGACGCTTTCGGTCGCGTGCATGTGCGGGTGCCGCGCAGGCTTGCGGCCGCGCGAATCCGGCGCGATGCCCATCTCTTTGAGGACGGCCTCGTTGTCGGCATGGTAACCCGGCGGTTCGGGCGGAAATTCCACGACGCGTAAGATCGTGCTGCCCGGTAACGGACCGGTGGGAATTTTGACGTCGGCGCGGTCGTCGTTGGCATAGGTCGCGGGCATCGACGACGTGGTCCACAGGAGCGTGGAGCGCGTTCCCGAGCTGCGCGAGCCGACGTTGGGTGCGATGCCGTCGATGAGGACAACGGCCTTTCCGTCCGCATCGTGCGTGGTGACGACACGGCGGAGATTCGAGCTCTGGGTCATGTGTTCAGTTGCCGGCTTTCTCGCGTTCCACGAATTGGCGCAACGCTTGACGGAGGGCGGGATCGGTACCCATGTAGGCGCGCGGATCGGTTCCCTCGTGGACGACACGGCGAGGTGCCTCATCGGGCGTCTTCGGGGGCGGCGGCGAGCGCTGGATCAGGTAGCGCCCGTTCTGGAAGAAGATGTCGAACCGCATCTGCGTCAGCGGCAGCATGTCGGGCGAGTACTCGAGCACCCATATCCGGTCGAGGCGGTCGCGAAACATCAGATACCGCAAGGTGCCGAAGCGCAGTTCGCGCTCGTGCAGGCAGTGCAGTCCGAGCACCTCACCGTCGAGGTAGCGGTAATTGTCCTGTGCGAGGGTCCGGTCGCGGCGCTCCTCGTCGCTGACCGTGCCGGCCGCGAGGCGTGCCGTGTAATCGGCCCGCTCCGCGTCGATCGCCGCGCACTGCTTGGCGAGCTCTTCGAGCCGCGGATCCGCCTCGAGTTCGGCGCGGCCTTCGGGGGTCTTGTAGTGCTTGCGCACTTCGAGCTCGCGCACGACCAGGCCCGTGTCGATCTTGTCCATGTGGCGCTGGAGGTCGCGTGAGGTGGTGCGGACCTTGACCATCGCTTCGCGTTTGGCGTTGGCAGCTTCGAGCGCTTGTTTGTAGTATTTCTCGGCCGCGCCCATCGAGACGATGTTGTCGAAGAAGAGCGTCGGCGGACGGACGATGCCGCTGGCCGTGCGCTGCTTGGGCACGATGCGGGCGTACTTCGAACGTGTTTGGTGCGCGTGCCGCTCGAGGGCCGCCAGGACCGCATCGGCGGCGCGCTTGTTGGCCTCGAACCGCAGGCGCTGGAACTCGTGCTCTTCGCGCATCTGGCGCAGCGCGCCGGCGATGGCCGCGATGAGCAGCGTCTTCGCGACGGCGTGATACTGCGTGCGGATCTCGTTGTCCGCGACAAAGTCGGGGACAACGTACGGTGCTTCGTCGCGCGAATTCAGGCTCAATCGGGCACAGGTTCTTTCTTGGCATCCCAATCGCCGATAAGACAGACAGATGTCCGCCGACGGAAACCGGGACGACGCTGCCGTCATATTCGAGATCGCGGCCGAGATTCACCGCTTCATCCAGACTTTCCCCAATAGTTACGCCTCCCAGGCGCTGGCGGCGCTTATCAATCGGGAGGCCGCCGGGGAAGCGATCGAGGACGACGAGCGGGAACTCGTCCTCATGACCCTCGTACGCGAAGCCAAGGCCCACGCCCGTCAGCGGCGCTTCGGTCGCGAGTGAGCCCTTCGGCCACCGTCGCTCGCGACCGCGTCGTATGCGTCGGCAACGCGGCGCTCGACCGCACCTACGCGTTGACGGGGCCGGCCCATCTGGCGACCTCGAATCCGGCCGTGCTTCGGTCCAGCTTCGGCGGCGTGGCTCGGAACGTGGCCGAGAACCTCGGCCGGCTCGGGGTCGCGGTGGCGCTGGTGACGCAAGTCGGCGATGACACGGGCGGTCGCGCGCTGCGCGCTGACTGCGCGAAGAACGGCGTCGATGTCTCGGGCGTGATCGTCTCCGCCGCTTACCCGACCGCTGAATACGTGGCGATCGTCGACGCCGCCGGCGAGCTCGTGATCGGCGCCTCTGCGACCGCCGCGATCGACGCCTTGAGCATCGCCTCGCTCGGGGCCGCCTTCGATGAAGATGCCCGGACCGCGTGGACGTTCGCCGACTGCACGCTGCCCGCGCCGGTGCTGGCGGCGTTGCTGGAAGACCGCCGGGCAGGCGGTCCGCCGCTCGCGGTCGACGCGGTCTCGATCGCTAAGGCGGAACGTCTGCCGAACGATCTGCGCGGACTCGACTTGCTCTTTCTCAACGAAGACGAGGCCCGCGCGCTGCTCGGTGCGGCCGCGGCCGGCGATCCGGTCGAACTCGCCCGGGAGGTTCGCAAGCGCGGCGCGACCGCCGTCGTGCTCACGCGCGGCGCTCGCGGCGCCGTCGTCGCGGAGGGCAACGCCACGACGGAAATCGCCGTCGTTCCGGCCAACCCGGTCGACGTAACGGGGGCCGGCGACGCGCTGATCGCCGGCACGTTGTTCGGGCTGTTGCGGGGCGACGAGCTGCCCGATGCCGTGCGCACGGGGGGCCTGGCGGCGAAACTCACGATCGAATCGCCGGCCACGGTGTCGCGCTCCCTGACCCGCGCGGCGCTGGCGTGAGGCCGGATCTGGCTGGGCTGCTTGAAGTCGCACCGCGCGTGGCGGCGGTGCTGGCGCGCGGCGGCGCGGTCGTGGCCCTGGAGACGACGATCGTTACCCACGGTATGCCGTATCCGCAGAACGTGGAGACAGCGCTCGCGGTCGAGGCGATCGTCCGCGCGAGCGGCGCCGAACCGGCGACGATCGCGATCGTCGACGGACGCATCCGCGTCGGGCTCGAGCCCGATGCGATTCGTGCGCTGGCCGGCATGCATTCCGTGCGGAAGGTGAGCCGCGCCGATCTGCCCTTCACCGTGGCCACCGCTGCCGCCGGCGCGACCACCGTGGCGGCCACGATGATTGCCGCGGCCTTGGCGGGCATCGCCGTTTTCGCCACCGGCGGGATCGGCGGCGTCCATCGCGGCGCCGAAGAAACGTTCGACGTCTCGGCCGACCTCGACGAACTCGCGCAGACCCCGGTCGCCGTCGTCTGCGCCGGGGCGAAGGCGCTTTTGGACGTGCCCAAGACGCTCGAAGTGCTCGAGACCCGCGGGGTACCGGTCATCTGTTACGGCAGCGACGAGTTTCCGGCGTTCTGGAGCCGCAGCAGCGGTTTGCCCGCTCCCTTGCGCCTCGATTCACCGGCGGCCATTGCGGGAGCGATACACGCGCAGCGCGCCCTCGGTTATACGAGCGGTACGCTGATCGCGAACCCCGTCGACGCGGCCGACGAGATTCCGGCCGGAGAAATCCGCGCGCACATCGAGGCCGCCGTAGAAGCCGCGCGTGCGACCGGCATCACCGGAAAAGACGTCACGCCGTTTCTTTTGGACCGCCTGCTCGAGCTCACCGGCGGCCGCAGTCTTAAGACCAACATAGCATTGATTAAGAGCAACGCGCGGCTCGCCGGCGCGGTCGCCGCGGAGCTCGCAGCGGGGGGAGGCTTCGGCCCGTTCCAACGAAACCCGGCTCCCTGATGGACGCGCCTGACAATCACTCCGCGTGGGCTGCGCTCGAAGCGCACTACGCCAAAGTCCGCACGACGCATTTGCGTGATCTGTTCGCCAAGGATCCCGGACGCGGTGAACGTCTCAACGCCGAAGGGGCCGGCGTGTTCCTCGATTACTCGAAGAACCGCATCAC
>PLTN01000083.1:0-12986 GCA_003164495.1 Vulcanimicrobiota bacterium
AGACGAAGGACAGCATCGCGATCACGGGTCCGATGACCGCATTCTCCACCAGCTGCACACCGGGCGGTCCGCCGGCGAGGAAGAACGTGCGCCACGCGTCGTTGGGCACCCAGGCGCCGAGCGCGCCGGCGATGAGAAAGCCGATCAGCAAGTCTTTACGCAGCATGGAGAAATCCATCACCGCGTTCTGCGCCACGGCCACGCGCGTCGCCGGATCGCGCAGGCGCTCGAGCAGCGAACCGCCGCTCACCTCCGCCGAACCGTGATCGTGACCGCCGGCTACGTCGGCGCGGGCGCGCGCTTCTTCAACCAGCGCTTTGGGATACGTCAGCCGCACGAGTAGCGTCATCACGGCGATCATCACGAGCCCGCCGATCCACTCCGCGACCGTGAACTGCCAGCCCATCAAGAGCCACAAGATGATGCCGAGCTCCAGCACGAGGTTGGTCGATGAAAACAAGAATGCGAGGCTCGGGACCAGCGCCGCGCCCTTCTTGAACAGCGTTTTGCTCATCGCCGCCGCGGCGTACGAACAGGACGAACTCGCGGCCCCGAAGCCCGTTGCCAGCGCAATTTCGCGAATGCCGTCGCGGCCGAGCAGCGCCTGCATCCGTTCTTTGGAGACGAGCGTTTGCACGAGACCCGAAAGCGTAAAGCCGAGGATGAGGCTCCAGGCAACCTGCCAGATCATGCCCGCGGCGAGCAAGAGCGCCTAGGATACCACACCCTCCACCCCGGGGTGCCGTTCCTAGGACGCCCGGCGTTCGGCCGTCATGGGTCGCTTCTTCCCAGCTCGGGCTTGAATCTTACGGTGTCGTTTTCCGGCTATGCGGGTAACAAGGAGGGCATTCAACCGACCGGAGATTCACATGCTCGACGCAGTTCTCGCCGCACTCTCGAAGCCGATCCTCGCCATGACCTCCGGCGCATGCGCCGGTCCGACCATCACCCATGCCGTCGCCTCGGAGGTCGGCTCCAACGGCAACCTCACGACCTACGACGTGGCGATCCGGGTAACGAACGCCGGATCGGCGGCCGAACCGTCTTCGCTGTTGCAGTCCGTCGAGGTGTTCCAAGACGCGACCAAGGTCGACCAAAAGGGCACGCCGCCGCTCGCCGCCGGTGCGTCGGCGACGGTTCACTATCGCTTCAGCCGCTCGTCCGAAGCCGAAGCGCGTTCGACGCATCTGCACTTCACGCTGAAGCTCTCCGACCCGCACGGCACGCCGTTCGCCCACTGCAGTTCGGGCACCAACAGCTACCGGCTCGATATCTGAGCCGCTAGCGAGGGCTACTCTTCTTCGCGCACGACCCGCAACATGCGCAGATACATCTGCGCGACGACCTCGGCGGCTTTGGCGGGATCTTCCGTCTGCAAGCCGCCGATCGCGGTGAGCGCGCGGTCGGTCAGCGCGATGGCTTGCGAGCGCAGATCCGACTCGTCTTCGTAGACCTCGACGTCGTGCACGTCGCCATTGCCGTTACCGTTCATACCGGCGTCTCCTTGACCGGAACGCCCAGCACCTTCACGAGGAAGGCAAAGCGGTCGGCGGCCTCATCGATGACTTTTCCGGTCGGCTTGCCGGCACCGTGTCCCGCCTTCGTCTCGATGCGGATCAGCACCGGCGCGTCGCCGCTCTGCGCGGCCTGGAGGGCGGCGGCGAATTTGAACGAGTGCGCGGGAAAGACCCGGTCGTCGTGGTCCGCGGTGACGATCAAGGTCGGCGGATACGCCGTTCCCGGCTTGATGTTGTGCAGCGGCGAGTACGCATGCAAGTACTCGAATGCGTCGGGGTCGTCGGATGAGCCGTAGTCCGACGTCCAGGCCCAGCCGATGGTGAACTTCTGAAAGCGCAGCATGTCCATCACGCNNGCCGCGCCGAAGAGTTCGGGCCGCTGCGTGATACAGGCGCCGACGAGCAGTCCGCCGTTACTGCCGCCGTAGATCGCGAGTTTCGGCGTTGACGTATAGCCCTCGGCGATGAGGAATTCCGCGGCCGCGATGAAATCGTCGAACANNTTTTGCTTGCGCTCTTTGGTGCCGGCCAAGTGCCACGCTTCGCCGTACTCCCCGCCGCCGCGAAGGTTGGCGACCGCGAACGCGCCGCCGAGTTCCAGCCACACGAGCGTCGTCGGTGAGAACGCCGGCGTGAGCGAGATGCTGAAGCCGCCGTATCCGTAGAGGATCGTCGGCGTGTTGCCGTCGCGCGGCGTTCCGGCCTTGCGTGTCACGATCATCGGAATGCGCGTGCCGTCTTTGCTCGTATAAAACACCTGTTCGCTTTCGAATGCGTTCGGATCGAACGGCACCTTCGGCGCAAAGACGAGCGATGATGCGCCCGCGATCAGATCGAGGCGGTACACCGATGCGGGCGTCGTGTAGCTGGTAAAGGCGTAGAACGTCTCGGTATCGGTTTGTTTGCCGCCGAACCCCGACGCCGTTCCGAGACCCGGCAACGCGAGATCGGCGAGCTGCCGGCCCTCCGTCGACACGCGCCGCACCACCGAGTGGGCGTCGTGTAAGTATGCGAGGATGAGCTGATCGCCGAACAGCGTCACGCCCTCCAGCGAGTCGGCGCTTTCCGCCACCACTTCGATGAGCTCGGGTGCGTGCACGTTCAAATGCACGACGCGCCCGCGCGGCGCATCTTTGGTGGTGAGGAAGAAAAACGTGTCGCCGTTGTTTCCGGCGTAACCGTAGTTGGCATCGCCCTCGGCGAGCAGCGGCACGATTTCGCCCGCGGGCGCCTGCAAGTCACGCACGAACACCCGGTTGTTGGGATCGGTGCCTTGCGACGCTTGCACGATCAGCCACCGGCCGTCGTCGGTAACGAACGCGCCGAGATTCCAATCGGGATGATCGGGCCGTTCGTACACCAGCACGTCGCCGGATTGCGGCGTGCCGACGCGGTGAAAGTAGACCTGCTGATTGTAATTCTCGCCTTTGAACTCCGTCGACTCATCGGGCTCCGCGTACCGGCCGTAGAAAAAGCCGCTACCGTCGTGCAGCCATGACGCACCGGAGAATTTGCTCCAGCGGATTTCATCGTCGAGGTCGGCTCGCGTCGCCACGTCGCGGATACGCCAGGTGAGCCAGTCCGATCCGGACGCCGATGTCGCGTAGGCCATGTACCGGCCGTCTTCGCTGAACGACATCCCGGTGAGCGCGATCGTGCCGTCGCTCGAGAGCGCGTTCGGATCGATCAGCACATCGGCCGGGCCGATGAGCGCATCCGCCACGTAGACGACGCCCTGGTTCTGCAAACCGCTGTTCTTCGTATAGACGTAGCGGCTCCCGACGCGGCGCGGCAGCCCGAAGCGCTCGTAGTCCCACACTTCCGTCAGACGCCGGTGGATGTACGAACGCTCGGGGACGGTCGCGAGAAACTGCTCGGTGAGTGCGGCTTCCGACGCGATCCATTGCTGTGTCGCCGGAGCATCGGCGTCTTCGAGAATGCGGTGCGGATCCGCGATGTCCCGGCCATGGTACGTATCGACGATGTCGCCCGCTGGAGCGACGGGATATTTGGTCATCAGCGCCGCCGATTTCGCAATCCGGCGGAAAATGCTTTTACGCTAAACCTCGGAAAATGATCACCCATGAACCTGCATACTCTTCGCTTGTTCGTTGCGCTCCTGTTCTTGAGTGCGGCCAGCCCAAGCCTCGCTCAAACGAACGGCGCCGTTCCGCCGGCGATCTGGACGCAGGTTGAGGCGCTGGGCTCCGGACTCTATGACCCCTCGCTCGACCCGATCACGGCCGGCAATCCGCCCAACCCGCCCGACGCCGCCTACTACGGCACCGACCAGACGACGTACGCGGCGCGTTCCACCGCGCTGCACATCGACGCGGCGAAGATCCCGACGTTGATCTTCGAAGTGGAACTCGATCCGTTGCCGATGCTCATCGCGAACGGAAATCTCTACAGTCTGTTGTGCCATCGTGACAACCAGTGCCCACTCATGTACCGTTTTCTCATGCACGACCATATTTCGGCTCCGACCGGCATCAACACGGGCGATGAAACGGTGAGCATGCCGCTCCTCAACTTCATTCGCGCGCGATAGGCGCGTGCTCGATACACTGATCGCGCCGGTCGAGGTCGACACGTTCCTGGCGGAATTCTGGGAACGTGCGCCCCTGCACGTGCCGCGTAACGTGCCCGGCTACTTTGCCGACCTCTACGACGTATCCGACGTCGAGGAATCGCTGGTCGTCGGCGCACGCGATCTCGACCGTTTCGCGCTCGTCAAAGCGGGTGCCGCACAGGCGGCGCTCGACGACTACGTCGTGACGAGTCCCGCCATCCGCTGGAAATCAACCGGCAAAGGACCGACGGCGCACGTCGACCCGCGCAAGGTGGCGGCGCTCCTCGAGCGCGGCTACACGCTCGTGATCAAGGACGCAGCCCTTCTAAGCGCGCGCCTGCAGCGCACCTGCAACCGCCTGCAGCGCGAACTCGGAGCATACGTCGGCGCAAACGTGTACTTCACGCCGGCGGGTGCGCAGGGCTTGGACGTGCATCACGACACTCACGACACGCTGACCGTGCAAATCGAAGGCAGCAAGACCTGGCGCATCTACGAACCGCTCGTCGAGTTGCCGCTCGAATCCCAGCAGTTGCATCGCGGAACGGAGGTTCCGCCGCTCACGCTCCACAGTGAAGTGCGCTTGGATGCCGGTGAGACGCTCTATCTTCCCCGCGGTTACGCGCACGAAGCGGTCGCCACCGGCGAGCGCGCCCTGCACGTTACGTTTGCGCTCGCGCCCCTCCGCGCGATCGACCTGCTGCACGAGATGCTCGACGTTGCGGCCGCCGGCGATGTGACGCTGCGGCGTGCGCTGCCGGTCGGCTGGCACGATGATCCCGCATTTGCCGCGGCGTTTGCAGAGCGCGCTGCAGCGCAGATCGGATCGCTCGACGCAGAGGTGGTCGCTGCGGCCGCTCAGGCTGCGCTCACCGGGCTCTTCGCCGCATCGCGCAGCGAGTCCAATGCCGCGTTCGACCAGCAGCAGCTCGTGGCGAAACTCGCGCCGGAATCCGTCCTCCTCGTGAACGAGGATTTGCCGTTTCTCGTGCGCGAGCGCGCGAACGCGGTCGACGTCCTGCTGCCCGGGAAGATGCTCGGCCTCTCCGCCGCCTTTCTGCCGGCGCTACGGTCGCTGCAAGCAGGCCCCGTCCGCTATGCCGATCTCGCGCCCGAACTCAGCGCGAAGGACCGTCAGCTCTTCGTGAAAATGCTCGTCCGTGAAGGCATACTGCTCGTCGAAGACACCCGAAATTAAGGAAAGTCGCCCGAATCCAGCGAAAGCAGGCTGGCACTTCACGGGGACGTAGCTCAGTTGGTAGAGTACCTGATTGTCGATCAGGCCGTCGCGGGTTCGATCCCCGTCGTTCCCGCCACTCTTTCACCNNCGTAGCTCAGTTGGTAGAGCGCCGCGTTTGCAACGCGGATGTCAGGGGTTCGAATCCCCTCGTCTCCACATGCACGTTGCAAGCAGGTAAGCCCGCGCTCGAAAGGGCTGCGATCTGACGTCAGGCAACGTCGTCTGCTCACTCCTGCCGACGATCGTTTTCTTTGAATACCTGGCTTTCGGGCTGGCCCATCCGGTTGTTCATCATCGTGCTCACGGCATGGGGCCTCGCCGTGATCGTCCCGGACTGCACGCGGCCGTTCAAGCCGCTGGGCTCGATCGGGATGACGGCGGACAATAACGGCCGGATCATTTCCGT
The DNA here is from genome assembly GCA_003164495.1 of Vulcanimicrobiota bacterium. GTDB lineage: Bacteria > Vulcanimicrobiota > Vulcanimicrobiia > Vulcanimicrobiales > Vulcanimicrobiaceae > Lustribacter > Lustribacter caenicola. The sequence goes on from PLTN01000083.1 coordinate 5,736, forward strand.
CGATCCGGGTGGCCCCGCCGATCGCAAAGGTGTCATTCCCGCGCACGGCAGTACCGCCGGCGACTACATCGACTTGCAGACGAGCGACGTGCGCAACGTCGGCGAGAAGCGGACGCTAAAGGACGGGCTGATCGAGGTGTTCGGCGGCCTCGGCGGCATGCAGTATTTGCGGATCGGTCAACCCGTCGAGTTGCGGCTGATCGAACCAAACGGCAAGCACGTTCTGGTGACGATCACGGCGGCCGAAGAGGATCTCACCGTCGCCGACGACATCGTGCTCGAGCTCGATCAGGTGCTCGGCATCGGCTTCATTCTGCTGGCGGCGTTCCTGGTGTGGAACTATCCGCGCCGCTCGACCCTCGGCTTCTTCCTCTTCTCGATCTGGTTCAACCCCGGCCAGTACTTCACGTTCTACGCGTGGCTGCCGGCGAACGTCGTCATCTATCAGGAAGCGCTGCAAGCGATTTTCGAGGCGGCCGGCATTGCCGGATTTCTGCAGTTCGCCTTGCGCTTTCCAACCGATCGCGCCGAGAACTGGCGCGCGAGCGTTGAGCGGGGCCTGCCGTACCTGTTCGTCGTGCTCGCAACCCTCGGTCTGCTGAGCTTCGGCTCGGAATTCGGCCATCGTTCGGAACTGCTCACGCGCGTTGCCTACGGCGCCGCCTACGCCGTCTATCCGCTCGTTGCGTTCGCCTTCGCGACGAAACTGCGCGTGCTCTCGAACGCCGACCGGCTGCGCTTGTGGTGGGTGATCGCCGGCTGCATTCCGGGACTTTTCTTCTTCATCGTCGCCGACAGCATCGAGTCGACGTCGATGTGGCAGCGTCTGTGGGACACGCTGCACTGGCAGCCGCCGGAAATCTGGCTGAATCTCGCCTACATGGTCAACGCGCTCGTGGCGGTCAGCGTCGCCTACGCGGTCATTCGCGAACGCGTTCTGCCGATCGCGTTTCTCATCAACCGCGGTCTCGTACTGAGCATCGTGTGGGTGACCGTGACGATGGCGGTGGAGGCCCTGCTGATCGTCACCCACTACTTGCTCGACTACAACCACTTGCTCTCGAGTATCTTGACGGCGCTCGTCATCATCATCGCGGCACCGCTGCTCGAGCGCTTTCAGGAATGGCTCAACGCGTACATCGATCATCTGTTCTTCCGTGACTTTCACGATGCCGAGGAACGGCTGGCGCAACTCGCGACGACGCTGCCGGCCGCGTCGTCGGTCGAGGCGATCGAAAAGCAGCTGCTCGATGCGCCGTGCGCGGCGTTCGGGACCGTCTCCGCCGCGCTCTTCCATCTCCAGGACAACGGGTCGTTTGCACTCGCGCCGAATGCGCAGGGCTGGCCGGCAACCGCTGCCACGTCGTTTTCGGTCGACGATCCGCTCGTGCTCCGCTTTCGCGAATTTCCGAAGCCCCTGCGGCTCAATGCCCTGCTGCGCAAGAATGGCGATCTTCCGCAAGGCGCCGCGTTCCCGGCGATCGTTATTCCTTTGGCCGTCGACCGCAACGTCGATGCCTTCGTGATGTATGGCGGACACGAGGCCGGCACTGACCTTTCACCGGACGAGATCGCAACGCTCGTGCGCCTCGCCGACGCCGCCGCGATGGCCCGCGATCACGTTCGCAGTATTTCGCTGGGCCAGCAACTCGAAGCTGCGCAGCGGCGGCTCTCCGCGCTCGTCTCGCCCCCGCGTTTAGCTACGTAGAGCGGGATCGATCATTTCCCGCGCGTCGAAGCGCGCCGGGATGATCTTGTATTTTACCGCCAGGTCGACGATCGGCTGAATCTGCGCCGGGTCGAGCTTCGTTCCGCACGTGACGCGCGTCATGTGCGTGATATCGTCGGGCGACACGCCGGTGAACTTCGAGATCATGTCGACCGTTTCGGCGAGGTGGGTGTTTGTGTAGGCTGACGCATCGGCCACGCTCTTCGCAAAGCGCGCCACGACGTCGGGATTCTTCGTCACGTAATCCATCGAGCAGAAGTAGCCGGCCTGCAGATAATATTTGCCGACCGAATCACAGGTCCATGCGAACACGCGCGCTTTCTTCGTGTTGAGCGTCGCCGCCAGCGACGGATTCGCAAAGGTCGCGGCGTCGGTGCGGCCGGCCAGGAGCGCCGCCGATGCCGCCGAGGGCGAGAACTCGATGTACTTGATGCTGCTCGAATCGCCGCCGTGCTCGTCGATCCAGTTCATGAACGCGATCTGCAAGAAGCCCTTGAGGCTCTGAACGGAAACGGTCTTGCCGTTGAGATCGCGAGCCGCCTTGATCGAAGAATCGCTGCGCACGAGCGTCCCCGCAACCGGGGCCGATGAGTCGTACATCGAGGCCGGCGCAACGAGCGTGAACGGAATGCCCTTCGTATGCCCGGCGATGAGCCCGAGCAAGCTCGCCTTACCAACGTCGATCGAACCGCCGATGACGCCGGCGGAAGTCGCGGCCCCGCTGTTCGCCGCCGTGACGGTGACGTCGAGGCCGTTGCGCCGGAAGATCCCGCTCGCGACGCCGTAGAGACACGCCACCGCGTCTTCATCGGGTGACGTCGACACGCTCACCGGAGTCAGCGATTGCGCCCGTGCAACGGCGGGTGCAAACGCTGCTGCGGCCGTGCCGGCAAGAAACCGTCGACGAATCATTTTTCCGCGTTCGTGCGGCGCGAAAAGGAACTCCTTTCCGGTCAAGCAATTTTTCAGCGTGTTTACCAAGATCAACCACCTGGCGATCATCAGCGACAACTACACGACGTCGGCCAAGTTCTACGAGGCGATGTTCGGTATGAGCACCTCGCCGGGAACGCGCTCCGAGCGCGCAATGACCGTCGGCGACGGGTATCTTGGACTCAACATCAACCCGCGCAGCACGGGACGTCCGGCGCGGCTGGATCATTTCGGCGTCGAGGTCGAGGATGTCGAGCGGGTGTTCGCCGCGCTGCGCCGGAGCTATCCGGCGGTCAACTGGCTCCAGCGCCCCTCGAATCGCCCGTTCGCCGGCATCACGACGCACGACCCCGACGGCAACGTCTTCGACCTCTCGCAGAAAGACATGAGCAACCGCGCAGGCGTGTATGCCGACGGTCCGCACGCGAGACACGAACGGCACGTCGATCACTTCGGGCTGCGCACGCTGCACCCCGACGCACTGGCGAGTTTCTATGCGGAGATGCTGGAACTCGAACGCGTGCCGGCGTCAGACGGCGACCCGAGCCACTACCTCACCGACGGCCAGATCACGCTCATCATCGCACCCTGGAACATCGCCGACTACGCCGGCACCAGCATCACGGCACCGTGCGTCGACCACATCGGCTTCAGCGTCGGCGACGTCGACGCGTTTCTCGCGCACGTCGAGCGGCTGGCCTCGGAAAACCGTCAGATCGCGCCCTATCCGGTCGGCAGCGGACCCGAAGGTAAGGCGCGCCTGGAACTCGCGCAGCGCAGCTGCCGGCTCTGTACGCGATATATCGCCGACACCGACACGGTCCTGCTCGGCTTACGCCCCTAGCGGCGAAACAGCGGCGGATCGCCCACGCCGCTGTAATTGCGCCCGCTCAGCCAATCCAGCTCCGCTTGCGGTACGTTGGCCGCGACCCAATCCTTGTGAATGCGCATCACCAGCAGTTTGTCTGTTGGGCGCAGTACCGCCACGAGCTTCTCGGAAATCTGCGTGTTGCTGAGTTCGGTTTCGACGATCCAGGCGAACTTTTGGAACTGGTAGGCGTCGCCCATTTCCTTGATCGCGTTTTGGAGCTTCCCCGTTTCGTCCGGCAATCGTATACCGGGTAATTCCAACGCAATGTAGTGGACCACCGAGCGCACCGCCTTTCGGATGCTCCCTTCTCGCTCTCCGGGCCAATTCCGGTAGCAGCAAGCGTCCGGCGACCTCCCGGAAAGCAATCGTGAACTCAGTCACGGCAGAGCGCATGCAGGGCACGGGCGATACTCGGCGCGAATGGTCGGCGGTTCGGTCGCGGGGGCATAGCTCAGCTGGTAGAGCACCTGCATGGCATGCAGGGGGTCAGGAGTTCGAGTCTCCTTGCCTCCACCATCGACGCGAAGTTCGCCGGGTCATCGCGACGAAACGGTTCGTCGAGGAAAGTCCGGGCTTCATTGGGCAGGGTGCAGGATAACGTCCTGTCGGGGCAACTCGAAGGAAAGTGCCACAGAAACATACAGCCNNCGGCAATGGTGAAATCGTGAGGTAAGAGCTCACGGCGACTCGCGGTGACGCGGTCGCGCGGTAAACCCCACCTGAAGCAAGATCGCTCGCATGCCGCGCCTCGCGCGCGGGGGCCGGCCCGGCCCATCGAGCAACATCGCAGCGAGGTCTCCGGTAACGGCGGCCCCAGAGAGATGATGACCACCGCCTGGCGGAACAGAATCCGGCTTACAGGCGGGCTTCGTCACACGATTTCCGCTGTTGCGCGTCGAACTGCACGGCAAATGCCGACCGGGTTGTGGCGCTTCCTAGCGCTAGCGAGTGCGTTGTTCGCGCTCGTCTTTGTCATTGTCGACGCCGTCGACATCGGCGCGCTTACGAACGATCACCTCACGACGGAATCGGCCGACGGCCGCTCCTACGCGCAGCTGCGCGTCGACAGCGTCGACGGGGATGCCCAAGTCAACGGCGGCTTGCGTGCCGGCGATCTCATCACGCCGCTGTTCGCTCTAACACCGCGTATCCGGCTCGGCGCCGAACCAGCCGGTACGACCCTGCACTGGATTGTCCGCCGCGGCGCGAAGACGTTTTCGAGCACGACGACGGTATCGCCGCTCGACGCCAACGATGTCGTTCTGTACGAAATATTCAACGTCGTGCGGCTCGCGATGATCCTCATGGCGATCGTCGTCGCGGTACGCCGGCCGGATGTCGCGGCCGCGAAGGCCCTCGTCACATTTCTCATTGCGATGGCCGTGGCGTTGACGCCGGGCGGGGTCTGGCTGCCGGACACGGCATTTCTGGCATGGCGGATCATACGCACGCCCATACAGATGTTTAGCCTATCGCAAGGCATGCTCTACGCGTGCATTTTCCCATTTGCTTCCGCCGGCGGTGTCCGGGCGTGGCTGCGCCGGATCAATCCCTGGTACACGCTGGTCACCGCTGCCGGCGTACTGGTCTTCCAAGCATACGAACTGCTGACCAATCGCGTGCCCCAGCTTGGGATGACCGAGATCATCGTCGACTGGTCGCCGATGGCGTACTTTCTGGCGATCGCGGTCGCATTCGGGATCGCCGCGGCCGGATCGGCCGGCCGGGACCGGCAGCGCGTCTATTGGGCAGCCGGCTCGATTTGCTTGGGCTTTGCCGGGCCGATCGTGGCGACCTTACTCCGCTTCGGATTCGGGAACGCGTCCGACTGGGTCAATTTTTTCTCGCTGACGCTGGTGGCCATTCCGCTGGGTCTCGGTTACACCATCCTCCGCCATCGCACGATCGATATCGGCTTCGTGATCAGCCGCGCGCTCGTGTTGACGATCCTATCGGCCATCATCGTCGTCGCATTCGGACTGCTCGAACGCGCGCTCGGGAAACTCTTCATCGACGCGTCGCACATTGCCAGCCGCTCGGTCGAAATCGCGCTCGCCCTGGGCCTGGGTTTCTCGCTGCGCAGTTTGCACGACCGCATCGAGCGCATCATCGACCGCATCTTCTTCCGCCATCGCCAACGCGCGCTCGCCACGCTCAAGACCTTCGCCGGCGACGTCTATTTCATCACCGATCCGGACGTCGCGCTCGAACGCACCGTCGACGTCGTCAATCGCTGCGCCGATGCCGGCAACGTCGCCCTCTACCTCATTGCCGACGGCGTATTCGGGTGCGCTGCGGCGATCGACCCCGCAACCTTCCCGAGCGAAATCGGCGAGAACGATCCGCTCTTCGTGCGCATGCGAGCCTCGCGGCAAGCCGAGATGCCACGCGAAGTCGCCAGCAGTTTGGACGCCGAGATCGCGTTCCCGATGTTCGTTCGCGCCACACTCGTGGGTGCGTTGGTGCTTGCAGCCAAGCGTACCGGCGAGGCCTACGACCCCGAGGAAACCGCATTGCTCGCCGACCTCGCTGGGCGCGTTGGGCTCGCCTTGGATGCCCTACAGACCGCGACGATGCGGCGCGAACTCGAGAGCCTGCTGCGTGCAACCGGCGGGGCCGCTACGGCGTTATAGCGAACTGAAGATCATGGCGCATTTCGACAAGAACCTCACGGTCGAGCAAGCGTTTAAAACGCATGCCGGCGCACGCCGCGTGTTCGCGCGTTTCCATCTCGGCGGCTGCTCGAATTGTTCGATTAGCGAGACCGAGACCATCGAGCAGGTGAGCGAAGGCTACGGCATTCCGCTCAACGTGCTGATGGAAGATCTCGAGAAGCTGTTCGATCAGCCGTCACTCGAGGTCGGCGATGCCGTACGCCTCCCCGATGAGATCCGCTCGAAAATCCCGCAATTAGCCGGAGTTCCGGAGCTCGGCAAAGTCACCGACTTTGCTGCCGGTGCCTATACCGTCGAATTCGGGGACGTCCGCTTGCAAGGCTTGGCTGAGGACTTCATCAAGGCCGAAGCCGAAACGGCCACCGCTTAGAACCCGCAAGAGCCGCGACGATCGCGGCTCTTACATTTCCAGGGGTTTGCGGTCCAGGAATGATTCGTCCGTACCATGCCAGTGCGTCAGCTGGGCTTCGCCCGCTTTCCAGCATAAGTAGATCGGCCGGCCCTCCCGTATAGACGGAAAGTCGAGCAGCCCGAGATCGATGTCCTTGACGACACAGCCGTACGCTTCGATCCGGTTGATGAGGTGCACGACCTCAGCCTTGAGGTCGGTGAAGCGACGAGCCGGCTTGCGGGCGGGGACGCTGCGCGCGGCATGCAGGGCCGGGTCGCTCTCAAGCAGCCGGATGGCCAGCTCGCGACGCTTCTCCCACAGCTGCTCGACGAGCGGGGTTAGGACCGGGATGAGGGCGTTGGCCCGTTCGGGCGAAAAGACATGCATAATGCGGCGTCTGGTCATCGTAACGGGGCTTTCAGGTGCAGGCAAGAGCCAGGCCATGAAATCGTTCGAGGATTTCGGCTTCGCCTGCCTGGACAATGTGCCACCGGTCCTTGCGCCGGCGTTCGTGGAGCTGGTCCGCGCGAGCGATCGCGACACCGCGGCCCTAGCCTTTGACGTGCGCTCGGGCGGCGCATTCGGCGATGCGACCACGATCCTCGATCAGCTCCTCAATGACGGCCTCCGGCCCGAGGTACTCTTTTTGGAC
>PLTN01000083.1:13047-13210 GCA_003164495.1 Vulcanimicrobiota bacterium
GATACGACGAACTTCACGCAGGCGACGCTCAAAGAGCGTATCGACTCGACGTTCGTCGCCAACGGCACGCGGCACACCCGCACGACGGTCATCGCTTTCGGCTTCAAGTTCGGCGTACCAATGGATGCCGACTGGACGTTCGACGTTCGCTTTCTGCCCAACC
>PLTN01000014.1 GCA_003164495.1 Vulcanimicrobiota bacterium
TGGACCCCGAACGTGCAGTTCAACCTGACGCTTCAATACAAGCACGGGCGCGACACGATCGGTATCCAGATGGTCAACCTGTTCACGAACGGCTACGTCGGTTCGACCCCCGCGGTCAACCCGTTCTATCAGCCGGTCGCGCAGGGTCTCTCGGGTCCGCAAACCGGGCAAAACACCTGCGCCGCACAATACGGCGCGGCGCGTGGTTGCGCGGCGGTCCCGGTCAATTCGTACGCGTTCACGAACGGTGCGTATCTGCTCACCAACGGCAACGTCGGTGTGTACGCGTTGGCTCCGCTCTCACCCACAGTATTCAATATCTTCTACCGGCGGCAGTTTTAGGTAAATGCACATGAATAAGACAGCAACATTCCTCGCGACCTGTGCTGCCGCAGCGCTTCTGGCCGGATGCGCGTCATCCGGTCAGAATCCGATCTCGGCACCCAACGTTGCCAACCTCAACGCGAACGTTCTTCAGATGAACGTTGGTACGGCGAACATCTTCGGATTGTCGACCGGCATCAACGTTGCGGTGACGTATCGCCAGCCCTCGGGTGCATTGAATCCCGGTGCCAGCGCGACGCTCGTCAATTCGCCGACGCTCACCGTGCCNNCACGCTCTCGCCGGAGCGGCGGGAACGCCGGACGGGTTCAACGCGACGATCCTGACCGGACCCGCACCGGCCGAAATCGGAACGACGTCGATGACCGCGACGCCGCAAACGCCGAACGCCGCCAACGTCACGACCTTCGGAACCGACGGCGGTGCGTTTGGCCTCGGCATCGAGCCGTTCAACTACGGCGGTGTCAGCGGTATTCCGGATAATGTCACGCCGTACGCGGTTCCGCTGTACGACGCACTGGCCGGCGCCGGCGGCGACCCCAACCAGTTCATCCCCGGCGGCGGTCCGCCGGCCTTCAACATCGCTGGCAACACTGCCGCGACGTTGAAGGGCTTCAACGCTATTTCGGAAGGCCTCGACGTCTTCGAAATCGCGCCGGCAACCGGCACCTACACGCTGAGCGTTGCGATTCCGGCCAACACCGGAACCGTCACGCAAAGCGCGACGGCGACCATCAGTTCGGTCGCTCCGCTCGGAGTGTTCGCTCAACCGGCGCCCACCGTCAGCGGCGCGGGCGGCGCGACCTTCCCGGTCGTTCTCCCGGCCGGCGTCACGGAAGCGTACATCCAGGTGGTCGACTACGGTCCGACCGCCTTCGTCGGCCCGGCTCCGGGCGCGCAAGCGACGAGCTGCGTCGGGGCAACGGCGACGGCGCCGTTGTACTACACGATCGTGGTCAAGGCATCCGGAACGGCAACCTTGCCGGCCGGTTCGCTCTGCTCGGCCGCCCAGAACACGACTGCATCAGGGACGGCAAGCGACGGCGACGCCTTCACGGTGCAAGCCATCGGCTTCGATTACGGCGCGTACGAAGCGTCATACCCGACCAGCCTGGGCGTAACGGCCCCGTCGCTGACCGGCGCGGGCGCATCGCATCAAGCCGACGTGACCATCTCCACGCAAGGCGTCTACAACCAGCCGGCCGGCGGCGGCGTTACGGGCGGCGGCGTGCTGCCGGCGAGCGTGCAACGCATCAGCGCCGGCACGGCGCGGCGGTGACAAACAGTGACGAAAGAAAGTAGGTTCAACCACATGTTCGTTCGTTCTACTGCTTTGCTCGCGATGGTGGTGCTGGCCGCGGGCTGCTCGAGCAGCGGCAGCAACACCGGAATCACCGGCGCGGTGCCGCCGGCGTCCGAATACGTCGGCGCCAGCATCGGCTCGGCGACGGCCCCTCAGACGTCGTTTTCGATCGCCGGCAGTACGGGTCTCCCATCGGCGCAGGGCAATTCGCTGACGTTCGCGATCAGCGAGAACGCCACGCCGGCATACACGGGAACGTTCACGGTAGTGCCGTCGCCGGCATCGTGTATCACGGTGAAGAGTCCCGACGGCATGAACTTCACGGCAACGGCGAAGTGCTCCACCCTTCCGTCGACCGGTAATTTCACCGTATCGGACACCACCGGGAACACCGCACCGCTGGTGATCACGGCCACTCCGTAACCCCTACGGGAAACCGGAAAAGGCTCGCTTCGGCGGGCCTTTTTCTTTTATGGTGCGGCGCTGATGGCAACCGCGCCGCCAAGTGCGAGCGCGACGCCGATCCACTGCAAGCNNCCACGATGTAGAGCACGTTCGCGGTAACGTCGAGGGCGCCGCACATGGCGGTGAGCACGAAGGCGGGGCGCGCCAGAGTCACGTTGGCGCGTCCACCGAACGCGAGCCCGCCCGCAACCAGCAGAATTACCGAGGTGAGGCGCGCCGCGAGCAACGGTACCATGCCGGCGTCGGCGCGCGTTTGCGCGAGCGCGATGAAGTATGCACCGAAGCCGACGCCGGCGAGCAACGCTTCGGGCAAGCCCGGCGGAAAAAGCGTCGTCCGCTGCGCGCGAGCGCCCGGCTCGGCGCTGACGAACACGACCGCGGCGATCGCGGCAATGATACCCGCGTAGGCGATGAGGCTCGGATGCTCGCCGCGGAAGACCAATCCGTAGAGCAGCGGAATCGACGCGCCGAGCACCGCGCTGATCGGCGAGACGACGCCCATCGTGCCGATGGCGAGGCCACGGTACAAACACGCGATCGCAACCGCGCCGGCGACGCCGCACAGTGCGCCCCAGCCGACGTCCGCCGGCACCGCATGTCCGCCGAAGAGCGGCAGCACGACGGCGAGTAACACGAGTCCGACCGCTTGCGACCAGATGACGACGCTGACCGTCGCCGTGCGGCGGCTGGCGAGACCGCCGAGAAAATCAGACGAACCGTAGACGATTGCCGCGACCAGCGCGATCGCTACCGCCATCGGCCCTCAGCGCGCGTTCGGATCGAGCGCTTC
>PLTN01000240.1:0-6070 GCA_003164495.1 Vulcanimicrobiota bacterium
TTATCACGGACGCAACGAATCCGGATGGTTTCCCAAATATCCAATGAAATCAACCCCTTGGGCGCCCCGCTCGAAATGGAATGTGTAGAGAACAATCCGGTTCGAGCGGGCGCTCAGCTATTCAGCGATGGGGGTCAATTCCTTCATGCCGCTAAGGGGTCAAATCCGCGGTGCCGTTACCATTGTGGCGACACGAGGAGAAAGAGCCACCCGAAGAGTGGCCCAGCGATGTTGTGACTCCCACTGAGTGAGAGCAGCGCAAAACCGGTGGTTATCTCGAACAAGAACGCGAGCAACACGAAGAAGTGCGACACGTTGACGACCGCGCTGCTCGACGGGGGTTGGGGACGCAAGAACAGATAGAAGCGCAGTTCCTGGTGGATTTTCTCCCAACCGCCCTTCTTGAGGTATGGGAAGAACGACTGCCAAGATGCACCATGATCGCCGATGAAGGCCCATACTACACGTACTGCGACACTACACGTCAGCACGTAGCCGGCCAGCATGTGAACGATCTGTACCTGCAGCATGGGCGGCCCATGAAGGGCGATCGAAGGCGCTCCGATGTAGAAACCGGTGATTGCCAAAGTGAAGAATGCGACGACGTTTACCCAATGGGTGATACGCACCGGAAGATGCCAGACATAGAAGATATCCTCCGGTGCGCTCGCGGATCCCGTAAGCTCTTATGTGTCGCCGCCGGCCATCCGCAGTGTTAGTACCGATCGATTCCCCATACTACGCAACGTCGCCGCCGTCTCCGATGGTCCATGCGCGCCGCGCTTTCAGCGGCCCGGGCCGGTGCGTGCTTTGACGGGCAACGTCTCCACTTCAATCTCGATGTCGACGAAGGAACTCTCGCTGCGCTCTGGCGTCGGCGTCGACGTCAACCCGACGATTGGATAGATCGAGCTGCTCGGAAGGCGCGCGTGCGCCTCGGTGAGACCCCACCGATCCTCGTTCTGGAGAAGCCACCGGGTCAACACATATACCGAGAGCGCCGGCGAGCCAGTCTGGAAGACCTGCGAGGGCCCAACCTTCTTGAGCCCGATCACGCCGGTGGCTTCGCCGCCGGGGACTCGAACGCGCACGGCAGCCGTCTCATCAAGAACGGCCTCGAGTCGCCGCCGCACCTCAGCCCAGGTCATGCGCGCACCTTTCGTCATAGCCCTAGCGTTCGATCAGCCCGGGAGTCATCAAGGATCGCGATCGCCCGGCGTCGAGTCCCACCCCAGCACACGGGCGATGAGGTAATGGATAGTTGTTGTGTCCCGAGTTGGTGCGGCGTCAGCGCCGTGGCTAAGCTTCGGGGTTCTTCCCGCTGACCTGTTGTTCCGCCGAGAGCCAGTGTTCGAGGTCCCTGCCGTGTGGGCGGCCTTCGTTTTCCCAGATCTCGTACGCGCGTTCGCGCACGGCGTGCTCGCGACGGTCCTTCTGGAGAAACTCGTCGTCGATGCCCTGGGATTGTCCGGCCAAGAGTGCGTCGGTCGCGTCGGTCATGGGATGTCCCCTCCGTTTTGCCGTGCTTCGGCGTGTGCTCGCAATCGCGACCGCCAAGTCGTTGCGCATATCGTGGTAGCGTTCCATCCGTCTACCCTTGAACTTGGCTGCGAGGATGCATGGCTTGAACTCAGCTACTTTTTTCCTGGTTAGCAGATCAAACAGAACGCTCCTGACAGCACACGTCATTTTTATGGCAAACGTTTGATAACCTAGGACAAATATGAATTGTGAATAGTCTTGTGAATAGCTTCTTTTTTGAACGCTCTTGAGGCGGGCGTCCGCAGACCGTTCGACACACACCCGGTTGACAATTCGGGTCGCTTCCAAAGCAGCTCTCCGGCAGGACCGGCTACGTCTACGTGGGCAAACGTCATCCTCGATGCCCGAAGCTCGTGCCGGAGGAGCCTCACCTGAGAACCTCCACGTCTTGATTCTGTCAACCAATCGGAAGATCGTCGCAGACCTTCGCGGCGCATTAGCCACCGCGGGATATCGCCTTCGAGCCAGCCCTGACATCGCAGCGGGGATCCGCCACTTTCGACTCACCACCCCGGACCTGCTAGTCATCGATACACGGCTGCTGGAGAACCGGGTTCCGGAAGACGTCGTCCGACGATTCCATGTCTGGCGGCGGCACGGTGACCACTATCACCCGCACGGCCCCATCTTGCCGTCCGCAACTCACGTCTCAGGCAGCGGGCCTTCAACCATCGGAAAGCTCACGCTGGATCCGAGGACACTCACCGTCCACATCGACGGTCGTGTTTCTTCGCTCACTGAGACTGAATTCGCGATTCTCGTCTTGCTATTGAGCCATCGTGGTAAGGCGCTGACCCGCGACGAACTTCTCGATGCGGTCAAGCATGAAGGCATTCCCTTTGAGCGAGTCATCGATCGTCAAATTTGCAATATCCGACACAAAATCGATGTGACTCCGAATTCGCCTTCGATCATCGAGACGGTGCGAGGTATTGGCTATCGTATCGATCGGTGATGGTAAGCATCAAACTCATCAGTGCCTACATATATGAGACGTGTACCTGACCTGGGGCAGGCGAGCTATACTGGGCGTATTTCATGGAAGCCCGTGCAGCGATGAGCCCACACCAGCTTCTCGCGGCCGGCGCGGTACCAACGCGTCGATGACGCTATCGCAGTTTCGACTGGCGGTTCGCGCGTACGTTGCGGATCGACTACCCCACGATGCCCTCATCATGATCGCCGAGGATGGCGCGACGTACCGCCGGGGCGCACTGACGGTCCACGTCGGGGAACAGCATGGGACGGCGATCCTTACATACGTCGCCGCACCGACGGCGGCGTTGGGTCACTCCAGCGCCGCCGCGCTGCCGCTGCGCTTTGCTATGAAGAGCGTGCCCGAGGGCGCACGTCAAGTGTGCGCATGGCTCGAGGATCCCTACCTTCACCGCACGGTTTAGAATCGCCATCTAAGTTTCCCTAAGGATTCCTAGACGCTGCTCGCCTCGGAGCCTTTTTAAGCCCGCCATATTCAACCGCGTTCGGGCAATACCGCACGTATTTTTCAGCAAACTGCCAGCCGCATTTCAGATGGGGCAGGCGGCGTCATCTCCGCAAATGTGAATGACTCTGTGAATGCATCTGGACCGCTCTTTACAGGCTTTGGATTTCCGAGAACGTCGCTCACGAGCAAAACGTTGACTTTTGTTATCAAATACGAGTTTGATCGCACGAATCGAGAGTCGAGGGCAGACGGCTTCATCGGATGTTCACAATCCCATGCGTACGTTCTCGTACAGGCAACATCTCCTGCGATTGAGCAACGAGAGACACCCATTGGGGAGACGATGATCGATCATTCCGCTCTGCCGCTCGTTGACGGGGCATCGGCAACCGCACCGTCAATACTCACCATATCGTCGTCCGTTCGTAGCTGCGAAGGCGGCGCCCGCTGCGGCGACGTGGTCCGTACGTTGCCGCTTCGCTCCGGCCGCACGGCGATCATCGTCATCGACATTGCAGGCCACGGCGCGGACCGTGCCCCCCTCTCGTCGGCCATCGCTGACGAGATCGCCACCGCCCTCAGCCACGATGAGTCCCCGGCCTCTGCACTAGCCAGGGCTGACCAACTTCTGCGGACTGTTGACGATGAGTCACCGTATGCAGTCGCCTTTGTTGCACTCTTGCATCCTGTACTGCGAACCGTCGTGTACGCATCGGCCGGTCACGATGTCGCCTTCACGCTCGCTGACGACGGCCGCGTCCGGAACCTGATGCAAACCGCTCCGATGCTGGGCATCCCTCTTGCCAACAATGCCTGCGATGCCGTTTTTACCCTCGACGCGACCGAAACGCTCGTCGTCGTAACCGATGGCATCTCCGATAGTCACCGAGCCGGCTCGGGTGACTTCTTCGGTGCTTCCCGGACGGCGTTCGCAGTTACGCGCTCCCGGATCGACGGGACCGATCCTTCGCAGGCGATACTCGAAGCCGCCCTCATACACGAAGGCGGCGTTCAAGCCGACGACGACGCCGCGCTCGTCGCACGCCTGCAGCCACCGCCCCAAGGTTCGTCTCGGTGGCTCGCTAATTCGGCTCCTATTGCTCATCGCCGTGATTCGGGTAATCGACAAGCTCATCGCCGGCCGCGCCCGCAGCTGATGGCGTCCGTCACCACCTACGTGAACGACATGGCGGCATCGTGAGAAGCGCACGTCAAGAAGGAGCGAATGCTTTTCAGTCGCTAGCCGTGGCGGGCGCTACTGGAAACAGCGCCGGCAAGCCGCGGTCGGCTGCCCGCCGAATGCCCATGTCGGAGGCGGCTTATCCGATCGTCTCGGGGATTCTAGACCTCGTGCCCGCCTCGCGTTGGGCCTTTGCGCGGATCGGACCCCACGGCGACCTAGCCCTCGTTTTCGAATCGCATAGGGACGGCAAGACGCACCGTGCCCTCACTGACGAGTTGAAGCGTCAGCGCCAAGAGGTGCCCACGGGGCCTCGGATCGCGGCGACCCTGGGGCAGTTCGGTGACTGCACGAGCGGCGTAACGCTCATATTTGCGGATACTCGGGAAACGTTTGGCATCCTCACGCTGCTGCGAACGCCCGACTTCGGGTCGCTTACTTCGAGCGAGATCACCGTGTTGACGCTGGCTTTGCACGCTGCTTCCGACCGCCTCGCTGAGCTGCGCCTGCAAACGCCAACGCCGATCACCGCGAAGCCCAAACATCAACCAACCGGCTCCCCCTCGGAGCCGCCGGACGGGGCCTTCTATGTGCTGGACGCCGATCTCCAGATCGTCTTGGCCTGGAGTTCCGAAGACCAGCGTCGTGTCGCCTCGACCGGCCTCCACTCACGGATCGCGGAACGTCTGCCCCTCGTACTCGAGGAGTCCGTTCGCCAGCTCACCGCCGGCTGGTCCAGCGTGTCGGAGAACGAGCCCGGTATCGGGCATCCGGTGCCGTTTCTCGTGATCCAAACGCAGCCGATGTCCGGCCCGGCGGGCTTCTTTGTCGGCGTACGCGTTGAACGTTATCGGCCGCCGAACTCGCTTACCGCCGCGGTGGCGCGCTTCCATATCACACCGCGTGAGGTCCAGGTGCTGAAGCTCATGCTCGACGGCCAACATCTCGATGCGATCGCTAAGCAGTTGTTCATCACCTCGTCGACCGTGCAAGACCACATCAGGAACATGCTCGACAAGACCGAGAGCAGCAACCGAAGCGAACTGATCGCACGCGTGCTGGGCTGGAACGCCGCACCGAGCCACGAGCGTAATCGACCGTCGAGATCGAGCGCGGTCACACCGCGATAGCGATGAAAAGCCCCTACGGTAGCCTGTTTGGCACGACTTGCCAATCCATAAAATCCACGATACCAGGTGAGGGTCAGCTTGGAATAGGCTGGTCGCACGCACACTATACAGGAGCTAGCCATGACCGCGCCAGTCAGCAATCACTTGCCTACTAATCTACCGAGCACCTGGGATGAAGAGGCCGACGTCGTTGTCGTTGGTTATGGCTTTGCCGGCAGCGCGGCGGCGATTGCCGCACACGACGCCGGAGCCACGGTGTTGTTGCTGGAGAAAGCCCCTGAACAATACAAAGGCGGCAACAGCCGCGTGAACGCCCAGATCCTGTTTTGGCCGAATGACATCGAGAAGGCCAAGACCTACTTCAAGGCCCTCGCCGGGCCATACATGGACAACATTTCGGAAGAGATGGTCGAGGTTTGGGCGACGGAGATGCACGCCAACCGGGCATACCTGGAAGGGCTCGGAATGAAGCCCGTCCTCGCCGGTGGCGCCGAATTCCCGGAAGTTGCCGGATCGGACTGCGTGCAGATGCTCGTGCACAACGACAAGCAAACCGCCGGCAACGACAAGAGCTCATTTTCGTTGGGCTCGAACGACCTGCTTGGGGGATCACGCCTCTGGGATGGCGTCACCGAGCCGGCTCTGGCCGCGCGTAAGATCCGGACATTGTACGAAACGGCTGCGGTGAAGCTCTTGAAGGACGATGGCGAGATCGTCGGGCTGATCGCCGAGCAAAACGGCAAGCGTGTCAACATCAAAGCGAACCGGGCCGTC
>PLTN01000240.1:6081-8753 GCA_003164495.1 Vulcanimicrobiota bacterium
TGTGGCACATGACCAACATTGCCGGACCAGAATTCTTTTTCAAGGCACCCGACATCCCGGTGTCCCGCTGGATCAACATCCCGCACCAAGACAGTTACTTGTTCGTGGCCAATGATGGCAAGCGCTTCACGGCGGAGGGCACGCCGTGTATGGGCGCGGATCGCCACGGGAAGACCAAGGTTCACGGCGTGTGGATGCAGCAGCTCACGCCGGTCCCGGTGTACATGATTTTCGACGAGACCTTTCGCAAGGCTGGATCGATCGGCGAGTCGTTTGCTTGTTGGGACGTCACCCACGGCAACCGTTACGATTGGAGCGCCGACAATCTTCGCGAGGTCGACAAAGGCTGGATCAAACGTGCGAACACCATCCGGGATCTCGCGCCCCTGATCAACCTCGCGCCCGAGGTCTTGGAAGCGACCGTCAAACGCTATAATGCATTCGCGAAGGACGGTACGGATGCCGACTATGATCGAGCGAAGGCCTTCATGGCGCCGCTTCAGACACCACCCTACTACGCGATGGAGCTTACACCAAGCTTCGTCAACACGCAGGGCGGACCGCGCCGGAATAAGGACGCTCAGATCATCGGTCTCGACGGCAAGCCGATCCCGCGGCTCTATTCGGCGGGCGAATTGGGATCGATTTACTCCTTCAACTACAACGCGGGTGGAAACGTGGGCGAATGCTTTGCCTTCGGTCGTATCGCCGGCCGAAATGCCGCGCACGAAGCGCCGCTTCGCGGTCATGTTGCGCTGGCGGCAACTCCCCGTCCCGTAGCCGCAAAGACCTAGACCATCGGAGACGCCGTCGTGCAGGGGATCCTGACACTACTCATCCTGCACGGGCTCAAGACGGCGGCGACGTTGCGTAGCATGGGAAATCGATCGGCAGCAACACGTAGGAGCGTATGGGAAACGAGAGCGCACCGGAGGATATCTTCTATGTCTGGCATCTCCCGGTGCGCATCACCCATTGGGTAAACGTCGTCGCATTCTTCACTTTGGCAATCACCGGTTTCTACATCGGAGCGCCTTCGATCGCCCTTCATGGGTCGCCCATGCTGCAGGTACGGATCGTTCACATGCTGGCCGGCTACGTGCTGACGTGTAGTGTTGCCGTACGTGTAGTATGGGCCTTCATCGGCGATCATGGTGCATCTTGGCAGTCGTTCTTCCCGTACCTAAAGAAGGGCGGTTGGGAGAAAATCCGGCAGGAACTGCGCTTCTATCTGTTCTTGCGTCCCCAACCCCCGTCGAGCAGCGCGGTCGTCAACGTGTCGCACTTCTTCGTGTTGCTCGCGTTCTTGTTCGAGATAACCACCGGTTTTGCGCTGCTCTCACTCAGCGGGAGTCACAACGTTGCTGGGCCACTCTTCGGATGGCTCTTTCTCCTCGTGTCGCCACAATACGTTCGGCTCGCTCACGTCATCGTAATGTGGCTTTTGCTGGCCTTCACGGTCGAGCACATCTACGTGGCGGCCCTACTCGACATCAGAGAGCGGAGCGGACTGTTATCGAGCATCGTTACGGGCTACATGGGACACGAGCGGCATTCATGAGGGCATCCTGCTGGGAACTCCGTGGCAGAAGCTCCGGGCGTTGGGCGAAAATATCTCTCCGCACTGTCCGGCGGCCGCCGGGGTAGTCGCCGCCGCTTGCGCACAACACGTGTTCGTGTGACCTTCATCTGCAACGTGTATTTGTAACACTGAGAGGGCTGGGAAGCCGGCAACCTGTCGTTTGAAAAGTTAGCCAACGGGGTATGCTCGCTGCGTCGGCCGTTCTCGACGGCTCTCAAGCTGTGGCCGCATGCACTGTATTAGGAAAGCGAGAGAACGAGGTCATCAATGTTCGATCCTAGCGGATTCATCGTTCCGTTCATCGTCCTCATCGCGCTGTTGCTTATCGGGTCAGCATCGATCAAAGTGTTGCGCGAATACGAGCGTGCCGTTATGTTCACGCTCGGACGTTTCTCGCACGTGCGCGGTCCCGGCTTGATCCTCATGCTGCCATACATCCAGCAGATGGTGCGCGTCGACTTGCGGACTGTCGTCATGGAGGTCCCCAGCCAAGACCTCATTTCTCGCGACAACGTCTCCGTCAAAGTGGATGCGGTCCTGTATTTCCACGTCACGGATCCGGCAAAATCCGTCATACAGGTCGAGCAATTCATCCCGGCCACAAATATGCTGGCGCAGACGACGCTACGCTCGGTGCTGGGGCAGCACGATCTCGACGAGATGCTCTCCGAGCGCACCAAGCTCAATACGGATGTTCAAGACATTCTCGATACTCGCACGAAAGATTGGGGGATCGAAGTCAGCGCGGTCGAGATCCGCGACGTTCAGCTCACCGATAACATGGTCAAGGCGATTGCAAAGCAAGCCGAAGCCGAACGCGACCGTCGAGCGAAGGTCATTCATGCGGATGCCGAGTTCCAAGCCGCTCAAACGCTCGTGAACGCCGCCACCATTCTCGCGTCCGTCCCGGCCGCAATGCAACTGCGTTACCTGCAAACGCTCTCCGAAATCGGTGGCGAGCACAATACGACCGTCGTGTTCCCGATGCCGCTGGACATCGTCAAGCCGTTCTTGGATATCCTCGACAAGAAAGCTGCCTTAGCACCGACTGCGAACGGACTCAAGGTCCCTGCGCTGTGAGCGTCACCGG
>PLTN01000112.1 GCA_003164495.1 Vulcanimicrobiota bacterium
CTCAACAACATCATGGCCAGCATCGGCGTCTCGCAGATCAAGCGCGTCGATGAGTTCATCGCCAGCCGCCAGGCCGTGTGCAATCGTTTCTCCGCCGCCTTCGACGGCATCACCGGGCTGCGCGTTCTGCGCCGCGACTATTCGGAAGTTTCGCCCTTCATCTACAGCCTGCGCGTGCTGGGCGGCCGGCGCGAAGCGCTGATCGACCATCTCGCCGCGCGCAACATCGAGGTCGGGATCCATTTCGTCCCCGTGCACAAGCACACGTACTTTGCGAACGCGCGCCGTTCGCCGATGCCGGTGACCGAACGCGTGGTGGGCGAAGTGCTCACGCTCCCGCTGCATTCGCTGATGAAGGAAGCGCACATCGAGCGCGTCATCGACGGCGTTCGCTCGTTCTTCGGTTCGTAAGCTCGCGGGATGAGGGCAATCGTGCTCTGGGGCGCGACCGGTCACGCGCGCGTGCTGGCCGAATTTCTGGGCACCTTAGACTATGACATCGTGGCCTTGGTGGACAACGACCCGAACGTGACCTCGTTCCTACCCGGTGTTCCTCTTCTGCGCGGCGAGCGTGCGCTGCGCGCGTGGCGCACAGAACGCCCGGGCGACGTGCACGCGCTCGTGGCCGTCGGCGGCGCGCGCGGCGCCGAGCGGCTCGAGCTCCAAGCAGCCCTGACGGAGATGGGCTACGCGCTGCCGGCGGTCGTGCACCCGCGGGCGTTCGTCGCCGCCGACGTGAAGCTCGGCGCCGGCAGTCAGGTGCTCGCGAACGCAGCGGTGGCCGCGGCGGCAAGCATCGGCGCGGGCTGCATCGTCAACACATCCGCCAGCGTCGATCACGAGTGCCGCCTCGGCGACGGGGTGCACATCGGACCGGGCGCCACACTCGCCGGCAACGTCATGGTCGATCGCAATGCGTTCGTGGGTACGGGCGCCGCCGTCATACCCCACATCACGATCGGCGCCGGGGCCGTGGTCGGCGCGGGCAGCGTCGTCGTGCGCGACGTTCCGGCCGGCGCGCTCGTCTACGGAAATCCGGCCCGCCTGAGGAGCCCGCGTTGAACGTCACCACCCAGCCGCATTGCCGTTCGTGCGGCGCCCCGCTCGCCGTCACGTTCATCGATCTCGGGCTCTCGCCGCCGGCCAACTGCTTGACCGAACCCGCCGATGCGGGGCGCGGTGAATCGTTCTATCCGCTGCACGCCTACGTGTGCGAAGTCTGCCTGCTCGTGCAACTCGACGTGTTCGAAACCCCCGAGCAGATCTTCCGCGAATACTCGTACTTCTCGTCGTACTCGACCAGCTGGCTCCAACACGCCGAAAGCTACGTGCAGCAGATGCTGACCAAACGCGGCGTGGCGCCGGGTCAACGCGTCGTCGAGCTGGCCAGCAACGACGGGTACTTATTACAGTATTTCATCCGCGCGGGCGTCGAGGTGCTGGGGATCGATCCGGCTTCGAACGTGGCGGCCGTGGCACGCGAACGCGGCGTGCCGACGCTCGACGAATTCTTCGGGGTCGACGTCGCGAAGCGCGTCGCGGCCGAACACGGACGCGCCAACCTGATCGTCGCCAACAACGTGCTCGCGCACGTACCCGACATCAACGACTTCGTGGGCGGGATCGCGCAGCTGCTTGACCTGACCGGCTTTGCCACGATCGAGTTTCCGCATCTGCTCAACCTGATCGAAGGCGTGCAGTTCGATACGATCTACCACGAACATTTCTCGTATCTGTCCGTCCTCGCGCTCGTGCCGCTGTTCGCCCGCCACGGCTTGGCGATCTTCGACGTGCAAGAGATCCCGACGCACGGCGGATCGCTGCGCATCTTCGTGGGTCACACCGGCAAACGCCCGATCGGCCCGAGTGTCGCTGCGCTCGTTGAAAAGGAACGCGCGCACCATCTCGACCGGCTCGAAACCTATCCGGCTTTCGGTGAAGTGGTGATGCGCGTCAAGCGCGACTTTCTCGAGTTCCTCATCGGCGCGCGCCGGGACGGCAAAACGGTCGGCGGCTACGGTGCGGCGGCCAAGGCGACGACGCTGCTCAACTATGCCGGCGCGCGCACGGACTTCATCCGTTTCGTTGCCGACAAGAGCCCATACAAACAGGGCCGGCTGATCGCCGGCGTCCGCGTGCCGATCGTCACCCCCGAACGCCTGCGCGCCGAGCGGCCGGATTACGTCGTGATCTTCCCCTGGAACATCGCGCCCGAGATTCGCGACGAACTCGCCGACGTGCGCGCGTGGGGCGGGCGCTTCGTGACCGCGATCCCTACGCTTACCGTCGATCCCTGACGAACGGCGGCAACGCGCGGTCGCGTTCCGAGATCACGCTTACGGCCTGCGGCCAGGGAATCGCGAGCTCCGAACTGTCGTAGGCGATGCCGCGCGCGGCTTCGGGATGGTAGCGCTCGGAGAGCAAGTAGTGGAATTCCGTATCGTCGCTGAGGGTCTGATAGCCGTGCGCGATGCCCGGCGGAACATAGAGCCCGCGCGGCGTTTCGGCCGCGAGCGCGAAGCTCGCCCACTCGCCGTAGGTGGATGACGCGGGCCGCACGTCGACCAGCACGTCGAACGCCGCCCCGCGAACGCAGCGGATGACTTTCGTTTCGCCGTACGGGTCGCTTTGCCAATGCAACCCGCGGATCGTGCCCGCTCGCGCGTTGCGCGCCTCGCCATGGTGCGGAAACGAAGTGCACAGTCCGCGCGCCGCAAATGCGTCCTCGTCATACACCCGCACGAACCAGCCGCGCTCGTCGGACACGCGATCGAAGTCGATCCACAGCACGCCTTCGATGGCGGCCGGCGAAAACGTCAGCGCACTCATGGCAGATCGAAGAACGTTTCGCTCAAGTGCCGCTTGCGCGGGCGGATCACCAAATCCGGCGACGAGCCGGCGACGACGCTTTCCGCCGGAACCTCGGCGTTGCGAATCGAGGCGTTAGCCGCGATGACGGTGCGGTTGCCGATGGTGCTCGAACCGGCGATCAGCGCGCCGCCGTAGACGATCACGCCCTCGCCGATCACCGGCGCCCGATCGCCGTCGATGCCGAACGTCACGTTCTGAGTGACCAGCAGATAATTGCCGTACGTCCCGCGGCCGATCACGGTGCCTAATGCGTGATTGAGAAACATCACCGGCGGGAGCAGCGTGTCGTAGAGACAGAAGAAACCGTTGAGTGCTTTGTTGAGCAAAAAGAGCTTTTTCGCCAACGCCACGTCACCCGCGACGAACGCCGAGTTCGATGCGTAGTACAGAAACATCGTGTATTGGTCGCCGTGCAGATGGTCGAAGACGACCGTGTCGGCATCACCGAAGGCCGCATGCCGGATGTGCGCAAAGCAGTGCCGCGCGCGTTCCGTCGCCGCCGCGACGACGGCATCGGCCGCCACGGGCGTGCCGTCGGGAAACAGCGCGTCGAGTTGCGCGCGTACGTAGGCCACCAGCGCCGGCTGATCGAGCGAACACCGGAACGCCTTGCGCTTATTTGGCGGCAAGCAGATCCATGCCGTTCGCCGCGCGCAGCAGGGCGGCGATTCCGCCCGGCGTCGAACCTTGCGCGGGACCGCCGTCCAGCACCGCTTGGAGGTTGCGCAGATAGGCATCGCGTTCGATACGTATCGACGCGTCCTCGCTCCCGAAGGCGTTGTAGACGGCGCGCGCAACGGCCGGCAGCACGGCGCACTCATCGAAGACGTCGTTCAGAGCGACGGGAACGTGCACGATCACCGGCGAGTCGGCCGCCGCCAGCGGCACCTGCGCCTGCAAGCGCAGAAGAAACTCCCACACCGAGAACTTCGGGATCCGTTCGGTGAACGCCGAGACGCGATCGACGGCGGTTCGCGTAAAGACGAGGGCTTCGATGGGTCCGAACGGCGCAACGTACGGCATCCGCGTCTCGATGGCCGGCATGTAGAGACGATCGTGCCGTTCGAACTGCGGCGCACCGGCCGGCGCGTCCGGGGCTGCTCCGTGGACGATCACGACCGCCGGCGTACGAACCGCCAGTGCGTGGCCCGCGACGATCGGTTGGAGCGCGCGCTCGAAGTGCTGCGGCGTCAGTTCGGTTCCGGCTCGCAGCACGATGAACGCGTCGCCCGAGGCCACGCGCAAGCCGTTGTTGATCGCGGCGCCTTCGTTCACGATGCCGATGAAGCGCATGCCGCGGATCCGGCCGCGCGGATCGAGGAACGCGCCCAGCGGGGCGAGCGATTGGCCCGAGTCCTGCAGCACGATCGCGTCCCAGTCGGCGAATGTTTGGGACACGACCGAGCGCAGCGTGACCTCGAGCAAACCGACGTTGTTCGACGGCAGCACGATGACCGTCAAATGCGGAATGCGTTTCACGGCCTCGTTGCGTTCGCGCACGCGCGTGAGCACCGCATCCGCCGCCGTCACTTCGGCGCGCAGTTCACCGCCGGCATCGAGGACGCCGGCTTGGCGCGCCATTTCGAAACGCCCCCACATGTGGCGCGAGATCGTGTGCTCGAACCCACGCAACCGCTCGGCCGATGCTTCGGCAAACTTGTTGACCAGATAGACGAATTCGCGAATGTCGCCCGCGTCGGCGACATAGTTTTGCGGGCTGCTCTGCTGCGCGCTGTGGAGTCGCACGGCCGCGATCGGTTCGGGCAGATAGGCAAATCGCACGCCGTTCGCAGCCCAGCGCACGACGATCTCGTAGTCGGCGGCCTTGATGTTTTCGTCGAGCTCGCCGAAGCGTTCGTAGAGATCGCGCCGCATCAGCATCGTCGGGAAGCACATGTAGCAACCCTCGGCGAACAGCGCCGCGAACTCATTGCGCCCGCCTTCGTACGGCCCCTGCGGCTGGCCGCCCATTTGGCGCACGCCGATGAACCGGCCGCTCTCCTCTACGAACAAGGTCGACGCGTACAAAACGTCGACCTCGGGATGCTCGCGCAGATACCAATAGGAGCGCGAGATGTGGCCCGGCAACAGAAAATCGTCGGCCGAGAGAAACAGCACGTACTCGCCGCGCGACTCACGCAAGCCCTTGTTGTGATTGGGGACCATCCCGATGTTGATCTCGTTCCGGATGTACCGGAAGCGGGGATCCGCGGCATAGCGCGCGGCCAATTCGGGCGTTGCGTCGGTCGAAGCGTTATCGACGACGAGGACCTCGAGTTCGGGGTAGTTTTGACCCAAGGCGCTGTCGATGGCGAGGCCGACGGTATGCGCGTAGTTATACGTCGTGATGATGACCGTGACTAACGGGAGCGGGTCCATAACCTCACTATCGGCACGAACGGGATCGTCTCCGCCCTAGGCGTCGAGAATCGTCGCGAGGCCGTCGAGAACGAGCAGCCGGGCCAGGGCCACACCGGCATCGGGCAGCATCTGCTCGAGGGCCGCCACCGTCATCGGACCCGAACCGAGCGCCCGGATCACCGGCGCGCAGTTGCCCGGCAACATCGTTGCTTTTCCGGCGGCGATGAGTTGGATGTCCGCGCCTTCCGTGCGGATCACGAACGGCGCGTCGTCACGCAGCCCGATCAGGGTCGAAGCATTCAGCGCCGGTAGCCGCGCGATGTCGGCCAACGTCCCCTCGGCGAGGGCGCGCGTCGTCGCGAAGAGTTCGTTGACGACGAGGTCGCGCGCGGCGCGCATCACGGGGCCGCTGAACGCGGCGCGCAGCCGCTCGGCGAGAAATTCCCCGAAACGCTCGCTGAAACCGTCGGTTTCCTGCCACCCGTGCGTCAGCGAGCGGCGCAATTCGACGTCGACGGTGGCCGCAACGCGCAGCGCCGCTTCGGCCAACTCGATCGCTCTCACCGGCAACATCGCGAGCGTCACATGCAGGCTGCGCACCGTTCCGGAGGTGCATTCGTGGCGCCATCCGCGCGGCAGATAGAGCGTGTCGCCGGCGTGCAGTTCGTAGACCGTTTTCTCGCCCTCGTTCCGAGCCGGGCTCGAGGGCTGACTCTCGATCGGCAGCGCCACGACCGGCTTGCGCACGTGCCACTGCTTCGTGCCCTCGATTTGCAGCACGAGCGTGTCGTGCGTATCGTGGTGCAGCGCGAAGCCCTGTTCGCTCGGCGGTGTCAGATAGACGTTGGCCTGGACGTAGATCAGCGTTTCGCGCTGGATCGAATTGCACAGTGCCTGCAGCCTCGGGCTGAACAGTGCCGCATCGCTGATCAGCAAAGTGTGACCGCGCTCGAACCGTGCGGCGATCGCACGCGGATCGAGCACGTTGACCGGCGGCTTCCCGGTGTAGTTGGCGCGAATCGACGTGCGCTCGACCTGCAGTTCGGCATTGTCGACCGTCGCACCACCGCGCGTCATCGCGAACCGGCCGCCGTCGCGCGAACCGACGTGGACGGCCGTCTCGACGTCGGCAACGCTATAGAGGTCGCCGAAATACGCTGCATCGCCGCGCGCGACGTGCAACGGCTCGCGTTCGAAGTAGCGCTCGAAGAACGCCGGGACGGCGGTCGGCGCCAGGACTCGCGCAAGATTCATCGGCTCGCCCGCGGCGACATCGATCATGGTGTAGGCAGCTCCATCGGAAAGACCGGCAGGCTTGCGGCCGGGAGCCTCTGTTCGACCGCCGGCCCGGCCGCTCGCGCTGACGGTTCCGTTCCGGCGAGCAGCCGGGCAGCACGTAGCTGGTCAAACCATGGGAGCAACAGGCGGTTCGCTTTCCGGCGGGAGGCCACTGACGTCGGGCATTTCGCTGCAGATTGCCGCTTTCCAGCCTGATAGGCCCCGGGCGCCCGGGGGCCGCCTTCTCCGGCCTGCCCGAATCCGCTAGGGATTCTTAACCGGCGAGACGCCGAGGCGAGGCGTCCGGCGTCGAAGCGGGAGGTGGATCACAACGCGCCAGCGGGCGGGTTTCTGCGCCGTCTCCGGCGGGCTTTGCGACGGGCCGGAGGGAATACCAGCGAGCTTCTTATGATGCCCTATTACCAGCACTTCGGACTCGATCGGGATCCATTTCTCGATACCGCGGATCCGCATTTCTATCGTTCAACCGGCAACCTCGCACATGCGAAGAACCGGCTCGTTCAATCGATCGAGCAATCCCGCGGGCTGATGATCGTGGTCGGTGATCCCGGAACGGGCAAGACGAGTCTGGCCGGCGCGATCGAGCGCGAGCTGCTCAATCGCGAAAACGTGCGCCTGGGCAAGATCCTCGACCCGAGCTTTGCCGGCGACATCGAGTTTCTGGTGACGATCGGCCGC
This sequence comes from Vulcanimicrobiota bacterium, assembly GCA_003164495.1. GTDB lineage: Bacteria > Vulcanimicrobiota > Vulcanimicrobiia > Vulcanimicrobiales > Vulcanimicrobiaceae > Lustribacter > Lustribacter caenicola. The sequence goes on from PLTN01000112.1 coordinate 7,210, forward strand.
GCGTTCGGTTTGGCGTTTCCGCCCCGCTCGCCCGCCGCGCTCAAGAACGCACTGAAGAACTTCTTCTACGATGCGGCCGTGGTCGACGGCGCCACCGTTGCGCTCTTCATCGACGAAGCGCAGAACTTGAGCGATGAAAACCTCGAGACGCTGCGCCTCTTGCTCAACTTCGACGTGCCGGAACGCAAGTTGCTCAACATCGTGCTCTTCGGGCAGACCGAGTTTCGCGATCAGGTGAACAAACGCCGCAACCTCGCCGACCGCGTGGCCGGGTGGATCGATCTTGCCGCACTCGGCCCGGCCGACACGCGCGCGCTGCTCGCCCACCGTCTCGCACGCGCCGGCGGCGGCGGCGACCTCAGCATGATGTTCGCGGCCGACGCGCTCGACCTCATCATCGAAACCTCGCTCGGCACGCCGCGCCGGCTGCTCACGCTCGCGCACGCGACGCTCGAAGAAGCCGCGCTGCGCGGTCATCCGCGCGCACTCAACGTCGATGCGGAAGTTGCGATTCGCAGCCGCGGCATGAAACCGACGGCGCCGGCTCCGGCCGAAGAACGCGCCACGCCCGAATCGGAGAAGACGCGCCGCTGGCCCTGGCTTGCGTTCCGGTTTCCGTAGCGTGCGTCGCTAACCGTGGACCAACAGGCGATCGAGGACCTATTCGAACGTAACGCCGACATGCGGCTGCTCGAATTCCGGCACAACGAACCCGGTAAGGGCGCGCCCGCAAACAAGCGCACCGCCGCATCCTTCGGCGCGGAATCGATCGTTTCGAGCACGCCGGATGCGGTGATCGAAGACGCTCCGCGGCTGCGCGTCACGATCGCGGCCGCACCCAAGACGGGCGTTATTCCCGGTGCCGTGGTGGGCGTTGCGGTCGACGTGTTCAACGACGGCACCGCGCCCGCGCCGGAATCGAAATTGCTGATCTCGATTCCGGTGGAAACGGAATACCGCACCGGCTCGTTGCGCATCGACGGACGCGAACCACAAGCGCCCGAACAACTCTTCGCCCAAGGGCTGCCGATCGCGCGCCTGCCCGGCGGAACGTCGGCGAAAGTCACCTTTCAACTCGCGGTTCTGCCGGGCGTCAACACGCTCTATTTGCAACCGCGCTTGCAAACCAACGGCGTACCGGTCGTCGGTACCGCCGGCATCACGATCAAACGCGGTGCAAGTGCTTCCGCTCCGGCCGAAGCGCCGCGGCCGTTCTACGAACTCGAAGACGACGAGATCGAAGAAGTCGCGAAAGAATCGGCGGAGCCGATCTTGCCGCCGGTGCTGCTCGTGCCCGCGCCCGTCGAAGTTCCCGCGCCGGTCGAGCCGCCGGCACCTCCGGCACCACCGGCACCACCGGTGGCAGCCGCGCCCGTCGAGGCGCCCGCACCCGTTCCGGCACCGGTCGAGCCGCCGGTACCCGCGCCTGCACCGCCCCCGCCGCCCGCACCGGCAGCTGCAGCCCCACCGCCGCCCAAGATAGCGAAGATCACCAAAACGCCCGCCGTTAAAGCAGCTGCCACGCCGGCAACCGTGCTTCCACTCCTCGCGCCGCCGCCGGTCAAGGCGCCGCTGCTCTCGACGCCGGCGCCCGTCGAGCGGATGACGCGTTATCGCACGCTTGCGAACAACGACATCGCCCTGCTCGACCGGCTATTCACGCCCGACGTGCCCGGTATCATCGCGCATTACGTGATGATCTCGAGCATCGCGTGCAGCGAAGCCGGCGACGGCGCGGATACGAGCGGATACGGCCCCTTCTTACGCCGCGACATCGAGCTGCTCGGCCGCGCGCTCGTACACTCGCGCATGGGCAAAGCGCCGCAATACCGGATCGTGCAATCCGACCTCGACGGGCTCGCGCTGCCGTGGCAGCAAGTGACGCCGCCGCAAACGTTCCCGCCGCAGCGGCGGTTGCGCCGCGATCTGCGCAAGCCCGAATGGCAAGCGATCGCGGGACTCATCCATCCCTCCGAACGCGATGCGACGCTGCGCACGCGCATCGCGCTGCTTGCGCTCGCGGGTTCCACGTTCGACGGCGTCGATCGCCGCGCGACCGAAGAGTGCGAATCGGCGCTGGCCGCGTATCGCTCGTCCGTCCTAGCCTGGCTCGTGCCGTTGTGCGTCGCCTCGGCCGGCGCCGAATCGTTCGTCATTCCGCCACCCCCGGCGGTCGTCGATGCAGCGGGCCGTAAGCTCGTCGCCGTCCTCAAATCCGCCATCACGTCGTGATCGAGCGGCGCGTTTTGCTCGGCGTGGCGTCGGGCGGAACGCCGACGGCGCCGTTTATCGAAGCGTTGGCGCGCTTGCGCCTACCGCCGAGTATTCCCTCGCTACAACGCAGCGTCGTCACCGGCAATTACGTGCCGGCCCAGCGCGAGCTCATCATGCGCGACGCGATCGACGGCGACTACGACTACCTCTTCTTCGTCGACGATGACATCGTGTTGCCATCCGATGCGCTCGAACTGCTCCTCGCAACGGCTGAAGCCGATCCGTCTACGGCGGTCGTCGGCGGTCTCTACTACAGCCGCGACTCGCTGAAGCCGATCGCCGTGGACGATTGGGATTCCACCGGAACGTCGTCGGCGCACGTACCGGCCTTCACCTCGACATCAACCGATGCCGTCGACGGCATCGGCTTCGGCTGCGCGCTCCTGCGAATCGCTCCGGCCCGCAAGCTCGCCGCGCCGTTCTTCCCGGCGCACGTCTTCATCGAGAGCGGCGCGCGGCGAGCGCGGCTGTGCGACGAAGACTATCTCTACTGCGAACGTGTCCGTCAGGCGGGCTACACGGTACGGCTCGATGCGCGCGTGCGCTGCGGTCACTACGATCGCGCGAGCGATAGCACGGCTCCCCTGACGTGGGAAGCCGACGCCGCCACGTGCGTGCCGCGGATGGTCGTCATCGAAAACGGCGTCACCCGGCTCGTTCCACTCGATCCCACGGCACCGTGCATCGTGGAAGATCACGCCCGGGCGGACCTGACCTACATCACGGTCGGCTGAGCGCCCGCAAGCGATTCAGATCCGGCGCGAGATCGCCGGAAGCAATCAACGACGTGATGCGGCGAATACGGAAGTAGCGTTCGGAGCGGAAATCGGCCGGATCGAAGCGGTCGCGGAAGCGCTCGATGAAATCGCGAGCACCCGCCTCCATCGTCCACGCCGCTTTGAACTTCGGAACGGCAGTGTGAAACGCCGTGAAGTCGACGTTGTACGAGCGCTGATCCGCACCACCCGAGGCGCCGATCGTCACCGGCAGATCGCCGAGCAGCCGGGCCACCGTGGTCGCGATCTTCCGGACCTGATAGTTTTCGCTCGTGGTGCCGACGTTGAACGAACGTCCGCCGACGCGGTCGAGCGGCGACGTGAGCACGGCCTCCATCGCGCGCGCCATGTCTTCGACGTGAATGAGCGGACGCCACGGCGTACCGTCGCTCTCGAGATCGATGCGTCCCTCGGCGAGACCGCATGCGGCGAGGTTGTTCACGACCAGGCAGAGGCGCGGCCGCTCGGACCAGCCGTACGCCGTCGAAAAACGCAGCGCGGTCGGGCGAAAATGCGCGTCGGTTGCTGCCTGCAACAGCGTTTCGCCCTCGCACTTCGAGCGCGCGTACGCGGTGAGCGGGTTCTGCTGCGCCGATTCATCCAGGGGCGTATCACCATCGGAGCGGCCGTACATGCTGCACGACGAAGCGAACACGAAGCGTTCGATGCCGGCGCCCTTGGCGTGCGCGATCGAAGCGGCGAGCCCGCCGACGTTGATCTCTTGCGTGACGCCCGCGCTGAGTTCGCCCAACGTGTCGTTCGATAGCGCCGCGAGATGGATCACCGCGTCGACGCCGTCGTAGATCTCCGCCGGCAGCGCACGCACGTCGCCGATGAACTGGCGATCGACTGCGGGTGCGTCGGCGATCGTGCAATTCTCGAAATAGCCGATGTCGAAGCCGGTCACGGTGTGACCCTGCGCTTGCAGATAACGCGTGAGCACCGTGCCCACGTAACCGAGATTGCCAAGGACCAGTACGTTCATATCATCTCACCACGAGCGCCACGGGGCCCGTCCGGTTGCCCAAAGATCCTCGAGCATCAGTTTGTCGCGCATCGTATCCATCGGTTGCCAAAAGCCGCGATGCAGGTAGGCCGTCAGTTCCCCCGATGCGCCGAGCGTGCCGAGCGGTTCACGTTCCCATATGGTCTCATCACCGGGCAACAATTCGAACACGGCCGGCGATAGAACGAAATACCCGCCGTTGATCCACGAACCATCGCCTTGCGGTTTTTCGTCGAAACTCACGATCTTCTGCCCGTCGAGTCCGAGCACGCCGAAACGGCCCGGCGGCTGAACGGCTGTGAGCGTCGCCTTCGTGCCTTTTTGGCGATGGAGCGCGATCACGTCGGCGATGTTCACGTCACTCAAGCCGTCGCCGTACGTGAAGCAGAACTCTTCGTCGCCCACGTAGCTTTGGACACGTTTGAGGCGCCCGCCGGTCTGCGTGAGATCGCCGGTATCGACAAGCGTGATCGACCACGGCTCCGTCCAGTTTTGATGCACGGTCGTTCGGCCCGTCTTGAAGTCGATCGTTACATCCGAATTGTGCAGCGCGTAGTTCGCGAAATATTCCTTTATCATGTAACCGCGATAGCCGCAGCAGACGATGAAATCCGTGATGCCGTACCGCGCATAGCTCTTCATGATGTGCCAGAGCACGGGACGGCCGCCGATCTCGATCATCGGCTTGGGCCGAACCTGCGTCTCCTCGCTGATGCGCGTGCCCAACCCGCCGGCGAGAATGACCGCTTTCACTAACTTGTGACGTCGAGGAGCGAAGAGCGGCGTTCCTGGGCTTTCGTTTTGGCAAACGAACGGAAACGGCCCACGTTCGCGAGGCGCGTCGCGCACGCTTCGTTGAAGGCCTTCAGCCGTTTGAGCTGGGCGTCGCGATAGGCCGTCAGACGGTCGATGCGCTTCCAGATCGCCGCTGTCTGCGTCTTATCCAGCGGTTCCTTACGCATGGCGATATCGAGTTCGTGCGTGAGCAGGCGCTGGGCGCGCCAAGACTCTTCGCAAGCACTCCAGTTGCGTTTGGCAATGGCGCCGTCAACCTTGAGGCACTCTCGCTCGAGCGCAACGATGATCTCGACCGGGCCGCGAGTCATGCCAAAGCGGCGTCTTGACGCGGCTCCGAGCTGGCGAATTCTTTTTTGTAGCGACGGACCGCTTCGGCCCACGCGTTACGAATGAGAACCATTTGCGGCACGACGCTCTCGGCGCGCGTAACGTCGCCTTGCATGTTGGCGGCCACGAGCTCGCGATACCAGAACCGGTAGAGCGCGGCGTTGCTCGCGGCCAATTCGCC
>PLTN01000155.1 GCA_003164495.1 Vulcanimicrobiota bacterium
TGAACGCGAATCCGGCCTGCGCCGCGACGGTGCATCCCGAGGCCGCGTCATGGCGCGACATCAGAGGATTGCAAATGGACGGTTTGGCCGAGCCTGTTGAAACCGTCGAGGCGAAGGCCCGCGCATTAACGGCCTATTTTACGAAATTCCCCTTCGCACGCGATCTGATGTCGAACCCAGGCAATTTGGCAAGCAAGTTTGGTGACGTATCTGCACACGTGTTTAGGCCATCGCGCATCCGCTACCTAGACAACACCTTGGGGTTCGGAACGCGCCTCGCCATCCGCTTAGAAAACGGAATGCCGGCCGGCCCTCCCGAGCACGAGGCAGTTTGAGCCGCTCGCTCGCACCGAGCTCGGATGAGCGTGCGTCTTTATCTTAACCACCTCGGGAAAGCCGAGACAACATGACCTTCATCGCTGCCGGCGGCTGCGGTGGGGAAAGCCGACTAAATTACGATTGGGTCTTGAAGAGGTTAGGCGTTGAGTTGCCACGGTCGAGCACCGTCCACTAGCGACTGGCCTCGCTCGTATAGCGTCCCCGATCTGAACGCCAAGGTCATGAACTTTCAATCCGACGCGCGAGGTCGACGAGTTGACCACCGTTGCAGTGCGCGGCGTAAAATCGCGGGTCTTACATCGACTAAGCGGTAAGCCTTGAGGAGAGTAACGGCTAAGGTAAACGACGCATCACAGTTAAGATGCATTTGTCGTCAAATCATCTGGTGAATTCGGGCTAAGATGTATTCCGGCATTTCATCCGGCGAATGCGGGATTAGGTGATTCGTACTGATGACACGCGGCCAGAGTCGATCGTGAGCTGCTTCACCTGCTTACGCAATTTGAAGAGTTCCGCGCGTTCTTCGCTCGTTAAGCCGTCGCTGCGGCCGCCACTGTCGAGTTCATGCTGCTTGATCCAGTTGCGGACCGTTTGGCGCGCAAGTCCGAACTCCGCGGCAAGATCGTCCGGAAGACGTCCGGATCGGGCGAACTCGACGACCTTCTGCCGGAACTCCGGCGGATAGGCCTTGGGATGTTTTCTGGCCATTGATGGACCCTTCTCCGCCAAGCGGAAAGTGTCCACGGAACCGGGCCAGCTTCAAGCTGGAGCCGACGAGCGGATTTGAACCGCTGATCTGCTGATTACGAAACCGCGAGTATTGCCTCGTGACCTCTTTCTAGCGAGGCAAAAATCATGTCGCCTATGTCGCTCCTGGCGCTTATGGCGCCCCCATCTCCCCCCGTAAACTCCCCCCGCCGCTCAGCCTAGGCTCGACAGGCCGAAGCTCGACTAGCGCTCGGCTCGAATCATGCAAAATGCGCGTCGGCGGTAAATTGCCCCAAGGTCGCCTTCGCGAATTCAACTTCAATTCGTGGTCTGCCACGTCGTAAAAGATGTCGTATTTTGGCATCGTCTAAGCATGGGGGCAAGCGTCGTCTTGCAAAGGGCGTCGGTCTTCTGTCTAGCCTCATGAAATCGCTGAGCGCTACCCCCTCGCTCGTACACCACGCCCCGGGACACGATCTACGCCGCGGTCCGCAGTGGCGCTTGCTGCGCGGACTTTAGTTCGGCTTAGCCTTTCGCTTGGAAGTCGCGAGGTGCCATGCGCCGCAGAACTTCCGTCTTTTATCGCAGTGCGAATCCAATGACCCGCGAGTCCAGTTATAGGCCGCGATATGTCACGCGATGCTTCGAGCCTCTTCACCCCGTACATCCTCGGCGGCATCCACCTCAAGAACCGCATCGTCATGGCGCCGCTCACGCGCAACCGCGCAACGCGCGGCACCGACGTGCCGCATCAGCTCAATGCGATCTACTACGCGCAACGCGCCACCGCCGGCCTGATCATCGCCGAAGCGACGCAGATCTCCCCCGTGGGCAAAGGCTACGCCTGGACGCCGGGCATCTACAACGACGCACAGATCGCCGGCTGGCGCCTCGTCACCGACGCCGTGCACGCCGAGGGCGGCAAGATCATCCTGCAGCTCTGGCACGTGGGACGCTTCTCGCATCCGTCGCTGCAGCCGGGCGGTCAGCGCCCCGTTGGCCCATCGGAAATCGGGCCGGAGAACGCGATGACGTACATCGAGGACGACACGTTTGCGAACGTGCTCGTGCCGCGCGCGATGACGCATCACGACATCGAGGCAACGATCCACGACTACCGGAAGGCCGCGAAGAACGCGCTTGCCGCCGGATTCGACGGCGTGGAGATTCACGCGGCCAACGGCTATCTGCTTGATCAGTTCTTGCGCGACGGCGCGAACTACCGCACGGACACGTACGGCGGCTCGGTGGAGAATCGCATGCGCTTCCCGCTCGCCGTCGTCGACGCCGTCGTGAAAGCGATCGGTGCTGAGAAAACCGGCATTCGTATCTCCCCGACGACGCCTGCCGGTGGACTTAGCGACACGAACCCGAGCGCGGTCTTCTTCCCGTTCGTCGAAGAACTCAGCCGGCGCAAGCTGCTCTACACGCACGTGATCGAAGGCGCCACCGGCGGCCCGCGTGATGCGGTGCCGTTCGATTACGTCGCGCTTCGTCAGCACTACCACGGCACGTGGATGGTGAACAATGGCTACACGCGCGATTCGGCGCTCGACGCGGTCGAGAGCGGCCATGCGGATCTCGTCGCGTTCGGCCATCTCTACGTGAGCAATCCGGATCTCGTGAATCGGCTCCGGACCGGCTCACCGCTAGCCGAACCCGTCCGTGCAACCCTGTTTGGCGGAGGTGCCGTGGGTTACACGGACTATCCGGAAGCGTCGACCGTCAGCTGACGCCGGTCGGCGGCTTCACGTCGCCTTCGCAATTCCCTCGAGAACGCGTGCTAAGGCGGCGCTCGCTCCGTCAGCGATGGGCATCAAGTTGGTTCTGTCGCGTTACGGTGTCAGGGTGAAGAAATAGGCCACATGGCTGTGGAGCGGAAGCCTCTTTCCCGGAGTTGCGCCGCCAACGAATAGAATTGCTGCGCAGCGGAAAACTTTACTGCGGCGCCGAGGAAGTGTCGCTGGATGATCTGCAGCACGCCGGGCCGAGCGGATTTGTCGGCGATGCTCGCGATGACAAGCATCTCTCCTGCGTCGATCACGCGGATCTGGACATCCTCACTGCCGACGAGTTGCGCGACGTCCGCAAGGGCTGCGTTAGGTACGGCCACGCGTGAGCGGCGTCCGCTTGCGTTCCCGGCAGTTTGCCAACGGGATATCGCGCCCGCACCGGGTGCCACCTACGCCGAACGTCCCGGCCAAAGCCAAAACTCAGGGCGACCCTCTCGAAGCGGTCTCTTAGGTTAGCGACAGCAATATGGCGACTATGCGATGGTTCCCGTTCTTGGTCATTTCCCTGTTTTTCTATGTGCTGGCCCAATCGGGCGATGTCTACGAACTGACATCGCCGTCAGAGTTAAGCGGTCACGTCCTCTTGCGAAAGGTCTATAGCGTCGTCGCCTTCGCGATCGTCGGAGCGGCCTATGCGTACGCGCGCCGTCGCGGTGGAATCATCGACACAATGGCCGCGGTCGGCCTCTACAGCGGGCTCATCGAGATCGGTCAGTGGTTTACGTCGGACGAGTCGCTGCGCTGGAACCTCGTCGACGTGATGTGCGGAATGATCGGCGGCACGATCGGCGCCGCGATCGTCGGCCGACTTCACGCGGCTCGCGGGAGGTGAGCCACGCGATTGCTTGCCCGCATTCGACGGATTTACGTTTCGATCCGGACCTCCATCGAAGTGGCCCCGCCAATCGGTCTACTTGCGAGCAAGAGCACCCCGGCGGCAGGCGCGGGGCGTTCCTCCTGGACCAAGCTCCGGGGCAGTTGTTCCCGGCCAGCGGCATGAAAAGGAGGTCGCCCGAGTATCAGGAGAGGGAGATCTGCGGAGCCACTTGCCCACTCAGCTCTGGATCCGGAGGCTAGCCGGCCGGCCAACGCGCCGCCGACCGGAGGCCGCGTCGCAACCCAAACGCAACCCAACGGACGCCGACGGGTTGCGACGTACTTCGACAGCCGACCCGGTAAATGGGCCAGAAACCCCGATGAAATAAGGGTTTGTCCGATGAGGCCCGATGGACACCTACGAGGGGAAACGGGTTCGATTCTCGTTGGCGC
>PLTN01000167.1 GCA_003164495.1 Vulcanimicrobiota bacterium
CTCATGGAAGGAACGCGAGATAATCTCGGCGATCCGCGTGCGAGCGCGAAGGCGCGAGCAGTGGTTACTTTCTCTTCGTCTTTTTTACTCCACTGCTCGCGCCTTCGCGCTCGCACTCAGTAGCGTAGATCGTGGCGCGTGCCTCGACTACGCACCTAACGGTGCTTCGCTCGGATGACAGAGAAAAAATGGTACAGCGTTCGGGATGACAGAAAAACGTTGGTTCGCTAATGGCGCAGAAAAGCGGCGCTAGGGCCAGATTTCTTTGGCGGTGTCGACGACGAGTTTGAGTTTGGCCCATTGATCTTCGGGCGTGATGATGTTGCCTTCGACGACGCTGGCGAAACCGCACTGCGGGCTGATGGCGAGATTTTCGATCGGCACGTATTTGGCGGCTTCCTCGACGCGCCGCAGCAGCGTGTCGCGCTTCTCGAGTTCGCCGCGTTTTGAGGTCACGAGGCCGAGCACGACGCGTTTGTCTTTGGGCATGAAGCGCAGCGGTGCGAAATCGCCGGAACGGTCGTCGTCGTATTCGAGCAAAAAGTGGTCGTTGTGCAGGCCGCCGAACAGCGGCTCGGCGATGCGTTCGTAGCCGCCCTCGGCAATCCACGCCGAGCGCGCGTTGCCGCGGCACACGTGGATCCCGATCGCGGTGCCGGCCCCGCGTTCGGCGATGCAATCGTTGATGAGCTTCACATAGCGCATCAGCCGCTCTTCGGGCACGTCGCCGTTGGCGACGACCTCCGCGCGCATGCGCTCGGAGATGAAGTAGGAGAAGAGCGGATCGTCGATCTGGATGTAGCGGCAACCGGCGGCTTCGAGGTCGGCGATCTCGGCCCGATACGCTTGCACGACGTCGGCGAAGAAGGCCTCGACGTCGGGATAGACGGTTTCCGAGACGACGCGCCGCCCGCCGTGAAAGTGCAGACGCGAGGGCGAGGGGATCGTGATCTTCGCGGTACGATCGGTGATGCCGGCGAGAAACTCGAAGTCGCGAACGAGGATCGGCTCGGGCCGGCGCAACGGCGCCACGGTCACGACGTTCTTCGGAACGTAGTGCACGGTGCTCGAGGGATCGTGCGCGAACGCCGGGTTCTGCTCGGCTGCGCGTATCTCCACGCCGCCGAGCCGGCCGATGAAGTCCGCATACCAGTTCTCGCGCCGGAATTCGCCGTCGGTAACGATCTCGAGGCCAACCCGTTCCTGGCCGACGACGGCGTCGCGAATCGCCGCGTCCTCCACGGCGCGCAAGCGAGCGGCGTCGATCTCGCCGCGTTCGAACGACTCGCGGGCGGCGAAAACCTCGGCCGGCCGGAGCAAGCTTCCGACATGATCGGCGCGGAAGAACGGCTTCGTGCGGGCGGCGGTGCTACTCATCGGGACGCCGCTTTGCCGGCTATGGTAGGACCGGCCTGCTGCGTGCCCAACGAATGGGGGCTGTGCGCGAATTGTCTGCATCCGTCCCGGTCAAGGCGCCAAGCGGTTTTGCGCTTGCGTTTCTCAATACGTACGTGCGCGATCGCGCCGGCGTCGACGGCGATACCTGTCTTCCCCTGCGCTACACGGTCACCCAACTCGCCGGATTAACCCTGGAGCGCGACGTCGTCGTCCGCGTCGAGTACGTCCTGCAACCGGGCGGTGCCCCGGCGACGCTGGATATCGCGTGGGAACCGGACGCGAGTCTCTTCCCGAACTTCAAGGGAACGCTGCACGCCGACGAGACCACTAAAGCTGCTTGCACGCTGACGATCGATGGGGAATACGATGCCCCGGGCGGCGTCGCGGGGCAGCTCTTCGACGCCGTGATCGGTGTGCGGATCGCCCACGGAACGATCGTTCAACTGCTGGAGCAGTTCCGCGACGCAATCGAAGAAGACTACAAGAAGCGGATGGAATTTGCGTAAACCGGTCTTCCTGCTCGCGCTGCTCGGCTCGATCGCGCTGCTCGCTCCGGCCGCGCGCGCGGCCGATGAGGTAAGCATCGGGATGGTGCGGTTACCGACGGCAATCTTCATCGGCATCGATCAAGGCTTCTTTGCGGCCGAAGGCCTGAACATCACGCCGCAGTATTCACAAAATGGTGCCGAGATCGTGCCCGAGCTTGCGACCGGCAAGATCGACGTTGCGCTCGCGTCGCCCGGCGCATCGCTGTTCAATGCGCTGGCGATCGGCGTCGATGCGAAGATCGTCGCCGATCCGTGGGTGGGCCCGCGCACCGCGGGGACGAACGACTATGCCTTCATCGACGTGCGCAAAGACCTCGCCGCCGACGGCACATTCAAGCCGCGCGATGCGAAGGGCCTGACCTTCGCCATTACGGCGCACGGGCAGATGACCGAATTGTTTGCGGCCGCCTACCTGCAAAGCGGCGGGCTCACGCTCGCCGACGTGCACGTGGTCGAGCTGCCGTTTCCGGCCATGGAGGCGGCCATGCAAAATCACGCCATCGATCTCGCCTCCGCGATCGAACCGTATCCGACGCTCGGCGTGCGCAGCGGCGCCAGCGTGAAAGCTGCCGGTATCGCCGCGCTGATGCCGGGTTACGTACAGGCCGTGCTGATGTACGGCCCCCGGCTGACGAAGAGCCGGCGCGACATCGGCATTCGCTTCATGCGCGCGTACGAGCGCGCCAACGCGTTCTTGCTGCGCAACCTCGCAACCCGCGCCGGTCGCGCCGAGCTCGCGCGCATCTACCAGAAGTACATCCCGCTCGACGATCCGTCGGTGTACTTGGAAACCGGGCTGCCGGCCGGACCGGCCGATCTGTCGGTCGACATCGACGGACCGTTTGCCCTGCGCTGGCAGATGCAGCAGTACGTGGCGCAAGGCCTCGTGAAGACGTCGCCCGATCTGAAGAGCGCCGTCGACAACAGCTTCGTGCGAGCCGCCAAATGAAACGCAACCGCTTCGTCGCGCTCAACACCCTCGCGCTCGCGGGCGCCGCGCTGGCGCCGCGCGCGGCGCTGGCGGCGGATGAAGTCAAGGTTGGGATGCTGCGCTTGCCGACGGCGTTGTTCGTCGGCATCGATCAGGGCTATTTCACCGCCGAGGGCATCGACGTCAAACCGGTGTTCTTCAACTCCGGCGCCGAACTCGTGCCCGCACTTTCGACCGGTCAGATCGACGTCGCCACGACTTCGCCCGGCGCGGCGCTGTTCAACGCGATGGCGCTCGGCGTCAACGCGACGATCGTCGCCGATTACTGGACGTCGGGGAAAGACGTGCCGTCGGGTGACTCCGCCTTCATCATGGTGCGCAAGGATCTCGCGCCGTACGGCAAGTTCAAACCGCAGGATGCGAAGGGCCTCACGGTCGCGGTCACCGCGCACGGACAGATGACCGAGCTGTTTGCGGCGGCGTACTTGGCAAGTCAGCATCTGCTGCCCAGCGACGTCAACCTCGTCGACATGCCGCTCCCCGACATGAATGCGGCGCTGGTCAATCATGCCATCGACATCGCCTCGACCATCGATCCCTACGCGACGCTCTTAGCGCAGCAAGGCACGGCGGTAAAAGCGGTCAGCCTCTCCGCGGTCATGCCCGGCTACGTCCAGGCCGTGATAATGTACGGTCAACGCATGGGCAAGACCGACAAACCGCTCGGACTGCGTTTCCTGCGCGCGTTCTCGAAGGCCAACCTGTTCCTGCGTTCGCACGTTACGACGCCGGCCGGACGCGTTGCGATCGCGGCCATCTACCAGAAGTACATCCCGCTCGACGACCCGACGCTCTATCAGCGGATCGGTTTGGCGATCGGTCCCGAAAACCTGAAGGTCGACGTCGATAGCAAGTACGCGTTGCGCTGGCAGATGGAGCGCTACGTGGCCGAAGGCCTCGTCACGGTGGCGCCCGACCTGAAGAAATCGGTCGACAACAGTTTCGCCGAAGCGTTAGTGGCCGTTCCCGGCCGAAAGTAACGCCAAGACGCGCTCGGCGGTGATCGGGAGCTGCGTCAACCGCACGCCGCACGCATCGAAGACCGCGTTGGAAATCGCCGGACCGAGGCCGCCGGTGTTCAATTCGCCCGCGCTCTTGCCGCCGAACGGACCCGGACCCGCCTCATCGTCCATGAGTACCGCGCGAAACGGCGGGATGTCGCGCATGCTCGGAAGTTTGTAGTCGGCGAGCGAGAGGTTGACGATGCGGCCTTCTTCGACGATCAGCTCTTCCGTCATCGCGTGGCCGAACCCGAACATGAACCCGCCGTCGACCTGGCCGCGAAACGCAACCGGGTTGATCATCGTGCCGGTATCGGCTACGAACGTGATCTGCTTGATGTCGACGACCCCGGTTTCACGGTCGACGGCGACCTCGACGGCGTACGCCGCGTAGTTGTTGGCATCGCCGGCGCCCGGCACTTTGCTTGAGTCGTAGGCACCGATGAACTCGGGCGGCGTCGCCGACGCACGTGCGAGCGCGTCAACAGCATCCGGCCACGTCGCGGCCGCGCCGTTCCAGCCGCGCGCCCGCAACGCCGCGCTCAACGCTTCGACCGCATTGAGCGCGGAGTTGCCGACGATGTGGGTGCCGCGGCTTCCGCCGGCGCCCGGATCTTCGCCGGCCTCATCGGTACCTTTATGGACCATGTGGATGCGCTCGCGCTCGATGCCGAGTTGCGCGCTCACGACGCGCTGCACCGCGGTGAGATTGCCGCCGCCCTGATCGACGATGCCGGTCTGGATCTCGATCGTGCCGCCGGGGCGCGCGATCAGCTTGACGCTGGTTTTGCCGGCGCCCACGTGACGCTTGAAGCCGGAGATCCCGCGTCCGCGGCCCGGTTCGGGCGGATGGTTCCAGTTGCTCTCTTCGCGCATGCGTTCGAGCACGTCGACCATGCGCCGCTCGCCGGTGTTCGCGATGCGGAAGGCGATCGGGTCGGCGCCGATCTCGCGAATGATGATGTCCAGATGTGATTCGACCGCGAAGAGGATCTGCGTTTCACCCGGCGCGCGGACGTGGCCGCCCGGCACGGTATGGGTGTACACGCTCATAGCTTCCCAGCTTGCGTTCGGGATGTGATAGGGGAGCGCCGGAAAGGCGTGGGCCGCCGGCAGGACGGTCGGGATCGGTTTGCCCGCGCCGAATGCTCCGCCGTTGAAGACGATGCGCCCGTTCATCGCAGCGATCTTTCCGTCGCGCGTGATCGCGGTCTTGAGCGAAATTCTCGATGCGTGGCGAACGTTGGTCGACCGCATGTCGTCGAGGTAGCTGCGCACGGCTTTGATCGGCCGGTTCGTCGCGCGCGCCAAGAAATAGCAGGCGAACTCATCGACCGAGAGACCCTTGGCGCCGAAGTCGCCGCCGATATACGCCTGTTCGACCACGATCGATTCGACCGGCAGGCCGGTCGCGATCGAGAGCTGCTTGCGCAGCGCGAACGGCGACTTATTGGTCGAGTAGACGTGGACGATCCCGCGTTCATCGATCCAGACCATCGTGGCGCGCGGCTCGATCGCGGCGCCGAAATAGCGCGGCGTGGAGAACGTATGCTCGAACACGCGATACGCGCTCGCGAACACGGCATCGGGATCGCCGTGCGTTTCGCTGAGATAGCCTTGCATGTTGGGATGCGGCACGGGCGACCGTTTGCCCGGGATGATGAACGGATAGCGCTCGGGGTGCGGGTGGATGAGCGGCGCATTCGCGGCGATCGCCTCTTCGGGATCGAAGATCGCCGGCAACTCGTCGTACTGCACGTCGACCGCTTGCGCGGCGGCTTGCGCCGCTTCGCGCGTTTCGGCTGCAACCGCGACGACGTACTGACCGATGAAGCGCACGACATCGCCGGCGAGCACGGGCCAGTCGAAGAGCGCGCGGCCGAGGTAGTGCTCGCCGATGTCGGCGCCGGTGAGCACCGCGTGCACGCCGGGCATCTCGCGCGCCGCTTTCACATCGATCGCGACGATCCGCGCGTGCGGCACGGGGCTCGATACGAACGCGGCCCACAGCATGCCGGGCCGCGCAGCGTCGGCCGCGTACGCTGCCGCCCCGCTGACCTTGGCGCGGCCTTCGACGCGCAGCTCATCGGAGGCGAAGGCCGTTCGAGCCGGCGCGATCATCGTCATTCCAGCGGGTCCTTGACCATCGGCGTCGTTTGGAATTCATAGTTTCCCAGCAGCCCGTTCCGTCGCTCGGCGCGCATGAAGTACGCGTTGAGGATGATGTCGCGGGTGGCGGGATCGATCGCGATCGGCCCGCGCGGGCTCTCGAACTTCAAGTTCTTGACGATGTCCATCGTTTTGTCGGGATCGATCTGACCGTGCTGCGCGTCGATGACTTTGTATGCGGCGGCGATTGCGTCGTACGCAGCGACCGCGATGAAGCTCGGGTATTGGTCGCCGCCGTATGCGGCCTTGAAGTCTTTCACGAACTGCCGGTTGAGCGCCGAGTTGTGGGTCGACGTGTAATCCGACGTGCTGATGATGCCGAGCGCCGCATCGCCCTCGGCCGGCAGGATCGCTTCGTTGACCAGCGCGCCGTTCACGAGGACTTTGGTGCCGGCGGCTTCGATGCCGCTGGCCTTGATCGCGCGCAGGAACTCGATGCCGCCGCCGGTTGCGTTGATGAACGCGTAAAGCACTTTGGGTTTGGCGTCTTTGGCGCGTTGAACGTAGGCGGTGAAGTCTTTGTTGTCGACCGGGATGCGCTCCTCGCGGAGCACGGTGCCGCCGCCGGCGGTGAATGCTTTCTCGAACGTCGTGCCCGCGTCGATGCCCGGTCCGTAATCCTGGAAGAGCGCGAACATCGTGTTGCCCTGCGTCTTCGCGGCCCAGCGCCCGAACGCGTCGGTGATCTGTGCTTGGGTGAAGCCCAGGCGCGCGGTGTACGGCGCTTTGGCCATGATCCCCGACGTTGCCGCGTTGACGATGAAGAACGGGATCTTCGCCTGCGTCGAGACCTGCGCCATCGCGATCGCGTTGGGCGTGTACGACGTGCCGATCAGCAGGTCGACTTTGTCTTGAACGATCTCTTCCTGCGTAAGCCGGCGTGCGACTTCGGGCGCAATTCCGGTGTCGTCGCGTTTGACGAGCACGATTTTGCGGCCGCCGGCGCTATCGCCGTGTTCTTTTTGGTAGGCGGCGATCGCCGCGTCGAATTCCTTGCCTTGTTCGACGTTGTCGCCGCCCGAGAACGAGAACACGATGCCGATCTTGACCGGCCCCTGCTGGGCGTTCGCGATGGGCGCAGTTATGAGAGATCCGAGCGCCGTCAGGGCGAGCGCGAGTCGTAGGAGCCGATGGGTCATGCGAGCCTCCAAGCCAACGCGCCGTTCGACGTGCGAACTTGCGGTCTTGCCGTTCGGAAGCTCGCGCTATGGGGCGTCGTCGATGCGCGCAAGGCGCGGCGTTGCGCTCACCGGGGCCACTGGGGGCACCGCGGGGACGCTGGGCAGCCCGTAGAGCGCGGTAAAGGCCACCGGGCCGCCGACGAGCGCCACGGCGCCGTAGGATTGCACGAGCTCGCCGCCATCGCCGTGCAGGACGGAATCGGTCGCCGATGGCTGCGGCGGCGCCACCGTGTTCGGATTAACGCTGGTCGCCGAGCTGGCGGCGGTCGTCGGGTTCGCGTCGGTCGTCGTGATGCTCGTGGTCGCGGCCGTTGCGGCGGCAATCTCGGGGATCGCCGGGTTGAGGAAGGGCGGGGCGGCCGTGATGGTTGCCTCGGCCGTCGTGCGGGCGGCGACGGCAGCTTCGGTGGCTGCCGCGCTCTTGGCGGCCGCGGCTGCCTGCGCTTGCGCCGCCGCAGCGGCGTTCGACGTGCGCCGCACGCCGTTGAGGTACGGGCTCAGCGCCGCATAGACCGGCGCCGCTCCGCTTCCGACCGCACCAACTGCCCCGACGTTCATAGCTACTTTTTACCCACGACGGAGCCGGATCAACCAGCCGCGTGGTACGGGCGGCTACTTCGGCCCGACGGGGCTTACCCAGGTTTCCGGCATCCCTCGCGAAGGACGCCCCCATGGAGAAACAATCGGACGAGTTGCGCATCGTCGCGCTCGAAGAACACGTGTCGTTCCGGCGCTTCAGCGCGGAGATCGATGCGCAAGCCGTGCTGCAGCGCGGATTTCTCGGCAGCGGTGCGACCTGGGCCGGCCCGCGCTCGGATGCGCTCGATGACGGCGACGGCGAGCGCTTGCGCTCGATGGACGAAGCGGGGATCACCGTCCAAGTGCTGTCGGTCGTCGGGCCCGGTGCGGATATCTTACCGCCGGATGCCGGTCCCGATTTTGCGCGGCGCTACAACGATGAAGTGGCGCGTCTGTGTCACTCGCGCCCTGATCGCTTTGCGGCGTTCGCTCACTTGCCGCTGACGGTGCCGTCGGCAGCCGCCGACGAACTCGAGCGCACGGTTCGCGAACACGGTTTCTGCGGTGCGCTGATCAACGGCATGACCGGCGGCAAGTTTCTCGACGATCCGATCTTCGAACCGGTGCTCGCGCGCGCCGAGGCGCTCGACGTGCCGCTCTACATTCACCCCGGCATTCCGCCCGAAAGCGTGCGCAACGCCTATTACGACGGCTTCGATCCGCGCATGTCGTTTGTGTTCTCGACCGCCGGCTGGGGGTGGCACGCCGAAACGGCCGTGCACGTGCTACGGATGGTGCTCTCCGGCGTGCTCGACCGTCATCCCGGTCTGCGGCTGATCATCGGCCACATGGGCGAAGGTTTGCCGACGATGCTCGCACGCTGCGACGACGTGCTCGGGCAGTTCGTCAAGAGCCGCTCGCGCGGCATCAGCGAAACGATTCTCGATCAGGTGACGATCACGACCAGCGGCTTCTTCGCGCTGGCACCATTCATCGCGGGGCTGCTCACGTTCGGCGCCGACCGCATCATGTTCTCGGTCGACTACCCGTTCGCATCGAACGCCGACGCGCGCGCCTACCTCGACATGCTTCCGGTCACGCCGAGCGATAAGATCAAGATCGCGCACGCCAACGCCGATCGCATTCTCAAACTCGGCTAGGCCGGGACGGCGGCGGGTACCGGCGCCGTGCGGCCGATGAACAAAACCATGACGGCGGCGATGATGCAGAGGATGCCCGACGAGATGAAGGCGGTATCGTAGCTGCCGCTATTGGTGCGGATGACGCCGGCAACAAAGGCGATGATGCTCGCACCGAGCTGGTGGCCGGTGAAGATCCAACCGAACATCATCGGTGCGCGCAAACGCCCGAAGCGGTTGGTCGTGAGCTTCAGCGTCGGCGGCACCGTGGCGATCCAATCCAAACCGTAGAACACGGCGAAAATCGGCAAGCCGATGCTCGCGATGCCGAAGGCTTGCGGCAAGTAGATCAGCGAGAGCCCGCGCAGTCCGTAATACCAGAACAAAAGCCAGCGCGCGCTATAGCGATCAGAAAGCCAGCCCGACGCGGTCGTTCCGATAAGGTCGAACACGCCCATGGCCGCGAGTAAGCCCGCGGCTTGTACTTCGGGAATCCCGTGATCGCCGCAGGCCGGCACCAAGTGCGTGCCGATCAACCCGTTCGTGCTCGCGCCGCAGATGAAAAAGCTGCCGCCGAGCAGCCAGAAATCGCGTGTGCGCAGCCCGTCGCGCAGCGCGACGATCGTATTGACGAACGGATTCCCGGTCGAACGCGCCGGCTGCACGACCGCGGTTGCGCCGAGCATGGCCAGGTTCATGTCCGAGGGATGTTCGCGCAAGATCAGGAGCGCGAGCGGCGCCAAGATCGCACACACCGCCGCGATGAAGAGGACTTCGGCGCGCCAGCCGGCACGGGTGATCAAGAGGCCGAACAACGGGAGAAAGATGAGTTGTCCCGTGGCGTTGCTCGCGGTGAGGATGCCCATCACGGTGCCGCGATTCGTCTCGAACCAGCGGTTGACGATGGTCGCGCCGGCGACGAGGCTGATGCTGCCCGCGCCGACGCCGACCATCGCGCCCCACAGGAGCAAGAACTCCCACGATTGCGTCATGAAGATCGACCCCGCCGCCGCAACGGCCATCAACGCGAGCGCGCCCGCGATCGTGCGCCGTAAGCCGAAGCGCTCGAACACGCCGGCCGCAAACGGTCCGATCAATCCGAACAAGAGCAGGTTGAGCGCGATCGCGGCCGAGATCGTCGCGGTCGTCCAGTGGAATTCGCGCTGCAGCGGCTGGATCAGCATCGTCGGCGATGAGCGTACGCCGGCGGCCGCGATCAGCAATACGAAGGCGAGCGCCGCTACGATGTAGGCGTAGTGGAGGCGGGGTTTCGGCGACATGTTACTTGTGTGCGGGTCGTTTCGGGGCGACGTAGGAGAGCGCGCCGCGATCCCATCCCGCGGCCGACACGCACAAAGCGTAGATCGCATCGAGGAACGCACCGAGCGCGGCGGCGGGGTCGGCGGCGGTGCGGCACGCCTCGTACGGCAGCACCCACTCCTTGACGGTATCCGACCATGAAGCGGCTGCAGGGGCGATCGGAAGCTGGGGCGCGTTCTCGGGTTGCGGAAAGATGTAGCCGTAGAAAAAGGGCGCGGCCGTATCGTCGCCGGGATAGAACCCGACGTTGAGCAGCTCGGCGTCGAGATCGTAGCGCAGCAAATAGCCGCGGTCGGTCGGCGGCGGCACGTGCTTGCCGTTGAAGAGCATCAGGGAGATATCGAGCGCGCCCCACCAGACCTGGATGCCGGTGCGACCAAAAAAGTGCGCGCGCCAGGCCTCGAAGATGCCGGCCGTTGCGGTGACGATGCGAAACCAGCGTTCGACCGCCGCCGGATCGTACGCCGCCGGCCGGCGATCGGTGTCGAACGGCGTGGCGTCGGCAACTTCTTGCGGGATCGGCGAGAGCGTCACGTCGAGGTCGAGGGCCTTGAGCGCGGCGAGCAGATCGGCGTAGATGTCCGCGATCGTGCGCGCCGGAACGAGCGCGATGCTCCGGCTGCGCCCATCGCTCAACTCGAGACGCAGTTCGGAGGAGAAGACGTCGAGCGAGCCTTCCAGCGAGCGACCGTGCCAGGGCATCGGACCCGTCGTGAGGCCGCGCGCCGACAACAACAAGGCGGTGAACATCCAGTTCGGCTGCGACGGCGACAGCGCCACGCGCAACTTGCCGAGCATCTGCGTGTAGAGATGCAGGCTCTTCCGTGTCGCCGCCCACGCCGCTGCGTCGAGCTCGGGCCAGACGACGTCGCTCACGTACGCGGTTTGTACGGGCCGAGTTCGCGGTTGGCGTAATCGGCGAAGCTCATGTCGATCGCGTTCGGTACCGAGACGGGCTTGTCGATCAGGCCCAGCTCTTTGAATACTTCATAATCGAACTGCAGGCTCGCTCCGTCGACACGGCCGTTCGTTTGCACGGCCGACGGCGTGACGAGATGCCAGATGGACGGATCGGGCAGCTTGATTTCGGATTGCAAAATGGAGATGACGTCATCGGAGGTCGGTCCGGCGAAACGTCCGTCGCGCAGCGCGTCGTGGTAGTAGCGTAAGCCGCGCAGATACCCCACCATGAACTTGCGTGCGACGTCGGGCCGCTTTTGCACGAACCCTTCGCTGAACATCAGCGCCGAGATCTGGTGATTCGGATAGGCGGTGTAGTCGGGCGCGATGCGCGTTCCGGCACCGTCCTTCACCACCGCGGTGGCAAACGGTTCGATCATCGTAGTCGCATCGATGTTGCCGTTGTGCAGCCCGGCGACCTGGTCGGGAAAGGGCAAGAACACGTGCTGCACGTCGTCATACGTGAGGCCGGCTTTGCGGAGAAAACGATACACGATCGGCAAGTTCGCCGAACCCTTACCGGGCTCGGCAAACCGCAGGCCCTTGAGATCCGCGAGCGTTTTGAAACGCCCGCTCTTGACGAGATCGGTCCGCACGATCAGCGGCAGCGCGCCGTACGGTGCGTAGTCGATGCCGCGGTCGCCGACGATCCGCAGCGGCACGCCGGCACCGATCGCGTTGTAGATGCCGGCGCTGACCGAAGCGCCCATCCCGTCGAGTTGCCCCTCCGCGAGCGGGGCGACCATCGCTTGGGATTGCGAGAACGTCGTCCACACCACGTTCACTCCCGCATCGCGGAAATAGCCCTTGCGATCGGCGATATAAAAGGGGCAGTCGGTGACGCCGATCAGCTTGCCCATGTTGACTGTGTCGAGCGCTTGCGCGCGCACCGGCCGTGCGGCGGTCGTTGCGGCGAGAGCGGATATTCCGGCCAGAGCTTGGCGGCGGTCGATCAACGGGTGCCTCCTTAAAGAGCGATACAGCGTTCGAGCCGCCGGAAATGCCGTCCCCTCGGCGCTAGCGGTGCCTCCGCCGTGGTCCGAAATCGCGCGGCCGCGGAGCGCGGCGCACCGGATTCGGCACGTGCCGCCGTTTGGTGGGACCGGTGCCGCGTTCGAGCAAGGCCGTATGGATGTCGTCGTCGAGGCTCTCGCGGATCAGCGCGACTTCGGCGCGATTGGCGTAGACGTCGGGAAAACGCTGCGAGAGCCACAGGTAGAGCATCGCGAGGCGCGAGCGATCTTCGTAGAGCAGCAACCGGTCGCGCGCGCCGCCGCCGTTCATCAGCTCGCGTCCCGAAACGGTGCCGTGGGCCGCGTGCTGGGCGCCCCAGTCGGCCAGCACGACGAGGCTGTTGCCGCGCGTCGTGACGGGGGCGCGGCTGTACGTGCAGCGCGTCTTGAACGGGAGCGAGAGAAAGCCGTCGGCGAGTTCGAGCGCCACGGACACTTCGATCGAGTCGGAGAGATCGGCGATACGGAGATCTTCCTCGCCGTCGCGCAGCACGCGGGTCTGAAAGAATTGCAGCAGACGGCTGATGCGCGTCGTACCGATGATCGCCGCGAGCCGTTCCAAATGATCGTCGGTCGGTGAGATCCAGATCGGCCCGTGGGGCGCGGCCGGCGCATGGCCTTCGAGGCTGCGGCGTAAGAGCGGGATGTGGCGCGCGTTCAGCGCGCTGACCTCGCCGTCTTCGTGAATCCCGAAGCGGCCCGCGCGGCCGGCGATCTGGCGGATTTCGTAGGGCGTGAGCAGGCGGTCCGCGACGCCGTCGAATTTCTCGATGGCGGAGAAGATGAGCCGCCGGATCGGCAAGTTGAGGCCGAGCCCGATCGCATCGGTCGCGACCAGCACGTCGGCGCTGCCGTCGCGGAACCGTTCCGCTTCGCGCCGCCGCACGGCGGGCGAGAGCGAGCCGTAGATCGCGGCCGAGGTGAAGCCGAGTTTGGCGACCGCCCCTTGCAGTTCTACCACCGCTTTGCGCGAGAAGCCGACGACCGCGTCGCCGCGCCGCAACTGCGGCAGCGCGATGGCGCCGACGACGCGCAGCGGATTCTTGCGCTCGAAGGAACGGACGGTCATCGGCACACCGAGGCGGTCGGCGAGACGGCGCGCGGCGGCCAAGCCTTCGACCGAACCGCACAACACCACGCGCTTGGCGCGTACGCCGGCGATCGCCAGTGTCCAGGCCCAGCCGCGCTGCGGGTCCTCGAGCATCTGCGCCTCGTCGATTACCGCAACGTCGAGTTCGCGCCGCAACTCGACCATCTCGACCGTGGAGCTCACGAACCGCGCCGTCGGATTGATGACGCGCTCTTCACCGGTGACGAGCGACGCCGGGGCGCCGAGCTCGTTCAGCCGTTCGTAGACTTCGAGTGCGAGCAGGCGCAGCGGCGCGAGATAGATGCCGCTCTCGGCGGCGCGCAAGATCTCGATCGCCGCGTGCGTCTTCCCCGAATTCGTCGGCCCGACGAAATATTCGAACGTCCGCAGCTCGGTGGTGAAGCCTTCGAGATAGAATCGCAGACCGAGAGCTGCGTCGACGCGGCGATCGACGCGCTGGTTTTCGAGCAGCTGGTAGGACGCCACGAGACCGCGCCGTGCATCCTCGAGCGCCGTGAAGAACGACGAACGTTCGAACACGTGCTGGTGGACGACGTCGTCCGGCTCGGCCAAGATCTTCACCGCCGCGCGTTCCATCGCGAGGCGAAACTGCTCGACCGACGGATCGACGATTTCCGCAACGGCCACGTCGCCGGCGGCCGCGGTCATCTCATCGGGTAGCGGGACGGAGACGCGGCCGCGGATGATGACCGTCCGTGGCCCGAACGTGAGCGTACGCTCGCAGCGGACTTCGGCCGTGGTATGGCCGATGATCTTCCAGCCCAACGCGTCGGCGGTCTTGCGGCGCTGCGCGCGTTCTGCTTTCAGTTGTGCGGTGGCGTCGGTTACGGGTTGTTCTGCGGGTTGTTGAATGAGGTCCTAGTTTTTCTTCCGCTCGACGATGTTGAGCGAAGCCCGTGCGGCGATGTCGTCGATGGATTCAAGCGCCGCTTTTTTGCTGTCTTTCTTCGGCCCCGCATAGCCGCCGGTCACGGCTTCCTCGATTTGCAGGGCGAGGGCGGCGTCGTCCGCGGCATTGCTGAACGAGCCGGCTCCCGAGGACGGCGCGGCCGGCCCCGGCGCTTTGATGGGCGCCGGCGCAGCGGGGGCACTCGGTTTCCCAGCTTTCTCGATGCGCACTGGACGGAAAAGTTCGCTGCAGCCGAGCGCGCGTCATGCTGCCGGCGGGGCCAGCGCTCGCGCAACCTCGGTCATCACCGCCGCCCACGACGGCTCGGCGGCGTGAAAGAGCCGCATCGTCGGATACCACGGCGTATCCGCTGCGCTGGGCGACCAGCGCCAATCCGGGCGCCACGGCAAAATGAGCCAGACCGGCATGCCCATGGCGCCGGCGAGGTGTGCGACGCCCGTGTCGGCGCAGATGACGAGATCGAGGTTGGCGACGATGGCCGCGGTATCGGCCATGTCGCGAATGTCGTTGCCGAAGCGCGTGAGCGACAGGCCGGCGGGCGCCGGATCCCCGGCGTGCGGTCCGTATTGCAGCGCGAACCATTGGATGTGCGGTGCGTGCGCGAACGGCGCGAACGCGTCGAGCGGGATCGAGCGGCGGCGATCGTTGTCGTGCAATGGGTTGCCGGCCCACACGAGGCCGACCCGCCGGTCGCCGTTGCGGGGTGCGAAGCGCGATCCCCATTCGCGCGTGCGCGCAGCCGGGGCGGTGATGTAGGGGACGGTCGAACGGCCGGGCCTGCCGTCTTCACCGCAGAGGCGTGCGAGGGTCATCGCGCGTGCGAAGACGTCGAAGCGTTCGCGCGGCGTGTTGCCGGAGCTGAAGAGTTCCGCAATGCCGGGAAATCCGCGCAGCAGTTCGATCATCGACGGATTGCACTCGAGCAGCACCTCGCCCGCGCCGCGCGCGTGCAAACGCGCAACGTAGCGCAACATCTGAATGAGATCGCCGAGGCCTTGGCTATGCACGAGCAGCAGGCGCCGGCCGGCGAGGTCTTCCCCATTCCACTCGGCGAGATCGGGAAAGCGCGCACGGAATTGCATCCGCTCGGGCAGCCAATGACACTCGAGTTCCAGCCACGCTGCCGGATATTCGCCATGCCACGCGCGCACGGTACCGAGGACGGCGCGTGCTTCGCGGTCGGCCGGGTCGATCGCAATCGCGTTCCGGGCGGCGGCGAGCGCTGCCGCGTGATCGTGGAGGCGTTCGCGAACGAGCGCCAGCGTGATCAGTGCAAGGATGGCCGGTTTGCCGTGCGGGTCGAGACGGATCGCCGCCTCGCAATCGGCGATGGCTTCTTCGGAGCGGCCGAACTCATCGTAGGCGGCGGCCCGGTAGACGTAGAGCATGGGGTTAGCGGGATCGAGTGAGAGGCCGATCCGGCAGGCATCGATCGTCGTTGCGTGTGCACCGTAGGCGTTGCAGAAGCGCGCGGCCTCGACGTAGTCGATCAACGAAACTGCAGGCCCGCGAGGTCGTTGACCGGCCCTACGATGCGATCGAACCGCATCGTCGTTCGGCATTCCGTATCGTAGCGCGGCCACGCCGGCAGCGCGGCGTTGTCGGGATTGCCGGTCTTCGTGAACGCGATCCAGGTTTGCTGGATCACGTTCGAGAGGGCGTCGATCTCCGTTGCTTGCGCGTCGCCGAGCATCGGCGCGGCAGTCCACGCTTCATCGCAGCCGAAGACGAACGGAAGCTCGATGCAATGGCATGCGCCGAAGCGTTTGGGCGCGTGGGCCGGCGCCCAATCGAATTGGTAGACGTACGCCGGGCGGCCGGCGCCGCTGCGCCAATCCGCGAATGACAGCAATTGCATGAGGAATTGCTGATCCGACAGCACGTCGGTCAGCAGCGCGAGCGCATCGGAACCCGGACGCCGGCGGCGATAGCCGGCCTCCTCCGCTGCTGCACGATCGCCGAACTCACGCGCGAACACGCCTGCGACCTGCTCCGGCGTCGCGTTGATGATGCGCGGATCGATCGCGCAAAAGGCGCCGGACTCTTCGCGCGTCGTGCCCATCAGTATCTCGACGTTCGGCGCCGGCTGCTCGCGGAGCGAGGTCAGCGGGTCCCGTGGAATGACGGTACCCTCGATCACCGGCGCGAAGAGCGGCGCGGCATCGGCGAACCGCGCGTGCACGCCGCTCAGCTCGCCTTGGACGCGCATCAGGTCCGCGACCGGGACCGCTTGCATCGCCGCAAGATCGCTCGCGCCGCATCGTTCGCCGAATTGCGCGCCGATCGTCGCCGCGTCCGCGGCTTTGCGCGTCATGCGTGTCATCGCTGGGCTCTGTAAGATCGCGCGCGCGAACAAGCCGTCCGCTTCCGGCATCGTCATCAGAATCAGCGCGGACATCGCGCCGGCGGATTGTCCGCACAGGGTCACGGCCGACGGATCGCCGCCGAATGCGGCGATGTTGTCGCGCACCCAACGCAGCGCGGCCAGCTGATCGAGCAGGCCGAGATTGCCGTCACTAATTCCGGGAGCGTACAGATAGCCGAGCACGCCCAGACGATAGTTTACGCCGACGACGACGAGATCGCCGCGCTCGGCGAGCTTCGCGCCCGAATAGCAATCCAGCGAACCGGCCCCGCTCGAGAACGCGCCGCCGTGGAGCCACACCAGCACCGGCCGCTTCTTCGCGTCGACCGCGGGCGTCCAGATCGTCAGCGTGAGGCAATCCTCATCCATTTCCAGCGGAAAGTCGCCCATCACGTCGGCGAGGCGCGAGCGCAGTTGCGGCGGCACGGGACCGTTCCGCGTGGCGTCGCGCACGCCGCTCCACGGTTCGACCCCGGACGGCGGGCGGAAGCGACGTGCGCCCAGGGGCGGTGCGGCGTACGGGACGCCGCGGAATGCGAACACGCCGCCCTCGCGCGCACCGGACAACGTGCCGGCAGCGGTTGCGACCGTGCTCAAAGCGTCCCCTTTGACAGTTCGCCGCCCGGGCCGCTAATCGGATACCATACCGTTGACGCCGGCGTAATCATGATTCGCCAAGTTCGGCGACCCGCAAGAATTTGCTTCCGGCACTCGCGGCCACCGAGATCGATGTCGTATAAGCGAAGAGAGTCCGCGAGAGCCGGCGAATTGAGTTTTCGTCGTGCACCAGATTACGGGCCAAGTGGCCGGTACCACGCGCTTTCCCAAATACGATGCGGCGACGCTGGGCTTCGAGCACTATTGGTATCCGGTCATGTGGTCGCGAGACCTCCGCGCGAAGCCCGTTACGCTCACGCTCTTCGGGCTCCCGTTCGTGTTTACGCGAGAGGCCGGCACCGTCCGGGCGCGCGCGCTCATCGGAAGCCGCCCGCCGAACTACGGCGAGGGCGGCGTGCGTACGTTTGCGGTCGAGGAATGTGCCGGGCTCGTCTGGGTCTTCAACGGCAGCGGTGAGCCGCGCCCGTTGCGCGCGCAGGTTCCGGAAGAACTGCTCCGCGACGATGCGGTGATCGAGGGTCGCATCACCACGCGTAAGGGCGACTGGCGCTACGCGGCGGAGAACGGCTTCGATGAGGGGCACGTAAAATTTCTCCACCGCGACGCGTGGCTCGTGACGTTCACGCACATTCCGAGCTACTCGACCGTTGCCGTGCACCCCGACGACGAGCAGGATCCGTGGATCACGCGCAACGTGTCGGACGTACGCTTTGAAGCGCACTATCCGGGGCTCGGCGAGTGGCCGAAGAAGCGGTTCTGGAAGCACAAGAAGCGCGGCGTGCGCGTCTCGATTCGCTTGCCGGGGATGCTGCGCGTGCACTACGGCGGGTGGATCCATTTCGAGACGTACGTTCCGACGGTTCCCGGCCGGCACCGGTATCTGCAGATCGCGATGTGCAACGCGCGCGGCTTGCAGGCCGCGAAGTTCCGGGCGTTTTACCGCGGCTACTTGTCGTGGATCTTTCACCGCCAGTTCAACGACCAGGATGCCGCGATGGTCGAGCTGATGCAGACCCCGCCCGAACAGCTCTACCGCCCGGATATCTCGCTGATCGAATGGCGGCGCATGTGTGAAGCGCAGATCGGCGCCGGCGCGTGAGCGCGGTGCTGCTGAAGAACGCGCACGTGATCGATCCGGCCAATGACCGCGACGGCGTGATGGACGTGGCGATCGAAGGCGGCGTGATTCTGTCCGTGGGCGCCGGCGCGGTGCCCGCGGGCGCGGAGATCGTGGATTTGACCGGCGCGTATCTCTCGCCCGGCTGGATCGACGCGCACGTCCACGCCTACGGGACGCTCGGGTTCGCCGATCCGGATAGCATCGGGATCGCTCAAGGCGTCACGACGTTCGTCGAGGCCGGCGGACCGGGGGTCGGCACGCTCGATGAGTTCATCGCGACGATGTCGGGGCGCACGTTGACGAGCCTATATGCGGGCGTGTACATCCGGCCGCTCGGGATCATCGGGCTGACGTTTATCGAAGACGACGTCCGGAATTGGCTCGACGTGCCGATCGAACGCTGGATCGACACGGTGGCGGCGCAGCGCGATCTCATCCGGTATCTCAAGATCGGCGCGTTCACGAAGTACGGACCGGGACCGCTGAAGCTCGCCAAGGGCCTCGCCGAAACGCTCGATTTGCCGCTGTATTGCCACATCGGCGAATTCGCGGCGACGACCGGCGAGGTGGGCTCGCACGACATCTTCCGGATCGCCGAGGCGGGCGACATGATCACGCATCTCTATAACCGCAACCTCGGCGGCGTGCTCGATGACGACGGCCGCGTGCGTGCGGTCGTATGGGAAGCCGAGAAGCGCGGCGTGCTCTTCGATATCGGCTTCGGCGGTTACAACTTCTCTTGGGACGTTGCCGAGCGCGCGTTCGCGCAGGGGCTCGTGCCGCACCTGATCAGTTCCGACCTCCAGCAATTCAACGTAACCGGGCCGGTGTACTCACTGGCAAACGTGCTCGGCGTGTTTCTGCGCTTGGGGCTGCCGCTACGCGACGTCATCGCGCGCGTGACGGCCAACCCGGCCCGCGCGTTGCGATTGACGGATCGCGCCGGAAGCCTGCGCCCGGGAGCGCCCGCCGATATCACCGTATTCCGGGTGATCGACGAACCGGTAACGCTGGCCGATTGTCATTCGGTGACGCGCACGGCCGACCGCGCCGTTCGCCCGGTCATGACGTTCAAGAACGGCGTCCGCGTGGATGCGGATCTCGAGCGTTGCCAAGATGAGGCGAACTGGTTCATGCAGGTTCTCGACGAACGCTGGCCGGCGGCGGCACACACGTTTTCCGGTCGCCAACGCGCATTTCTGCGCGCGCTCATACCCGAACTCGAAGGGATCGACTGGCACTTGGAATCTGCGAAACAACAAGACATCCGCACCGCGACGCGTCTCCAAGGTGCCGTGCATGCGGCGAAGGATCGTACCGGGCTCACCCTGGGTGAGGCGCTCGCTACCGTCTACGGCTCCTTCATCGAACAGCCGTTCTCGATCCAGGTCGGGCTGTTTCTGCTGCGGATCGAGCGCGCGTTCGCGCTCGAGCGCATGCGCGAGATCGGCGCGAGTTCGGCGGTCGCCGTATGACGGCGCCGGTCACGCTGCCGCCGAGCAAGTACGCCGAGATCGGCGACGGTTTGCGCATTCACTATCACGAGGTGGGCAACGGACCCGCCTTGATCTGCCTGCACGGTGCGGGCCCGGGGGCAACGGCCTGGAGCAATTTCCAGGGCAACCTGGCGGCGCTCTCGGCGAACCATCGCGTCTTTTTGGTCGACATGCCGCAATTCGGCAAATCCAGTAAGCCGGTCATCACCGGACCGCGCCTGACGGCGTTCACCGGCATGATCGAGGCCTTCATGCGTTCCGCCGGCATCGACCGCGCGGACTTCATCGGGAATTCGTTCGGCGGTCAAGTCTCGTTGAAGATGGCGATCGATTTTCCGGATCGCGTCAAGCGCGTCGTGATCATCGGCAGCACGCCGGTTGCGATCAGCGCCCTATCGCCCATGCCCGCCGAGGGCGTGCGTCTGATCGCGAACTACTATCGCGGTGAAGGCCCGTCGCTCGATAAGCTTCGCTATCTTCTCTCAACGCTCGTGTACGACGCGAGCAATCTCAGCGAAGCGGTGCTGAAGGAGCGCTTTGAGACGAGCCTCGATCCCGAACTCATCAAGGTGAACACCGGGCCCCGCCCCGAGTACGAAGACCTCACGATGGAATTCAAGCGCATCGTGGCGCCGACGCTGATCGTCTGGGGCTCCGAAGATCGCGCCGGCCCGATCGACGTCGCGCTCTTCATGGTTCGCGCGATTCCGAATGCCCGCATGCACGTGTTCAACAAGTGCGGTCATTGGGCGCAAGTCGAGTGCGTCGATGAGTTCAACGAGCTCGTCCTCGCCTTTTTCAATCGTCCGGCATGAGCCCGGTCGAGCCGGCGTGGGAACGGTTGGAGATCGATCCGCGCTCGGCAACGTTTCCGGCGGCGGCCTCCGTCGCCGGCGTGCCGATCTGGGTGTTTCATCTGCGCGACGGCTTCCGCGGCGTCCAAGCGATGTGTCCGCACGAGCAGCGCAGCTTGGGTGAAGCGCGGCTGGTCGGCGATGAGAAGATGCTGCGCTGCGCGTATCACAACTACACGTTCAAGCTCGCGAACGGCAGCGGCGTGAACTGTCCCGGTTTCCGGATCTCCGTCTATCAGATCAAAGAAGAAGACGGAGGCCTCTTCGCGCAGCCCGTTCCGGCTAGCTGAGTACTTCCCATACGCCGGCGGCGAACGCGAAGAGCTCGGCGTCGCGATCGTGAAAGCCGAGGAGCTGCAGACCGAGCGGGAGCGATTCCGTCGCGAGCAGCGGCAACGAAAGCGCCGGCACGCCGAGCAGGCTTCCCGGCACGACGAACGCGGGCTCGCCCGTGGACGCAAGGCCCACCGGAGCCGGTCCGGGCGCGCTCAACGAGATCGCGCCGTCGCACACCGCGCAAAGCCGGCCATACATCGCACGAATCTCGTCGCGGCGCGCGAGGTTTGCCTGATATTCCTCGAGCGTCATCGCTTCGGCAACGGCCAGCCGCTCTTGCATCGTCGGGCTGAGCTTGGCCGCATCCATGTCGCGCGCAAACGTATTCAGGGGCCAGCGGAATTCCCACGTATTGATGCGCGTGGAAAGCGGTCGCGATTCCGGCAGCACGGCCTCGAGTTTCGCGACGCGCGTGCTGTTGTTGCGGTCGACGATCGTTATGCCGGCGTTCCGAAGCATGCCGAGTGCAACGTGGAGTTTCCCTTTGGCGTCTTCGGTTGCAAGCCCCCAGCCCGGTGTCTCCAGGAACGCGAGCGTCAGCGGTTTGCGCGCCGCCGGCGGGCGCATCGGTCCGCGCACACCGGGGAAACCCGGATCGCCGCCCGCCCGGGCCACGATCTCGCGCACGGTGATCCACGCATCCTCGAGCGATGCCGCAAGCACGCCGTGCGTGCTCTGACTCTGGAAGTCCACCGCGCCGCCGCGATTGATCCCGCCGACCGTCGGCTTATAACCGACGCAGCCGCAATAGCTCGCCGGCCGCAGAATCGATCCGATCACCTGCGTGCCGAGCGCCGCGCACAACATCCCCGAGCCGACGGCGGCCGCCGAACCGCTGCTCGAACCGCCGGGCGTCCGCGCGAGATCCCACGGATTGTGCGTCTTGCCGGCCACGGTCGCCGCGAACTCGGTCGTGACGGTCTTGCCGACGATCACCGCGCCCGCGTCGCGCAGGGCCGCCACGCTCGCAGCGTCGCGACCGCTGCGATAGCCGGCGAAGAGCGGCGATCCCATCCCGGTCGGCATGTCGGCGGTCTCGATGATGTCCTTGACGCCGAACGGGATGCCGTCGATCGACGACTTCGGGTTCCCGGCGCGATAGCGGAGCGTCGACGCATCGGCGCTGATTCGAGCGCGGTCGAGATCGAGATACTCGAACGCCTGCACGTCACGTTCGGTCGCGTCGATAATCGCGATGCAGCGCTCGAGCAGCTCGCGCGGCGAATCGGAGCCCGCGGCGAAAGCCGCGGCTGCGCTGTGAAAGGGACGAACGGCCGGATGTGCTGGCATCCGCCGTTCGTTCGTTACATCGGCGGGGTGAGCCCGTCTTTGCCGACTTGAACTCCGGTCGTCGTCAGGCTGCCGTCGGGAGCGGTCGTTGCATTGATCAGGACGTGTGCGCCGGCAGTCAGCGCGGCTTTGTCGGCAGGCTCATACGTGATGATCGGCGCGTTTGCCGGCACGAAGACTTTCTTCTCCGTGTCCTTGTACTTCACAACCAGCGTTTGGCCCGTAACCTTGTCCACGGTCTCCGGCGCGATCGTCGTGACGGTGGCGTTGGTCATCGAGCTGTTCGGCAGCGTGTCCCACGGACGGCTGCCCTCGCCGACGCCGCGCAGCGCCTCGGGGAAGATTTGCACTTCGGTTGCGCGCAGCGAGCCGTCCGGCTGGGCGATGGCGACCGTTCCGACGTAGGTGTTCGGACCGATCTTCGAGAGATCCGATTTGACGATGTACTGAATGCGCGCGTTGTCGGGGATCGTGACCTTATACGAACTCGCCGCGCCCTGGACGGTCAGCACGCCGCCCGCAAATGAACCGATCGTGCCGCGAATGCGGACGCTGGGCGCGGGGGCTTGCGCAAACGCGGATGCGCCGAAAGCAACCGAGAGCATGATGGCAGCAAAAAATGAAGCAACGCGAGACATAATTCCCTCCGACGTGTAAGGCGACCGGCGCCTGCGGCTCACCCCATTCTACGGTTGCACGCCGAGCACTGCCGTATCCGCCAAGTCTGTGAAAACATAAGCAAAGTCTGAAGATCAGCCGCGTTCCGCGAGCCACGCGGCGACGTCCGCGAGCTCCCTACGCGAGATGCTGTGATCGATGGGGTAGGTATGTTCACTGAGGTCGGCGCCGCTGCGCTCGCGCAAATACTGTAGCGACTGCGTAATCCGGTCGGCCGGGATCACGCCGTCGAACGAACCGTGGGCCGTGAAGACGGGCACGCCGGCGAGGCGGCCGGGCGTTGCCGTTCCGGTGTCGACCGCGATCGAGCCGCTCAGGAGAACGGCGCCGGCGAGGCGGGCCGGATCGTCGAGCAGCAGCGCGGCGGCGGTCATCATGCCTTGGCTGAACCCGAGGACGAACGTGCGCTTGCGATCGTACTCGGCCGTGGCGGAACTGTCGATCCATGCGCGCAGCATGTCGACCGTGCTCTGCAAGCTCGCGGGGACGGGCCGTCCGACGCCGCGATCCTCGAACCAGCGATAGCCGCCTTCCGGCAGCGCGATCGGTCCGCGCACGCTGGCATAAGCGAAGTGTTGCGGAAGGTCGTTGGCCAGATCGATGAGGTCGTTTTCGTCCGCACCGCGGCCGTGCAACAAAACGACGAGCGGCGTGGCGGCGCCGCGTTTGGCAGGACGCCGCCACGCAACCATTGGTTCCATGATCTACGCCGCGACCGTGTCCTCGACGAACGTAATGCCGTGCGCGGGAATCACGCCCCACGCGCCTTGCACGAAGAATTGCATCACTCCGGCGCTGCCGCGCCCGCCACAAAAAGGCCTTGACGCGTGACCAAATGGTCACATATAATGGCGGCGTGGACGACGTGTTCCGAGCCCTGGCGGACCCGACGCGGCGCAGCCTGCTGGACGAGCTTTTTAAAGAAGACGGGCAGACGCTAAGCGTGCTGGAGGCGCGACTGACCATGTCGCGCTTCGGCGTCATGAAACATCTGCGCGTGCTCGAGCAGGCGGGGCTCGTCGTTACGCGGCGGCGCGGGCGCGAGAAACTGCACTTCCTCAACGCCGTTCCGATCCGGCTCATTCAGGATCGCTGGGTGAGCAAATACGCCGCACCGTTCGTCGCGGCACTGAGCGACCTCAAAGCCGACCTGGAGAAGACGATGGAAAAAGTATTCGAGATCTACATAAAGACCACGCCCGAACGCCTGTGGCAAGCGATCGTGGACCCCGAGCTGCGCGCGAAATATTCGTTCGGCGTCGGCGTCAACAGCGATTGGACACCCGGTTCGAGCTACGAAGCCCGCAGTCCGAAGGCCCCGATGGCGATCGTTGAAGGCGAGAACGTCGAAGTCGATCCGCCGCGCAAGCTCGTGCAAACGTTCCGCGCCCTATGGAGCGATGCGGTGAAGAGCGAAGGTACGTCGCGCGTAACGTGGGAGATCGAACCGGTCGCCGACTCCTGCCGGCTCACCGTGACGCACGATCAACTGCGCGAAGGCGCAAACCCCGAACTCTACGGCGGCTGGCCGATGATCGTGTCCGGTCTCAAAACGCTCCTCGAAACGGGCGAATTGCTCACCACACCGGGATCGCTGCTCTATACGTGAATGTGAATGACGCGGTGTCGCTCCTACTCTGTCATTCCGAGCGGAGTGCCGAAGGCACGTAGCCGAGGAACGCGCCACGATCTCCATCCTTGGAGTGCGAGCGCGAAGGCGCGAGCAATGGTTACTTAAACTTTTCTTTTTTACGTCACTGCTCGCGCCTTCGCGCTCCGCACTCGGTAGCAAAGATTGTCGCGCGTCCCTCGACTGCGCACCTAAAGGTGCTCCGCTCGGGATGACAAGGTTTTTCCCCACTGATCGTAAGCGAAAGTCGCTTCGTCAGCGTCGCTTCAGGGCGTCGAGTTCGTCGAGGGTGCGGGGCCAGTCGGCCTTTAGGAGGCGGGAGAGGCTGCGGTCGGCGAGCAGCGATCCGCCCGTCTGGCAGCGCGCGCAATAGTTCGTCTCGTTGTCCGCGTAGCGAATGCGCTGCACGGGTTCCCCGCAGCGCGGACACGCTTCGCCGAAGCGTCCGTGCACGGCCATCTCTTTCCGAAACGCGGTGACCCCTTCGGGAAAGCCGTCCTTCGCCTCATCGTTCAGACGTTCGATCCAGAGCTGCAGCGTCGCGCGGGTTGCGTCGTACAAGCGCTGCCATTCGGCCTCGCTAAGCTTGTGCGTGCGCGTGATCGGCGAAAGCCGGGCGGCGTGAAGGATCTCGTCGGAATACGCGTTCCCGATGCCGCTCACGATACGCGGATCGGTCAGCGCGCGTTTGAGGGTGCGATTCTCGAGGCTGAGCGCGTTGCGGAACGCGGCGAGGTCGCTGGCGAAGACCTCGATGCCGCCGGGATCGATCTCCTCGAGCGCGGCCGCGCCGCGCAGCACGTGGAGCGACGCGCGCCGTTTCGTGCCGGCTTCGGTCAGCACGAGCGTGCCGTTGGGGAAGTCGAACGCCGCGAGCGCGTTGCGGCCGGCCAGCTTGGCGTAGGGCGGACGCCAATGCAGGCGGCCGGCGATCATCAAGTGCAGCACGAGCCACAAGTCGCCGTCGAAGCCGATCGCGATGCGTTTGCCGATGCGGCGCAGTTCGCGCACCACGCGGCCCTCGGCGTCGGCGAGCGGCGGATCGGCGGTGCGCAGTAAGAAGACGCTCGCGAGGCGCACGCGTTCGAGCGGCTGACCGACGATGCGCGGCTCGAGGGCACTGATGTAGGCGGAAATATCCGGCAGCTCCGGCATCTGCACGGGTTTCTGCTCCGCGGCCGGGAAGTCACCCCGGCAGGAGGGCATAGCAGCTTGAAGTTCGGTTATTTCACCCTTAGCGACAACCGCTATCCGAACAACCCGCGGACGCCCGAGCAGTTCTTGCACGAGATCTTCGAGCAGGCGGTCTACGCCGATGAGATCGGTCTGAACTCGGCTTGGATCGGCGAGCATCATTTCAACCTCCTGGGCATCAACCCGTGCCCCAACATCATGCTCGCCGCGCTCGCCAGTGCGACGAAGACGATCCGGCTCGCGCCGGCCGTCGTGCTGCTGCCGGTACATCATCCGCTGCACGTCGCCGAAGAGTGGGCGACGCTCGATCAGCTCTCCGGCGGACGCGTGGACTTCGCGGCGGGCCGCGGCTACGACCGCGCCGAGTACGACGGGTTCGGTATCTCGTTCGAGTCGACGGCCGAACATTTCGCCGAAGGACTCGATATCGTGTGGCGCGCGTGGACCGAGCCCGGCAAGTGGTCGCATCACGGGACGTTCTACAACTTCGATAACATCGAAGTGCGGCCTCGGCCGCTGCAGCAGCCCTTGCGGCCCGTCATCGCGTGCTTCTCACGGCCGACCATGGAGCTGGCGGCGAAGCGCGACTGGAACATCATCTTCGCGCCGTTTGCCGCCGCGATGGTTTACGGGTCGCTCAAAAACGCGGTCGATGCGTACGCGGAAGAGTGCGCGAAATACGATCGTGCCCCGCGAAAGTCGAGCTGCAGCTACTTCATCCACATTGCGGATGATGCGCAAGAAGAAGCGTACGGCCGCGAGTCGTTACTGCGCTACTTCAAGGACGCTTTGGTTGCGGCATTTCCGGCCGATGCGAAGACCGTGCCGCCGAGTTTGCGGTACTTCCTCGACATCGTGAAGATCCTCAACGAGATGCGCGCGGAAGACCTCACCGCGAAATCCGTGCTCGTCGGTTCGCCCGAGAAGATCATCGCCGACATGCGCGAGGTCGAAGCGTCGGGCGTGAGCGAGGTGATCCTCTACTTCAACTACGGCCTCAAACCGCACGACATGGTCAAGGATCAGATGCGGCGGTTCATGCGCGACGTCGCGCCCGCGTTCGAATCGGCTAGCGCAGCGCGTTCTGATAGATGAGATCTTTGGCGTCGAACACTTCGGGAATGAACTTATAGCGCGCCGCCGCGTCGATTAACGGTTGCAGATTGGCCGCGTCGAGTTTCCAGCCTTGCAGCACGCGAATTTTCCCGACGTCGTTCGACTGCACCATTGCGAACTTCGTTAGCAGGCCCGCGGTTTCGGCAGGGTGTCCGTTCACGTAGATCGCGGCATCGCGAATGATGCGCATGAATCGGTTGACGGCGTCGGGGTTCTTCTGCGTGTACGCCACGGTGGTAAACCACGCCGAGTCCGTGTGGTGGTTGCCGGTCGCGCTGACCGGGTCACCCAGCGAACGCACCGTCCCGGCCGCCAGTGCCTGAGTGAGGAAGGGTTGGATGAGGACGGCCGCGTCGATGCGTCCGGCCGTAATCGCGGCCGGCACCGAACTCATCGGCAGTTCGAGCAGCTTGACCGTGGATGAGTCGCCACCGAACTTATCGACCCACGCCCGCACCGAAATCGAGAACGAGTCGTTAATGGCGGAAACGGCAACCGTCTTGCCGTTCAAATCGGCCCCGGGACGCAAGCTGGAGTCGGGCCGTACGACGACGTTCGCCGCGGGGTTCGAAACGTCGTAGTCGCCGGCAGCCGAGATCGCAACGATCGGCAACCCATGCGCGTGCGCCGTCAAGAGCGATATGACGCTCGATTTCCCGACATCGAACGACCCGCCGACGACCGCCGACGCCGCTGCGGCGCCGCTCGTGGCGCGCTCGAGCGTCGCATCGAAGCCGTTCTTGCGGAAGATCCCATTTTCCATCGCGTAGAGGTAGGGTGTGGCTGCGTCGTCGATCGCCGACGTCGCGCGCAACGGCGTCAGCGCTTGTGCGGATCCGCGCCGCGGCGCCATCGCAGCCGCGGCCACCGATCCGGCCAGAAACGTCGACCGGGGAAACCGTCGCATCAAAACTTGGTTGTGAGGTCCGTCTTCGTTGCCGCGCGCCATTCGGCATCGCCGTCGATCAGCCGGTCGAAGGAGCGAATATTCCGGTAGGTTGCCGGGTCGAGGGCGCGCAGCGGACCCCCGCGTTCGAGCGAGTCGAGCGTTTCGGTCAGCACCTGACGCAAGGTGATGATCGCCCGGTCGGTCGTGCCGAGGTGCTCCTGCGAGCGGTCGACGATGGGGCCCATGCCCTCTTGCAGCGCGAGGTCTTGGGTGTTGATGCCCTGGATGCCGGTCATCGTTTTCTCTTTTTGAACCTGGCGGTCGATTTCGTAGTCGTTCGCCTTGTTCAGCCGCGACCGGTAGTTCTTGTCGAGGAAGTCGCCGCGTCCGAGCCGCGTGTCGCGCGCGCGGACTTTGTCGAGCTCGAGCGGCCGCGCCGGATCGTGCGAGTAACCGAAACTGTACACCCACGTGTGTTCGTCGTCGATCGGGATCCAGATATGCCCATCGATCGTCGGCCCGTCGGCCCGCCGGCCGAACGGACCCTCGACGGTCGCCCGCATGTGGAACGAGGGCATGATGTAGTGATATCCGCGCACCCACGTGTTGTTGGTGAGTTTGCGAATGCCCGCGTAGGTGAAACCGTAATCGGTTTTGTCGAGCTGAATGTTGGCGACCAGCTCGTCGTAGTTGTTGAGGAACGAACGGTCGCCGATGTTCATGTTGTGCATGATCGACGCGTGGGTCGGGTCGATGCCGCCCTCGAGCGCCTGCAAGAAGTTGCATTCCTCGAACGACTTCGAAACGTGACGATGCGTCGCGGGCGTGCGCACGAGTTCGTGGCCGGGCGGCTCGGGCTTGAGCTCCGGCGGCCCGAGGTAGGCCCAGATCATCCCGCCGCCTTCCCAGGTGGGATACGCGTCGATCGTGACCTTCGTTTTAAAGAGTGAATCCGGCGGCTCCGACGGCATGTCGACGCAGGTGCCGTTGCGGTCGAACTTCCAGCCGTGATAGACGCAGCGCAGACCGCACTCTTCGTTGCGGCCGAAGAACATCGGCGCGCGCCGATGGGGGCAGAACGCGCCGACGAGCGCGGCCACGCCGTCCGAATCCCGGAACGCCACGAGATCTTCGCCGAGCAAGCGCACGCGGACCGGCGCGCCGTCGCGATCGGGCAGTTCTTCGGCCAGCAGTGTCGGTAACCAGTAGCGGCGGAACAGCCTGCCCATCGGGGTGCCGGGGCCGACCCGGGTCAGGCGCTCGTTTTCGGCGGGTGAAAGCATGCCCGGGTTTTTCCCCGGTGGGGCGGAGCTTACCCGCGCAGGGCGCCCGGATAGATGACGTCGTGCACGTCGAATGCGACCGGGATCATCTTATAGCGGGCCTGGGTGTTGATCAGCGCTTGCATCTGCGGCGGGTTGAAGCGTACGCCCAAGGGGATGCGCACCTTGAGCGGTTCGACGTCGACCTTCATGAACTTGGGCACGATGTCGGCGGTTTCCGCGTGGTGGCCGTTGACGTAGGTCGCGGCTTCACGCATCACGTGGATGAAGCGATCGACGACCGCGGAATTCTTGGCCGCGAAATCGGTCGACGTGAACCACGCCGACTGCATGAAGTGTGCGCCGAGCGCACTGGACGGATCGCCGATGATGCGCAGCTTGGGATCCGACTTCGCCGTCTCGAAAAACGGCTGTACCACGATCGCGGCGTCGATACGGCCGGTCGCGACCGCGGCGCTCGCTTGGCTCATCGGAATCTCGGTGAGCTTGATCGTCGATGAATCGCCGCCGTGCGCATCGGTCCACGCGCGCGCCGCAAGCGAAAAGAAATCGTTGAGCGCCGACACGCCGACGGTCTTGCCGTTGAGGTCGGCGCCGGTCTTGATCGGAGCGTCCGCGCGCACGATCAAACCGATTACGGGCGGCAACGCGCCGTCGTATTCGCCGCCCGGTGCGATCCAAATCAGCGGCAGGCCGCGCGAGTGCGCCGTGCACAGCGACGTCACGCTCGATTTGGCAATCTGAAACGAGCCGCCGACGACGCCCGCTACGCTCGCGGCACCGCTCGTCGCGCGTTGCAAATCCGCGTCGATGCCGTTCTTACTGAAGAGGCCGGTTTGAATCGCCCAGATGAACGGCGTTGCATCATCGTCGATCGACGACGCGGCGTGGATCACTGCAGGCGCAGCGGCTGCACCCAGCGCGCCGATCGGGCGGCTCAGGGCTGCGAGGGCGCCCAATGACGAGACGAACGTGCTTCGTTCCATAGCGAAGTCGTTCGCGCGCCGGTTGGTTGACGACCTGTTCTCGAATGACCTAGTATCGTAAAGTCATGACGGCCACCGCGCAACCTTTGGAGATCCGCTCGCTTTTGCGGCTCGACGAAGGGTACGTGCATTCAGACGTGTACACCAGCCCCGCCATCTTCGAGCTCGAGATGGAGCAGATCTTTCATCGCGGTTGGGTGTTCGTCGGCCACGATTCCGAGATTCCGGAAAACGGCGATTACGTGCTCCGCTGGATCGGCCGCCAGTCCGTGATCATGAACCGCGATAGCCACGGCAACGTGCACCTGTTCATGAACCGCTGCCGCCATCGCGCGAACAGCGTATGTCAATTCGAGCGCGGCAACTCAGCGTTCTTCCGGTGCGCGTATCACGGCTGGACCTACAAGGACAACGGCGAGCTGGTCGGCGTGCCCTACGCCGAAGGCGCTTACGAGCCGGCTCTTTCCAAAGAGAACTTCGGGCTCATTCCGGCCCCGCGCATGGGCATATACCGCGGTTTCGTATGGGGTTCGCTGGCAGCGGATGGGCCGTCGCTCGACGATCATCTCGGCGTCTCGGCAAAGCGAGCCGTCGATCTGTTTTGCGATCACTCGCCGGTCGGTGAAATCGAAGTGCGGCACGGCGCAACGAAGTCGGTCATCTACGCGAACTGGAAATTCCAAGGCGGCGACGGTTACCATCCGCCGTTCACGCATCAGGCCGATTTCGGATCGATCCGAGCCGCGCGGCAGGGACGTCCGAACGCGCTGCTCGGCATGATCAAGAAAGACACGACGCTCTCGCGCGATCTCGGCAACGGGCACTTCTGTTTGGACATCCGCACGATGGGCCGCGGACCGCTGCCCGACGCCCCGTGGGCGAAAGAATATCGCGCTTCGATGGAAGCCGCCTACGGTACCCAGCGGGCGAAGTACATCATGGACAGCGGCGGACCGCACACGATCCTGATGCCGAACATCCAGTTGCTCAACCCGGACCTGCGGGTGTTGCGCCCGATCGCCGCCGACCAATTCGAGATCACGTTCTACTGCGCGTTTCTCAAGGGCGTGCCGAAGGAAGTCAACACGGCTCGCGTCCGCCTCACGGAAAGCCGGATGGGGCCGGCCGGCAGCGTGAACGTCGACGACGTCGAGATGTTCGAGCGCAATCAGCTCGGCATGCAGCAGCTCGTCGATCCGTGGAAGTTCATCGGCCGCGGTATGGCGCGCGAACACATCGATAACGACGACGCCACCCCGGAAGCGTACCGCTACGAGAACAGCCGCGCCGCGCACTACTCCGACGAGCTCACGCAGCGGGCGCAGCTTCGCTGGTGGGCCGCACAGCTGGAGCGGGCCTAGGTGCAGACCATCGAGCCGGACGTGACGTTCACGCGGGAGAGCGTCGAGGGGTTTCTGTATCGGGAAGCGCGCTTGGCCGACGAGAATTGTTACGATGAATGGCTCGCCCTCTGGACCGACGACATCCGCTACTGGGTGCCGGTGAACGTCGACGAGTACGATCCCGACGATCACGTTTCGATCATCTTCGACGATCGCGAGCGGCTGCAAGACCGCATCACGCGGCTCAAGTCGGGCGGTGCCTGGGCGCAGGAGCCGCAATCCCGGATGCGCCGGGTGGTCTCCAACATTGAGATCGCGCCGGCCAAACGCGCCGACGAACGCCTGATCGTGTCCAACTTCGTGCTGGGGGAACTGCGACGCGGCCGGGAAGCCGTCTATTTCGCGCAGCAGAAGCACCGCTTGCGCCGCACGTCCGACGGCCTGCGGATGGCGGAGAAGACCGTCCTCCTCGTGAGGAACAACGAGCCGCTTCATAACCTCTCGTTCATTCTCTGATGCACGGTACGCATGCGACTTGAGAACGAGTTCGCGTCGGTCGACGTCGAACTGGACACGGGTGCGAACGGACCGCGGTTGAAAATCGTGGACTTGCGAACAGGACACGTCGGCTATCTCGATCCATTCGAGCTGGAGACGTTGTCGTGGTTGGAAAAAGACGCGTTGGCACCATTCTTTGACCCGTCACGATCGCGCTGGAAAACGATCGAAGCGGGCGATCTCGAGGGATTACCATAGCTAAGCGATTTCAGGTCATTATCGTCGGCGGCGGTCCGGTAGGCGTCGGACTCGCGGTCGACCTCGGACTCCGCGGTATCTCGTGCGCGCTCATCGAGCGGCGCACGCAACTGCAGAACATTCCGAAGGGTCAAAACCTGACGCCGCGCACCCTCGAGCATTTTTATTTTTGGGGCATCGCCGACAAGCTGCGCGCCGAACGCATCATGCCCAAGGGGTATCCGATCGCGGGCATGACCGCGTACGGTAACCTGATGAGCGAGTACTGGTACATCGTGCCGCAGCGCGAGCTCGTGCGCAAGTTCTACTTCGAAGACGTCGAGCGGCTACCGCAGTACCTTACCGAAAAAGTGC
This sequence comes from Vulcanimicrobiota bacterium, assembly GCA_003164495.1. Lineage (GTDB taxonomy): Bacteria > Vulcanimicrobiota > Vulcanimicrobiia > Vulcanimicrobiales > Vulcanimicrobiaceae > Lustribacter > Lustribacter caenicola. The sequence goes on from PLTN01000167.1 coordinate 32,569, forward strand.
TGCGCAACCGGATGGCCGAATTGCCGAGCGTCACAAATTACTTCGGTTGGACCGCCGAGACGATCGCCCAGGATGCGACCGGCGTGCGCGTGACGATCAAGGAGAGCGACGGCACGCAGCGCGAGGAACTCGAGGGCGACTACATCGTCGGTTGCGACGGCGCGAACTCGTTCGTGCGCGGCCAGGCCGGGATCGAACGCGGCGGCACGGACTTCGAGCAGGTCATGGTGCTCGCCGTGTTCCGCTCGAAAGAGCTGCACGAAGCGCTCAAGCGGTTTCCCGAACGCGGAACGTACAACGTGCTCGATCCCGACGCCAAGGGCTACTGGAACTTCTTCGGCCGGGTCGACGTCGGCGAATCGTTTTTCTTTCACGCGCCGGTGCCGCCGAATTCGACCAAGGACAATTACGATTTTCTCGCGCTCATCCAGCGCGTCGCCGGCTTCCCGGTCAAGGTCGAGTTCGACTACGTGGGCTTTTGGGATCTGCGCGTTGCGGTTGCCGAAACGTATCAGGTCGGGCGCGTGCTGATTGCCGGCGATGCGGCGCACAGCCATCCGCCGTACGGCGGTTACGGATTGAATAGCGGGCTCGAAGACGCAAAGAATCTCGGCTGGAAGCTGGCCGCGACGCTGCAAGGCTGGGGCGGACCGGAACTCATCGGTTCCTATAGCGACGAGCGGCGGCCGATCTTCAAGGAAACCGGCGAAGATTTCATTGCGGCCGGCATCAACGAAAGCGCGGAATGGCTGAAGCTGCACAACCCCGCGCGTGACAAAGCGGAGTTCGAGGCCGCGTGGGCCGAGCGTAAGGCGAAAGCCGGTCAGAACATCCTGAGCTACGAGCCGAACTATGAAGGTTCGCCCGTCGTCGCAGGGCCGCCCGGCGGCAAGAGCGGTGCGCACGGAACGCACACCTGGTCGGCCCGCGCCGGACATCATCTCGCACCGCAACCGCTCTCATCGGGGAAGAACGTGTTCGAAGAGCTGGGCGCGGGATTCACGTTGCTGGCGTTCGACGCGCCCGATGCCGACGTGCGAGCGTTCGAGCAGGCTGCGGCCGCCGCGAAGATTCCGCTCAAGGTGATCCGCGATACGTTCGCCGGCGGGCGTGAAGCCTACGAGCAGCACCTCGTGCTCGTGCGGCCCGATCAGTTCGTTGCTTGGACCGGCGCCGAGTCGCCTGCCGACGTATCCGCCCTGCTGGCAAAAATGGTCGGCCGCTAACCCGTCTCGCGCGTGGAGTAGTACGCTTCCGTAGCGGGGTGAAGTCTGAGGCTCTTGGGCAGCTCCGGGCGAAAGCCGGAGAACGAGAAGCCGAACGTGTTGTCGAGGATGCGTTCGTCTTCGAGTGCCGCCAACACGGCGCGCACGACCTCATCGGGAACGCCGGACAACCCGTAGATGTAATGCTGATGCCAGCCCGCGACGGCGATGTCTTCATCCACGCCGGGTAGGAGCCGCGCCGGTAAGGTGATCTTCGTTGCACCCCAATCGGCGTTGATCGTATCGAGGATCGCTTCGTCGAAGTGCAGGAAGCGCAGATCGAGTAGCGTGGTCAGGTCGCGAGCCCAGTCGGAGCAGCCGTTGATGTAGAGGAAGAAGCCGTTGGCCGCCCCGCTCTCGGCGTATTCGCGCGTGCGGCTCTTCATCACGTTCGGTCCGGTCGCGCTCGCGCGCTCGGCCGCGGTGCGTTGCGCGATGGGGTTGAGATCGGTGCCGCCCCAGGCAGCCAAGCTCGCACGCGTGATGCCGTGTTCGCGCATGATCCGCTCGATGTAGATCCCGACGAGGTTGTCATCTGACGGGATGACGGCCTTCCACGGGTAACGCCGCTCCGCGAGCTCCTTGAGCGACGTGATGCCGCTGGCGCGATCGACCGCCGCCGCCAAGTAGTATGGGATGTTCAGCGGCGCCACGACGCACAGCTCCGGAATTTTCTCGTTCGCGAAGACGTCGAGGCCGCGTTGCGCCCAGTCGACGAATTGCGGCAGCGTTATCCCGAGCAGCGATTCGCCGCTCGCAACCGAGAGCACGTTGCGAACGTTGCTCGAGCGCGTGTTGACGTCGAGTTCCACGCCCTTGCGCTCAAGCGCGGCCTTGAGAAGTTTTGCCCCCTCCCACCAGTACGAGCCGATACCGCTCGCGGCAAACGGTATGCGCGCGACCATCTATACTGTGACGGGAGTTCGTGCTCGCAGTTGCGGGATGACGTCGCGCGCGAAGCGCTCGATGTTGCGCATCGTCGCTTCGTGCGGCAGCGTGCCGAACTGGAGCAGCGCGAGGAAGTGGCCGAGGCCGAGCGTGCGTTCGTGTTCCGCCAACTGATCGCGGACGGTCGCCGCCGATCCGCAGATGAGCTGGCCGCTCTCGATGAGCTGGTCGATCGTGCGCGCGCCGCCGGCTTGGCTCGATTTTGCTTCCAGCACCGCATTGGCCGACGCGAGGCTGAGGTAGCCCGGCGGCCGCACCATCTCCGGCGTCATGCGCAAGAATTTGTTCGCGAACGATTCGATGTGCGGTTGCGCTTCAGCGCGCGCCGAAGCGTCGGTCTCGCCCACGAAGACCGGCGCCATCCAGCCGACCTGCTCCGGCGTCGCGGTGTAACCGGCTTTTTGCGCTTCCTCGCGATACATGTCGAGAAACTTCTTCACGGCGGCCACCGGGCTGTAGGTTTGCAAGTAGGTGTACTTGCGTTCGGCGGCCGCCGCCCACACGATCGTTTCGCGGCTGCCCTGCGAGGGGATCCAGATCGGCGGGTGCGGCTGCTGATACGGACGCGGCCACGTGTTGACGTACCGGAAATCGTAGTGCTTCCCGCGCCAGTGAAAGGGGCCCGTTTCGGTCCACGCGCGCACGATCAGGTCGTGGGCCTCGCCGAAGCGCTCGTGCGAGAACGCCGGGTTCATGTTCCACGAGTGATACTCGGCCCCGATCCCGCGCACGAAGCCCGCGATCAGGCGTCCGCCCGTGATGTTGTCGATCATCGAGAACTCTTCGGCGATCACGCACGGGTTGTTGACCAGCGGTAAGGCGCGTCCGAGCACGGCGAGCGATCCGCGCGTCCGTCGCGCGAGCGCGCCGGCGATCACGCCGGGCGTCGGCATGAGGCCGTAGGCGTTCTGATGGTGCTCGTTGATGCCGATGCCGTCGAAGCCGAGCTGATCGGCGTATTCGAGTTCATCGAGGTAGCGATTGTAGAGCGCGTGGCCCTTCACCGGATCGTAATAGCTGTTGGGCAGCGTGACCCATGCCGATTCGTAGCGGTCGGTGTACGACAGATCGAGATCCGCGTACGGCATCAAATGGAACGCAATGAATTTCATTTGAGTCCTCCCTGGATGAAGGCGGCAACGGCCGCGGCGAACGCTTGCGGTTGTTCGACGTGGGGCAGATGACCGGCGGCGGCAACGAGCTGCGTGCGCGCGCCGGGGATCGCGGCGGCGAACGTCTCGGCCTGGCGCGGCGGAAACACCGCGTCCTGCTCGCCCCACACGATCAGCGCCGGCAGCCGCAGCCGGTGCAGCCATTTCGCGAGTTGCGGATCGTAGAAGCGCGGGCACCACGCGACGCGCGCCGTCATCAGCGCGTTCTTCGGCTGTTGCGCAAGAAACGCGTCGTCGGTGGGAGCGTGGCTGACGTCGGTGTACGAAGCTTTGCGCAGAGCCTCGGGCGAGAGCATGAACGTGTCGACGCCGTCTTCGGTCAACGGCAAGCCCGCCGCATCGACGAGCACGAGCGCGCGCAGGTCGCGCGTGTCGCGCAAGGCGAGTTCGCACGCGATCCAGCCGCCGATTCCGTGCCCGGCGAGGATGACGTCATGCAAGCCGAGTGCCTCGATGAACGCGCGGTAGAAGTGGGCGAGGTCGCCGATCGTATCGAGCCACGGCGGCGTGGACGATTGCCCGAAGCCGGGATGATCGGGCACGATCACGTCAAAGCGCCCGGCCAGCTCGGCCATGAACGGTTGCCAATCGGTAAAGGCGTCGCTGCCGTGCAAGAACAGCAGCGGCGGTCCCGAGCCGCCGCGCAGGACGCTGACCTGTGTGCCTTCAACCGTGTGCGTCGAGCGGCTTGCTGCCGCCGCTACGGAGCTCATGAAGGATGCCGTTCACCGATGAGAGTTGAGAACCCCGCGCCCGCTATGCCGCGCTCAGCCGCGATGACGCTCATCGCCGGCGGCCTGCTCGCTGCTGCGCGCCCGGCGCAGGCGCAGACCACGCCGGCAACGGTGCGCATCGGTTCGCTGGCGATCGACGCGTCGGGCGAATCGTACTACGGTGTCGACAGCGGCATCTTCGCGAGCAACGGCATTTCCCCGCAGATCACGACGCTCAATACGGGTTCGGCGATCATCACGGCGGTGCTGGCCGGCGATCTCGACGTGGGCATTGCCAACCCGCTGCAGATCGCGACCGGCATCGCGCGCAACATCCCGCTCGTGATGCTCGCGCCCGCCGCGCTCTACTCGCTGCGCGATGCGAACGCCAACCTCGTCGTCGCCAAGAACTCGCCGTTCAAAACGCCCAAAGATTTGGTCGGCGCGACCTTCGGTGTTTCGAGCCTCGCCGATTTCAATCAGCTCACCCTGCTCGCCTATCTCGATCTGAACGGCGTCCCGCGGGACAGCGTACACTTCGTCGAGCTGCCGTTCAGCCAGATCAGCGCGGCGCTCGAGCGCGGCACGATCCAGGCGGGGGTGATCACGGAACCGTTCAAGACCGACGGCGTGCGCGCGGGCCAGATCCGCGACTTCGGCGACACGTACCTTACGATCGCGCCGGAGATCGCACCGATCTACTGGTTCACGACGAAGGGCTGGGTCCAGAAGAACCCCGACGTTGCGAAACGGATGGTCGCCGCGATCTACGCGACCGCAAAGTGGGCGAACACGCACACCAAGGAGTCCGGCGAAACGCTTGCGCGCATCGCCAAGATGGACCCCGCGGTCGTCGCGAACATGAAGCGACTCTACTTCGCGACGAGCAACGACCGCAAGTACACGGTCAACACGCTCGCGCTCGCCACCCGTTACGGGATGCTGCCGCGCCCCGTAACGTTCGAAGAGTTCAGCGCCTTCTAGACGCCGACCGTTTCGCGATTGGTCGCGAAGCCGTCTTCAGCGCCCAGCACTGCGAACGGCTGCGCGAGGTTCTCTTGCCAGAGCAGCGAGCCCATCGCGATGTTGAGCGGCGAATCTTGAATCGTCAACTCGTACACCGGCGCGTTGTTCGAGGCGTGGTTGTGAATGCCCCAACCCGGTGCTGAGAGCATCAAGTCGCCGGCTTTCCAATCGAATCGGGTGCCCTCGACGATGCTGTATCCGCTGCCTTCGAAGTAGTAGTTGATCGCGGCGGCGGTGTGGCGATGCGGCCGGTCGACGATGTTCGCCGGACGCAGGCACATCGTGGCGAAGAAGTTGTGCGTCGTGCCGTTGGTGTGGCCGGTCGCCGGGTTGAACAGCAAATACAGGCGGCGTCCGCGGTACTTCTGACCGAGCGCTTCGAGTTTGTCGAGATGCTCCTTGATCGCCGCCCACTTCCAGAACAGCGACTTCGACGGAACGACGTCGGGATTGACGAGCTTCTCGTACGGCATGAGATACGCGCCGTCGGCGAGTTCGAACGTACCGAACGGGTTCTGATCGTGCTTCTCATCGGAATGCGTCGCGGCGGGTGCGGGCTCGAGCGACGCTGCGGGCGGATTCTCATCGACGATGTGGACGTTCATCTTTTCGAGCAGCGCCGCGTTCGAATAGGTCAGGCGCACCTGTCGTTCGCCGGTCGTGTTTTCGACGACGTAGGCATCCATCGACGGCGTGTTCCACACGTCGTGGCGATCGAACGCAAAGCGTTTACCGGCGACGTTGGCCGTGCCCGATCCCCTGATGCAGAAGTTCACCTGACTCGAGTTGTGGCGGATCGGCGCGGTGCTCTCGCCGGGCAACAGCACATCGAGCGAAACGCGAATCCCGGGTGCGAGCCCGAGTCCGGGTTCGGTCGAGTTCGGGTGCACGATCAGGGAGCGCCGGCGGCCGTCGGCGGGACGGGGCAGCGCGCTCAAGCGCTCGATCTCCGCGTCGATCGCTTCCTTCGGAATGATGACCGAAGGCCATAGCGTGAGCGGCGGTGATACCGCGCCCGTGCGGTCGACGAAGAACTTCGAGTAATCCATGGTGTACCTACGCTTTGGCGGTTGAGTTGTAACGGATGGGAACGTTTACCCGTGGTGGTATTTCGCGACCGAGGCCGCGTTGCCGTGCAAGCTCGTGCACTTTGATCCCGAGCGCGAGGTCGGAGATGCCCATGCCCATCGCTTTGAAGAGCGTGACGTCGGCGCCGTCCGGCCGGGAGGCGTTCGAGGCAACCAGGCGGCTCAACGGAACGACCGCGTCCCATGCGGGTCCGCCGGCCGCGCCGTAATACTCGCGGAATTCGCGCGAGAGCGTTTGGGTTTGCGGCACGCTGTCGGCGCTGACGACCGCGCAGCGCGCGAGCAGCTGCGGCTCGAACTCGGCTCGTTCGGGCACGATCGCCCCGACCGCGTTGACGTGCACGCCCCGGGGGGCGCCGGCCGCGGTCAGCACCGGCGAGGTCGCCCGCGTGGCGAGCGTGATGACGTCGGTCCCCGCGAAGGCCTCCTCGGCGGAGCTCGTGTCGACCGCCTCGACCTCGGGGAACGTCGCCGCCAGCTTGGCGACCAGCGCGGCCCGGTTGGCGGGGGTCGGGCTCCATACCCGGACGCGGCGGATATCGCGCACGGCGAGGACGGCGGCCACCTGCGGCAACGCCTGCTTCCCCGATCCGACGATCGTCATTTCGCGCGCGTCGGCCCGGGCCAGCCGCCCGGTGGCGACGGCGCTGATGCCGGCGGTCCGGAGCTGGCCGAGGGCGAAGGCCTCGATCACCGCGAGCACGGACCCGTTTTTCGCATCGAAGAGCAGGACAAGCGGTCCGGTCCCGCCCGCGGTATGGGTCCAGGTCTTGGTCCCGACCACCCCGGCGCCGGGGACCGCCGCCCCGATCGCGTGGAGCGTGTCGTGACCATTAAAGGTGACGACGGTCTTCGTCATGTTCTCGGCCGCGCCCGAAGGCTCGAGGCGGAGGGTCTCTTCGAGGGCGCTCAGCGCCAGGGGCAAGTCGATCAAGCTGACGACGTCGGCTTCGCTGATCCAGATCGGGTTCACCCGGGTGGTATTCACCCTAGGCCGGCGGGTTCTTCGTCCCCCGGCGGCCCAGAGTGTGACCCGGCTTGCTGGTAAAGCGTCCAGAATCTGCGACTTAAGCCGAGGAAGAAAGTTTCAAGGCGCGAAGAGCTTTCGACGAAAGTCGCTGCCCTTGCTATGCCGGGACAAGCGGCGTTCGTTTGCAGTGCTCATTCCGATGTCCGTGTCCGGCGATTTGCGACCTACTTACGAGGGGCGAAGCTCCAACACAGCAGAGGAACGCATGCAAGACCTCATCTCGACTCGGTGCGTCGATTACGCGGAAGAAAAATTCCACGGATCGCCGGCGCCAATCTATGGAGGCCTCTTAACTCGTATGATCCGAAAGCTAACGAAAGCGGTCGGAGTCTTGCTGATGCTCGGGTTTATTACTCCGAGCTTAGCGATGGCCGATCCGACAACTGTCGCGGTAGCTCCGGCGGATACCACCGCTGTGAGTTCTACTGCTACGGCTGGTGCGACTGATGTCGCCCAAGCCGGCCCCCTCTCCGACGTCCCGCTGAACAGCTGGGCGTACGATGCCGTCGATCAACTCGCAAAAGACGGCATCATCAAAGGCTACCCGGACGGCACGTTCAAGGGCAACCGCCCGATGACGCGCTATGAAGCCGCGGTGCTGGCGTATCGCGCGGTCGACATGATCGAAGCGCAGATCACCGCCGGTAAAGCCGTCGAAAAAACCGACATCGATGCCGCGAACAAGCTCATCGCCGCCTACGGCGCGGAGCTCAAAGCGGTGGAACGCCACGTCGATGCGCTGCAACAAGAAGCAGACTCGACGAAGAGCGAAGCCGATTCAACCGCGAAGACCGTGTCCGGACACACCGGTCAGATCCAAGCGCTGAGCGACTTCGACAAGAAGGCGTACATCAAGTTCACCAGCATCGACACCGGGTTCGTCTACAGCGGCAGCGTCCAAGGTAACTGCGGTAACGCAGGCATCTACGGCCCGACTTCCGGAAACGCGTACTGCGCCGCCAATGGCGCCGGTGCCGCCCTTGCGCAAGGCCAGAGAACGAACGGCTACAACCCGGCCTTGGGTACCGCCCCGGGCGGCGCCTCCTCGAACATCCCCATCGGTCAGTTCAACCACGGCGTAAGCTTCATGTACCAGAAGATCTCGTTGACTGGTACGCCTAGCGCCAACACCGCGTTCCTCGTCGAATTCGGGGACTCGGTCCGTCCGGTTCAGGCGTCCGGAACGTCGAACAGCGCCAGCTCGAATGCCTACTGCACGCCGTCGTCGGGACAGAACTTCCTCAACGGCAACCTCGCGGAGCCGACGACGCTGTCGAACTGCTCCTCGACCAACGCGAGTGGAGCTGAATTCAACAACGGTGAACCCGGTGGTGCGTTCGGCTACAACAACATCTGGATCCAAACGTCGATCCCGAACTCGGGAATCTACCTCCGCGCCGGCCACGTTCAAAACAACGAAGGCCCGACCGGCGGTTCCTGGCTCGGTGGCGACTACTTCTGGGGTGCCATGCTGGGCATGACCAAGGGTAACTTCAATGGTTACATTGGTGCCGGTACCGGCAACAGCGCCGCCACGAACACCTCCTTGGACAACTCCCCCTACACCGCGCAAACCTTCGTCGCCGAAGCGGACTACACGGTCCCGATCACGAGCAAGTTTGCCGTCAACGTTGGTGCCATGTACACCAACCTCACCGGCTACAGCTCGCTCGAGTGGGATCCGTCGGCCGTCATCTGCACGGGCGCGACCGGCGCCACGCGCTACTTCGCGAATACCGCGGCCGTGCCGTTCACGACGTGCGGAACCGCGACGAGCGGCGGCGTAACCCAGACCCTCAACCCGCTGACGTACGCCAATGGCGCGCCGATCACGGGTGCGTATCTGAGCGCAGCTAACAACAACAACACGATCTCGGGAACGGGTTGTACCTGCATCCCGGCGTCGGCGACGAACCAGACCTATAGCCTCAGCACCCCGGGTCTCGCTCTGACCCAGCCGATCTCGCAGATCGGTGCGCATCTCATCTTCACGTATGGGAACGCACGTCTCTACCTCGCCGGTACCTACCGGTTTGGTAACGATCCGTACACGGGCACGACGTTTGTCGGTAATACGACGGGCGACTTCGTGTTCGACCTCGGTCCGTTCCGTGCGGGTCCGGGCAACCATGGCAAGATGACCTATGAAGCGCAAGGCTTTGCCGCCGGCTTCAACGCCATGACCCAAAACAACAACTACTTCGGTGGTCCGATCCTCGACAACAGCTGGCAAACCGCCTTTGGCGGCGAGTACTGGCTCGAAACGGCCGTGAAGTACTGGGTCAGCGACAACGTCAACCTAGCGGTTGGTATCGGGCGTTCCGGCTTGCTGCCGAACGTGCTGCTGCCCGCCAGCGGTACGACCTGCCCTGGCTGCGTCGTTACTGGCTTCGGCCAGAACATGGCGTTCGCCCAGATGAACCTCAACTTCTAGTCTTCCGACCAGAGTTGGAAAAGGGCTCCGCTTCGGCGGGGCCCTTTTTTCTTTGTTCGTGCTTAGGACGCGGGGAATGCGCTGTATTCGTCGAGCGAAACAGGGCGCTGCAGAGCGCCATACTTGGCGGCGACGGTGAGGATCGGCTCGACGTAGCGGCGCTCGTTGGAGGTCGCGAAATACAGGCGCTTCATCTGCGCGACGGCGGCGGGATCGATCTTCGATGCTTTGGCGAGCATCGGTGCCGAGTCGGCGGTGTGCGTGTTGGCCCATTTCGCCGTGGCATAGATGCCGGCGAGCAGCTTTTTCGCGGTGTCGGGGTTTTTCTGCAGCCACGCTTTCGTCGCGAACCACACGACGACGGCGATCTCGGATGCGACCGCGAGATAGGTGTCGCCGAAATCGCGGATCTGCCCGGCCCGTACGGCGTCTGACTTGAACGGTTCGGTGATAAAGCTTGCCTGTACCAGGCCCCGTTGCAGTGCGCCGCCGACCTGCCCGAACGGAAGCTCGACGAACTTCACGCTATCGCGCGGAACGCCGTTGATCTCGAGCCACGCCAACAGGCTTATGTGGTTGAAGTCGCCGAGCGAACCCACCCCGAACGTTGCGCCGATCAAGTCCTTGGGCGTCTTGAACGGCGAGTCTTTGGCGACCACCAGGTTCGCGTTGGCATCGCGCTTCGAGTAGAGCACGGCGGGCGCGATCATCTGCAGCGGAATCCCGCGCGCGATCGCGGCCGCGACCGTCATCGGATTCGCTTCGCCGACATCCAAGTCTCCGCTTAGCACCGCGTTGAGGATGGTCGCACCGTTGGAGAGCAGCGTCACCGCCGGCGTGATTCCGTTGGCCGCGAAGATGCCGGCGTCGGCGCCGTAGAACGCCTCGCCCGCGGCATCGATCGCTTGCGCGCCGATCCTCACGACCGGCGGGGGCGTTTGCGCGAGAACCGGGCGCGCGGCGGCGACGGCACCGGCGATGAGCGCGAGGGCAGCGGTACGGGTCGGCATCGCGATTTTTTCACCGGTAGAGACCAAACTCCGCTCGCGGCAGGGTGCGGTTGCACCGGTGCTCAAGGCCGGGATATGGCAAGCCATCCCGATATCTACATCTCGACGCAAACGGGCTTGTACCGCGGCGCCGTCAACGCGACGATTCACGACATCGAAAGCGTCGGGCCGGCCGATCTCGGGACGGTACGCGCGCCGGTGGTCATCGACTGCAAGAATCCCGAGCGTTTGTATGCGGTCACGCGCCGCAACGGCGTGTTCCGTTCCGACGATGGCGGCAAGACGTGGCACGAGAAGAACCATGGCTTGATCTACAAAGAGACCTGGTCGATCGCGCAGCACCCGGTGACGGGCGCGGTGTTCGTCGGCACCGGACCCGCAGCGGTATTCAAGAGCACGGATTTCGGGGAGAACTGGACGTTCGCGGAACAGTTGCACACGCTGCCGGAAACGATCGAGTGGACGTTTCCCAATCCGCCGCACATCGCGCACGTCAAGGGTTTCGGTCTCAGCCGTGAAGACCCGAGTGTCGTTTTCGCGGCGCTCGAAGAGGGCTGGCTGATCCGCTCCAAGGACGGCGGCGAAACGTGGATGACGCTACGCAACGGCACCGTGTACGATTCGCACACCGTCACGGTGATGCCGGACAATCCGAACGTCGTCATTTCGGCCAGCGGCAACGGAATCGTTCGCAGCGAAGATCTGGGCGATCATTTCGTTCCGGCCATGGAAGGGCTCACGCGCGAGTACGTTGCGCAGATCGCCTTCCACGAGAGCGCTCCAAACGTGCTCTTCACCGCGGCCGCCGGTGTACCGCCGCGCGATTGGCGGCGCAAAGAGGGTGCCGACTCGAAGTTCTTCCGTAGCGACGATCAAGGCCGTTCGTGGAGAACGCTGACCGGCGGTTTGCCCGAGCACATGACGGCGGCGCCGCGCGCGACGACGAGCTTGCCGAATCAAGCCGGCTCGTTTCTCGTGGGCATGAACGACGGCACGATTTGGATGACCGCCGACTTCGGCGAGTCCTTCAAGCAAGTCGCGACCGGCTTACCGCCGATCTACGCGCTATCCGTTTCCCGGAACTAGCTTGAGCAGACGGTCGGCGTTGCCGTGCGCGATCTTTTCCTTGTCATCCGGACTCACGGGAAGCGTGTCGAGAAACGCTGCGGCGATCGCGTTGCTCGCGAACGGGTAGTCGACCGAGAAGAGGATGCGGTCGGCGCCGAACGTGAGCAGCGCGCCGAGAAACGGCGGCAGCGTGAACCAGCCGCTGGTCGTGATCCACACCTGATCGAGAATCGTCCGGCTGACCGATCGCGATAGGCCGGTCATCTTCTGGGGGAGCGTGTCGTCGCAGCGCGCCAGCGATGCCGGCAAGCCTTCGCCCATGTGGCCGATGATGATCTTGAGCCGCGGATGCCGATCGAACGTTCCCGCCAGAACCATGCGCAGCACGTGAACGGCGGTTTCGGCGTGCCAACCCCAACCGGAGGTGGCGAAGAAGTTCGAAACGGGTGCGCTGAAGCCGTCGTAGTAGGCAGCGCGCACGCTTTCGGGCGGCAGACCGGGATGGATGTAGATCGGTACGTCGAGCGTTTCGGCGCGCGAGAGAATCGGCGCGAACATCGGATCGTCGAGGAACTTGCCGTTGGTCGTACCGCTGACGAGCGCGCCGCGCAGGCCGCACTCGCGAACGGCGCGCTCGAGTTCGTCGGCCCCGGCCTCCGGTGCCGTCAGCGAAAGATGCGCGAACGACGCGTAGCGTTCGGGCCGTGCGCGCACGACCTCGGCCAGCGCATCGTTATAGCGCCGTGCGAACGACGGCGCCGCATCGGACGGCAGCAGCGCTGCGCCGAGGCCGGGAACCGACAGCACCTGGACGCTGATTCCGCTTGCTTCCATCGATGCAATCCGCATGTCGTCGACGTCTTCGAGTTCGGTCTTGACGCGCACCGCGCCGCCGCGATGATCGCGTGCTGCAAAGGGGCTCGACGCGAGCTCCGCGGCAAACGCCGGCAGCGAAACATGTTCTTCGAGGGCAACGACGCGCATACGTCTGCGGTTCAAGCATGGAAAGCCCAACCCTGCGCTAAAATACGCGGCCATGAATCTCGTCTTTCGGATCGCGGCAACCGTTCTCAGCGCAGCCTGGATTGCATCGATCGCGCCGGCTGCAACGGCTGCTCCCGAGCCCTACGAGATCAACGCCATCCTCTCGTTGACCGGCAATTTGGCGTTCGTCGGTGCGGATCAGTTACAGGCGCTCAAGGCGCTCGAGGGGTTCGTCAACAAGAGCGGCGGTATCGACGGCCGGCCGTTGTCGTTCGCCGTCGCCGACGATCAGTCCGACGTGAAGACGTCGTTGCAACTGGCCCAAGGCCTCATTGCGAAAAACGTCCCGATCATTCTCGGCCCGTCGAGCCCGCAAGCGTGTGCCGCCATTGCGCCGCTGCTCACCCGGGGACCGGTGATGTACTGCATCGCCAACGCCGGTTATCCAACGGCTGGGGGCTATGAGTTCCTGACGCTCTTCGGATTCGACGTGCAGTTNNGGGTTGGATGCCGAACGCGCGATCCTCGCCGCCGCCGCACTGCCGGAGAACAAAGACATCCAGATCGTCGCGCGCGAGCATTTCGCACCGGGCGACCTCAGCACGACCGCGCAGATGGCGCGCATCAAGGCGGCGAACCCCGACTTCCTGATCGCATGGGCGACGGGAACGCCGGCCGGCACGATGTTCCGCAGCGCGAAAGACATCGGCGGTTTGGACATCCCGATCACGACCTCGCCCGGGAACCTCAACGCGGCGTTCTTCAAACAGTACGGCAGCATGCTGCCGACCAACCTGTATTTTGCAACCGTGCCGTACTACGCGAACAACGCGTTGCTCAACCCCGCGGTGAAGACCGCGATCGCCAACCAAACGGCAGCGCTCGCCGCGATCGGCGTGAAGCCGGACGGGCTGGCGATCGGCGCCTGGGATCCGGCCGTTCTGCTCGTCGATGCGCTGCGCAAGCTCGGCCCCGATGCATCGGCGGCCAAGCTGCACGACTACCTCGTGAACCTGCGCGGCTGGGTCGGCGTGAACGGCACCTACGACTTCCGCGCGAACCCGCAGCGCGGGCTCGGGCAGAACAACGTCATCATGGTGAAGTTCACGAGCGGCGGCAACGTTGCCGCGAGTAAGTTCGGCGGCGTCCCGCTACGCTAGCGGGCCCGGGTTCTTGACGTACTTGTTGACGACCGCATCTGCCGTGTGATAGGCGAGCGCGCCGACGGTCCCGGTCGGGTTGTAGCCGGCGTTCTGCGGAAATGAACTCGCGCCGGTCACGAACACGTTGGAGACATCCCACGTCTGGCCGTATTTGTTGATGACGCTCTGCGAAGGGTCGCTGCCCATGATCGCGCCGCCCGTGTTGTGCGTGCTCTGGTAGGGCACGACGCTGTAGTGCGCCGGGAGCTGGTTGATCACCGACTTGCTCGCGCCCGCCGCCGTCGCGATCTTGCCCAAGACGCCGGCCATGAAGGCCGACTGCTTGTGTTCGTGCGGACCCCAGTCGAACGTCATGCGCAAGAGCGGCTGGCCGTACATATCCTTGTAGGTGGGATCGAGATCGAGGTAGTTGCCGCGATACGACTGCACGCCGCCTTGGGCGTTCATTCCGAAGGCGCGATTGTAGTAGTGCGCGACGGTCTGTTTCCACTTCGCGCCCCAGCGCGGCGTGCCGGGCGGCACCGGGTGGAAGAGGATCGGGCGCGCGCCGCTCGTGCCGTGGCTGATGTCGGCGCCGCCGATGAAGCCGTACGGGCTATGATCGAAGTTGTCGCCGTTGAAGTCGTCGATCACGGTGCCGAGCGCACCCGAACCCATGAACAGATTGAACACCTTGCCGCGCTCGAAGAAGAGCGTGCCGTTGGTGCCGGTTTGGTACGCGTAGTTCTTGCCGACGACGCCGGTGTTGCTTGCGGGATCGTAGGGTTTGCCGATGCCGGAGAGCAGCAGCATGTGCACGTTGTTGAACGCGAACGCGGAGACGAAGATCATCTCGGCCGGTTGTGTCTGCTCGCGGCCTTGCGGATCGAGGTAGGTGACGCTGACGGCTTTCTTCTTCGTGCTGTCGAGATTGATCCGTAAGACTTTCGAGTTCGTGCGCAGTTCGAAGTTCGGGGACTTCTTGAGCGTCGGCCAGAGCGTGGTTTGCATGCTGGCCTTCGCGCCCATCTCGCACGCGAAGCGCTCGCAGTAGCCGCAGTACACGCAGAGCCCCAGTTGGTTTCCTTCGGGGTTCGTGTACGGCTGTGATGAGTTCGCCGACGGCTGCGGGAACGGATGGTAGCCGAGCGAGGCCGTCGCGTCGCCGAAGACCTTCATCGCGTAGCTTTGCTTTTGCGGCGGGCTCGGATATTCGCGCGAGCGCGGCCCCTCGAACGGATTTCCGCCCGGCTGGATTTTGCCGCCCAAATTGCCGGCCTTCCCCGCGATGCCCGAGAGGTATTCGAACTTGTCGTAATACGGCTCGAGTTCGTCGTAGGTGATGCCCCAATCGGCCGACGTGCAATCATCGCCCATGATGCCCGCGCCGTAACGCGCGATCGAACGGCTGCGCGTCTCGAAGTCCCACGGCAAGAAGCGCCACGTTACGCCGTTCCAGTGCACGCCGGCGCCGCCGAGCCCGTCGCCGGGCAAGAACGAGCCGAATTGCCGCACCGGCAGCGCGGTCTCCGTGCGATTGTGCCGGAACGTCAGCGTCTCTTTCGATGCATCCTGAAAGAGCTTGTAGCGCACGCCGTAAGCGAGTTCGTCGTGCACGCCGGGAATCGCGAAATCCGGATTGGTGTCGCGGTACTCGCCGCGTTCGATGCCGACGACTTTGAGGCCGGCCTTCGTGAGTTCGTTTGCAATGATGCCGCCGGTCCAACCGAATCCGATCGTCACCGCGTCAACGGGCTTCATCGTCGCCATGATCAGTGCACCCCCAACGCTTTCTTCGCCAACGCAATGTGGGTGTCCATATCGGCGGAACCCTCCATGGCCATTTGCTCGGCGTGCTGCAGATCGGCGATGCTTTGCGGCTGCACCTTGTACGGCACGTTGTGCTTCTCGACGAACGGATAGTACGCGGCCGCGGCGCCGGGGAAGCCGATCAGCTTCCAGCCCACCTTGTCGCGGTTCCCGCCGTAGAGCGGGTCGGCGAAGAAGCCCTCGACCGTGTTGCCGTAGAGCATCTCGAAGAACGTCTTCGCCGGAACGGTATCGAAGCTGAGCTTGGCGCCATCGAGCGCGGTCAGCACGTCGTCTTGATGCGCGCCGGAGAGCTTGTCGAACGTCTTGCCGTACGTCTTCTCGCAATAGGCGTTGGTCGCGGCGATTCCGAGCCGGTAGACTTGCTGCGGCGTGAGCGGCAACTGATACCCGAAGTCGGGCGTTGCATCGGCTTGCCAGGGACCTTGGCGATACATCTTGGCCGCGTAGCCGAACTGCCCGCTGAGCTGCTGATCGATGTAAAACGCAACCCCCGCTTCGCGTCCGCCGGGCCCGAGTTCGTCGGCCGGAATCAGTCGCTCCACCGCCGCCTCGACGAACGCCGATTCGGGCTCGGTGAGGAACGTGTACGCTTCGGGATTGCTGGTAAGCGACGGCACCGGCGCGGGATGCTTTGCAGTCGCCGCCTCCGTTGCCGAGCCGGCGGGTATCGTTTCCGCAGCGACGACGGTCCCGACGAGTGCGACAAAGTCTTTCCGGCTGACGTGATCCGGCATTCGGCATCCTCCGCAACAGGTTGAGTTCCCGGCCAGGTTACCACCGCGACGCCGTGAAGGGAAGGCTTATGCTTCCGACTCGAGCACACGCGCTTCGACTCGCCGGAACGGCCGCGGCGATGACGCTCGTGCGGCGTCCCGCCCGGGCGCAAACCGCGGCGCCCGTCATCCGCATGGGAACGATCCTCGCCGATTCATTCGCGCAGCCGTTCTACGCCGTGGACGCCGGATTTCTGGATCGGGCCGGTATCAGCGGGCAGGTCACGGTCTTTCCCGGCAGCGGCGCGATTTCGACCGCGGTTGCGGCCGGCGCGATCGATATCGGCTTGTGCGACGCGATCGTGATCGCCAACGGGCTCGTACACAACATCCCGTTTGCGACCATCGCCGGTTCGGGACTCTTCAAAGCCACGGAACCGACGGGGCTCTTGTGCGTCGACGATGCTTCACCGATCAAAGACGCCAAAGACCTCAGCGGGAAATCGATCTCGGCACCGTCGCTCGGATCGTTGACGACGCTGGCCGTGCAAGAATGGCTGGTTCAGAATCACGCCGATCCGAACGCGTCGAAATTCCTCGAACTGCCGTTCGCGCAAGTCGCGCCCGCGCTCTCTCGCGGAACCGTGAGCGCCGGTTACATCGGCGAGCCGGTGTTATCGAGCGTGCTCGGCGTGACGGCGCGCAGCATCGGCAATCCCTACGCTGCGCTCGGTCCGCAAGTGCTGATCTGCAATTGGGTGACGACGCACGACTGGCTGGACGCGAATCGCGATCTTGCCAAACGCTTCGTCGCCGCGATGTCTGCCACGGCGCAATGGGCCAATGCGCACCGCGATCTCACCGCGCCGATCCTCAGCAAGTATTCGAAGATCGATCTCGATACGATCAAGAGGATCCATCGCGCCGCCTATGCGACGGGATACGACCCGAAGATGCTCGCGCCCAGCCTCGACGCCGCCTACCGCTTCAAAGTGATCCCGCGGCCGGTGACGGCCGACGAGCTCATGACGAAGCTATGAGCTCGCGCGGCGGCG
This sequence comes from Vulcanimicrobiota bacterium, assembly GCA_003164495.1. Taxonomy (GTDB): domain Bacteria; phylum Vulcanimicrobiota; class Vulcanimicrobiia; order Vulcanimicrobiales; family Vulcanimicrobiaceae; genus Lustribacter; species Lustribacter caenicola. The sequence continues at coordinate 50,050 of PLTN01000167.1, forward strand.
TCGACAGAATACGAATGACGTCGTCGATCACGGTAAGAATGCGGCGACGCAAGGATATTGTGTCATTCCGAGCGGCGCGAACGAAGTTGAGCGCCTGTCGAGGAACCAGCCGCGAACCTGACCGTTAGCGGCGTTGCCGTGCCGAAATGCACGATCGTGGCGGTTCCTCGACTGCGCGCCCCACGGCGCTCCGCTCGGAATGACACGCGAATAGCGGACGTCATCGGTCGCGCCAGTTACGTAGCAACCCCCTTGATGAGCTTATGACGAAGCGATGAGCTCGCGCGGCGGCGTCGACAGGATACGAATGACGTCGTCGATCAGGGTGAGAACGCGGCGACGCAAGGATATTGCGTCATTCCGAGCGGCGCGAACGAAGTTGAGCGCCTGTCGAGGAACCAGCCGCGAACCTGAACGTTAGAGGAGTTGCCCTGGCCAAGGGGCACAAATCGTGGCGGTTCCTCGACTGCGCGCCCCTTCGGGCGCGCCGCTCGGAATGACACGGGGTAGGAAACCGGATCATTGTGCCCGGAGAGCCGCAAATGAGCGAGCCGACCGTCCTTCCCCAACCCGTCTTCGACGTCCAGCGCGCGGCGCAACGCGCATCCTTCGATTTCGGCTGGCTGCGCACGAGCCATTCGTTCAGCTTTGCCGATTATTACGATCCGCGCAATGTGAACTGGGGCGCGCTGCGCGTACTCAACGACGATCGCGTGGAGGGCGGAAAAGGCTTCGGAACCCATCCGCACCGCGATATGGAAATCGTCACGTACGTGCTGTCGGGACAACTCGAACACCGCGATAGTTTGGGCAGCCACGGCGTCGTCGGTCCCGGCGGCGTGCAGTTCATGAGCGCCGGCACCGGGATTCAGCACTCGGAATTCAACCACTCCGCGACCGAAGAATTGCACTTCTTGCAGATGTGGGTGCTGCCCGGACTGCTCGGGGTGGCGCCGCTCTACGGGCAAATGGAATTCCGGCCCGAGGAACGGCTGGATACCTGGCTGCTCGTGGCTTCCGGTCAGCCCGGACTCAGCGCACCGGTCACGCTCACGCAAGACGCGTCGTTCCGGGTGAGCCGGCTTTCCGGCAGCACGCTGCGCCATACGTTCGCGCCCGGGCGGCTGGGCTTTTTCTTCGTCGCGTCTGGGGCGATCACGGCGGCCGGGTTCGACGGACACGATGCCGCGGTCGGAACTCCCGCATCGCTCGCCGACGGAGACGCCGTGCGCATCGCGGGCGTCACGCGCCTCGACGTCGGCGGCAGCGGCGAGATCGTGCTATGGGACGTGCCGCGTCCGCCCGATGGAGCAAACGATTAGCGTCCGATGATCCTGCCCGAAGAACTCATGCGCGTGCCGCTCTTTGCCGCGATGGCCCCGGAGTTGCGCGCGCGCATCGCATCGCGCTCGGCCGACATCAGCGTGGACGCCGACGAGTGGGTCGTGCACGAAGGCAGCGCGGCATATTTCTGGACCTTACTGGACGGCGAGGTCGAGGTGGTCAAGCGCTTCGGCAGCGAGACGGTTCAGGTAACGACGTTCGAGCCGGGAGAATACTTCGGCGAGACCCCGCTGATGCTGGGCGCCGATGCGTACGTCGGCGTTCGCTCGCTCATCGCGTCGCGTCTCATGCGCACGGATCCGGCCGACTTTCACCTCATGCTGACCGCGTCGAGCGAAGCGGGCGCGGAAATCGCGCGCACGATCGTGCGGCGCATCGATGCGCGCCGCGAGTTCTACGTTGCGTCATCCGTGACCGAAGCCGCGATCGTCGGCGATCGCTACGATCTCGCCTGTCACGATATTCGCGACTTTCTCTCGCGCAATCAGATCGCGTACGAATGGCTCGATCCGAGCGATCCCGGTGATGCCGGGAGCATGCCGCCCGCCGCGCGTGACGCGGACTGCTATCCGGTCGTCATTCTCGCCAACGGCAAGCGGCTCGATCAGCCGACGCGGCGCGAACTGGCCGAAGGCTTGAAGCTGCAGACGATGCCGCGCGGCGCCGCCTATGACGTGGCGATCATCGGCGGCGGCCCGGCCGGGCTCGCCGCGGCCGTTTACGGCGGTTCCGAGGGTCTGCGCACGGTCATGATCGAGCGCGAGGCGCCGGGCGGTCAGGCCGGCACATCGTCGCGTATCGAGAACTACCTCGGCTTTCCGGCCGGCGTCTCCGGCGACGACTTGGCCAACCGCGCGTTGCAGCAAGCCAAACGGTTCGGCACCGAAATCCTCGTGACGCGCAACGTCGAGGCGATCGAATCGACCGACGGCTGCCACACGATCACGCTCGACGGCGGCGATCGCATGGAAGCGCGAGCGATCGTCATCGCTACGGGCGTCACGTGGCGCAGTCTCGAGGCCGACGGCGCGGCCGAGCTGATCGGACGCGGCGTCTACTACGGCGCCGCGCAAACCGAAGCGCTCGGAGCGCGCGGCAAAGACGTGTTCTTGATCGGTGGCGGCAACTCGGCCGGGCAGGCCGCGATGTTCTTCGCCAACTATGCGCGCAGCGTGACGCTTTTGGTGCGCGGTTCGTCGCTCGAGAAGAGCATGTCGTTCTATCTGATCCGGCAACTCGGAACCAAGCACAACATCAGCGTCGAAACCGGAACGACCGTTGCGGCGGTGACCGGTACCTCGCACATCGAGACGATCACGACGTGCGTCGAGGCGACCGGCGCCACGCAAACGCGCGCCGCCGACGCGCTATTCGTGTTCATCGGGGCAGATGCCGAAACGGCGTGGATCCCCGAAGCGCTGGACCGCGATGCCCGCGGCTATCTCAAAACGGGGCGTGACATCGAGAACTGGCCGATCTCCCGGCCGCCGTTTCCGCTGGAAACGAGCGTCCCCGGAATTTTCGCCGCCGGCGACGTGCGCAGTGAATCGGTCAAGCGCGTGGCCTCGAGCGTCGGCGAGGGCAGCATGGTGATTGCGTTCATCCACCAGTACCTCGCCGCGCCCATTTCACCATAGGCAAAATGCCGGAACTCGAAGGGGTGCCGGTTCGCCGATGCTAACCGCCAGCGAACATTGTTTGCTGTTCGCGAAGGAGGCACCGGATGAAATCCCTAGATCGGCGACACTGGTGCCAAACGCGCTCGCTACCGCGCAGACACTCGGCGCGTTCGTCGGTTACGTACCCAGCCACGCGGCGAGACAATTGCAATGAGTGACTACAGTACTATGGTCGATACGGTGGATGGAACCGTCAGCCGTCAGATTTTCGTCAGCGAAAATGTATACCGTGACGAACTCGAGCATTTGTTTAGCCGCGCCTGGCTCTTCGTCGGGCACGAGAGCCAAATCCCTAAGCCCGGCGACTTTTTCCAGTCACGAATGGGTGAAGAGTCGGTGTTGCTGTGCCGCGATCGCACCGGCATCATTCACGTGTTCCTCAACACCTGCCGACACCGCGGAATGAAAGTCTGTCGCTATGACGAGGGGAACACGCCGCTGTTCACCTGTCCGTATCACGCCTGGACTTTTGCGCTTGATGGCAAACTTGTCGGCGTTCCGATGGCCGACAAGCTCTACGACGGGGTCCTGGATCGTTCGCGTTGGGGTTTGATCGAGGTCGCCCAAATGGCTAACTACAAGGGCGCGATTTTCGCAACTTGGGACTCGAGCGCGCCGTCATTTGAGACCTATCTTGGAGAGGCGCGTTCCCAGCTCGATATCGTGCTCGACTGTCGTGACGGGCGCCCCGGCGGATCCGAAGTCCTCAGCGGCATTCAAAAGTGGGTTGTGCCGTCGAATTGGAAATTCGGCACCGAGAACTTCATGGGCGATACGTATCATAATGTCAGCCATCGCTCCGTCGACCTCGTAGGAATCAGCCCCAACGCACGCTCAGGTATGAAGGGTCGGCGCAGCGACGAGATTTCGGGGACCGAGCACGTCTGGTTTGCCTATCCGGAAGGCCACGGCATCCATTCGATGGTGTTGCCGGAGGAGAACTGGTACGTCGAAGCGTTTCGCGATAGCCCGGTCGTTGAAGAATACTTCCGCCATTGCTACGAGGAGCGAAAGAAGCGGCTCGGGCCTGAGCGCTCACGATGGGTCGGGCTCGTCGGCTCGATATTCCCGAACACCTCATTTCACGCGCGCCAGCCGCGCTCGCTTTTCGTGTGGCATCCACATGGACCGCAAACGATGGAAGTCTGGCGGTTCTATCTCGTCGACGCCGACGCGCCGGCCGAAGTAAAAGACTTTTTGCGTCACTACTACATGCGCTATTCCGGACCAGCCGGGATGACGGAACAAGATGATATGGAGAATTGGAATTACGCTACCGCGGCGAGCGCCGGGACGATCGCCCGTCGCTACCCCTACAACTATCAGCAGTCACTTCATGCGACGCGTCCCGGGCACTTTGGCTCGGCCCCTGAATCGACGCAGATCACGGAGCAGAACTCGCGCAACTTTTACGCCCGTTGGGCCGACTACGTTAGTGGCCGGGATTGGGACGCGCTAATTGGGGTTCGGGGCTAGTGGCTGTCATCGTTACCGGCGGGACGCTGGGCATCGGTCGCGGGATCACACTTGAACTTGCGGCGCGGGGCCACGACGTGGTCGCTTTCGGTGCCGTGGAGTCCGAAGTCGCGGCTACAAGCGCAGCCGCACTCGAGCAGGGCGTCGAGGCCGACGTGCGCGAGGCCGACGTCAGCATTGCTGCGGACGTTTACGGCATTGTCGCGCATACGCTCAAACGCTACGGTCGCATCGATGGCCTCGTAAATAACGCAGCTATTGGGCCGCTGGGCACGATCCTCGACACTGATGAGGCGCTCTGGGACCGTATCCTCGCGGTTAACCTAAAAGGCCCGTATCTGACCTGCCGCGCGGTACTCCCGCACATGATTGCGCAAGGGGGCGGCGCCATCGTGAACATCGGCTCAGGCTCCGGATGGGGTAAGCCGAACATGTTTGCCTATAGCACGAGCAAGGGTGGGATCTTCGCCTTCAGTGCCGCGCTTGCGTACGACTACTTCCGCAACCACATTCGTGTTAACACCGTCGTTCCGGGAGGCGGCGGCATCCCGACGGGCATGAGCCTCAACCGTGTGGGAGGCGATCCGGCAAAGCTCAGCGGATCGGGCTCGGTTGCGGGGCGGCCCGCTTCCCCACGTGATGTCGCCTGCGCCGTCGCATTTCTGCTTTCGCCTGAAGCAGAGGCGATTTCAGGGACCGTGATCGACGTGGGTTGCTTCGACCACCAAGGGGGACCCATTCCCAGTGGAGGACCGACTTGAACTCACATGCCTTGCGAGCAGACATCGAAGATTTCTTTTATGCCGAGGCGGAGCTGCTCGACGAACGCCGCTTTCCGGAGTGGCTTGACCTTTTGACTGAAGATCTCGTGTACTTTATGCCGATTCAGCGCAACGTCAAATTCGGCAATGCCGACCGCCAGGAGACGCGATTCGGCGTTGATGTAAGTTGGTTTGATGAGGACAAGTGGACGGTCTCCAAACGAGTCGAGCAACTCATGACCGGGCTACATTGGGCTGAGGAACCGGCATCTCGCGTCTCACACTTTGTCACGAACGTTCGGATTAAAGAAGCCCGGCCTACGCTCGAAGATCCGAAGGAGGTCGTCGTTACATCGCGCTTTCTGATCTATCAGAATCGTATTGAACGCGAGACCGCGGTATTCGCGGGAAAACGAGAGGATCTATTGCGCCGTGTGGACGATGCCTGGAAGATTGCGCGGCGTCGTATCACGCTCGATCAAAGCGTGCTACTCGCCAAAAATCTAACGGTGTTTTTCTGAGATGACGGATGAAAGAATTCGAGCGGGCGGGAACGATGAGTACGTCCATGTGCACGAACTCAAACCCGGCGAGCGTGTGCGTTTGCGGGGTGACATCGTGGCCGAGGTTGTCGACAATCCGAACGACGGAACGTGGATCATCGTGCGTCATGTCGATCCTCCGTCAGAAGAGACTGAAATCGTCATGGTTGACCAAGTAATTGCTAAAGCCTAACCATGCTTTTGATCGTGCGAGAAGCGAGTCATGAGCGGGGCAGCAACCCGGCCGGACACCGGCTGGGTCGCTAGACGGCTGTACGATGACGGTTGTTCGGACCAGCGGCTTTAATCGGCCGCGAGCGCCTGCGCCGGTGCGGGCCGCCGCACGAGGAGGTTGAGGAGCGCGAGCACCACCGCTGCGGCAAGCGCCGTCCAGGCGGCGGCCGGGGTGATGTAGGCCGACCAGCCCAGAGCCCGATCCAGCGAATACGCGCCGAGATCGAACGCCGGCGCCAGGGCGGCGGCGATGTAGAGCGTGTTGAGTTCGTAGCCGCCGTTCGCTTGGGCGAAGCCCTTCGCGAAGTGGACCGAGAAGATCGCCACGATCATGACCATGACGATGAGCGCCGGTCCGACCGGACCGCCGAGGCCGAGGACGGTCAGGAGGCCGCCGCCCAGTTCGGCGCCTGCTGCGGCCAGGACGAAGAGCTTGCCCGGCTTCCAGCCGAGCTGCTCGAAGAAGCCGGCCGTCCCGGCGATGCCGTAGCCGCCGAACCAGCCGAAGAGCTTTTCCGCCCCGTGGCGAGCGATAGCGAGACCGAGAATGACCCGAATGATGAGAAGCGCGATATCCATGTGTGCCTTCCGGCAACCTCCGAAGCGAATCTTGCGTAGCCAACCTACTTATGGTAGCCTTAGGGCACCCTATCATGACCGCTGAACATACGTCAAGTAGCCTGGCAACAGAAAGTAGCCCCGTCGATGTGGCCTTCTGTCCGCGTTTCCACAAGGCGATCGAGCTGATCGGCCGCCGCTGGACCGGCGCCGTCATTCGCGTGCTGCTGGGCGGCCCGCGGCGTTTCAACGAGCTGCTCGCGGCCGTTCCGGGGATTTCCGACCGGCTCTTGACCGAGCGTTTGCGCGAACTGGAAGCGGAGGGCTTGATTCGGCGGGACGTTCAACCCGGCTCGCCCGTGCGCGTCGTGTATTCGCTCACGTGCGCCGGCGCCGAACTGCAAGTTGCACTCGACGCGCTCGGTCAGTGGGCCGAGCGCTGGATCGAACCGGCGGCCACGGACGTCCCATAGGCATTCTCAGGCGCCTTCGCATATTCTCCGGACATGACGAAGATTCGCGAGTTCATGACGGGCTGGGAAGGCGACACCCAGATTCAGATGACGGGTTGGACCGAGCGCACCAAAGAGGGCCTGCGCGGCACCGCCAAGGGCAAACACAAGCCGCCCAACTTGCGGCCGTTCGACCTCATTCGCGCGCCGCATCAGCCCGTGGCGCTGCTGGCCAACGAAGACATGCGCGTCAGCGTCGACTCCGCCGCCGGACCCGCGCCGTTCTTTCATCGCAACATCAACTTCGACGAGACGATCTTTCAGTTCGCCGGCACGAGCCGCGTCGAAACGGAGATGGGCGTCGAAACCCTTGCGCCCGGCGAGATGCTGCTGATCCCGCGCGGTATTGCGCATCGCAGCATCGGCGACAAAGAATCATTGCGCCAGATCGTGCACGTGCGCGAAGCGATCACCAGTGTGATGGGCGAGGATCTCTGCACCAGCCGCACGCAGTTCGAGGTCAAGCGAATCGGCGGCCCGGACTATTCTGCCGCGGCGGCGGTCCCGGCGCCGAGCGGCACCGTCGTCGAGAAGATGTTCATCTGGAACGACGATCCGGCCGATGCGACCGAGATCGAGCGGCAGGCGAGCGAGCTGGTCGGCAGCTCGAGCACCGAGCGCGACAAGAAGGTCAGCGCGGTGCGTAAGCTGCGGCCGTTCGACCTGTTTGAAGACGTTACCGGCCGTAAGGGGCCGGGGCCCAAGTTCATGTCGTCGACGAAGGCGATGATGGAAGTGTACAACACCGTCGGCGAGCAGTTCGCGTTTCACCGTGCGCTCGAGAGCGAAGAGTTCGGGCTGCAATTCATGGGCGACAACACCAACATGTCGGAGTTCGAAGAGTCGTTCCCGATGTCGCCCGGCCAATGGTTCCTCATTCCCCTCGGCATCGCGCACTCGGTCAAGGACTGCAAACCGGATTTCCGGCGCATGGTGATCTATTCGCGCTTCCCGTTCAAGGTGCTGGCCGACGAATCGATGCACCTGACGGAGAGCCGCTTCGAGGTACGCGAAACGGTGCTGCAAGAAGCGCCGTGGCATGCCGCGTCGCGCGAACTCGCCGGCGCCCCGGCCTGACCGCGTGTACGTTGTCGGAATAGGCGGCTCGGCAAGCAAGAACTCCACGACCGAAGCGATCCTGCGCCGCGGTCTCGCGGAGGCCGAACGGCTCGGCGCCGAAACGCGGCTCTTCAGCGCGCGCGATCTCGAATTTCCCTTGTACGCGGAAGACCGGGAACACACGCCGGAGGTCGAGACGTTCTTGCGCGAACTCCGGCGCTGCGACGGCTTGATCCTCGCTTCGCCGGCGTATCACGGCAATATCAGCGGCCGGATCAAGAACGCCCTCGACTACGTGGAGGACATGCGTTCGGACGATCCGCCGTATCTCGACGGCCGCGTCGTCGGGTGCATCGCGGTCGGTGCCGCGCACTTGGGCGCTGCGGCGACGCTCAACGCGTTGTGCAACGTCGCGCACGCGTTGCGCGGCTGGCCCGCTCCGATGCGCTTGAGCATCTCGAGCAACGAACCGCTCAACGAACGCGTCGATCTCAAACTCTTCACCATCGTCAAGCAAGTCTTAGGTAGGGCGCCCGTATTTCAATGAACATTGCCATCATCTTCCGGAACCTTCTCATCGCGCTTACCGTCGTCGCGCTGGGCGCTTCGGTCGCGTCGTCCGCGCCCGATCCGTACGTGATCCCCGTGATTCTCAACGGTACCGGTGCGAACGGCTACGCGGGCCAAACCGAAACGGCCGCGCTTCACGTGTTCGAGCAATATGAAAACAAGCACGGCGGCCTGAACGGGCGTCCGATCCATTTTGCCATCTACGACGATCAGACCGAACCGCGCGTCGCCGTCCAACTGGCAAACCAGGTACTGGCGGCGAACCCGAAACCAATCGCGGTGCTCGGCTCGGGACAGGTCGCAACGTGCGCCGCAATGGCGCCGCTGTTTGAAAGCGGCCCGGTCAACTATTGCTTCACGCCGGGCTTTTCGCCGAAGCCCGGCAGCTACGTGTTTTCCGCATCGGCATCGCTCGAGAAGATACTCCCGGCCCAAGTGCGGTTCGCGCGCGGGCGCAATTGGAAGCGCATCGCGAACGTCTCCGTAACGACGGCGACCGGTCAAGCCGCGGACTTCTACCTGAAGTACGCGATGGGGCTGCCCGAGAATCGCAGCATGCAACTCGTCTTCAACGAGGCCTTCAATCCGGCCGACATCAGCGTCAGCGCGCTCGTCACGCGCCTGAAGGGCACGAACGCCCAAGCGATCATCACGCCGGCGTCGGGCGCCGCCTTCGGCACGCTGCTGCGCGCGCTCAACGATGCCGGCATTCACTTGCCCGTGCTGACCTCGGCGGCGAACGAACAGCCCGATCTGTTGAAGCAGTATACCGGCTTCTTGCCCGCCGAGACGTACTTCAACGGCATGCTCTACTACGCGCGCGATGCGATCGGCAACGGACCCTTGCGCGACGAGATCGACAAGTTCTATGGGGCATTCAAAGCCGCGGGCGTGTCGTACACCCCCGACAGCGGTCAAGCGTGGGATCCCGCACTGATCGTCCTCTCCGGGCTGCGCAAGCTCGGGCCCAATGCAACGGCCGCGCAACTGCGCGATTACATCGCCGGCTTGCACGGCTTCGCGGGTTCGAGCGGCTTTTATGATTTCCGCAGCAACGATCAGCACGGTCTCGATTCCGATGCCGTGATCTTCGTGAAGTGGGATCCGAAGAAGGGGGATTTCGTCAATGCCTCACGCCGCGGCGGAGCGCCGCTGTGAGCGATTGCGTAACGCCACGATGATCGGCTTGGATACGTGGAAGCTCCCGGGCAACGTCGTTCCGCCCGTCACGCCGTTCGATGCGGACGGTGCGGTGGACTACGCGCGGCTGCAGCGCGAGATCGACTGGGTGGTCGCCAGCTCGCGTCCGGCCGCGATCTGCGTTGCGGGCGTCGAGGCGCAAGAGTATCAGTATCTCTCCGACGCCGCGCGGCGTGAGCTTATTCGAGAAACGATCGCCGCGATCGGCGGTCGCGTTCCGGCGCTGGTCGGTATCTCGCACGCATCGTATCGCCGCTCGATCGAGCTGGCGGCGCTTGCGCACGAGTCGGGCGCCTCGGCGGTACAAGTGCTGCTGCCGAATCGTCCGTCCGGCGGCGCGGCCACGACGGCCGAAATCGTGGCGTATTACCAAGCCATCGTCCGTGAGAGCGCACTGCCGGTCGTGGCGTATCATAACCAGGGACCGGGTGCCGACCTCGGCGTGCCCGCGCTGATGGAAGTGCTGTCCATTCCCGGCGTTGTTGGGCTCAAGGAAAGCTCGCGCAATCAGCGCTTCCTCGCGAACCTTTTGCGCGAAGCACAAGCACGCAAGCTCGGACGGATCTTCACCACGCTCGAGGTGCTCCTCGGTACGTTGATCCTCGGTGCCGCGGGCGGGACGATGCCGGCGCCGGGCTCGGCGCTTGCGGCATTGCTGGTGGAAGCCTTTCACGCGGGCGATCTGCCGAAAGCGGTGCGCATCCAGCAACTGCTGAGCGAAATGCCGGCGCGTTGGATCGCGCACGGGCTGGTCGCCGTATCGAAGGCGTCGCTGACCGCGATCGGCCTAGATTGCGGGCCGACCTATCCGCCGTTCGGTGCGGTGCCGGCGAAGGATACCGAAGAGATTCGCGTTTTCTGGGATCAGGCACTCGACGAGTTTCCCGCGCTCCGCCCCGCGGAAGGTCGGACTGCCGAACCTCGCTAACGCCGTCGTCGATATGAACGATCGCCTTACGCGCGCGGCATGGCTCGCCTCAGGTGCTTCGGCCCTGGCATGGACGGCGCTGCCGTCGGGTGTGCGGGCGCAAAGCACGTCGCCGCTGCAAGTCGGTGCGGGGTTGATCGAACCGCAAGCGCAGGCGTACTACGCGCGGGCCAACGGGTTCTTCAAACAGCGCGGGCTCGACGTCACCGTGGTGACCTCGGTCAACGGCGCCACGACGACCGCCGCGGTTGCCGGGGGCACGCTGCAGATCGGCGTTACCAGCGTACTCGGTCTCGCGCAAGCGGTCGGACGCGGGCTGCCGTTCGTCACGTTCGCACCGGGCGGCATCCACGATTCGCGCTATCCGGCGAGCGGTCTGCTCGTGCTGCCCGATTCGAAGGTTGCGACGGCGAAGGATCTCTCGGGGAAAATCGTTGCCGTCTCGACGCTCAAGGGTCTCGATCAGCTCGTCGTCGAGGCGCTGATCGATAAACAAGGGGGCGACGTCAACTCCGTCAAGTTCGTCGAACTGCGGCCCACCGAAGGTCTGGCGGCCTTGCAAGCCGGACGCGTCGACGCGGTCAACCTCGAAGATCCGGAATACACGGCGGCGCGCAGTCAAACGCGCCTGCTCGGCGATGCCGAGGACGCCGTCGGGAACGTCTTCGTCGAGACGACCTGGTTTGCCACGCGCGACTGGGTGACGAAGAATACCGATACCGCGCGCAAATTCCGCGATGCGATCATCGCCGGCGGCGCCTGGGCGATGGCGAACCCGCTGCCCGCGGCCGCCATTCTCCAGCAAGATCTCAAGGTCACCACCACGCGTGCCACCCAGCGCTTCGCGCCGCGCTTCAACCTGGCCGACTATCAGGTGCTGCTCGACGCCGCGGTGAAATTCAAGTTCATTACGCCGATCAACGCCGCCGACATGGTGATCTCGCTCTGATGCGCTTTCGGCGCTCGGAAGTGCTCGCTGCGGGGGCACTGGCCGCCCTCGCCTCGGCCGTCCCGGCGCGAGCCGCGAACACGGCCCTCGCCGTCGGGGCGACGTTCGATGACGACATTTCCGCGACGCTCTACGGCATCGCCAACGGGGTCTTCGCGCGCAACGGACTCGACGTGCACGTCGAACCGCTGCTGAGCGGCGCGGCGGGGGCGAGCGCCGTCGCGAGCGGCGCGCTGCCGATCGCGAAGTCGAGCACGATCGCGCTCGTCGCCGCGCACGCGCACGGCCTACCGTTCGTCATCATCGCGCCGTCGGTCGTCTTCACGGCCGACCGGCCGACGTCGGCGCTGATCGTGCGCAAAGACTCGGCGCTGCGGCCGGGTAAGGATTTCAACGGCAAGACGCTCGGGGTGTCCTCGCTCGTCGATGCGCGCGTGATCTCGATCAAGGCCTGGATCGATCAGAACGGCGGCGATTCGAGCACGATGAAGTTCATCGAGGTGCCTGCCTCGGCCGTGCTCTCCGCCGTCGACGCGGGGCGGATCGATGCAACCGTGGTGAGCAACACGCAGCTCGGCGATGCGGTGCAGTCGGGGCTCTTCAAAAATCTCGGCGAACCGAATGCGGCGATCGGGAAACGCTACATCGTCAACACCTGGTACACCACGCGGGCGTTCCTGGCGCAAAACCCCGACATCGTGCACCGCTTCCTGGCCGCGCTCTTGACGTCGGTCAACTACGCCAACGCCCATCCCAGCGAGATGACCGCGTACTTGGCGCCGTTCGTGAAGATCGACGAAGCGAAGCTCCGCAACATGACCCATTCCGTGATCGCGACGACGCTCGTGGCGGGCGAATACCAGCCCGTGATCGATGCGGCAGCCAAGTATGGATTCATCGACAAGCCGTTCCCCGCTCGAGATTTCTTGCTGCTGTAATGCCGTACAGTTTCGCCCGCTTTTTGGCTGAGTCCGGACGCGCGATTCCGATGCCGTCTTTCGATCCGCCCGTATTGGTACCGCTGCGCAAGCCGATCGCGGAATCAACGATCGGTCTCTTCGTGAGTTGCGGCGCGCAGTTGCCGTCCGATCCGCCGTTGCTCGAGACCGAAGACATCTCGTTCCGGCTGCTGCCGCGCGATGTTCCGCTCGACCGGTTCGTCATCTCGCACAAGACGCTGATTCGCAAGTGGGCGCTGGAGGATCTCAACGTCGCCTATCCCATCGATCGCTTGAAAGAGCTCGAGGCTGAAGGCGCCTTCCGGCGACTCGCGCACACCAACGTTTCGATGGTTGGCTCGATCGAGCGCTATACCGAGCTGCTGCAACAGACGGTGCCGGCAATGAAGGCCGTGTTCGATGCGCAAGGTGTCGATCTCGTGCTCCTAGTTCCGTTTTGCCCTGCCTGTCATCGAGCGACCGGGTTGATCGCGCGCGGCCTCGAAGCACGCGGTCTGCCGACCATCAGCCTGAGCACGCTGTGGGAGATGAGCGCCGCGGTCAAACCACCGCGCACGTGCTTTCTCGATTTCCCGCTCGGCTGTTCGGCCGGTGCGCCGCACGAGCCGGCGCAACAGCGCGACATCCTCCGCAGCGTCTTCGAATCGGCGCCGGCGTTCGACCCCGACGACTGGGCGATGAAGACGCTGCCCTTCCAATTTTCCGCGGACGGCAACCGCGATTGGGAAGCGCTAACCGACGACATCTACCGCAGCGGCGGCCTCGCCGTGACGGATCGGCACATGGCCGCGCACGGACGCGTCGGCGAGTCGCTGGTCGGCAACGAGCGCGCGTTCGCCGTGAAGTGCAACTGCTAAAGGTACTTGCGGATTGTCTCGGCGTTTAGCTCTTCGCCGGGATCGTATTCGGGTGCCGTTTCGAGTTGTTCGAGGTCGTTTAATCCACTCTGTTTGTAAATGCGGTTGGTGATCACGATGACGCGCGCCGGGTGCGCCGGATCGCCGTTGAAGTGCTGGCTGATCGTGTTCGGCGGGATGTAGATCGTGTCGCCGGCTTCCCACTCGAAGCGCCGTTCTTCTTGCTGCGGGACCCACTGGTAGCGTTCGCCCTCGGCGATCGCGAGGTCGCAGTCGACGTGGATGTCGTAGCCGTAGCCCTCGACGACGTAGACGGCCTGCTCGGCGAGCTGGCGGTGACGGCCGGAACGGCTGCCGGGCGGAATGATCTGCATGTACGCGTCGACCGTTTCGGCGCGCGTGTTCATCTCTTCGTTGACCAGGTGCTTGAGCAGGCCGTGCGGTGAATTTTCCCACGGATGTTCGCTCGCTTTGATGACTTTGCGGCGCGCTTTGTCGCGCTCGGGCTTGGTTTGCGCATCGTTGAGCAGCGAGGCGTAATGCTTGCCCCCGACGTTGCCTTGGCACCACGCCGCGTATTCATCCCAGGGCGCTTGTTTGCTCATGCCTTCGTCCCCTCGACGGTCTCGAAGTGCACGTGGGCGTGATCGTCGTGATGGTGATCGTGATCGTGCTGGTGATCGAAGGGCGAGGGGTCTTCGCGCGGCACAAAACCCACGCCGGTCGGTGAGGGTTCGTGTGAGAACGGAATGATCGTGCGCTGGAAGAGCAGGTTCATGAAGAGGTACATCGGCTTCGTCTTCATCACGAGGCAGCGCGCCGGCTTCTCGGTGCTGCGGTTGAAGTGCTGGTGGACGCAGTTGTTGTGCACGATTGCGATGTCGCCGGCTTCCCACTCGTAGCGCACGCCGTCGTGGACTTCGGCGCCGATGCCGTCGAGGATGTAGAACACCGCCTCGTTGACGTGCCCGTGTTTTTGTGAAACGCCGCCCGGCGCGTACTCTTCGAGGTGGATGTGGAGCGTCTGCCCGAGACCGTGGGCCGGGATCAGGTAATCCCGGTTGTACATCTGCGGATAGCCGGAGAACGGCGTCTCCGAGCCCTTGCGCACGCGCGGTAACGAGCGCAAGCGGTTGAGCTCTTGCGTCAGATTATACTGCCCTTCGATGCCGCGCACGAACACGCGCTCGGCCTGCGTGTGATCGTGTGGTTTCTTCGCTTCAGCCATGACCGGGAGTTCAACGCCGGAGGTCGAGGACCCGGCAATCGAAAACATGCCGCTGATGCTTCAACGACGGGATTTTTTGGCCGGCGCCGCAGCTGCCGGCGCTACTCTGGCGGGAGCCGAGCCGGCCGCCGCCGCGATCAGTTATCGGAAGCCCGCCGATTGGGACAAGCTCGTCGCGGCCGCCAAACAAGAGGGCACGGTGGTGCTCTACGGTCCGTCGGGTGACTCGTTCTACGCGGCCCTGGTGACGCGCTTCCAGAAAGCGTTTCCGGAGATCAAGGTTGAGAGCACGATGGGCGTGGGCGCCCAATTGGTGACGCGTCTGCAAGCCGAACGCACGGCCGGACGTTACCTCGCCGACGTGTACGTCAATGGCAGCACCGTTGCGCTGCTCGGGCTCAAACCGGCCGGCGGCATGAAGGCGCTCGAGCCGCTGCTCGTGCTGCCGGAGATCCTCAACCGCAGCGCGTGGCAGCAGAACATGCTGTGGTGGAACGACGGACATGCTCCGAACACCAACCTCAGCTTCGCCGCGATCCTCTACCCGGTCGCCTACTTCAATACCAACCTCGCCAAGGCGTCGTCGTTCCGCTCGTATTGGGATATCGCCGATCTGAAATGGAAGGGCAAGGTGTGCTCCAACGACATCCGCGTCATCGGCGCGGGCGGCGTACCGGCCAGCTACATCTTCAAACAGCCCTCGCTCGGCGCGCCGTGGTTCAAGCGGTTCTTCGGCGAACTCGACGTCGTGATGGGCCGCGATCAGCGCCAGCTCATCGACGGGCTCTCGCAAGGACGCTATGCCGTTGCGGGCTTCGTGTCGGCCGAAGAAGCGGCGACCGCGATCGACCTCGGTCTGCCGATCGCGCCGGTGCCGATCGATCAACTGAAAGAAGGCTGCGCGGTGGGCCCGGGCGCCGGCGCGATTTCCGTGCTCGATCGGCCGCCGCACCCGAATGCGGCGAAGCTCTACACGAACTGGCTGCTCTCGCGCGAAGGACAGATCGCGTGGCAAGAAGAGACGAAGTACGCCTCGCTGCGGACAGACGTTCCGAAGACCAACCTCGTGCTCGCGCCGCGTCCGGGCAAGGCCTACGTCAATGCCGGAGCGGAGCAGTACGGCTCGTTGCTCTCCGGCATCGGTTCGATGGTGACCGATATTCTAGCGAAATCCGGTAAGGCCTAAGCGCTTCCTGTCAGGATTAGGTCAACTTCAACAAGCGGTCGGCGTTGCCGTGCGCGATCTTTTCCTTGTCGTCGGGACTCACCGGCAGGTCATCGAGAAATTTGCGGGCGATGTCGTTGCGGCTGAACGGGTAGTCGACCGAAAAGAGGATGCGGTCGGCGCCGAACGTCAGCAGAGCAGCCAGGAACGGCGGGAACGAGAAGAAGCCGCTGGTGGTGATCGTCACGTGATCGAGGATCGTCTGGCTCACCGAGCGCGGTAAACCGGTGATGCGCTGCGAGAGAAAATCATCGCAGCGCGCCAGCATCGTCGGCAGACCCTCGCCCATGTGGCCGATGATGATCTTCAGTCGCGGATGCTGGTCGAAGGTTCCGCTGAGCACCATCCGCAGCACGTGGATCGCCGTTTCGGCGTGCCAGCCGAAGCCGGCCGTTGCGAACATCGAAGAAACCTGGGGATTGTAGCCGTCGTAATAGGCGTTGCGCACGGCCGGGGGCGGAACGCCGGGGTGAATGTAGATGGGCACGTCGAGCGCTTCGGCGCGCGCGAGCAGCGGTGCGAACGACGGGTCGTCGAGGAACTTGTCCTTGACCATGCCGCTCAACAGCGCGCCGCGGAAGCCGTGTTCGCGCACCGTGCGTTCGAGTTCGTCGGCCGCCGCCTCGGGTGCCGTCGACGGCAGGTGTGCGAATGCCGTGAACCGGCCGGGGTGCTTGCGCACGACCGCGGCCAGCGCATCGTTGTAGCGCTTGGCGTAGTCCGGTCCCGCTTCCGGCGTGAGCAGCACGGCGCCCGGTCCGGGGACGGAGAGGATCTGCAGCGTGATGCCGTTCTCGTCCATTGACGGCAGACGCGCGCTTTCGATGTCTTCGAGCGCGTCGCGCCGGCTTGCTCCGGAGCGCCCGCCGCGCTCGGCCGGAGCGCTCCGTTCCAGCTCGTCGCTGAAGGCTGCGATGGTGACGTGTTCTTCAAGGGCTACGATGCGCATACGCTATCCCGTTCAAGCATGGAAAGGCCAACCCTCCGCTAAAATACCCGATTGGCCATGGCCGTCAACGCACAAAACGCCACCGTCATCGTCGACGGATTATACAAATCCTACACCGATCAGAAGCGTGTGGTCGGCGCGGTGCGCGGCGTGAGCTTTACCATTCGCGAAGGCGAGTTTTACACGCTGCTCGGCCCGAGCGGTTGCGGTAAGACGACGACCATGCGCTGCATCGCCGGGCTCGAACACCCGACGCAGGGCGAGATCTCGATCCACGGTAAGCTCGTATCGTCGCCCGAGAAGAACGTGTTCGTCCCGCCGAACAAGCGCGATATCGGAATGGTGTTCCAGAGCTACGCGATCTGGCCGCACATGACGGTCTTTCAAAACGTCGCCTTTCCGCTCAACGTGGCCGGCATTCGCAACGGCTCGAAAGAGATGCGCGAGCGCGTCGAGGAAGCGTTGGCGCTGGTCGAAATGGAAGACTACGTCGACCGCTTTGCAACGCAGCTCTCCGGCGGCCAGCAGCAGCGCCTCGCGCTCGCGCGGGCCCTCGTGCGGCGTCCTGCGCTTTTGCTCTTGGACGAACCGCTCTCGAACCTCGACGCGCGGCTGCGCGATACCATGCGTACCGAGTTGCGCTCGCTGCAGCGCCGGCTCGGGATCACGACCCTCTACGTAACGCACGATCAAACCGAAGCGCTGAGTATGAGCAGCCGCATCGCGGTCATGCAAGACGGGCAGATCGTGCAGGAAGCGACGCCGCGCGAACTCTACCGTTCGCCGGCCAATGCGTTCGTCGCGGAGTTCCTCGGCGTCAGCAACCGCATTCCGTGCACGGTCGCCGAAACCGGTGCGGCGAGCGACTGCGCGGTCGACACGAGTTTCGGCCGCGTGCGGCTCACGAGTCCCGGCGCGACCAGCACCGGGGCGACCGGCGTCGTGACGATTCGTCCCGAACACCTGCGCCTGCATCGCACCACCGCCACGTTGCCCAACGCCTTTGCGGCACGCATCGCGTCGATCTCGTTCTTCGGCGAGCAATCGGAGTGCCAGGTCGAGGTCAACGGCGTGACGTTGCGCGCGCGGGTATCGTCCGACACGGAGTTCGCCGGCGGCGACGACGTTTGGCTCGAACTGCCCGCGCCGTCGTGCCGGCTGATTCTATGAGCGTGACGCGCCGGCGTGACTTCCTGCGCGCGGGCGCGGCCGCGGCACTCGCGGCGTCGACCGCCGCTCCCGCGAGTGCCGCGCTCAATTATCAGAAGCCGCCGAGTTGGGACGCGCTCGTGCGCGCGGCAAATCAAGAGGGTGCGATCGTGCTCTACATCCCCGAGGGGGATGAATATGAAGCGGCGCTCGTGACGCGTTTCCAGCGCGCGTTCCCGGCGATCAAAGTGCAGAGCGCGATCAACAGCGGCGCCGGGCAGTCGCGCCTCATCGTCGAGCGCTCGGCCGGCCGCTACATCCCCGACATCTGGGTGCAAGGCAGCACGACCGCGCTGCTCCACCTCAAGCCGATCGGTGCGCTGGCGACGCTGGATCCGCTCATCATCCTGCCCGAAGTGCTCGACCGCTCCGCGTGGTTGCAGAACGAGTTGTGGTGGAACGATGCGCAAAAGCCGCTGACCAACCTCAGCTTCGCCGGATTGATGCTGCCGCCGGCTTTCGTCAACACCTCGATCGTGAAGCTCAGCGAATTCAAATCGTACTGGGATCTCGCGGATCCGAAATGGCGCGGGAAGATCGCGGCTACCGACATCCGGACGATCGGGCCGGGCAGCCTGCCTGCCAGCTACGTATATCGCCATCCGAAGCTGGGCCAACCCTGGTTCGAGCGGTTCTTCGGCACGCTCGACGTGGTGTTGAGCCGCAGTCAGCGGCAACTGGTGGACTGGTGCGTGCAAGGCCAGTATCCGATCATCGCCTTCACCTCGGCGACGGAGGCTTACACCGCGATGCAGCAAGGGCTGCCGATCGCGCAGATCGCGCTCGATCAGCTCAAAGAGGGCGGCGCCGTCGGGCCCAACACCGGTTCGATCTCCGTGATCAAACCGGCACCGCACCCGAACGCCGCGAAACTCTTCCTGAACTGGCTGCTCTCGCGCGAGGGTCAACTGGCCTGGCAAGAAGAGACGAAGCAGGCCTCGCTGCGCGTCGACACGCCCAAGGACGGTCTCTATCTTGCACCGCGAATGCACGCGGGCATCACCTACGCCAACGGCGGCGCGCAGGAATACGGCGAAGCGGCGGCCGCCTTGAACGACGTGATCACGGCGATCCTGAAAAAGGCCGGGCGCGCCTAACCGCGGACTTGCGCGAGCTCGCGGGCGCGCTTGAACGAATCTTTGTCCTTGACCGCAAACGCTTCGAGGCGGGCGTGCTCGCGCGGGATCGCGATCATCGGTTCGTTTTCGGCCGCGTCGCGAACGAGCGCCATCGGGTCCTCTCCGCGTTCGAGGCAGTTGATATTTTCGAGCAGCAGTTTGTGGTAGAGGATCACTCCCGTATCGCCGGCCGTCAGGTGCTCCTGCGTGCGATCGGCGATCGGCCCCTGCGCGACCCAGGCGATGAAGTCTTGTTTAGGGATCGTGTCGCCGTACGGCGGCTCGTCGCTATCGAAGAGGTTGAGGTAGCGGACCGTGAGCGACTTCGGTTCGGCGCCGGGTTCGCGCGCGATCGTGCGGTAACCGATCTGGATCGTGTTGACGTCGTCGACCGGAACGCGATACTGAAAGCTCGCCTCACCCGTTTGGCCGACGGCGAGCAGGTTCGGGAAGATCAGCGGATGGCCGGTCGTCCAATCGTCGCAGTCCTCGCGCGCGCCTTCGAGCAGACGCCGCTTCATGATGCCGAAGCGATAGACGTCGAACGCGATCTTCCGGTGCTGCGCGGGCTCCATCATCGGCGGCTTGCCGAGTCGCGCGCGTTCGTAGTTTCCGAACCGCGCGTGTAAGAATTCGAAGTGCACCGGATCGACGGAGTTGTCCATGCACTGCAGCCAATTGCACGGCAGCGCCACGATCTCGACGGCGCGGTCGAGGTCGTCTTGCACGAGAATATCCCAGCGCGGCAACAGCGGCGCCGGCTGCGGTCCGAAATACGCGAACAGCAAGCCGCCCAGTTCTTGCACCGGATAGGCCGCGCGCTCGCCGGCCAAGCCGAAGCTCCCGGCCGCATCGCGGCGGAGGGTGAGGTCTTCACCGAAGAAACGGACCGCTTTCACCGGGTTCACGTCGAGTTCGATCGCGGCACCGATGGGGTGCCAGTAACGCCGCAAGAGGTTGCCCATCGGGGTCCCGGGCCCGATTTGCGTCAACCGTTCGTTCTGCGATTGCGTCGTCGCCATACAGGTATTATCCGCCGCTCCGGCAGGGCTACCTGCTCGGCCGCAGGCCGACGTTCAAACCCAGCGTTCGCACGAGGATCGCCATGACGGTGGTGATCGCGGTGATGACGACCGTGATGACCGTCGCCGCTTCGCGTTGACCGTCGGCCACGAAACCGAGCGCCAGCAGGGAGAGCGTGCGCGTATCCGATGTCGCGAGCAGGATGATGTTCGACGTCGCGTTGGCAGCGTACATGAACTTGATCGCCGCCACCACGATGAGGGTCGGCGCGATCAGCGGCAACACGATCTGAAAGTACGTGCGGAGCCAGCCCGCGCCCGACATGCGCGCGCTCTCCTCGAGATCGCCGCGCAGTTGCAAGAATGCCGCTTTCAGCGTCTGCGTCGAAAGCGTCATGCCGTTGAGAATGACGGCGATGACAAGCACCCAGATCGTGCCGTAGATCGGCCGGAAGATGGGCGTGCCGACGAACATCCACAAGAGACCCAGGCCCGCGAGCGCGCCGGGAATCACGCTCGGCAGCCACAACAAGAAATCGAGCACGCCGCGGCCCCAGGCCACGCGCGCGCGAACGAGCACGTACGCGACCACCGAGAACACGATCGGTGCGACGACGGCCGAGACGATCGCGATCTCGAACGTGTTGAAGAGCGATTGATCGAACGCCGGGGTGCTCAGGGTGCGTTGCCAGTTGCCGAGCGTCCAGGGGTGCGCGAGGCTGAAGAAGCCGAAGCGCGTCATGAAGCTGCCCGCGATGACGGACGCCAGCGGGACGACCACGAGCAAACCCACCACGGCGGCGATCAGGGCGAACACCGGCCACGTCCAGCGGCCGAGGTCCATCATCGCAGGCTGAATGCGGCCCGTCACCGTCGTGTAGCTGCGGCGCGTCGTGAGCCAGCGCTGCACGGGCATGGCGATCAGCAGCAGCACCAGCGTCACGCTGCCGAGCGCCGTCGCCTGTCCGAGCAGCGGCGGCACCTGTTGGGCGAGATCGACGATCTTGGTCGAGAAAACGTAGAAGCCGAACGGCACGCCCAGCAGCAACTCGATCTCGAACGATTCGAACAGTCGCACGAAACCGAGGAAGAACACGATCACGAGCGCCGGGGTCATGATCGGCAACGTCACGCGCAGCAGCGTGCGCCAGCGATCGGCGCCCGAGGTGTAGCCGGCTTCTTCCAGCGCCGCATCCATGTTGCGAAAGGCCGGCGTGAGCAGGATGACTTTCTCCGAGATGTCGCGGGCCATCAGGTGCACCCACACGATGCCGGCAAATGAGTAGATGTTGAACGGCCCGGTGACGTGGAACGTCGAGGCGAGGAAATTGTTGAGCACGCCGCGCGGATCGAGCAGCAGCATCCAGCCGAGTGTTGCCGAGAGCGGCGGCAAGAAGTAGGAGAGCCAAAAGCCGAACTCGAGCGCGCGCCCGAACGGCACCTTGTTGCGGCCGAGCAGCCATGCGAGCAGGATGCCGATCGGAAAAGAGACCGCCTGATAGCAGACGCCGACGGCGACGGTGTTCCAGAGCGCTTGGCCGAGCCCCGGTCCTTGCCACGCTTGGGCCCAGGCCCGTGCCGAGTACACCGGTGCCTGCCCGGGGCCGGCAACGTTGAAACTGTTGATGACGATCAGCGCGAGCGGGTAGACGACGAAAAACCCGATCACCGCGATCAACAGCAGGACGACGAACTGCGCCGCACTCGGCCTCGTACGGCTCATGGGCGGCCTCTTCGTCTCGCGCGGCCCCTTGCCCGCCTGGCGCGAATGTGGCACCGTAAGAGGGATGGACGACGGCGTGCAGTCGATCGAGACCGGCACTGCGATCCTGCGCAGCTTGATGTACGCGGCCGGACCGATGCGCCTGAAAGCAATCGCCGCTATGAGCGGCTTGCCGGCGCCGAAGACGCATCGCTATCTGCGCAGTTTCGTGCGCAGCGGTTTGGTCATCCAAGACGCCAAGACACGGCAGTACGATCTCGGCCCGTTGGCATTCTCGCTCGGCGCGCTCGTCATGCAGCGCCGGAACATCTGGGCGGCCGCCGAGAGCCTGAACCGCTTGCGCGCCGCTACGCAGACTCACGTGTCGCTGGTCGTGTGGGGCGCGAGCGGTCCGATCGTGGCGCGCTCGGAAGAGGGTCCGGACGACGAAGCGGTGTTCATTCCGACCGGCAATTTGCCGGTCACGACGAGCGCCGCCGGACGCCTCTTCGCCGCGCTGCTTCCCGAACGGATGACCTCCGATCTCGTCAACGCTGAATTGCCCGCCGACGGTGCGATCGAATTTGCGCGCATGCTTTCCGAAACGCGCGTACGGCGCCTCGCGCGCGTCATCGACGGGTTCGTTCCCGGAACTTCGGCGCTCAGCGCTCCGCTGCTCGATCGGGAAGGCCGGATGATTGCGGCCGTGTGCGTGTTGGGCGGAAGCGCGAAGCTCGACACGTCGTGGGCCGGGCGCCCGGCGGTCGAACTCCTGCGTTTCGTCGACGGCATCGGCGCCGGCGCGCGTGCGAGCGCCTATTCCGCGATGCGGTAGCGACCTTCCATCGTCACGTAATCGTTGAGCCCGACGAGGCTGGTCAAGTCGTCGAAGGCAACCATCGGCGGTCCGCTCGGAATGTCGTCGGCGATCAGCGCTTTGAGCGCCGCCTGCATCGCGTAGACGGCGGCCGGCAGCACGACGTTGTAAGTGACGACCTTGAACCCCATTGCGCGCAGATCGGCCCGGCTGACGACCGGTGTCTTCGGCATCATGCTGGCCCACGTGCATTTGAACGAACCCGCGAAACGGCGCATCTCCTCGACGCTTTCAAGCGCCTCGATGAAGACCATGTCGGCGCCTTCCTCTTCGAAGTCGCGGCAGCGCGCCAGCGCTTCGTCGAGTCCGTGACCGGAACGCGCATCGGTGCGGCCGATGACCACGATGTCCTTCGCGCCGCGCGCATCGACCGCCGCGCGCATCTTCATGCGCGCTTCGGCCCGCGGTATCACCTCGCGCGGGCCGCCATAATGGCCGCATTTTTTCGGCCACAACTGATCCTCGATGAGCAGCGCCGCGGCGCCGGCCTTGGCAAACTCCGTGACGGTGCGGCGCACGTTCATCGCGTTGCCGTAGCCGGTATCGGCGTCCGCAATGATCGGAAACCCAGGCACGGCATCGCACGTATTGCGGATCTGATCCAGCACGTCGGTAAACGTGATCAAGCCGGCGTCCGGCAGCGCGTAGCGGTGAGCCGAAACGGCGAAGCCGCCGAGCAGCGCGATCGGAACCCCGCTGCGCTGGGCGAGGCGGGCCGACAGCGGATCGCCCACGAGGGGGCAGAGCAGCAGATCGTCGTTTGCGAGCAGCTCGCGGAACTTCACGGTAGCGTCGTTCTCCATGCGAACCCTGTTCTGCGAGGGAACCGGCATCCATCCAGCGCAATCGGCGAAGTTACGGATGGCGAAATTTCGCCAAAATCGTCGTTGCCGCCGAGCGGAGCGAAGCCCGAGCCACGGAAGAGGAATCCATGCGCAATTTGATCCGGCAAACGTTCATCGTTGCGGTCCTAGCCACGGCGTTACTCAGCCGCTTTGTCACCGGCGCCGCCGCGGACACGCTGCGGGTCGGCAAAGCCGATCAGGCCGCGTTCTCATTCGTGCCGCTCGAAGTCGGCATGCAGACCGGCATCTTCAAGAAATACGGACTCGACATCGAATCGATTGGTTTTCAGGGCAGCTCGAAACTGCAGCTCGGGCTCGCGAGCGGCAGCATCGACATCGCGCTCGGCGGCGGACCCGATCTCGCGTTTCTCGTCAAGGGATCGCCGGCCAAGGCCGTCGCCGCGCTCGCCGGGCCACCGCTGCTCTTCGTGCTGGTCGTGCGCAACGACGGTTCGGTCACCGGCGTCAAGGATCTCAAGGGCAAGACCGTCGGCGTCTCGACCACGGGTTCGACCACGAGCTGGCTCGTGAGCACGCTTTCGAAGAGCCAAGGCTGGGGAGCCGACGGCATCCATCAGTCCATGCTCGGTGCCACGCCTTCGATCATCGCCGCGCTGGAAACGAAGAACGTCGACGCGGCGATCACCGACATTACGACTGCGTTGAAACTGCAGAACAGCGGCGAGGGCAAGATCGTCTATCGTTTCGGCGACCTGCTGCACGACTTTCAACTTCACGTCATCTATGCGAGCGACAGCCTGATCGCGCAGAAGCCGGACGACGTCAGGGCGTTCCTCAAAGGCTGGTTCGAGTCGATCGCCTACATGCGCGCGCACAAAGCGCAGACCGTGGACATCGCGGCCGGCGTGCTGCAGCAAGACAAGACGATCGTGGCGCAAACCTACGATGCGCTGATGCCGATGTTTTCGAGCGACGGCAAGTTCAACCAGAAAGGCTTGGAACTCTTGCGAGCGTCGTGGGTGGATCTGCAGGTTCTGCCGGCGCCCCCCGACTTGAGCAAAGTCATCAACGAAACGTACTTACCGCATTGATCGTCGTAGCAATCGACATCGGTGGCACGTTCACCGATCTCTTAGGGTTCGACGATGCCGCGAAGACCTTCGTTCAAGCCAAGAGCCTGACGACGCCGGCGCAGTTGAGCGACGGCATCATCGACTGCATTCACAAGAGCGGGCTGGACGGTGGCGCGATCGACGAGCTGATTCACGGCTCGACGATCGCGATCAACACGCTGATCGAACGCAAGGGTGCCAAGACCGGCTTGATCGTCACGACCGGGACGCGCGACGTCTACATTATCGGCCGCGGGAACCGGCCGGAATCCTACAACCTGCTCTTCCACCGCCATCGGCCGCTGGTTTCACGGCGGTTGACGCGCGAGATCTCCGAACGCGCGCTGGCCTCGGGTGAGATCTACCGTCCGCTGGAGCGCACGGAGCTCGAGGACGCCGCGCGGTTCTTCGTGGAGAACGGCGTCGAGGCGGTAGCCGTCTGCTTCCTGCACTCGTACGCCAACCCGGATCACGAGCGCATCGCGGGCGAAGTGATCCGCCGGGCGATGCCGGGTGCCTACGTGTCGCTCTCGCACGAGATTCTGCGCGAATACCGCGAGTTCGAACGCATGTCGACCACGGTCGTGAACGCGTACGTCGGGCCGCGCGTCGGCGGCTACGTCAAGAGCCTCGCGTCGAGCTTGGGCGACGCGGGCTTTCGCGGTAACCTCTCGATCATGCGCTCCAACGGCGGTGTGATGTCGCCCGAAGTCGCAACGATCCACCCGGTTGCGATGATGGAATCGGGACCGGTCGGCGGCATCATCGCGGCCGCTCGCGTCGGGACCGCGCTCGGCTATCCGAACGTGATCTCGTTCGACATGGGCGGCACGACGGCCAAGGCGAGTTTGATTCAGGACGGTGAACCGAGCATCGCGCCGGGCTACTACGTCGGCGGCTATGCCAGCGGACATCCGGTGATGATCCCGCTCGTCGACATCGTCGAAGTCGGCGCCGGCGGCGGCAGCATCGCCTGGATCGACGAGGTCGGCGCACTCAAGGTGGGTCCGCAGAGTTCGGGCGCCGATCCCGGGCCGATGTGCTACGGCAACGGCGGCACCGAGCCGACGATCACCGATGCCAACGTCGTTCTCGGACGCCTGAATCCGGACGACTTTCTCGGCGGCGCGATGAAGCTCGACGCGGCGGCCGCGGAACGCGGCATCGCCGAGCAAATCGGCGCACCGTTGGGCCTCAGCACGATCGCCAGCGCGCAAGCGATCGTGCAAATCGCCGTTTCGAAGATGTCGCTCGCCGTGCGCGAGGTGTCGGTCGTCAAGGGTTTCGACCCGCGCGACTTCGTGCTGGTCGCGTCGGGCGGCGCGGGTCCGCTTCACGCGCTGGCCATCGCTCGCGACCTGCACATCCCGACCGTGGTTGTGCCGCTCTTTCCGTCTCACTTTTCGGCCCTAGGGATGCTGCTGGCCGACGAGCGGCACGATTTCGTCCGCACGCACTTCGCCGATCTGGGCCGGGTCGATCTCAAAGAAGTGGCGGCGATCTTCGACGACATGCTGATCGAGGCGCGCGCACGTTTGAATGCCGGCCGCGAGACGTCGCGCCAATATCAACTCGACATGCGCTACGTCGGGCAAGAGTTCGCGTTGTCCGTTCCGGTCACCGAAGAGCAACTCGCCGCGGGCGACCGCGCGACGATCCGGACTACGTTCGATCAGCTCTACGAACACCGTTACGCCTACCACTCACCCGACGAACCGGTCGAGATGATCAACCTGCGCCTGACCGTCTACGGGCGTCAGCCGAAGTTGGAATTTCCGCGCCTCGCGCGATCGGCGAACGCGCCGCCGAGCGCGCGCCGCGACGTCTATCTCGGTGGAACGGCGGCAGTATCGACCCCCGTCTACCGGCGCGACGCGCTGGCGGCCGGAGCGGTCGTTGCCGGTCCGGCGATCGTCCAGGAATTGGGTACGACGACCGTGCTGTTCGAAGGCGACGTGGGCACCGTCGCGGATTCCGGCGAACTCATCGTGTCCGTAGGAGCGGAGTGATGGCAGATCTCGCGAGCACCACCCTCGACCCGGTCACCCTGGAAGTGATCCGCAACGCGCTGCCGGCAGTGGCCAACGAAATGGCCGCCGATTTGCAGCGCACGTCGTATAACATGATGATCTACGAGGTCCGCGATTTCTGCACGGCCCTGATCGATCCCGACGGGCAGCTCGTGAGCCAGAACGTCGGCGGCGTCTCGCACTTCGTGGCCGACCTCGGCGTCATCATCACTGACGGCGTGCGGCGCTACGGCAAGGACGGCTTCGCGCCGGGCGACGTCTTGATCACGAACCACCAAGCCGTCGCGGGGCAGCATCTCAACAACATCGTCATCTACACGCCGTACTTCTTCGAGGGCGAGCTGCTGATGTTCTCGATGGTGCGCGCGCATTGGATCGACGTCGGCGGCATGAGTACCGGTTTCGGCGCCGGCCCGGAAGTCGGCGACCCCTGGCTCGAAGGCTTGCAGCTCGATCAGCTCAAGATCTACGAAGGCGGAACGCTCAACAACGCGCTCTACCGTGTCATCAGCGACAACATCCGCTTTCCCGAGTCCTCGCTCGGCGACTTGAAGTCGCAGATCGCCGCCTGCCGACTCGCGGCGCGCCGGCTCGATGAGATGTTCCAAAAGTACGGCAAGCCCGTGATCCTCGACGCGATCGCGCGCATCTTCGATGAAACCGAGCAGAAGTGCCGCAACGTCATCGCGCGTTTGTCCGACGGCGTGTACGAAGCGTCGTCGGCGTTCGACGACGACGGCGTGCTGCTCGGCGTGCCGGTTCCGCTCCATGCGAAGGTCACGATCGCGGGCAGCGACATGACGATCGACCTCTCGGGTTGCTCGGGCGAGCGGAAAGCGGCCGTCAACTCGCGCACGCTCGCGGCCGCGCGCGTGGCATACAAAGCGCTCACCGGTCCGAACGATCCGGTCAACGAAGGTTCGTTTCGCGCGCTGGACGTGATCATTCCCGAAGGCAACATCATGATGGCGCGTTTCCCGGCGCCGATGTCGGGTTGGAGCCTGATCGTGCCGACGGTCGTCGACACGATCATCGCGGCGCTGGCGAAGGCGATGCCCGATACCATTCCCGCGGCGCACCACGGGTTGCTCGGCGGCGCGGTCGTGTTCTTCGGAGTCGATCCGGAAACGAAGCGGCGGTTCGTCGTGCAGAGCATCGAAGGCGGCGGCTGGGGCGGACGACCGTACGAAGACGGCGAGTCGGGAACGGTCTCGGTCTGTCAGGGCGACGTGCGCAACGGTTCGATCGAAGGCATCGAGCTCAAGTGTCCGGTGCTGGTCGAGCAGCGTGCGTTGCGCCCGAACTCGGGCGGTGCGGGCAAGTATCGCGGCGGTCTCGGCATCGACATGCAGGTGCGGAACTTCGTCGACGGGCTGTGGAATTTCGAGTCGTCAAAGCGTTTCGATTGTCCGCCGTGGGGATTGTGGGGTGGCACCGCCGGTGAAAACGGCGGGTATCTGCTGCGCATGGCGGGGACGGACACGTTCAAAGCGACCTCGGGCAGCCGCAAGCCGATTCCGGTCGACTCGTCGGTGATCGTGCGGACGGGCGGCGGCGGCGGTTGGGGTAACCCGCGCGAACGCGACTTCGCGGCGGTGCGGCACGATGTGCTCGAGGACTACATCACGGTTGAAGCGGCGCGCGAACTCTACAGCGTCGTCATCAGTGCGGACGGCGTGATCGACGAGGCGGCAACGGCTCAACTTCGATCGTGATGCTTCTCGCGTGACGGCGCGGATCGGACTGCGCGAGCGAAACAAGCGTGAGAAGCTGCGTCGCATCAAGGCCGCGGCCTACGAGCTGTTTTCGGAGCGGGGCTTCGACGCCACCACCGTCAGCGAGATCGCGAAGCGCGCGCGGGTCGGCTTCGGGACGTGCTTTGCCTACGCGCGCGACAAGCGCGACATGCTGTTTCTGCTGTTCACCGAAGAGCTGGCGGAGATTAACGAGCGGCCGTTCGGATCGATCGATCGCACGCAGCCGCTGATCGAACAATTGATCGCCGTCTTCGGTCCCAACTACGAGCTCTTCGCGCGGAACCCGCCGCTCTCGCGCCTGCTGCTCCGCGAGTGGACGTTTGCGCTGGCAGATACGGCCGAGCGCCGCTCGGTGCCGGACCGCGGCGCCTACATTCACCGCCTCGCGGAACTGATCGCGCACGCGCAAAGCGATGGCTACGTCGAACCGTCGGCATCGAGCGAACTGATCGCCGAAATGCTCTACGCCACCTACACCGGCGCCGTCCGCCAATGGCTGCGCGCCGAGCACCCTACCGCCGCCGCCGGCATCGCCACCCTGCGCGCCATGCTCGCGCTGCAAATCTCCGGCATCGCCCAGCACTAACCCGCAGATGACTCCGCCGAGCGGAGCACCCCACAAGTCTGTCATTCCGAGCGGAGCGCCAACGGCGCGCAGTCGAGGAACGGGCCACAATCTACACCAACGAGAGCGAGCGCGAAGGCGCGAGCAGTGGCGTTCGCACGCTAATTGCCGAGATTTACTCCGGTTCCTCGACTACGCACCTGACGGCGCTCCGCTCGGAATGACAGATTTAGCGGAGGGCGTCGAGGCGGCGCTCTAGGGCTTCGCGTTCGGCGTCGCTCCAGGTGCGAAAGCCCTGGCCGGCCTTCACGCCGGTTTTTCCCGCGGCGACGAGATCGACCAGCAACTGTTGCGGTGCGTTGCTCACGTCGAGATCCGGCAGCAGCACCGACTGAATCGCCAAGGTCAGATCGAGCCCGACCAGATCCGACTGCTCGAGCGGGCCCATCACGCCCAAGCGTGCGCCGAAGCTGCGTTTGACGACGAAGTCGACCGTCTCCGCATCGCAGACGCCCGCTTGCACGAGCGCGATCGCCTCGCGTTTGAGCGCATGCTGCATGCGGTTGCCGATGAAGCCCGGGATGTCGCGCTTCACGTGCACCGGTTCTTGCCCGATCTCCGCGAGCAGCGCCATCGTGCGCTCGATCGTGGCCGGCGACGTCTCGGCCGCTTGTACGACCTCGACTAGGCGCACCGTGTACGGCGGATTCCAGAAGTGCGTGCCGACCACGCGTTCGCGATGGGTTGCCGCGGCCGCGATCCGTGTGATCGGGATCGCCGAGGTNNTCGGCGACGAACATCACGGACAGTGCGCTTTCAGCGGTACCGCGCGCGTGCGAGATCGAGCGCAACCGTTCCGGAGCGGCGGCGCTGATCGCGGCGTTCGGCTCGACCACGGTCACCTGCCGCCCGGCCGTGGCGAACAGGTGCGCGATGGCGACGCCCATGCGGCCGCCGCCGACGACAGCGGCCTTACGTTGCGTCATGCGATCAGCCCGCCGTGAAGCCGCCGTCGACGTACATGATCTGCCCCGTGCAGAAGTCCGACGCCGGCGAGAGCAGGTAGATGGCCATCCCGATGAGGTCCTCGACTTCGCCGAGCCGGCCCAGCGGAATGCGAGCGAGCGAGCGCGCGCGCGTTGCTTGACCGAGCTCGTCATCGCCGAACATCCAAGCGGTCAGCTTCGAGCGGAAGACGGTCGGCGCGATCGCGTTGACGGTGATGCCATACTTGGCCCACTCGGTCGCAAGCACGCGCGTGAGCGCATCGGTCGCGCCCTTCGAGGTGCAATAGGCGGTGTAGCCGGAGATGTTGCCGTGGCGGCCGCGCACCGACGACATCAGCAGCACTTTGCCTTTGACCTTCTGCTCGATGAAGTACGTGCCCACGGACTTCGCCATGAACCACGCGCCGCGCACGTTCGCATCCATGACGCCTTGCCAATCCTCGTAGGCCATTTCGTGGATGAAGCCGGCTTTGTTGAAGCCCGAGGCGATCACGAGCTGATCGATGCGCCCGTAGGCCGCGAGCGCGGCGTCACGCATGCGGTCGGCATCGGCGAGCGTATCGGGCCGCGCGTACACGCACGTCGCTGAGCCGCCGTTGGCGGTGATCTGCGCCGCAACCGCATCCAACTCATCGCGCGACGAGCCGGCGATCGTGACGTTGACCCCCAGCGACGAGAGCGCGATCGCGGCGCCGCGGCCGAACGCGCCGGTCGCGCCGGTAACGATCGCCGATTTGCCGCGCACGTCGAAGAGCGAGAGCGGATTGCGCAGGGGTTCGGAGAGCGGCTCCGTGCTCACGGAACGACCACGACCAGCATCGTTGCGACCACGTTGCCGCGATTGGCGATCGAGCGCGCTTCCCCCGGCGCGAGGCGGCACGAATCGAGCGCCTCGAGCGTGGCCTCGCCGTCGTCGGACGTCACGGTCACCTCGCCGTCGAGCACGACGTAGATCTTCTCGGTGTTGGAACCGGCCCGCTCCGCGCCGCCGCCGGGCAAAAAGTACGAGAGCGATACGCTGACGCCGCCGGTCGCCGATGCCTCGCCGCCTTGCAGGCGCAAGCCGGCCATCTCGAAGTGCCCGGGGGTGTCGTAGCGGCGCGCGTCGTCGAATCGAGTGACCTGCATCGTTTAACCGCCCTCGCTCAAGCGATAGGTTTGGTTAGGATCCAGCACCGCCATCACGCGCACGACGCAGCCGTCGCCGTCCGGCCAGCGCCACGGAAACGCCATGAACGTGCAGCGTTTGCCGGTGACCAGATCGAGCTCGCCGCCGACGTTCTCGATGCCCGGAATTCCGGCGCCCATCATGATCTTATGGGCCGGTTCCCAGTGCGGGAAGTCATCGAGGATGTCGCGGCCATGCAACGCGCGATACTCATCGTTAAGCCAAGGATGCGAGGGACCCGGACCGTGATCGGCGAGCTTCGTTCCGAGCGGATGATCGAGCGCATTGGTATCGATGCCGAGCATCTTCACGCCGCGTTCGACTATCCACTCGCCGGCTTCTTTGTAGAGCCCGGGCGAATAGGCGTAGTACTCGTCGGTATCCGCGAGTTTGTTGTGCATGCCCGTGTTGATCATCAGGATGTCGCCGGGTTCGATGCGCGGCCGCGCGTTCTCGAGGTCGTCGGGCGTGATGACTTCCCACTTTTCCTTCGGAATCGAAACGGCGACGCCGGTGCCGAAGAAGCGCCAGGGTTCGTACTCGCCCAGCGTGCGCCCGTTTTCGGTCACGTGATTTTCGGCGTCCATGTGGGTGGTGCGATGCAAGATGCCCTCGTACTGCTGGACCATGACGCCGTCTTTGGCGTGAAATTTCAGCGTGCGAATGTTGAGGTTCGCACTCGACGGCCATTGCGGCACGCCGTGCGCGAGCGGATGGCTGAGATCGTAGTACACGAGGCCGTTGGCGGCGTGAATCGGCATGCGTTAGGTTCCCGCTTCGATGTGAAAGGTGCCGCGCTCGTCGAAGAGCGCCATGAGACGAACGATGCACGCATCACCGTCCATCCAGCGCCACGGCAGCGCGTGGATCGTGGTGCGGCGGCCGGTGACGCTCGCAACGTCGCCGCCCACGTTCTCGATCGTCGGAATCTGCGCTTCGAGCAAGAGCTTGTGCGCCGGATTCCAGGCGGGAAAGTCGGCTTCGGGATCGCGCCCGGTCAGGTCGCGATAGCGTTTGGGCAAGCGGCGCATCAGCGGTCCGTTGCGCTGTTTGCCGAGCGAGGTCGCGAGCGGGTGATCGATGGCCGGCCCGTCGATGCCCACGAGGTTGACGCCGCGTTCGATCAGCCACGTTGCGGCATCGGCCGAAAGCCCGGGCGCCTCGCCGAAGTATTCTTGGCTGTCGGCGTGTTTGACGTGCCAGCCGGTAACGATGAGCACGATGTCGCCGCGTTCGATCGACGGCGTTGCGCGCTGCAGGTCGCCGGCCGTCACGTACTCCCAGCGGCCCTTGGGAATCGAGACGATGACGCCCGTGCCGAAGAAGCGGTCGATCGGCAGCGCGCCGACGAACGCCCCGCGCTGCACGAGATGGATCGGCGCGTTGACGTGGGTCGTGACGTGCATGTTCGCCACGATCTTCTGGCTGAGCACGCCGTCGCGCGCGTGATAGACCGAGCGCTCGACGTGCACGTCGGCGTCACCGGGCACGATCGGGGCGCCGTGGCCGAACGGGTGGCTCAGTTCGACGAAGCGGACACCGGTCCGCGGATCGGTCACGTCGGCTGTCATGTGCTCGTCTCCGAAAAACGATTGTAATCGAAATCGATCATAATCAGATGCCTCGGCAGCGTCAAGGGGCGTATACGAGAAGAGGCTGATCCGGACGAGCGGGCCGAACTCGTCGCGCGATGGTGCCGCTCGAGCTCGTTCATGTCCCCGGCTCCGGCGGGCCGGCGGTGCCTTTGCATATCGCGCGTCCGGAAGCCCGCTCGGAGCATCTGCCGGCCGGCATTATCGTGCTGCAAGACGCTTACGGCTACAACACCTACCTGGAAGGCACGGCCCGGCGCTTGAGCGAGCTCGGGTTCACGGCCGTCGTGCCGGAGCTCTTTCATCATAGCGGCGGCATGGGCATCGAGTACGACGACCCGCGCGGCATGGAAGCCAATCGCGAGCACATGCGCGCGCTCAACCCGGACAATGTGCTGGGCGACATCCGGGCCGCGTATGCCTGGCTGCTCGCGGAGGGCACGATTCCGGCCGAACGGATCGCGGTCATCGGCTGGTGCCGGGGCGGCCAGGGAGCCTTTCTGGCGAACGCGCACTTGCCGCTCGGCGCCGCGATCTCGATGTACGGCAACCGTATCGCGCCCGATCTGCTGCCGCTGTCGGCGTCGCAACATGCGCGCATCCTGATGATCTGGGCCGGTGACGATCACTTCATTCCGCCCGCGGAACGCCGCGCGATCGCCGACGCGCTGACCTCGGCGGGTAAGGCGCACGACCACGCGGTATTCTCGGGCGCCGAGCACGGATTTTTTGCACCGTCCTCGTACCACGCTCTTGCAGCCGGCGTTTCTTGGTCTATGTCGGTCGAGTTTCTGCGCGCGACCGGCGTTCTCGTACGCCGCGAAAAGGGGAGTTCATGAATCGTCTGTTCCGGACGGCTGCGGCCGTCCTGACCGCTACACTGGTGGCCGCGCTCGCTCCGGCGGCGCGCGCCGCCGATCCGTACGAGATCAACGTCATCCTGCCGCTGACCGGCAACATCGCGTTCGTCGGCACGACGCAGCTGCAAGCGCTCAAAGCGGTCGAAGCGTACGTCAACAAGACCGGCGGCATCGGCGGACGCCCGCTCTCGTTCGTGGTGGCCGACGACGGATCCGACGTGAAGACCGCGCTGCAGCTCGCACAAGGGCTCATCGCGAAGAACGTTCCGCTCATCATGGGCTCGTCAAGCCCGCAAGCCTGCGCCGCGATCGCACCGCTCGTGCTGGCCAACGGCCCCGTGCACTACTGCCTCGCCAACGCCGGCCAAACCGTGCCCGGCAGCTACGAGTTCTTCACCCAGTTCACCAACGACGCGCAGCTCGCGGTGCTCGTGCGCTATTTCCGCGAACGCGGCATGAAGAAGATCGCCAGCATCTTTTCGATCGACGGCGGCGGCCAGGATGCGGAGCACGCTCTCACCGCCGCGCTGGCGTTGCCGGAGAACAAAGATGTTCAGTTGGTCGCGCACGAGCATTTTGCGCCCGGCGACATCGGCGTTGCGGCGCAGATGACGCGCATCAAAGAGGCGGCCCCCAACGTGCTGATCGCTTGGGCGACGGGCGGCCCGGCCGGCACGCTGCTGCGCAACGAGCGCGACGCCGGCATCGACGTCCCCACCGTCACGTCGACGGGGAACCTGAGCGCGAACTTCTTCAAGCAATTCGGCGCAATCTTGCCGACCAATCTGTACTTCGCGGCCGTGCCGTACTATTCGGGCGAATCGCTGAGCAGCGGCCCCACCAAGGCCGCCGTCGCGACGATGACCAGCTCGCTGGCCGCGATCGGCTCGAAGCCCGACATGATCGAGATCAGCGGCTGGGATCCGGCGATGCTCGTGGTCGACGCGTTGCGCAAATTGGGGCCCGATGCGTCGGCCGCGAAACTGCGCGCGTATCTCCTCAACGTGCGCGGCTGGGTCGGCGTCAACGGACCGTATGACTTTCACGCGAACCCCCAGCGCGGCGTCGGCGAAGCCAACGTCGTGATCGTGCGCTGGGATCCCGCCGCCAATACGGCCGTGGCGGTAAGCAAACCCGGCGGCGCGCTTCTTTCGGGCAAGTAGCGGCGCGGTGGCAATCGCGTTCAACGTGCCGCTGACCGGGTCGATGGCACCCGGTCTGCTGGGTTTGGTGCATTTGCCGCGCATGTGGCAGAAGGGGCTGCTCTTCACGCAGGGCCGCCTGCCTGCTGATTACGTGTTCGGCGATCGCGGCTTCGATCAGCGGATCATGGAAGGCGTCGGGATCGATCCCGAGGCCTTCGTGCCGTATCTGAAGACGTTGCCGAGTTATCTCGAAACTGAAGCGTGGGTGCGGGCGCACGCAACGAAGCTCGACGCGGTCGCCGCAACGAGCGAGATGATCGTCAACCGCACGATGTCGCCCGAGGGCGGTGCCAAGCTGCGCGCCGCCGTGGGCATCACCGATGAGTCCGTCAACAACACCGCGCAGCTGAGCAATCTCGACGATTGGCTTGCGCTGCATGCCTACGCGGTCGCGAACCGCGGCCGCACGGTTGATCCGATCATTCCCGCGATCACATCGCTCGCCGCGGGTCCGCTCGGCGTGCTCCATCTGCCGCGCTTGTGGGGCAAAGCGATCATCAAGACGCTGGGCGCGCTGCCGGATGGCTATCATTCCGGGAACGGTCCGCTCGACGAACAACTGGCCGATACGATCGGCATGGATTTAGGCGCTTCGGTGCGCTATACGAACGCCGAACTGCCGACGTATCTCAGGTACGAGCAGTGGGTGCGCGAACACGCGACCAAACTCGACCCGGCGACGCTGGCGGCCTGGAACGAGCGCATGCGCACGCGCGAGAAACCGGCTCCGCTCGCCGCCGGGGAACGAGCGATTCTCGGCATCACCGACGAGAGCGAACGCCGCGGCGTGCTGCTCAACGACCTCATCGACTGGCACCTTTGGCACGAGGAGATCACGAAATGACCACGCGCGCGACCTGGCTCTCATCCTGCGGGGCCGCGGCGCTCGCCGCGAGCGCGCCGCAGATCGTACGGGCGCAGACGCGGCCGTTGATTCACGTGGGCTGCGGCAACATCGAGTCGCACGCCGAGGCGTACTACGCGCGTGCGAACGGCTTCTTCACGCAGAACGGGATCGACGTCGACATTCAGAACTTGCGCAACGGCGCGGCGATCGCTTCGGCGGTGGCCGGCGGCGATCTGCAAATCGGCGTTTCCAGCATCCTGCAGCTCGCGGCCGGCCGCGGCGCGGGCTTGCCCTTTATCGTGATCGCGCCGGGCGGCTTGCACGACGGCAAGGCTGCGCACACCGCCAACCTCGTCGTCGCCGCCGGCAGCCCGATCACGAAACCCGCCGAACTGAACGGGAAGATCATCGCGGTCAACACGCTCAACGGTCTCGATCAGATCATCGCCGATGCGCTGATCGACAAGAACGGCGGCGATTCGCGCACGGTCAAGTACGTCGAGGTGCCGCCGGCGGCCGCCGCCGATGCCGTGGTGTTGGGCCGCGTCTCCGCGGCGCAGCTCGAGGAGCCGGAGCTGTCCGGCGCGGGCGACCGCGTGCGCCGCTTGGGCGACGGTGAGGATGCGATCGGGCCGCGCTTCGCCACGACCGGCTGGTTCACGACCGACGATTGGCTCGCGAAGAACAAAGACGTCGCGCGGCGCTTCGCGGCCGCGATCTTCGCCGCCGGCGCATGGGCGATGCAGAATCCGGACAGGGCGGGCGCGGTACTGCACGATGCGCTCGGGCTCACGCAGGCGCGGGGCACGCAGACGTTCGCAACCGGCCGCGATCCTCGCGAGCTTTCGCCGCTGCTCGCAACGGCCGTCAAGTACAAGGTCGCCGTGCCGGTCACCACGAGCCAACTCTTCTGGGACGGGAAGTAGGGTGTCCGCGTCGGCCGAGCAGTACGAGGAGCTGGCCGTCGCCAACCGCATCCTGTTCGATCAGGAGATCGTCGACGGTCTCGGCCACGTCAGCTTCCGCGATCCCGATGATGCGTCGCGCTTTTACATGTCGCGCGCGCTCGCACCCGGGCGCGTAACGCCCGACGACATCCTGGCGTTCGATGCATCCGGCGAACCGATCGATGCACGCGGCCGATCGGTTTACCAGGAACGCTTCATCCATTCCGAGATCTATCGCGCCCGGCCCGACGTGCAAGCGATCGTGCACAGTCATTCGCCCACGGTCATTCCGTTCAGCGTCACGACCGCACCGATGCGTCCGATCCGCGCCGCATTCTTCTATCCCGAGGTGCCCAACTTCGAAATTCGCGACGTCGCGGGCTGGACGAATTTACTGGTTAAAACCCCGGAGCTGGGCGCGGCGCTCGCGCGCACGCTGGGCTCGAATTCGGTCGCGCTGATGCGCGGCCACGGGAACGTCGTCGTGGGCCGCGATGTGCCGACCGTCGTCTCGCGCGCGATCAAGATGGAAGCCGACGCGCGCCTCATACTGCAGGCGACGATGCTCGGCGGTCCGATCACCTATCTCGCGCCCGAAGAAGCGGCGCTGATCGAAGAGATGGCGGCGGCGGTGACTCGCGGCTCGGAACAAGCGCACGACCGGACCTGGAACATGTGGAAGGAGCAAGCGCTGGCGCGCAACCCGATGTAGGGCATTTCGACCTCGCCTGGAAGGGCCAAGTCCGGTCGCCAGCCGCTAAGGGAGAAAGACATCATGTCCGACGTCGTTACCCAACGTGAATTCATGACCACGTGGCACAGTTCGCCGCGTCAAGGCATCGAAGCGTGGTCGTTACGCAACAAAGCGAACTTGATCGGTTCGGGGACGAGCACGGATCGCGTGCCGCCGTTCCGGCCGTTCGATCTGCTCGCGCAGCCCAACGACGCGCTCGTCGTGCTCGAGAACGACGATCATCGCATCGGCGTGCAGAGCGTGTGCGGTGCGCAGCGGGCGTTCGTGCGCCACGTCGACTTCGACACGATCTATTTCCAGTTCGCCGGCAACACGACGCTGGAAACGGAATTCGGCGAGGTCGAGATGTCCCCCGGCGAGATTCTCTTCATCCCCGAAGGCATCGCGCATCGCTCGACCGGTACGGCCGACAGCCTGCGCTGGTTTGCGTTCGTCAACGATCCGTTCACGGAGTTCCGCGACGGCGATGACGTGCACACCGGCCGCACGGAATTCCGCGTGATCCGTCACGGCGGACCGGATTGGAAGATCCCCGCGGGTGCGGAGAAGCCGGTCAAGACCGGGATCATCGAAGAGCGCATGATCCGGTGGGGGCATGGACCGAACGACCGCACCATCATCCATCGGGACTATGACTATCTCTTGGGCGCATCGAGCACGCACATCGCAGAGAAACGCAGCGGCATCCGCAAGCTGCGGGCGTTCGACATCTTCGAAGGCGTCGCGGGGAAGAAGGGCGGCGTCGAGCCGATGTTCCGCTCGCCGCACATGGAGATCAAGACCTACAACATCACCGGCGAGCAGTTCGCCTTCCACCGCGCGCTGCGCAGCGAGGAAGTCCGCATCCAGTTCCGCGGCGAGGCGCTCGACACGTGTGAGATCGAAAAGACGCTGGTCGGCCCGGGCGACGCGACCGTGATCCCGCGCGGTATCGCGCACTCGGTGATCACCGAGCCGCCCGATTCGCCCGCGTTCCTGCGGCTGAACTTCTACAGCAACCTGTCGTGGCGGACGCCCAACGATCTGACGTGCCATCAGTACAAGAGCACGTTCGAAGTGCAGACGATCGTGCACGACGAGGCCACTTGGCGCATCGAAGCGGGTTTGGTGGTACCGGTGGCGGCGGCACGGTGAATTTCGCGCGCGCGTGCGCGCTGCTGTGGGCGTGTCTGCTGTTCGCTGCCGCCACGCCGGCGCCGGCAGCCGATGCCCTGCAGAAGATCACGATCACGGTGCCGTCGTATGAAGTCGCCGACAGCGCGTATTTCATCGCCGTGCAGAAGGGCTATTTCGCCGCGGAAGGCCTCGACGCCACGCTGCAGTTCGCGGGCGGCGGCACGGCGACGCCGGCGTTGCTCTCGGGCAGCATCGAAGGCAGCGCATCGAGTGCCTCCGCGCTCGGCGCGATCATGCGCGGTGCTGCGTTGCGGATCGTACTGGTCTTCGAAGACAGCCCGTTCTACAATGTCTGGGCGCACTCGGATATCCACTCGCTCGCCGACTTCAAAGGGAAGGCCATCGGCGTCGCAACCCGCGGCGATACCTTCGAGATCGCAACGCGCCTGGCGCTCCGGCAGGCGGGCATTTCGCCCGACGACGTCGGCTTCACGCCGATCGGCAGCGGCCTCGGTGCCGGCGCCGCATTCGAATCGGGAGCGCTGGCCGGGGTCGTGCTCTCGACCAGCGAGGGCAATCAATCCAAGGACAAGGGCGAGCTGAAGAACGCTCACATCGTGGCCTCGTTTCTGGGCAAGGTGCACATGCCGTGGAACGGCTTCGTCGTGTCGGAAAAGCTGCTCTACGGCAACCCCGCGCTGGCACGCCGGATCGTACGGGCGATCGTGAAGGGCAGCCGCTACCAGCAGCGATTCAAGTCGCAGACAATCGCCATCGTGGCGAAATACAATGCGAGCGAACAGACGCTCGAGGGAAGCAGCGATTACGATGAATTCATGCGCGGCCGCACGGCCGATCTCACCGTCAAGCCCGAGTTCGCCGCCGCCGATCTCGACGTTCACGCGGGCTTGATGAAGATCAGCAGAGATCAGCTTCCGCCGCTCGATAAAATTTACGATTTCGCGCTCGTGCGTTCCGTGAACGCCGAGCTGGACGCGAGCCGTTGGAAACCCACGCCGTAAGGCCGCTCGATCCGCCGGATGCCTCCGGCGTGGCGGCGTTTTGGACCAAGCATCGCACCGCCATCACGCGCACCGCGGCGGTCGTGGTGTTCCTGCTCGTCTGGGAAGGCGCGGTGCGCTTCGGCGGCGTCAGCCCGCTCTTTCTCAGCAGCCCATCGGCGGTCACGCTGCGCCTCATCAAGGTGTTTGCCGACGGATCGATCTGGCCGAGCCTGCTCGCGACGGCCAACGTCGCGGCCTGGGGTGCGTTTCTTTCGATCATCGTCGGCGTTCCGGTCGGGGTGCTGATGGGCCGCTCGGCGCTCGTGCGCGACACGCTCGAGCCGTTCATCATGGGCATGTCGTCGGCGCCGATCGTCGCGTTTCTGCCGCTGTTGATCATCTGGCTCGGCATCGGGCCGACCTCGAAGATCGCGCTGGTCTTCATCGGCTCGGTTTTCGTAATGATCGTCAACACCGAGACGGGCGTGCGGCAGATCGACTATCGGCTGATCGAGACCGCGCGTTCGTTCACCGCAACCGAGTTCGATATCCTCATCAAGATCGTTGCCCCGGCCGCGCTGCCGTTCATGATCGCCGGCGTGCGCCTCGCAATCGCGCGCGTGCTGATCATGGTCGTCGTGGCGGAGTTCTATGCGGCCACCGTCGGCATCGGTTATCTCATTTTTCAGGCCGGCTCGCAGTACGACACGACCCTCGTGTTCGTGGGGGTCGTGATCCTCGCCGGGACGGGCGTGATCGCCAACGCCGGCCTGCGTGCGCTCGAGCGGCGCATCGCACCCTGGATGCACAACGTGGGCGGCCCATGATCGAGGTTCGCAACATCACGCACCGTTTCCAGAACACGGGCCGCGCAGCTTTGCCGGTGTTGGATGACGTCTCGATGACGGTCGAGCCGGGAACCTTCGTGTCGCTGCTCGGACCGAGCGGTTGCGGGAAGACGACGCTGCTGCGCATCATCGACGGCCTCGTGCAGCCGACCAGCGGGCAGATCTTCGTCGACGGCGTGGAGATCCGCAAGCCCGGTCTCGATCGCGCGATGGTGTTCCAGGAATTCAACCTGTTGCCGTGGCGCACGGCGCTGAACAACATCGAGTTCGCCCTCGAACTGCACGGGGTCTCCGGGGTCGAGCGGCGCGACCGCGCGCACGAGGCGTTGCAGCGCGTCGGTCTCGAGAAGTTTGCGACGTATTACCCGCATCAGCTCTCCGGCGGCATGAAGCAGCGCATCGGCCTCGCGCGTGCGCTCAGCACGAATCCCCGGTATTTGCTGATGGACGAACCGTTCGGCGCGCTCGACCCGCTGGTGCGCGAGATCATGCAGATCGATCTGCTCAAGCTGCTCGACGCGGAGAAGCGCACGATCGTCTTCGTGACGCACAGCGTCGACGAAGCGGTGTTTCTCTCGGACCGCGTGATCATGTTCCGCGCGAATCCGGGTTCGATCCTGAAAACCCTCGACATTGATTTGCCACCGCGCCGTTTCGAGAACGACGAAGAGATCAAGGCCTCGAGCGCGTTCGTCGGCTATCGCAACATGATTTGGCATCTCTTGAAGGAGCAGTTACGCCGGCCGGCGTGACGAGGAGCATACGTTGACCCAAACGACCACAGATACCATCGCGACCGCACCACATTTCTTGTCGTTGGCGGAGCGCGACCGCCGGCACGCCGCGATGCAGGCGCGGATGGAAGCCGATGGACTCGACGTGCTCATTCTGCCGGCGAGCGCAAACCGCTGGGAACAGTCAATGGCCGACTCCCGCTACGTTACCGGTATCGGCGGTTTCGGCACCGAGACGCTCACGATCGTGCCGCGCGGTCAGGCACCGACGGCG
Source organism: Vulcanimicrobiota bacterium (assembly GCA_003164495.1). Classification (GTDB taxonomy): domain Bacteria; phylum Vulcanimicrobiota; class Vulcanimicrobiia; order Vulcanimicrobiales; family Vulcanimicrobiaceae; genus Lustribacter; species Lustribacter caenicola. The sequence continues at coordinate 91,634 of PLTN01000167.1, forward strand.
TATCTGTTCAACCGTTCGGGCTGGTGGAAGTCGCACGCCAACCGTTGGATCGACGACGTGCGCGACGGGCGCAATAACTGGACGAAGAACATCATCGAACGGCTCGGCGAGATCGGTTTCACGCGCGGGCGGATCGGACTCTCGGGTCTCGCCGGTGGGAACCGCACGCCCGACGGCACCGCGCCGTACTACACCGTCGAATCGCTGAAAGCGCGGTATCCGCAGGCCGAGATCGTCGACGCGAGCGCCGTGATCCAAGACCTGCGTTCGATCAAGAGCCCCGAGGAAGTCTTGACGCTGGAACGTTCGGCGGCCATCACCGACGAAATGGTGGCGGCGATGGTCGCGGCTGCGCGGCCGGGCGTGACCGAACGCGCGGTCTACGCCGCGATCGTGCACGCGATGCTGCTCGGCGGCGCGGATTTGCCTTCGCTCTTGATCTTCGCGTCCGGCCCCGGACTCGAGATCGGCCACGGGCAGTTCGTTCCGACCGATCGCGTGCTGCAAGAGGGCGATTTGCTCGTGAATGAATTGGAAGCGCGCATCGCCGGCTACGGCGCGCAAACGGTGGCTCCGGTGTGGCTCGGCCGCCCCGATGCGCGCTATGCGGAAGTGGCGCAGGCGGCCGAAGCCGTGTTCGCCACGGTGCTGCCGCACTTGCGTCCGGGGGAGACCATGCGTAGCGTGATGGACGTCTACTATGCGGCGATCGAGCACGAGGGCAAGGGTACGATGGCAGGGTCGTTCCCGCTCATGCACGCGCGCGGTCTGGGCGACGAAGTGCCGGCCGTGATCGACGCCGCCGATCTCGAGAAGAACGGCGGCGCGACGCTGGTCGAAAACATGGTGTTCGTGCTGAAGCCGCGCGTGCGCGACGCCGGCGGTAAGATCTCCGCGCAAGTCGGCGATACCGTCGTCGTTACGCCGAGCGGAGGGCGCCGCTTGGGCCGCCGGCCGTTCGGCCTTTCCGTAGTATCCTAAATCCGAGGAGCGACATGCGACTAGCCAACAAGACCGCCATCGTCACGGGTGCGACGGGGCAATTCGGCCACGTGATCGCACGCGCGTACGCGCGCGAAGGCGCGAATCTCTACCTCTGCGAGTTTCCCGAAGCGGCCGGCGCACTGACGAAGTTGCGCGATGAGATCGCGGCGACGGGCGCCAAGGTCGCGTGCGGCACGCACGACGTGAGCACGCAAGCCGGCGCGGCCGAACTGGCCGCTGCCGCCATGAAGGCCTACGGGCAGATCGACATCCTGCTCAACGGCACGTCCGGCGGCGGACACGGCAAGCTCTTCGAGATCAGCGAGGCCGCCTGGCGCAAGGCGATCGATCGCGGCCTCACGGCATTTTTCTTCACCTGTCAGCAAGTCGGGAAAGAGATGGCGCGGCGCGGTTCGGGCAAGATCATCAACATCAGCTCGATCGTCGGCCGGATCGGTGCGGGCGGCGCCGTCGGCTGGGGCGCCAACAACGGCGGGATCGATGCGATGACCGCGGCGCTCGCGCAGGCGCTCGGCATGTACGGGATCAACGTCGTCGCGCTGGCACGCGGCGCCACCGACACCACGCCGTACTCGGCCGAAGCATCGGCCGAACGGTTGCGGCGCTTGCCGTTCGGACGCCTCGGGCGTGAAGACGACATCGTCGGACCGGCGATCTTTCTGGCCACCGACGAAGCAGCGTGGATCGCGGGTTCGGTCGTGTACTGCGACGGCGGCTACGTGACCGCCGCCGCAACCGATGCCGAGTTCCGTCCGACGGAGGTGCCGTATCGCGGCAAATAACGTGCTCGAGGTGTGGGGCTCAACGAGCGCGGCGAACGTGCAGAAGGTCACCTGGTTTCTGGAAGAGATCGGGAAGCCGTTCACGGCGCGCGGTATCGGCTACACGGGGAGCGATCCGATCGACGCGGTGTACTTGAAGGTGCGCGGCGGCGAAGCGTCACCAATCCTCAAAGACGGTGAACTCGTGCTCTGGGAAGGCAACGCAATCATACGCTATCTCGCGGAGACGTATGCCCCCGGACGTTTCTACCCGGCGGCGCTCGTCGCTCGCGCGGAAGCCGATCGCTGGATGGACTACCAGCTCAGCACGATCCGGCCGCCGTTGCACGCGATGCTGCGCGACCGTCTCGATGCAACCGCCGTCGCCCGCAATGCCGCGAAGCTGGCCGAAGCGATGGAGCCCGTGGAAGCGGCGCTCGCGCAGCGGCCATATCTGGCCGGCGATACGTTCACGATCGGCGACATCCCGGTTGGGATCAACGCGTATCGCTGGTTTCTGCTCGATGTCGAGCGGCCCAAATCGCCCGCGATCGAGGCGTGGGTCGAGCGCCTGAAGGCGCGGCCGGCGTTCGCGAAAACCATCGTGCCGCCGGGGAATCCCAACGTCGCGCTGCGCGTATAACCGCACCCGAAAGAAAGGCCTACCGAGAATGATCCACCTGACCGATGAGATGCGCCGCTGGCTGGAAGTCGCGCCGGACGACGGCGTTCCGTGTCTCGTCGGCACGTCCACCAAAGACGGGCATCCGCAGATCAGCCCCAAGGGCAGCGTCGCGGTCTTCGATCCCGAGACGTTGAGCTTTTGGGAACGCAGCTTCCGTTCAAGTTACGATGCGATCGCCGAGAACCCGCACACCGTCGTGTACATGCGCAATCCGCACGGTTCGGTCGAGATTCCGCATCGCGGCTCAGCGCTACGCTTCCACGGCGAAGCCCGCATCGCAACCAGCGAAGCCGACCGTCAGCGCGCCTGGGACCTCAGCGGAAAATCCGAACAAGAACGGGATCCCGAACGCAAAGGTGTCGCGATCTTGATCCGCGTCGATTTGATCGAGGATCTCGGCGGCGCGGTCGTGATGAAGCGCGACTAGCCTATTTTGGGGTAGCCCACCGACTGCGCGAGATAGATCGCTTGCGCCGGCTTGAGCTGCATGCGTTTGGCCAACGCTGCGCCGGGAACCGACGCGCGTACGACCGCTCCGAGGCCCTCGGAGGCGCAAAAGAGATACACGTTTTGCGCGATAACTGCCGAATCGGCGACCCCGTTCAACACGCGATCGGATGCGGAGACGTCCTTGCCCATCCGGCTCGCGTCGGAGACGTAGATTATATTGAGCGGAACGGTCTTCACGAAGTCTTGACCGGTCGTGGTCAAACCGCGCAGGTCGTCGGGCATGTGCCGCACGAGGCGATGACCTTTGGGATCATAGAGCCACACACCGTCGGCCATCGCGAGATAGAGGTCGATGTCGAAGTAGCTGTGCGAGCTCGGCGCAGTCCGAAATCCATCTTGTCGACGATTGATCCCGTCCGCTGCCCACAGCAGATCGGAGAGCGTCTGACGCGGAAGGGGGCGTTCGATGTACGAGCGCGTTGAGTGGCGCGCTTTGAGCGCCTGTAGCAGGGGCATTCCGCCGGCGGTGCGTGGCGGTGGTAAGGTGACCGCGAGCGGCGCCTCGGCTGCTTCGACGCCGCCCGCGGAAGCTACGACGAGCGTGGAAAGCACCGCCATAGCGGCTTCACGACGGGTAATCATGGCTCATACTAGATCGCGCGTGTGAAGATTTGATCTAGCGAGCGTTCATAAATAACACTAAACGCTGACGTAAATCATCCCGTCCTCGATCGTTACCGGAAACGTGACCGCCACGAGGTCGGGGTTCGTCACGCTCTTACCGGTCGCAAGGTCGAAGCGGAAGCGGTGCCACGGGCAGATGATCTCGCGGCGCCCTTCGTGCAGGCAACCCTCGTTGAGCGGCGCGCCCTTGTGCGGGCAGGCGTTGCTGAATGCGTACACGTCGTCGTCGACACGCATCAGCGCGATTTTCCGCCGGCGCACGGTTTCCAAGCGCAGCGTTCCCTTGGGCAGTTCATCGAGCCGGCAGACGGCTTCGCGGGTGGTGTCGGTTGTGCTCATCGTCGTTCCTATCGATTGCGAAGCGGCGTGCCGCCGGGTGCGGAAACGGGGTAGAAGTTCTGGTGCACGGGGTCGTACTGCAGCATCACCGTCGCGTCGTCGCCCAGACCGTGCTGGTCGCCGGTGCGAAAATCGTATTCGCCGGAAATTCCGTAGAAACCGTGCAGGTTGGCGATGTAACTGCGCAACTGTTCCGCGGTCGCCGTGGTGCCGAGCTTCTGCAGCGCCGAGATGACGATCTTGGTGGAGTCCCAACCGTAGAACTCGTCGGGCGTAATCGGGATGCCGGCCGCGCGGTGCGCGTCGAGGTATTCGGCGATCGCCGGTTGCAGGCGTCCGGCCCGCGCCGGGTCCATGCCCCAGTAGACCGGCCCGTTGAAAAGCACGCGTTTCGGGAGCGCGTCGCCGAACGGGGTCAGGAACTCGGCGTGCATGTTTGCGGCCGACGTCGTGACCGGGATCGTCATTCCCGCGTCGCGCAAACCGCGAATCAGGGTTTGAAACGGCGTGCCGGCCGCGGAGACGTAGAGGTAGTCCGCGTTCGCGGCCTTGATGCGTGCGAGCTGGGCTTCGATGCCGAGCGCGGTGTCCTCAAAGTGCTCGCGCGCCACGACCTGCACGCTGCGGTTCTCCGGTTGTGCCAGCACGGTATCGAGGATCTGTTCCGTGCGCGCTCCGGTCGCGTCGTTGGCGATCAGGAACGCCATGCGACGCGCGCCGCTCAAACGCGCGTAGCGCACGGCGATCGGAATCGTGCGCGTGATCGCGACGCCGCTGGAAAAGACGAAGCTGTCCTTCGGTGGATTGAGTCCCGGCGACTGACAGTAGATCACGGGCCCTGCCGTCGCCAGCGCTCCGACCGCGTTGCACGTTGCTTGAATCGTCGGCCCGAGAATCACGGCCGGATGATGCGTCATGATCTCGTTCGCGAGCTGCACGGCGATGCGCGGGTTCGACTGATCGTCGACGATCTGCATCTCGATCGGCTGCCCGTTGATCCCGCCGGCCTTGTTCGCGATGGCGGCGTACATGCGCTCGGCTTGCGCCATCGTCTTGCCCTGGAACGCGCCGCTGCCGGTCACCGCGTCGATCGCGTAGATCGTGAACGGCTCGGTTGCCGCGCGTGCACCCGAGGATAGCGCGAGAACGCAGAACGCAAGCAGCGCTGCAGCAAAACGCATGCGGCTCTCATGCTTGACGCTCGCGACCCGTTCCTCCAAACCGTTTACAGGAGAAGGAGCGGTGGCCGCAGGATTTTTCCACGGCTATGTACGCGGAACTGATGGTCGATCGTCCGGTTGCCGATCTGCTCGGCGACTGGGACATCCTGGACGATCTCGTGAGCAAGAAGTTCTCGCGCTTCAAGCGCGTCGGCGACGGCATCCTCGGCATCCGGCGGCGCATGCTCGAGGGCAATCAGGTCGTCGACCCGGTCAAGGGGGTCTTGCCGCAGTCGCTCGAGCTCGGCCCGAACGGTATCCATGCCGTCGGCCACGACATCCTGACGTTGCGCATGACCACCGGCGGAACGCCGCACCGCGTCCCGCACAACTTCGGCTTCTGGCACATCAACGACATGGACGAGCTCTACCTCACGCTGCCTTCACCGCGGCCGGGCGAGCCGGCCTACATGATCGTGATCATGCAGCACCCCGAAGGCGCCGAGGGCGAGAGCTTCGCCGAGTACTGCGAAGTGTGCCTGACGCTGATGTTCGAGCGGCATTACAATACCGGCCGGCTCGGGTTCGAGGGCTTCTTCAAGGCCAACGACGAGGCGATCATCGAGTACAACTCCGATTCGAAGTTTCGCACCTGTCCGCAATGCGGCCATCTCAACCCGTTGGGCTACACCTGGAATCCGGGCCGCGATACGCCCGAGACGGCCGCCGCGCGCCTGCAGTGGTAATCCGGCGAATCGCGGCCTTCGCCGTTGCGGCGCTGCTGTGCGCGGTGGCCGCGGCGGGCGCTGCCACGCCGCCGCCGGCGACGCCGTTTACGATCGACGTCATCGCGTCGTCGACCGGCGCCGGGGCGTTCTTCGGCCAGCAGATGATCGACGCGGTCAAGGCCTACGAGCTCGCGGCCAATGCGACCGGCGGCATTCGCGGCGTCCCGGTCCACTTCGAATTTCACGACGACGAATCCCAGCCGGAAGTCGCCGTTCAGCTGGCGCACCTGATCCTCGCAAAGCACCCGGCGCTCTTTCTCGGCGGCACGGTGCAAGCCACGTGCAACGCGCTCGCGGCGCTGGCGGCCGGCACGACCGTGATGTACTGCCTCTCGCCCGGTTTGATTCCGGAACCACATGGTTACGTGTTCGCATCGTCGGCCTCGCTCGCACACCTCGTTCCGGCGCTGTTCCGCTACGTGCGAACCAGCGGGCATCTGCGTGTCGGCCTGCTCGTGACGACCGACGCCACCGGGCAGCGTTCGGACAAGCTGATCGACTACACGCTGCATCTCGCTGAAAACAAACCGCTGGTCGTCGCCGCCTACGAACACTTCAGCGACACCGACCTCAGCGTGGCGGCGCAGATCGCGCGCATCAAGGCTTCCAACCCGCAGTTCCTCTACGTGTCGGCGGCCGGCACGCCGTTTCAAACCGTGCTGCACGGCATCATGGAGGGCGGGCTCGCGGACGTTCCGATCATCACGTCGGCCTCGAACATGACGGACAAACTGCTCGCGCCGTGGGCGAAGACGCCGCCGGCCCAACTGGTGTTCAACGGGCCGCCGTTCTGGGGCGCCGCCGATCCCGACCGCCGTTTGAAAGGCGCGATCGCCGAGTACCGCGCAACCTACGTGCGCGCCGGTCAAGCGCAGACGCCCAACGACGACTACGGTTGGGATCCGGCGAAGATCACCATTGCCGCCTTTCGTGCCCTCGGCACCAGCGCGACCGCCGCGCAGATCCACGATTACATCGAGAACCTGCACGACTTCGCCGGCATCGGCGGGCTGTATGATTTCCGTAGCGGCGATCAGCACGGGCTCGGCGACGACGCCACGGTGATCTTGCAGTGGGATCCCGCGAAGATGATCTTTTATCCGGTGAGCGGGCCGGCGGGCATCGCGAATCGCAAGACGGGAGCATGAGGTGACAACGAAATCGCAACCGGTCACGAATTACCGGATTCCGCTCGTCGGGCCGGAAGCGCCGGATCGCGCCTGGCAAGAGGCCAGCCGCAACTATATCTGGTCGGCGCGGCACGCGGCGAACGCGACGCGCTACGGCGTCGTCGAACTGCTGCCCGAAGGCGTCGTGCGTTTGCCCGAACGCGGACGCATCTTTCACGCCATCCCGGCCGGACGCGCGCATCGGATCGAACACGCCTTCGGCTTCTGGCGCACTTGCGGTGCGGACGCCCTCTACATCGCGAGCGACTACGACGAGGGCGTCGCGTACATGATGGTGATCAGCACGGCGCCCGAATCGTATACGACCGATACGCTGCACTGGACGTGTCCCGGCTGCGGCGCAACACTGCACTCGGTCGAGGTGCCGACGCGGCGCCTGCACCTCGCGGGTCTGACCGAACGCGCGCTCGCCGCGGTGCGGGCTTTCAACGCCGATGCGGCGCTGCGCACGTGCGCGCAGTGCGCCACCGTGCACCCGCCGGCGTACGGCTTCGAACCCGCCGACGACAACGACGAGGAGCGTGCAGCCCGTGCAAGCTGGTAACGTGTACTATGCCGAGATCACTGTCCCCGAGCGCCTCGACGCGCTGCTCGACGACTGGGATTTGCTCGACGACCGCGTCATAAAGAAACTCACTACGTTCAAGGAGATCGGCGAGAACGTCGTCGGCGTGCGGCGGCGGATGGTCACCAAAGACCCGGTCACGGTGCTCGATCCGGTCAAGGGGCTGCTGCCCGAATCGATCGAGATCGGACCGTCCGGCCTGATCACGCAGACGCACGAGATCCTCTCGCTGCGCATTACGGTCGGCGGTGCGCCGCACCGCGTGCCGCACAACTTCGGCTTCTGGCACATCAACGACGTCGACGAGCTGTATCTCACGCTGCCGCCGCCCGCGCCCGGCGAGCCGGCGTACTTTCTCGTGATCATGGGCAACCCGAAGCCCTCGAGCAACGAGGGCGAGAGCTGGGCGCAGTACTGCCGCGAGTGCCTCACGATGCTGCACGAGCACTACTACAAGACCGCGCAGTTCGGGATGGACGGCCATTGGCGCGCCAACCTCGCCGCGATTCGCGAATACAACAGCGACGTGAAGTTCCGCACGTGCCCGGAGTGCGGGCACGTGAACCCGCTCGCTTACGTGTGGAACACCGCCAAGGATACGCCCGAAGAACGGCTAGCGCGCCAGGAGTGGTGAGGCGAACTGCGGGATGACCGCCTCGCCGAAGAGCTTCATCGATTTCAGGCTCAGCTCGTAGGGCATGGTCGTGATCTGATGGTGGGCGAGGAAGATGTCGTGACCGCACAGCTCTTGCTGTTCGCGCAACCGGCGCGTGACCGTTTCCGGTGAACCGACGAGCGCCAGGCCTTCGTCGATCCAGAACTCGTACGACTTCGACGTCTCGAGATACAGGCGCGCCATCTCGAGCATCTCGGGGGTCTTTTCTTCCTCGCGCAACGAGAGCGCGCGCGCGACCCCCTGTTGTCCGAGCAAGCCCTCGAGCATGTATTGCTCGGCCTCTTGGCGCGCCAGCGCGTCGGTTTCGGCGACGTGCACGTGGCGGACCAGCATCGTGCGCGGAGCGGGACCGCTGCGCGGGCGCTCGGCTAATTTTTCCCGGAAGAGCTTGAACTTGCGCGCGATCGTCTGTTCGGCGTCGAGATTCTGCGCGAAGTGAAAGCCGTTTTCGGCCGCGTAGGCGATCGACGTCGGGCTGTGGCCGCCGATCCAGATCGGCGGATGCGGTTTTTGGTAGGGGTGCGGCTGCACGATCGCATGATCGTATTTGAAATAGGTGCCGTCGTAGGTGACTTCTTGCCCGCTCCAGGCGGCGCGCACCACCTCCATGACCTCGAGGCCGATCTCGCGCCGGTGCTCGTAGTCGACGAACCATGGCCGGAATTCCGGCGAGCGCGTACCGTATCCGAGCGCGAACTCGATGCGTCCGTGCGAGAGGTGATCGACCATTGCCACGTCTTGCGCCAGGCGAATCGGATGGTGCATCGGCAACTGAAAGACCATGGCGCCGATCCGCAGCGTGTTCGTCGCCGCCGCGACGGCGCCCAGATACACGGCCGGCGAGGTGATCACCGCGAAGCGCGCGTTCTGGTGCTCGATGAAGAAGTAGTACCGGTAACCCAGCCGTTCCATCAGCGCGGCGTCTGCGATGTGACGCTCGTAGGCGGCCGTCAGGTCAGCCGCTTCGTTCTCCCGGAACGTATCGAAAACGCCGAATTGGAGATCCATGCTCCAGCCGTTCGGGCCACCCGGGCTCGCCACTTGCCGGAGCCTTGCCAATTCTATCAAATTGTTGCGGTCGGCGCGGGGGACGGCTTGAATTTGCAAGTAGTGGAGGGCACATGACCGCATCATCTCAAGACCTTCAAGGCAAGCCCGACGAGAAGTGGGATCCGGCGTGGAGCAACGCGGTGTTCTCCTTGGCCGAGCGCGACCGCCGCTGGGCCAAGGTGCGCGCGCTGATGAAGCGCGAGGGCATCGATCTGCTCGTCTGCATGCCGTGTACCAACTCGCACGACCGCGGCGCCGCCGATGCGCGTTATCTCACCCAACTCGGCGAGAACAGCGACGAGTCGTCGGTCGCGTTCCCGATCGAAGGCGAGGTGCGCGCTTGGCACAGCCGGCCCGGCGTGTGGCCGTCCTCCAACTGGTTCTCGGACATTCGATCGGCCGGGCGCGGCACCGGCGGGGCAACGATCAGCAGCTACATCAACGAGTTCCCGCAGTACAAGAAATCGCGCATCGCGATCGCCGGGTTGACCTCGACGCCGATGACGCACTGTCGAGCCGCCGAAGGCGAGATCAACTGGCAGTCGGTTGAGATGCTCAAGGCCAATTTCCCGCAAGCGGAATTCGTCAGCGCATCGACCGTGCTCGGCGAGGCGCGCTGGGTGAAGAGCGACGAGGAAATCGCGTTTCTGCGCAAAGGCGTGGAGATCGCCGAGCTGACGCTCGATGCGATTCGCGAAACCGCACGCGAAGGCGTGCCGGAACGCGAGGTGTTCGCCGAGATGATGTACGTCAACGCGAAGGCCGGCGGCAGCTTCACGCCGATGTTCGGCTGGATCACGGGGCCGCAAGGCCGTCCGTACCACCGCCTCGAGCAGCCGTCGTTTCGTACGTTTGCCGACAAGGATATGCTCAGCGTGGAGATCGAGGGCCGCTGGGGCGGCTACATCGCACAGATCGACCAGTCGGCGGTGATCAACACGCCGATCGACGGCCTCACCGATGCGATGAAGCTCGCCTACGAGGCCTACGACCGCACGCTGGAGCTGCTCAAACCGGGAACGACGATGGGCGAGCTGGCCGACACGGCGGTGTTGACCGCGCTCGGCGGCCGTCTGCGGGCCGGTCTGGGTTTCCACGGTCGCGGCACCGGTGACGACGGCCCGCTCTTGATCGCGGGCGTTCCGCTCAAGCCGGAGATTCGCAACCTGGCCATCGTCGAGAACTGCTGTTTTGCCGTGAAGCCGAGCGTGTTTTTCGACGGCATCGCCGAGTACTGCCGCTGGGGTGATTCGGCGGTCGTGGGCAAGAACGGCGGCGTTCGCCTGGGCACGCGCCCGCAAGAACTGATCGTCCTGAAGTGAGGGAGCCGATGCGCGGAGCACTCCGGTTCGTTTGCGCCACGCTCGCTGCCGCGCTTGTCGGCGGCGCGAGCGTGCCGGCGTGTGCGCAATCGGCGCCGTACACGTTCGAGGTCATTCTCCCGATGACCGGGCAAGCGGCGTTTTCCGGCCAGGCCGAAAGCCAAACGCTGGCCGCGTTCGAGAAGTACATCAATGCCAACGGCGGCGTGCGCGGCGCCCAGATCCATTTCGACATCAAAGACGATCAGACGAGCCCGCAAGTCGCGCTGCAGCTGACCAATGCGATCGTCGCGCAGCACGTTCCGGTGCTGTTCGGCTCGGCTGTGGTCGCAACGTGCGCCTCGATCGGTGCGGCGGTGTCGGCGACGGGGCCGGTCCAATTCTGTTTCTCGCCGGGCTACTCGCCGCCGAAAGATTCGTATTCGTTTGCGACCGGCGCCACGATTCGCGCGCTGACGAAAACGATTCTGATGTATGCCAAGCTGCGCGGTTTTCACCGCATCGCGTTCATCGGCTCGACCGACGCGACCGGCATGGCAACGGTCGCGATCAACGCCGAACTCTTTGCGTCACCCGATCTGCGCGGCCTCGAGCTGGTCGCGGACGAACGCGTGAGCACGGGCGACGTCTCGGCCGCTGCGCAACTCGCGAAGATCAAGGCCGCGAAACCGGATGCGCTCTGGACGTCGACCAGCGGCACGGTGTTCGGAACCGTGATCCACGCGATGTCCGACGTGGGGCTCGACGTGCCGGTGCTGACCACCACCGCCAACGCCAGCGCCCCCCAGCTCAAGCCGATGGCCGCATATCTCCCGCACGAGCTCTATTTCAACGGCGTGCCGTTTCAGCTCGGCGACTTGCTCAAGGATGCGGATGTCCGCAAACAGGGCCGGATGTTCGCCGATGCGTTCAAACTGATCGGCGTCGAGCCGACGCCGCTGCACACGCTCTCGTGGGACTCGCTCCTGATCACGGTCGCGGCGCTACGTCAGTTCGGCCCGTCGATGACCGCCGACCAGCTGAAGACGTACACGCTCGGGCTGCGCCACTTCCCGGCGCTCAACGGCAATTACGATTTCTCGGCCGGCGACCAGCATGGGCTCGATTCGAACGCCGTCGTGATCGTCGGCTGGGATCGTGACAAACAAGACTTCTTCCCGGCAAGCCAACTCGGCGGAATCCCGATCAAGCACTGACGCGAGGCGCCATTCCCTTTTTGTTAGGGGGTCGGTTTCCAGCGGCTGGCGCGGACTTCGGCTTCGGCGGCGCGGAGCGGGGCGAAGTTGTAGATCGCGTCGATCGGCGGGACCGACTCGCGGGGCATGTTGAGCAGCACGGCGCGCACGTCGAGATCGCCGCGGATATCGTCGTTCGTGACGACGAGGTCGGGGCTTAGCCCGGCGATGAACGCGTCGTAGTCGGCCGATTCGATCGCGGCGTTCGACGCCGGCAGCAGCTTCAGCAGCATGGCGATCGTCTGCTGCTTGTAGGCGCGCACGTAGGCCATGCCCTTGACGATCGCGCGCAGCATCTTATGGAGCAGCTCGGGGCGATCGGCGATCGTCTTTTCCGAAACGGCGAGGCCGTCGATCGGGAGGTGGATGTTCTTGTAGTCCATCACGAGGTGCGCTTTGCTCAGCTCCCCGGAGATGCGCAACTGCGTCACGTCCGTCGAGGCGAGGACGAACGCCGGCGTGAGGCCCGACATCGCGCTCGCGCCGTTCGCGGTGCCGAGCGGCGTGTAGCCGACGGAATCGGGCGGTATACCGGCTTGCTGCAGCGCGATGCGCGTCGCCACTTCGCCCGCGTCGCCGCGGGTTTCGATGCCGACCTGTTTGCCTTTCACATCCGCCAGCGTGCGAATGTCGGGGCGCGTCGACCACAGTGAATAAAGGCCGCGGTTTTGCAGCACGAGGACGATGCGCATCGCGCCGCCGCGCATGATCGCGGCCAGCGCGCTCGCACTGGAGGCGCTGGCATCGACGCTGCCGGAGAGCAGCGCCGGCGTCGCCACGCCGCCGTTAGCCAGGGTGTACGTGAAGTCGAGGCCTTCCTCGGCGAAATAGCCTTTCTGCCACGCGACCAGATACGGTGACTCGAACATCTGGATCGAGGGCATCGTGAACGTCAGCGTTTGCGCGGCGCCGGCCGGCAGCGCGCAGGCTGCCCAAAACAGCGCGAACGCTAGGGCGAGCCCGCGCAAGAGTTAGATTTTCACCGGCGTGAAGCGCGTGGTATAGAGCGTCTTCGGGTCGGGCACGCTATCCATGATGCCGAGCTCCTTCAGCGACGCGGCGACCGCCGCAACGGACTGCGTATCGAAGGTGCCGTCCTTCGAGAGGCCCGGCAATTCCTCATCATAGAGCCGCGAGGCGACGGCGGGGGATTGGTGCAGCGCCGCCACCGCGCTCGCGACCGTTTCGGCCTTGTGCGATCGCGCGTACGCCACCGTCATGAACCAGCCTCGCAGAAAGCGGTCGACGATGTCGGGATGGTTCGCGATCATGCTGTCGCTGGCGAAGACGGCGTGCGTGATGAAGTGTTTGATCAACCCGAACGACATCAGGACGCGGCCTTCGTGCGTCTCTTCCACGCGATAGCCGACGCTGAGATCGGCCACCGCGCCCGCGGTCTGCCCGGCGTTCATCGCGGCGATGCGCGGTTCGATCGCGCCCATCTCGAGCGAGTTGATGCCGTCGTTGCCCCAGCCTTGCTCGCGCGAGGTCTCGTGAACGAGCCAATCGGTGAGCGAACCGGCCGACGAGACCGTGATCGTCTTGCCCTTGAGGTCGCGTGGCGTCTTGATCGGACTGTTCTGCGCGACGATCACGCACATGTTCGAGGGCGAACCATACATCTCGGCCACGGCCATCGCCGGGATGCCCTTGGAGCGGTAGCCCATCGCCGGGCCCGATCCCAGTCCGAAGTCGAGTTCGCCGGCCACGAACGCCTGTTGTTGCTGCGCGTCGGACTTGAACGCCGACATCACCGGTTTGAGGTTTACCCGGTCCCAGATGTGGGCGTCGGTGCCGAGATCGAGCAGCGCGAACAGGAACGAATCCGGGCTCGCGCGCCCGACGTGGATCGTATCGGGCGTGGCGGCGCCCGCCGGGATAGCGGCGACAAACACGAGCAACGCGCTCAGCATCGTCGCGGCGATCCGCATCAGGGTTGACGCCGCTGGGCGCGCAACGCCGCGGTGGCGGCGTCATCGAGTGTCTTGTCGGCCTTGAGGATGACGCCGTACTCGTCGCGCGCTGCGTCGATGGTGATGAACTCGTCGAGCACGTCGTTGCGCACGCTGGCCGGATCGCGATCCAGCGGATTCCCCCACCCACCGCCGCCGGCCGTCTCCACGACGACCGAAGAGCCGGCGGGGAAGTTCGTGCGGTGCGGATCTTCGTTCGCGAACGGTTCGTCTTTGCTGCGCCGCGTGCGGTTGAGCGACGCCTCGCCGCTGCCGCCGCCGAACACGCCCCACGGCGGAAGCTTGCGGCGACCGTTGTTGCTGAGGCTCCAACTGCCTTCGAGCAGGTTGGTGAACTGCGTGACCATGCCCAGGCCGCCGCGGTACTTGCCCGCGCCGCCGGAACCGTCGCGCAGCGAGCGCCGGTCGACTCGCACGGGCGACTTCAGCTCGATCGTTTCGATCGGCGTGTTGCGCACGTCGCCTTGGCAGACCGACACCGACGCCGACGGGCCGTCGGCATTGGGGCGCGCGCCCCAGCCGCCGCCTTCGATCGTTTGCAGCACGAAAGCGGTGCCCGTTTCCGGATCGCGGCCGAAGAACGCGACGCCGCCGCCGAGGGTTCCCAAGTGCGCGGCCGGCGTGCGTTCCGGCATCGCGGGCGCGAGCGCTTTGACGATGGTGTCGACCATCGTCGGCAACGCGCGGCTCCAGCCGGCCATCGGCGCGGGGAAACGCGCCATCAACATGTTGCCCTCTTGGATTTCGACCTTCAACGCGCGGAACGAGCCCTCGTTGACCGGTTCGAGCGGCCCGGTGATGCCCTTGTAGGCGATGTACGGCGCCGCCAGCGTGCGGGCGTTCATCCCGCCCTTGCGTTCGAGCGAGGATTTGGTCAGGTCGATCGTCATGTCGGTGCCGCTGACCGTCACGATGACGCGCAGCGGCACCGTGGACGTGCGGTCGAAGCCGTCGTGGTCCATGTAGGACTCGGCCTCGTAAACGCCGTCGGGAATCTCGCCGACGACGAGCCGGCACTTGCGCTCGGTCTCATCGAAGATCGTCTCGATCGAACGCGAGATCGTATCGCGCCCGTAGCGCGTGTAGAGCTCTTCGAGCCGGCGCTCGGCCAGCTTACAGGCGGCGATTTGCGACCGCATGTCGCCCATCGCCGCATCGGGGTAGCGGATGTTGTCGCAGATGATCGCGAGCACTTTTTCGTCGGGCACGCCGCGCTCGTAGATCTTGATCTGGTTGAACTGCAGGCCTTCCATCCACGGGTCGGCGACGTTCTGCGCGCCGAAGCCGGTGCTCATGCCGCCGACGTCGCCCCAGTGCGCGCGCACGATCGCGAACGCGGTCAGCACGCCGTCGACGAAGAACGGCGTGTAGATGCAGACGTTGTTGAGGTGCTGGCCGGCCACACGCTGATGATTCATCAGGATCACGTCACCGGGCGCGAAGCCGTCGCGTCCGTAACGCTGGATCCCATCCTTGATGACCACGCCGAGATCGGCTACGAAATGCGAAACGCCGCCGATGTTCTGCGAGATCAAGCGCCCTTCGGTATCGAGCAGCGCGCAACAGTAGTCGCGGATTTCGTAGATCATCATGTTGTACGAGGTGCGCTGGAGGTCGACCGACATCTCGTCGGCGATCGCCGGGAACGCGTTGCGCAGCACTTCGAGGGTGACCGGGTCGAGGCGGGCGGGTTGTTCGGCGATCATGCGTTTGCTCCGATGGTTACGATCATTTCGCCGCCGTCGGCGACCGTCATCGCATCGCCCGCCAGCAGCACGGTCGTCGACGCGTATTCCCAGATGATGGCCGGGCCCTCAACCTTCGATCCGGGCGGCAACTTATCGCGGTCGTAGACCGGACACTCGACCGGATGTTCGGGATCGTCGAGAACGACCGGATTGCGCGCGAATAGCGCCTCGCCCGCGCCGCTCTCGATTCTCGGGAAGGTGAGGCGTTCGCGGCGGCCATTGACGGTGAGGCGCAGGTTCACGACCTCGACCGGTTCGTTCACGGCCTGGTGTCCGTAGCGGCGGTCGTGCAGTTCGTCGAACGAGCGCCGGATACGCGCCGGATCGCCGCTGCGTAAGTCGTCATCGCTGACCGGGGTTTGGATCGGGAACTCCTGACCCACGTAGCGCACGTCGAGGAAGCGCTGCACGGCCATGGCCTCGGGAGCGGTGCCCTCGTCGGCGAGCAGTGCTTTGCCCTCGACGATCATCTCGTCGAACACGCGCGACATGTCGGCGAAATCACAGCTCAGCAGCGGTTTGTAGTACGTGCGCACGTAGTCGTGGCGCAGGTCGGCCATGAGCATGCCGAAGGCGGAGAAGTGTCCGGGAACGCGCGGCACGATCAGCGTCGGGATGTGCAGTTCGCGCGCGATCTCGGCGGCGTGCAGTCCGCCGGCGCCGCCGAAGCCGAGCAGCGCGAAGTCGCGCGGATCGTAGCCGCGCGCAACCGAAACGCCGCGGACGGCAAGCGACATCTCCGCGATCGCGATCTTGATGATGCCGAGCGCGGCTTGGTTGACCGAGATCCCGAGCGGCTCGGCGATCTTTTGGCGGATGCTCTCGCGCGCCGCTTGCACGTCGAGCGGCATCTCGCCGCCGAGAAAGCGCTCGGCGATCACGCGCCCGAGCGCGACGTTGGCATCGGTGACCGTCGGCTCCGTGCCGCCTTGACCGTAGGCGACCGGACCCGGATGACCGCCGGCGCTGCGCGGGCCGACTTTCAGCGCGCCGACCTGATCGATCCAGGCGATGCTGCCGCCGCCGGCGCCGACTTCGATGATGTCGACGACCGGCAGCATCACCGGGTGTCCGCTGGCCGCGCCGCCGATGAAATAGCCCTGCGCGATATCGGGTTCGCTGTTCTGCACCAGGCTGACTTTGGCGGTCGTTCCGCCCATGTCGAACGCGATCACGTTGGGATAGCCGAGCCGGCTGCCGACCTCCGCCGCCGCGATGATCCCGCCGACCGGTCCCGATTCCATCATCGCGACCGGAATGCGTTTCGCCGTTGCGGGCGACATCGTGCCGCCGTTCGACTGCATGATCAAGAGCCGGCCGCCGAACGAGAACGATTCGAGCAAACCTTCGAGATCGGAGAGATACTTGCTGACGCGCGGTCCGACGTAGGAGTTCAGCACGGTCGTCGAGGTGCGTTCGTACTCGCGGTATTCGCGCAGGATGTCGTGCGAAAGCGAGCGGTACACATTGGGCGCGAGATCGGCGAAGATCTCACCGACGGCGACTTCGTGATCGGGGTTTGCCCAGGAGTGCAGAAAGCAGACGGCCACCGATTCGATGTCGTCGGCATTCAGGCGCTTGGCGAGGTCGCGCGCGCCGTCGCGTTCGAGCACCGTGACGACGTCACCCGAGGCGTTGAGGCGCTCGACGATCTCGTGGGTGTCGCGGCGCGGAACGTAGGGCGTCGGCCGTTCGAAGAAGAGGTTATACGCTTCGGGCCGGTTGCCGCGGCCGATGCTGTAGACGTCGCGCGTCCCTTCGGTGACGACCAGCGCGGTGCGCGCGCCGGTGCGTTCGATCGCGGTGTTGATCGCGACCGTCGAACCATGAATGAACGTTTCCGCATCGCGCATCGGCAGCCCGCTCTTCGCGAGCGTCTCACGGATGCCGACGGCGAGGTCGTACGGAGTGGTCGAGCTCTTGGCGTGATGAATCGAGCCGTTCGTCAAATCGAACGCGACCAAATCGGTGAATGTACCGCCGATATCGAGTGCAAGGACCAGGGACAAAGAAGTTCTCCGCACGGACGACAAAAAGGGAGTATCTTTCTTCTAGTGTCGCCAAAAGGAGCCTCCCGCATACCGGTCGCTTGGGGTCCGCAAACATGAGTTCTACAATGTCGCATGATTACGCGTCGCAGCTGTGCGCGACGCTCATGGAAATTCTCGCGGCGGATCATACACTGAAACACGTCTTGCAGTCTTTGAACGCGAGCAGCGTCCGGCCGTCGTCCGGTGCCGCGTGGGACGAGCAAGAGCTTATCGACACGCTCGCAGCGCTCGCTCCGGTACTGGAAAAGACCGTCGCGGGACCGATTTTCCGGGCCGATTGGGATGCGTCGCGCGCACAAGCCGCGACGCCTCAGCGGAAGGCGAAGAAGGGACCGACACCTTCGGCCCGCGCCGAACTCTTGCTTAATTACGGATTGCGGAACAAATGGTACGTCGTCGCCTCTTCGGATGAGGTGACGCCGGCGCCGACCGGCGTCAAGCGGTTGGGTGAGAACCTCGTGCTATGGCGCGACGCCGCCGGGCGTGTGCACGCGTTGGAGGACCGCTGTCCGCATCGCGGCATCGCGATGTCGATCGGCGAAATTCGCGACGGTTTGCTCACCTGCGCGTATCACGGCGTTCAGGTCGACGACTACGGCAAGGTCGCGAGCGTTCCGGCGCTTCCCGGCTGCTCGCTCGAAGGCAAGACGCTGATCAAGAGCTATCCGGTGATCGAGCACTACCAAGCCGTGTGGGCATACTTCGGCGATGAATTGCATCCCGAGCCGCCGCCGCTCGAACTTCCGGAAGAGCTGATCTCGGCCGAGTGGACCGGCGTGATCCACACCGACGTGTGGAACGGCGACTACCGCTACGTTTGGGACAATCTGGTCGATCCGATGCACGGCCCGTATCTGCATAGCCAAACCTACACGCAATCGCGCGGGCCGAAGAACGACAACATCGCCGTCAAGGACACCGGGCATGGGTTTCAGGTCTATCGCGAAGGCCAGCGCGGCGTCAACCTGGATTGGATCGANNGTTCATGGGCATCATTTTCTTCACCACCCCGATCGACGAAGGCCATACGCGCGTCAACGTGTGGCGGCTGCGGAAGGTATCGGGCTGGCAGCGCAACTTGTGGCATTTCCTGTTCAAGTACCGCATCCTCGGGTTCGTGAACGCGGTGCTCGAACAGGACAAGAACGCACTGGCCTTTATGCCGGCATGGCCGGCGCCGGAACGCCTGTACTTGCACGACGTGGGCATCACGCGGCTTCGCAAGCTGATGCGCGAAGAAGCCAAACACCAAGCTGAGGAGTTCGCCCGATGAGTTCGCTGGACGCGCTAAAGGCCAATCTGCACGAACGGCTGAGCACGCACAAGGCGCCGTTTCACGGCGTCGACGCGACCGCTGCCGCCGCCGCGATCGATGCGTTGGCAAATACCGAACCCGATCATTGGGCGGAGGTGTGGCTGCGCGCGGCCGTGCCGTTCGAAGAAGAAGGGCAGAAGCGTGCGCAGGCCGGCGACCACGCGGCGGCGCACGCGGCCTTTCTCAACGCCTACGGTCTGTTGCACGCGGGACGCTTTCCGTCGCCCACGCATCCTGCGAAGTGGGCGAATTACCAGCGTTCCGTGCAGAATTTCCGCGCCGCCGGCGCGTACTTCGATCCGCCGCTCGAAGTCATCACGATNNTTCGCGTCGATCAATATCGACATGCCGGGCGTGGGCGAATCGCCGGTGCTGGGGTCGGTCGATGCGGAGCGCCAGTACGCGCCGTTGTTCGATTGGATCGCGACGCAGAGCGATCTCGACGCCGACCGCGTGGTGGTGATCGGCATGTCGTACGGCGGATATTGGGCCACGAAGATCGCGCACACGTATCCCGATCGCGTTGCGGGTGCGGTGAATTGGGGTGGCGGCATCGACCGTTTCTTCAGCCGCGAGTGGAACCTCAAGTCGGCCTCGGCGCCGAGCTATCTGATGGATCTGAGCCTCACGCGCGCCCGCACCGTCGGCGCCGCGTCGTACGATGAGTACATCGAGCGCGTCAAGGATTTCTCGCTCGTCGCGCAAGGCGTGCTCGATCGCCCGCACGCGCCGATGCTGGTGGTCAACGGACGCGACGATCAGCAGGTGCCGTTCGACGACATGCTGGTGCTGCTCGAACATGGTTCGCCCAAGGCCGCTCGGTTTTTCCCCGGCGGGCACATGGGCTACGGTCCCCAGACCTTTCCGACGGTCCTGGCCTGGGTCAAGCGTCAGGCGCGCATCGCATGAGCACGTATACGCTGCAAAGGCTGCTGCGCGACGTCAACCGCGATCCGGCGCTGCGCGAGCGCTATTTCGCGGAAAAGGATGCTTTCGTCGCGGGCTATGCGCTCACACCCGAGGAGCGTAGCGCGATCTTGGCGTTCGATGTCGGCAAGCTCTACGCGCTGGGCGTGCACGGCTTGCTGCTGCGCCCCTTCACCATCATTCACAAGATGAGCGAGCCGGATTACCTGCGCGCGATCCGGGGAGAAGCCTGATGCCGATCGTTTTCGCCGCCGCGATGAGCCACGCACCGGGCATCACGGCGTGGCCCGAAGCCGCGCCGGCCGGACAACGCGACAACCTGGGCGCAGCTTTCGAGCGGCTCGCCGCAGATTTGCACAGCGCACGTGTCGACGCGCTCGTCCTGCTCACCTCGGAACACTGGGTGAACTTCTTTCTCGACCACGTCGGCGCGTTCTGCGTCGGCCGGGCCGAGGCGTACACCGGACCGGTCGAACCGTTCCTGCGGATCGAGCGCCGCGAACAAGCCGGTGCTGCCGATCTCGGCGGACGCATCGTCGCCGCGGCCTACGAGAACGGGTTCGAGCCCGGCTTCTCGTTCGATCTCGAATTCGATCACGGCTCGATGGTGCCGCTTCATCTGCTCGGTGTCGGCAATGACGTCCCCGTCGTGCCGATTTTCTTCAACACGCTGGTCGCGCCGCAGCCGTCTGCCGCGCGTTGCTACGACTTCGGGCGCGTCATCGGCCGCGCGCTGGCGGCGGAGAAGCAGCGTATCGGTGTGATCGCGAGCGGCGGCCTCTCGCACGATCCGGGCGAACTGCGGCACGGCATCATCGACTCCTCGTTCGACGAACTCTTCATGCAGCGCATGGAGCGCGGCGATGCGGCCGGTCTGCGCGGCTACAGCAACGCCGATTTTGCGGCCGCCGGCGCGGGCGCGTTCGAGCTCTTAGCCTGGATCGCGCTGCAGGGTGCGCTCGACGGCGCGCGCGGGCACAAGCTCGCGTACGAAGCGGTTGTCCCTTGGGCGACGGGGATGGGGCTCATGGAGTTCGACGTCGCGTGAAGCGCTCGCACGCGGTGCGCCTCTTCGGCGGTATAGCCGCGGCCGGATTTACCGGCGCGCCGGCATTCGCGCAGAGCGCGCCCGTGCGCATGGAGACGACGCCGGTCGACTCGGCGGCCGAGCCGTACTACGGTTTCGACATGGGGTTCTTCAAGGCGGCCGGCGTCGACGTCGACCTTCAGGATGGGGCCATCAACGGAGCCGCGATTTCGACCGCCGTCGCGTCGGGGGCGCTCGACGTCGGCGTTTCCAACATCGTCTCGATCGCGCAAGCCCACTCCAAACACATCCCGTTCGTGCTGATCGGGCCGGGCGGCTTGTATACGTCCAAAACCCCGTCGACGTACCTGATCGTTCCGAAAGGCTCGCCGTACCGCACGGCGAGCGACCTCAACGGAAAGACCGTTGCCGTGAACACGCTGCGCGGGCTGCCGCAGTACGGCACGCAGGCGTGGATCGACAAGAACGGCGGGCGCTCGGAGACCGTGCGGTTTACCGAGGCCGGGCCGCTCGACATGATCGTCGCGCTGCGCAGCGGACGCATCGACGCCGGCGCGTTCGTCGAGCCGTTCGCGAGCGCGGCCCGCAACGACGGGCGGGTGATCGGCGCGCCGTTCGACGCGATTGCGCCCGCCTTTCTGATCACGGCGGTGTTTTCGACCATGGCCTGGGCGCAGGCGAACCGGGATGTGGTCCGCCGGCTGCAGGACGCCTTCGCAAAGACCGCGATTTGGTCCAACAAGAACCATCCGCAGAGCGGGGCGATCTTGATGAAATACGCTAAGCTGAGCGCCGATACGCTGAAAACGATGCAGCGGACCATCTTCGCCGAGCGGCTCGACCTCTCGCTCGTGCAGCCGGTCGTCGACCTCACCGCGAAATACGGCGGGGTCGCGGGCTTCCCGGCCGCCGAAATCGTGTTCGCGCCATGAGGCGCCGGACCGCGCTCGCGCTCACCGCGGCGGCTCTGGCGAGCCCGTCCGTCGGCAGCGCGCAAACGCTCATTCCGCTGCACATCGCGGGCGTCCCCGAGGATTCGATCACGCCCGCCGTCTGGGCGGTGCAGAACGGGATATTCCGCAAACACGGTCTCGACGTCCAACTCGAAGCGCAGCACAGCGGCTCGGCCGTGACGGCCGGCGTTGCCGGCGGCAGCTACCAGTTCGGCAAGTCGAGCATGATCTCGATGCTGGTCGCACACGCGCACAACATCCCGGTCGTCATCGTCGCACCCGGCGGGCTGTACGAAGCGAGCGACGCGAACGAAGCGATCATCGTGCGGACGGATTCCCCGATCCGCACCGGCGCCGACCTCAACGGCAAAGTCGTGGCGTGTTCCGCGATCAACGATCTCTACATGATCGGAACGCGTGCTTGGGCCGACGCGCACGGCGGCGACTCGTCGACGATCAAGTTTCTCGAGCTGCCGATCTCGGCCGTAGCCGCGGCGCTCGACACCGGCCGGATCGACGCCGGCGCCACGATCGATCCCGATCTGCAGCAGGCCCTGAACACGGGGAAGGTGCGTGTTCTGCTCGATCCCAACGGCGCGATTGCGCCGCGGTTCATGTATACCGGCTGGATGGCAACGACCGACTACGTGCGCGCGAACGCGACGACGGTCGCGAAATTCCGGGATGCGCTGATCGAATCGGCGCGCTACGTCAACGGGCACTTTCCGCAGACGGTCGAGGTGATGTCGAAGTTCACCGACGTTCCGGCGGCCGTGTTCAATTCGATGCCGCGCGTGCTCGGCGCGCTGAGCGTCGACCCGAAGCTGCTCCAGCCGCTGATCGATACCTGTGCGAAGTACAAGGCGATCCCCGCTTCGTTCGATGCGCGCGAACTGATCGATCCGGCGCTCCGATGAGCGCGACGCGACGCACGTTTCTCGCGACCGGCGCGGCGTTCGCTGCGAGCTCGCAGGCTGCTTTTGCGCAAACCGTGCCGCACGTCGTCGTCGGTTCGTCGACGATCGACGCGGCGTCGGCGCTGCTTTCCGCCCAGCACAACGGGTACTTTACCAAGAATGGTCTCGACGTCGAGATCATCCAGAGCAACGGTGCCGCGAGCGCGGCCGCGATCGCCGGCGGAACGATGCAGTTCGCGGCGTCCAACATCGTCACGCTGATCAAAGCGCACTTGCAAGGGATCGGCTTCCTGATGGTGGCGCCGAGCAGCATGTACGTCAACACCAATCCGACGCAGGTGCTGTGCACGCGCACCGACAGCGGTTTCAAGACCGCCGCCGATCTCAACGGGAAGACGATCGCCGTCACCGCGATCGGCGATCTGCTCTCGACGTCGACCTTGGCCTGGATCGCGAAGAACGGCGGCGACGCGAGCACCGTGAAGCTGGTCGAATTTCCGCCCGCCGCGCAAGCAACCGCGCTCGAAGCCGGACGCGTCCAAGGCGCAACGCTCGCCGAACCATTTCTCTCCGAGGCACTCGGCACCGGGACCGTGCGGGTGTTCGGCAATATCTTCGATGCGATCGCGCCGAGCTTCTTGGTCGCCGCGTATTTCGGCAATAGCGATTGGATGAAGGCCAACCCCGAAACGGTGCGCCGCTTTGCCCTCTCGATGCTGCAAGGCAGCGCGTTCGCAAACGCGCACCCCGACCAGACGTTGCCGTGGCTGGTCGAGTTCGCCAAGCTCGACCCGGCCGTCGTCAAACGCTCGCGCCGCGAACATTTCGGTACCTCGATGGATCCGGCGGCGATTCAAACCGAAATCGACGCGCTGGCGCGCATCAAGGTCATCGATCACAGCTTCGATGCCCGGGATATGATCAGCCCGGTCGTGGCGAACCTCCGCGCATGATCGAGGTCGTTGGGTTCGACGATGTGCCGTGGGGTTCGCTCGGCACCCACCGCGAGTATCACATCGAGATCAAGACGCCGGTCTTCGGCACCGAAGGCGCGCCCGACAACTTCCGCGTGACGTTCAACCGTGGCCTTGGCGGTACCGAAAATCAGCCGCGTCATCGCCACAACTTCGATCAGATCCGGATGCCGCTGGCGGGCCGCGTGAACTATGGTCCGCGGCGCTGGATCGAAGCCGGCCAGATCGGCTACTTCCCGGAAGGCTTGCACTACGGGCCGACCGAGGATCATCGCGACATCGGAACGAGCGGCTTCACGCTGCAGTTCGGCGGCGCGAGCGGTCTGGGCTTCATCAGTAGCGCGCAAATGAAGGCCGCGACGCGGGCGCTCGAGCAGCTCGGAACGTTCGAGAAGGGCCTGTTCTGGCACAAGACCGACGGACCGAAGCCCAAGCCGCAAGACGCGTTCGAAGCGATGTGGGAATACGTCAACGGGCGCCGGATCGAATATCCGAAACCGCGCTACAGCGATCAGATCATCATGCGGCCGGAAAACGCGGAGTGGCAGCCGCTCGCCGGAACGCCGGGCGTGCTGACGAAGTCGCTCGGCGATTTCACGGAGCGGCACGTGTCGGTGACGATGATTCGCGTCCAGCCGGGCGGCGTCGCGACGATCGGTCCGCGTGCGGGAACGCAGGTCGGCATGGTGCTCAGCGGTGCGGGAACGGTCGACGGCAAGCAAGCCGGCGTGAATACGTTCGTGAAGATCGGGACGGGCGCGATCGCGAGCGTGGAGACGGGCGTGGGCCTGGAGATCGTGATCTTCGGTTTGCCGATCTTCGGCGCGGCGCACAGCATCGCCGCGTAGCCGGCCTTAGCGGCGCATATTCAGCACGACGGGGCTGAACAGGTCGCGCGCGTCGAAGGCGTGGTCGATCAGCTTGAGCCGCGCGAGCGCGTCGATTTCGACTTGGATCAGCGAGGGGTCCATCGCATCGGCGAACTTCTCGCGCCGCACGCGTTTCGCGACTGCGGGATCGACCTTCGCGAAATCGATCAGCCACGGCAACGTTTGGTCGGGGTGCGTGTTGGCGAAGTTGTTGCCCTCGAGGAGGGCGGCGGCAAAGCGGCGCGCGGCGTCCGGGTTGGCGTTGATGTAGTCCGGCATGCCGAAGTAGGCGGCGATCAGATACTTTTTCGCGATCGCATCGAAGATCTTCCCGAACACGCGCACCGTTCCGCCGCCGACGGCTTCGGAGAGGTAAGGCTCGGCCAAGGTCGCGCCCGCTACGCGTCCGGTTTCCAGCGCCGCGGCTTGCGCGCTGGGCGGAAACTCGACCAGCTTCACGCTGCTCGACGAGCCGCCGTTCTGATCGATCCACGCAAGCGTCGAGGTGGAGAGCAGATCGCCGATCGCGGTGACGGCGATCGTTTTTCCATTCAGGTCGGCGGCGGTCTTGATCGAGGCATCGCGCACGCACAGCACTTGCGTCGGATTTTCGGTGGTGTAGAGATCGCCCGGCACCACGATCTGGAACGGCACGCCCGAGAGGTGCGCTTTGATCAGCGTGACGACGTTCGAGCCGGTGAGTTGCAGCGTGCCGCCCGCGACCGCCGCCGCGTTGGCCGCGCCGCTGTTGACGACGAAGTCGACGTCGATACCGTGCTTGTTGAAGAAGCCCCCGCGCTGCGCCGAGACGAGTCCCATCGCCGCGTCGATGGCCGATGTCCCGACGCTCAGGTGCGGTCTTGCCGGCGGCGTCTGGGCGACGGCGACCCCGGCGGTTGCGAGCGCAGCTGCCCCGCCGGCGAGAAATGACGTTCGGGCAAGCCGGTGATGCAGCATGAAAATCGCTTTCTGGCGCCCTCCATGCTGCCCTGCTCCTGGCTCGCCCGGGCGCCGCTCGCCGGAGCTTCGCAGGCGAGGCGGTTACGGCGGCGTAAGGGCGCTGCATGCAGCTGATCGCGCGTCGCACGCTCCTGGCTCAGCTTGCGGCCGCCGCCGCCGCGTTTGCGGCGACGCCGCGGGCGCGCGCGGCGGATCTGCAGACGGTGCACGTCGCCTCGGCGTTGTCCGATGACATCGCCCCGCTGCTCTACGGGATCGCCGGCGGCATCTTCGCGCGGCTCGGCCTCGACATCCAGCTTCAGGCCGCGAATAGCGGTGCGGCGGCGGCGGCGGCCGTCCTCGGCGGTTCGCTCGAGATCGCGAAGTCGGGTACGATGGCGATCGTGACGGGCCACGTGCGCGGCGTGCCGTTGACGGCGATCTGGCCCGCGGCGATCTCGACGGCCGCCGCCCCGATGTGCGGTCTCGTCGTGCGCAAGTCGGCCGGCATCACGAGCGCCAAGGACTGCAACGGCAAGACGTTCACCGGCGCATCGCTTCAGGATCTCAATCAACTGGCGGCGATGGCGTGGGTCGATGCCAACGGCGGCGATTCGAAAACGATGCACTTTGCCGAGATCTCTTCGTCGGCCACGATCCCGGCGCTCGAAGCCGGCCGCATCGACGGCGCGACGGTGCTCAACCCGATCCTGCAAGTTGCGATGCGCACGCCGAGCGTGAAGCTGCTGACCAACCCCTTCGACACGATCTCCAAGCACTTCTGTTCGAGCACCTGGTTTACGACCACCGACTACGCCGCTAAGTATCCTGATGTCGTGCGGCGCTTCGTTGCAGGCTTGCAAGAGGCGACCCGTTATGAGTACACCCATCAGGCACAGATGGCGCAGTATCTGGCACCGTTTCTGCACGTCGACGAAGCGTCGCTAGCGGCGTTCCCGCGCACGACCGACGGCCTGATGCTCGACCCGAACGACTATCAGCCCGTCATCGATCTGGCCGCACGTTACGGCCTCATTCCGAAAGCATTCAGCGCCGGCGAGATGCTCACGGCTTCATAGATGCGGACCGTGTACGGATTTCTCCGGCCGGCAGCCGTCGCCGCACTGCTCGTCGCAACGCTGGCCGGCCCTGCCCGCGCGCAGAGCCCGTCGCCGCCGGCATTTCGCGATCCGCCGAACCTGGCCGCGCTGGTCGCGGCCGCGGCCAAAGAAGGCAAGCTCGACGTTGCGTGGGGGGCAACGTACGGCGGTGCCGACGGTGCGCGTGAGATCCAAGCGCACATCAACCGCATCTATCACATCAACCTGCAGATCCATTACTCGCCCGTTGCGAACGGTGCGGCGTTCCAAACGCAAGTCGCGCAGGAGGTGCGCGCGGGCCACACGGCCTCATCCGACGTGCTCTTCCACGTGCGCGACACCAATTTGGCCGAGGTCGCGCAGGCGGTGGATTACCGTAAGTACGTGCCGCAGTTACCCGAAAACACGATGTACTTCGGCAAGCGCGCCGTCGTCGCGGTGACGGTGCTCGAATCGTTCATCTACAACACCCAAAAGATTCCGCCGAGCCAAGTACCCAAAAGCTTCGCCGATCTGCTCGCGCCGCAGTGGAAAGGCAAGATCGCATCGACCAACTATCAGGGGCTGTTCGGTAACTATCTCGGGGTCGATGCGATGATGGGCCACGCGGGCATGCTGGCGTTCTACCGAAGTTTCTCGCAACAAACGGCGGGTCTGATGACGTGCGGCGACACCGATCGGGTAGCGAGCGGCGAGTTCCTGATCTTCGGACTCGATTGCGGCGATCATCAAACGCGGCTCGCCCAGCGCAAAGGGCAACCGTTGGGCATCATCCACCCGCGCGAAGGCACCGCGATCTACGCATTTGCGCCCGGGATTCCGCTCACGGCCGCGCATCCGGCGGCGGCGCGCCTGTTCATCGCCTATCTCTTGACCCGGGACGGACAGAAGGTGCTGTGGGACGTGATGGGCGGCGACAACGCCGCGCTGCCGGGCTCGCACATGGCCGGCATCATCGCGCAGGAACGGCGCACGGGCGTGCGCTTCATCAACACGTTCGGACTCGGCGTCAAACACCCCGAACTCTTTTCGTATGCGAGCGAGATCAATGCCATCATGAATCAGGGACGGTAAGGAGAAGCTCCGATGACCGCAACGCCTTCGCTCGACATCGCCGGATTCGAGATCGCGCATACCGGCCCCGATACGCCGGCCGGCCGGTATCTACGCCGCTTCTGGCTGCCGGTCGCGATGCTCGACGACGTCGCGCCGGGGCGCGCCAAACCGCTTCACGTCCTCAACGAAGGCTTCACCTACTACCGCGGCGGCTCCGGCGATCCGTACCTGGTCGGGTTCTACTGCGCGCACCGCAGCACGCAAATGTCGACCGGGTGGGTCGAAGGCGAAGAGCTGCGCTGCTTCTATCACGGTTGGAAGTACACCGGGATGGGTCAGTGCGTCGAGCAGCCCGCCGAAGAAGACGCCTTTGCCGCCAAGGTTCGCATCGAGGGCTATCCGGTGCGGGCGTATCTCGGCTTCGTCTATGCCTATCTCGGTACGGGTGAACCCCCGCCGTTTCCGCGCGTGCGCGCGCTCGAAGGGGAGGGGCATCTCGAAGGGCGTTCGTTCGTGCGGCATTCGAACTATTGGAACGGGCTCGAGAACGCGTGCGATCAGGTGCACATCAACTTCGCCCATCGCAACAGCCGCTATCACGCCAGCGGCGTCATTCGCGAAATTCCCCAAATCGATGCCGAAGAGACGGCCTACGGCATCGTGCGCGACGTGCTTTTCAGCGACGGCAAGCGTCGCATCGCGCACACGCTGATGCCGGTCGGCTCGCTGATCTCGACCTGGGATCGCCAAG
Organism: Vulcanimicrobiota bacterium; assembly: GCA_003164495.1. Lineage (GTDB taxonomy): Bacteria > Vulcanimicrobiota > Vulcanimicrobiia > Vulcanimicrobiales > Vulcanimicrobiaceae > Lustribacter > Lustribacter caenicola. The sequence goes on from PLTN01000167.1 coordinate 120,165, forward strand.
CCGGCTGGGTGCAGCATCTCTCCTACCGCATTCCGATCGACGACGCGAGCCACATCAGTTTTACCGCCGACCTCATTCCGCTCGCCGGCGACGCGCTCGCGCAATGGAAGGCCGCGCGCGAAGAGCGCAGCGCACAACTGGCCGCATTGGCGCCGTACGATGCGGTCGTGCGCGGCGCGCTCGACGGCAGCATCAACCTGCACGAACTCGACCGGGCCGACATCGTCAACGTTCAGGACGACGTTGCGCTCGCGGCGCAACCGCCGGTGGGCAGCCGGCCGTCGGACCGGCTCGGCCGCTCCGATATTCAGATCATTATTTTGCGACGCATCTACGCGCGCGAACTCCGGGCTCTCGCCGCCGGTCAACCGCTTACCGAGTGGCGGATACCCGACGATCTCGCCGGCACCGGCGGCGCCTAGGCGGCTTGGGCGCAGCCCAAACGCGAAGGATTCACGGAACGTGAATCCACTAGGGTGTAACCAGCTCCACGCCGCTGCGCCAGAAGCCCTGCACGGGAACGCCCGGTGCGATGATCGCCGAGCGCGTGATCAGCTCGTCGAACGGGTTCGCGACGTCCTTGCGGAGGATCAGCGGATCGCGTCCCTCTTGCACGTCTTGGATGCCCTGGAAGATGATCTTGCGTTGTTCGATCATCGGCTTGTCGGCGACCCCGAGGTGCTCGAAGCTCCGATCGTAGATCGGGCCTTGCGATTCGACCGCCATGCGGTCTTGATCTTGGAAGCTGGTGCCGACGCCGGAGTACGTTCGCGTCTTCATCTCTTGACGGTCTTGCAAGTAGCGGTTCTCGGCGGTGCGCACCGGACGCAACTGATCGTCGACCTCGTTGGCTTGAATCGCGTCTTGGTATTCGTGATCGATCGGGCCGACCGCGCTGTAGTGAATGACGTACTTCCAATGGTGCTCGTCGTCGATCGGCACGTGCCAGTGCAGCGAGTAGCCGTCCTCGTCGTTGGGGCGCCGCACGCGCGGGTTGAAGATCGGAGCCCCCACGAACGCCTGCATGTTGGGCATGATGAAGTTCGTCAGCCGCACGTACTTCTCGCCGTCCTTGAGCGTGCGCACGGAATACGCGCGCAGACCGAACGGCGTTTCCTCACACATCGTTTCCGGCGAGGAGTCCTGGATGTTGTACTGATTGCTCGGGCCGTTGGCGAGCTTCGAATCGAACAGCAGGTGCAAGAACGACAAGTGCGAGGGATCGATGTCGTTGGCTTGCACGAAGTTGCACTCGTGGTAGCGCTTGGTCACGCTCGAGTTGGCGGCGTCGGCAAGCAGAAACGGAATTGCCGGAATGGGCGGGGCTTCGCCCGGGCCCATGTAGGCGAGAACGAGACCGCCGGCTTCGGTGCACGGATAGCCCTTGTGCTTGATGCGATCCTTGAACGTGCTCGACGCGGGCTCGTTCGGCTGTTCGAGGCACTGCCCGGTCTTGGAGAAGACCCAGCCATGATAGAGGCAGCGCAGACCGCCGGGTTCGAGACGTCCGTAGCTGAGATCCATGCCGCGATGCGGGCAACGGCGCTCGATCAACGCCGGCTTACCGTCGGCGTCCCGGAAGAGTACGAGATTCTCACTCATCACGCGCACGGGCATCGGCGTGTCGAGGTCGAGCTCGGCCGAGAGCGCCACCGGCTGCCAGTAGCGGCGCATGAAGTCGCCGCCAGCCGTGCCGGGGGTCGTTTCCGTGAGCAGTTTGTTCTGAGCTTGAGTGAGCATCGCATCTCCTAACGACGGAGCCGGAGGGTACCGTAATATTCGAACCCGTATGGGCAAACTCATGTACCCTCTTGGCCGAGTTCGGGTGCTGCGCGGAATGGCCGTCGCCGGTGCGGCCATCGCGTTACCGCGCGGCGTGTTCGCCGACGATGGAACTTCGCCGGTCGAGGTGCATTTTGCATCGGCGGCCGACGACGACGTAACGCCGGTGCTCTACGCCGATCAGGCGGGTTGGTTTCGCGACGCGGGCTTGACCGCGCGTATCGATCGCCTCAATAGCGGCACGGCGGTATCGGCGGCCGTAGCGGGCGGCGCGATCGACGTGGGCAAAGCCAGCATGCTGAGCCTCGTGCTCGCGCACGCGCGCGGCGTCCCGCTCACGATCATCGCGCCCGGCAGCCTCTCGTTGCCGAACATCATGAACAGCGGCTTGCTCGTGCGCAAGGAGTCGAACATCCATACGGCCGCCGATCTGAGCGGGAAGATCGTTTCGGTGCCGGCCCTCAACGATATGCAATCGCTCTCGTTGCAAGCGTGGATCGATCAGCACGGCGGAAATTCCAAGGCGATCGCGTTCGTCGAGGAGCCGGTGACGGCGGTGGGATTGGCGCTCGATACGAACCGCATCGCGGCCGGAGCACTGGCGAATCCGGCCCTCAGTCAGGATCTCGCTACCGGAAAGTACCGGATGATCGGCCGGCCGATCGAGGGCATTGCGCCGCGCTTGCTCATCTCGGCGTGGGTAAGCAGCGTCGATTGGGCGGCGAAGAACCCGGCCGTCGTGCGCAAGGTTGGCCAGATCCTGTTGCGTGCCGGTGCCTTTGCCAACAGGCATCACGATCAAACCGCCGATCTCATCGCGACGTTCTCCGGAATCGATCCGGCGACGGTCCGTACGATGGCGCGCGTCGTGTTCGCCGACAAACTCGATCCGGCAGACATTCAGCCGCTCATCGACGTCGCGGTCCGGTACGGCGCGATCAAGCAGCGCTTTCCGGCGACCGAATTATTCAGCTCCGGCGCATACGGGCTTTCGCGCTAGGGATGCTCTCAAAGTCGAGCTCCTTGCTGAGTGAATCTCTAGCCAAGGCCTATTCCTTACTACTTGACGGGCGCGCCGCCGAACTTGGAAATGGCGACCCACGTGTCGCGTCCCGCGTCCCAGCGAACCATGATGCCGTTTTTCTCGGTGAGGCCGCGTTGGCTGCCGTCGCGGAAGTCGTACGTTCCGTTGGCTCCGGAGAAACCGTGGAGACCGGCGAGGAAGTCGCGCAGTTGCGCCGGCGTGGCGGCAAGGCCGAGCTTCTTGTAAGCGCCGAGCAAGATGATCGGCGGATCCCAACCGATGGCCTGGGCCACGTCGGCGTGAATGCCGATCGCTTTGAACGCGTCGACGAATTGCCGCACGGCCGTCGCGAGATCGCCGGGTGGAATCGAATCCGGCGCCACGCACGGCAGGCCGGCCGACATGAATCCGGACGGCATGATCGCGGCGAATTGCTTCATCTCGGAATAGATCAGATTCGAAGCCGATACGCCGATCGGAAGATCGAGTCCGACGTCGGCGTAGCCGTGAAAGACCGTACCGATCGGGCTGCCGGTTCCCCAGGCGACGATCGCTTGGGCGCCCGAGGCCTTGATGTGCGCCAGCTGGGCCGTCACGGTCGGATCCGAGACCGCGTAGTGCTCGCGATCGACCAGCGTCATATCCTTGAATTCCGGCCGGGCAAGCGCCGCGTCCAATCCCGTTTCGCCGTCCTGGCCGCTCGCATCGGTCGATGTGATGATCGCGATTTTCTTCCAGCCGCGCTGCTGAAAATAACGCACGTTGACGGCGATCAGGTCGCCGGTGGAGACGCCGTACGTGAAACCGTAGGAACCCTTGGGCGGATGGAATCCGGCGGAGAGGCAATAGAGCAGCGGTCCGTCGGCTTTCAGCAGCGCCTGGATCGCGTTGCAGCCGCCGGCGAGCGACGGCCCGACGATCGCTGAGACGTGTTTGCTGATCAACGCGTTCGCGAGCTGAACGTCGACCTGCGGGCTCGACTCATCGTCCGCGATGACGAACTGGATCGAGCGCCCGGCGATGCCGCCGCTCTTGTTCACGCGGTCTTCGACCAGCGCGATTGCGCTCTGCTCGGCCTTGCCGAGAAATGCACCCGGCCCGGTGAGCGAGAGGATGACGTTGATCTCGAACGGATCGGCCGCCGCCACGCGCGGCACGTTCGAAGCGAGGAGAAGAGCGGCGGCACATGCCGCGACGGCGGACCGGAGCATACGCGATCGGGACATGGCTCCTCCTAGGATTCGCTATCGAATCCGGCGCTGATGCGTAAGAGTAACGATGCGAGTTGCGCGCGCTCGTCCAAACTCAGGACGCCCATGCCGACTTCGGTGTCGTCGTAGCGCACCGGAACAGCGTCTTCGACGCGTTTGCGGCCCCGGGCGGTCAAGCGCACCACCATGCTGCGGCGATCGGCGAGATTCGGGGTTCGTTTGACGAGGCCGTCGCGTTCGAGGCCGTCGATGGTCGCCGAAACGGATGCGTTCGTCGTGTGGATCAAGTCGCTGATTTCGCTGAGGGTCAACATCTGTGAAGGCGTCATATAGAGTACGACCAGATGGTTGTATTTCGCCGCGTTGAGGCCGAGCGGGGCCAGCGCCGCGTTGGTGCGATCGTTTATCCGCTGGGCCAGGGCACGGAGCGCGAAGAGCGACACGACGGTATTGGGCTCGCAATGATGCGGGAACCGCTCTTGCTGGCGCACGAGGAGCTCGGGCGGCAAGCGTACGATGGCCTTGCGCTGCGATCGCTGCGCGGCCGCTTCGGGCTTGACCGTCACGGCATTCCGGAGTATTGTGGCACCTAAACAACATGCTTACTGAAGAACAGAACGTCCTGCTGACCCGGGTCGGCCCGGGAACCCCGATGGGCGATCTCTTACGCCGCTATTGGATGCCGATCGCGGGCGTCAGCGAGTTCGAAAAGCTGTCGATCAAGCCGCTGCGGCTGTTCGGTGAGGATCTCGTCCTCTACCGCGACATGAACGGCACCTTTGGTCTCGTCGATCGTCATTGCCCGCACCGGCGCGCCGACTTGTCGTACGGCTTTGTCGAAGACTGCGGCATCCGCTGCAACTATCACGGGTGGCTTTTCGACGAGGCCGGCAACTGCCTCGAGCAGCCGTTCGAAGACGTCGCGAATCCGGACGCGAACTTCAAAGCTAAAGTGCACGTTGCCGCCTATCCGGTCGAGACGAAAGGCGGTCTCGTGTGGGCCTATATGGGCCCGCAGCCGGCGCCGCTGCTGCCCGACTGGGAGCCGTTCTCGTGGCCGAACGGCTTCGTGCAAATCATCACCTCGGTCATTCCGTGCAATTGGCTGCAGTGCCAAGAGAACTCGATCGACCCGGTGCACTTCGAATGGATGCACCGCAACTGGTCGGTGCGCCTGAAAGGTGAGACAGGACCGTACGGCAAGAAGCACACGCAGATCGATTTCAAAGAGTTCGATTACGGCTTCACCTATCACCGCCTGGTCGAAGACATGCCCGAAGACCACGAGCGCTGGACGGTCGGACGCATCGCACTCTGGCCCAATTGCCTCGGACCGAATCAACATTTCGAATGGCGCGTGCCGATCGACGACGAGAACACGCTCTTCGTCCAATGGCACTTCACGCGCGTGCCGCACGAACGCGAGCCTTACGTTCAGGAGAGCATCCCGACGTGGGAAGGTCCGGTCACCGATCCGTTCACCGGACGCTTCATCAGCAGTCACATCGCCAATCAGGATTTCATCGCCTGGGCCGGTCAGGGCCGTATCACCGATCGCACGAAAGAGGCGCTCGGCATCAGCGATCGCGGCGTGATCCTGATGCGCAAGCAGTTCTTCGACGATCTCAAACGCATCGAGCGCGGCGAGGATCCCAAGGGCATCATCCGCGACCCGAGCATCAACCACCGCATCGAGCTGCCGATCGTCAGCCGCGAACTGCTCACCGAAGGCGTGTCGCTGGCTGAGATGCTCGACGACCCCTCACTCGATCCGCGCAACGGTTTTCCGAATCAGTACGGCCAGCCGGAAGCGGTACGCGTGGCGTTTCTCGAGGCGATGGGACTCGATCCCAACGGCGAGATCGCGGACGGTTCGGCGTTTCTCGCGACCGCCAGCGCGGCGCCCAAGAAGCGCATGGTCTGGAGCTAGCCGGCGCGCATTCGCGTCGTCATCAGTTGGCCGGTCATGAAGCGCGCGGCCGGACCGGCGAGGAAGAGTACCTCTTCGGCGATGTCCTCCGATTCGCTCAGCTTCCCGAGCGGATCCGTCTTGATCCGTTGCTCGCGCAGCGCCGGCGGCATCGAACGGCGCACGGCGGGCGTGTCGGTCGTGCCGGGATTGAGAGCGTTTACCGTGATCCCGTGCGGTCCGAGCTCGAGTGCCAAGGTCTTGGCGTACGCGATCACGCCGCCTTTGGAGGCCGCATAGGCCGAGCGCGACTTGTCGCCGAGCAAGCCGCGATCGGATGCGATGAGCACCATCGTTCCGGTGCCGCGCGGAACCATCGCGCGGGCCACCGCGCGCGTCACGTACATCGTGCCGTGCAGGTTCATCCCGATCACGGCGTGCCACGCGTCGTCGGTGATGTCGACGACGTCGCCCCGTCCGCCGGCTCCGCCCGCGCAGTGCACCAGCATATCGATGGCCCGGAAGCGCGCGATCGTCCGGTCGACCATCGCCTGCACCGCCGGCGCCGACGCCACATCGACTTCCAGCGCAACGGCTTCATGACCGGCGGTGACGATCTCGTCGCGCGCCTCTTCCGCGCCGGCGAGATTCTTGTCGGCGAGTGCGACCGCCGCACCGTTTTGCGCGAGGAGCTTGGCGCACGCGCGCCCGATGCCGCTGGCGGCTCCGGTAACGAGCGCGACGCGGCCGCGCAGGTCGACCGTCATCGGCGCGCCGTTGGGCAGTGGGGGGCCGTCACTCATTGAAATTCGTCTCCCAGGCAAACAAGCCGGTTTTGGCGCATCGGGACTCCTTATGCAAGCGTTGGCGTTTTCGCTTCCCGTCAATCCCCCCGGGACAACCGTGCCGCTGACGCGCGAACGCGTGTGGGCCGGGCTCGTTATGAAAGCGGAGAACGCCGTGCCGTTCGTGCCGGGCATGCAAGAGTGCACGATCGTCGAGCGATTCGACGGCGGCTTCATCCGCAAGATCCTCATCAACGGCCGGCACTGGACCGAGCGCATCACGCTCACGCCCGAAGCGCAAGTGCTGTTCGAACGCCTGAACGATGCCGGCGAGGCGATCGGCTGGATCTCCAACGTTCTGAGCGAGGGCGAGGAGGGATTACTCCTCACCTTCGTGCTCAACGTGGCCGCTGAACCGGGACGGGATTTGAAGACGCAGTACACGGCCGCGATCGCCTCGACGTTGCGGGCGACGCGCGAACTGCTCGCGGCCAAGTCTTAGAAGAACATGTCCTTCGCGGGGAACGAGTTCGAGATGAGCTTGTATTTCGCCGCGGCGTCGATGAACGGCTGAAGCAGGGCCGGGTCGGAACTCGTTGCGCCCTCGACGCGGGCCATCTTCTGAAACACTTCGACCGGTACTTTGCTGAACTGTGACATCAACACCGCCGTTTCGGCGTGGTGCGTATTTGTATACTGTGCGGCTTGATACGTAATGCGCGCAAAATCGCGCATCGCTTGCGGGTGCGCCTCGGCCCAATCCTTGTTGGCGAAGTACACGCCGAAGACGAAATGGGTCGAAATCGCGCTATAGGGCTCGGTGATCGATTTGACGCCGCCGGCGGCGAGTGCGTTGCCCAGCTCCGGCGCTTGTACGGCGTCTGCGTCGACGCGGTGCGCGATGAGCGCGGGCGCCGCGAGCGTGTTCGGAATCTCGATGAACTTGAGCGTCTTGGAGTCGCCGCCGTTCTTATCGACCCAGGCACTGACGACGAGGGTATTGAGATCGTTGAGCGCCGGAACGCCGATCGTTTTCCCGTTGAGGTCGGCGCCCGTCTTGACCGTCGAATCCGATGCGACGAGGAGCTCGTTGAACGGGACGGCCGGATTCCAAATGGCGCCGTTCGCGGCCAGCACGAGCGGCAAGTTCTTCAGATGCGCGACGAACGACGCGACCGCACTGCCCTTACCCATCTCGTAGGCCCCGGTGACGGCGGCGGTGGTGGCTGCGGTTCCGCTCGACGTCGGGATCACTTGCACGTCGAGTCCGGCCTTCTTATACAGGCCCGCGTTGACCGCGTAGATGACGGGGGTGAGGTCGTCGGTCGGGACGCCGCCAAGGCGAACGGTGAGCAACGCCGTCTGCGCGCTCGACGGCGGCGCGGCAAGCGAAAGCAGTGCGAGCACGGCGAGCGCCGCAATGAGTCGAAGGTTGGGCATCAAGTTAGGCTTTCCCGGACTGCGCCGTTTCGTAGACCTGTAACTGGGCTTCCGTCATCCATTCCTTGTGCGCATCGACGTTGACGCGCTCGGGAGTGCCGCCGGAGCTATCGAAAGAGACGCACTGCAGCAACTCGAGATCGACGGGGCCCGACTTCTCGAACCAGTAGCGCGCGCCGCCCGGAATCGCGATCATCTCTTCGGGCCCCAGTTCCGCGATCAGCACGTCACTCGGCCCGTAGAACTTCACCCGCCCGCGCAACACGAACCACGTGGTATCCGAGTTGTTGTGATAGTGCAGGTTGTTCTCGCCGCCCTCATGGACGATTTGCATCGCCAAGCGTCCGAGACGCGTTTTCGTGAGCGGAATGATGTCTTTGGGCCGATCGGAGAGCTCGGGGCGCTCGTACTTTACGACTTTGACCTTCGACTCGGCGTCGCGGTGGAACGCCTCTTTCTCTTCGGGGCTCATCTTGGCTAGGGTCTCAGCTCTCACGTTCGGATCCTTTCGGGGCCCGCAGGCCGGCTTTTTCTAATCGCGGGATGATCTCGGCACGCAGATACGGCAGTTCGTCGAGGTAGTTCACGATCGTCATGCCGATTCCGTCGAACCCGACGTCGCTCAGCGTTTGGAAGAGACCGGCGACGGTGTCGGGGTCGCCGATGAAGGGGAACTGCCGGATCGCGCGCTGCCGATGGGCGAGGTAGGTGGGCGAATGCAGATCGCGAGCGATGCCCTGCTGCTGCAGTTGCGCATCGACGGCCTCCCAATCGGCATGCTCGTCGAGGACGTAACGGTAATATTCGATCGCTTCCTTTTGCGTCGGGCGGCAGATGACGTTGACGTTCGTGTAGACGCCCATCGTCCGGCCGACGGCGGCCGCCCGCGCCCGCAAGCTGTCGACGATCTTCGCGACGCCCGCGACGTCGGGCGTTACGATGCCGCTCTGGGCGTCGAACTCCGACGCGCGCACGGCGGTGAAAAACGCGTCGCAGTTGCGCACGCCGAAATCCTGGCCGATCTCCGAGAGCCCGGCATTGAGCAGCAGCGGTTGCGTTCCGCCGTACGGCTTCGGCTTGGAGAGCACGTCGGTGAGTTGGAAGTATTTGCCGTTGAAGTCGAAGTTTTCCGGTTCCGTCCACAGCCGGCGCACGATGTCGAGCCACTCCTGACCGTGCGCGTAACGCTCGTCGTGCTCGAGCAGCGAAACGCCGAACATGCCGAACTCTTCATCTTTGTTGCCGACGACGAGGTTGAGCCCGAAGCGACCGTGTCCGGCGTGATCGGCGGTCACCATTTGCTTAGCGGCAACGACCGGATGGAAGATCGGCGTGTGGACCGTTCCGAAAATCGTGATGCGCTTCGTCAGCGCGAGCAACGCGGCGGCCCACGTCAGCGTTTCGAAGCTCGACTCCTGATAGTGCGTGGCACCGCCCCAGCCGCGCCAGCGGCCGAGGGGCAGAAAGAACTCCAAGCCGTAATCGTCGGCCATCTGCGCGAGCCGCACGTTGTCGTCCCACGAGCCGCTCCAGCGTTCGGGAACGAGCGTCGCGTTTTTTCCCGAATTGAGGTTGCAGCCAAAGATTCCAAGCTTGAGCTTGTTGGTGCTTCCCATCGCCGACCGGTTCGCAACCGGTGCGTTCTGCTCGAGCAACAATGCCGACCCGACCTCCGAGTTCGCGTTGCCGAAAGGCGTTCGGCTGCTGCGACCGTATCCCCCGGCGGGAGGACGCAAAAATGATGTTTCGCCGGTGTTCAACCGCCGCAATGGCCGCTCTGCTGGTCGCCGCATGGGGCGCTCCGGTTGCGATCGACGCGCAACAGGCCCCTGCGGCGCCGCTCGTCCGTATCGCCACGTCGGCTTCCGAGACGTACGCGCAGGCGTTCTTTGCGCAAGATACCGGCCTGTATCAAAAAGCGGGCCTCAACGTCGAGGTCGACACGCTCGGCACCGGCGCGGCCGTCTCATCGGCGGTTGCCGGCGGAGGCGCCGACATCGGCGTTGCGACGATGCTCAACCTCGCGAACGCCATCGCTCGCGGCGTGCCGTTCGTCGTCATCGCGCCGGCCGCGTTGGAAACGGCCAAGCAGCCGAGCGGACTGCTCTGTGTCGCCAAAGCATCGCCGTACAAAACGGCCAAGGATTTCGACGGGCAGACGATCGCCGTCCCGGCGCTGAAGCAAACGGTCGACCTCGCGATGCGTGAGTGGCTTACGCAGGGCGGAGAAGATCCGAGCCGCGTGCACATCATCGAGGCGCCGTTTTCCGAGATGGGTCCGGCCGTCGAGCGCGGGACGTACGCGGGAGCGGCCATCTCCGAACCTTCGCTCTCGCAGGCGCAGCACGGCGGCGGCGTCCGCTGCATCGGCGACCCATACTCGGCGATTGCGCCGACCTACATGCTGGGCGCGTGGTTCACGACGAAGGATTACGCCGCGAAGAATCCCGATCTCGTGCGCAAGGTCGCGGCCGCGTTGACGGAGGCCGGTAAGTGGGCGAATGCGCACCACTTCGAATCGGCGGCCATCGTATCGAAGGTCAACAAGGTCGACGTCGACACGATTCGCGGCGAAGTGCGGCCCCGTTATGCCGAAGAGATCAAGCTGAACGAGATCCAACCGCAACTCGACGCCGGATTCAAGTTCGGTTTCTTGACCCGTCAGATGAACGCGGCGGAATTACTCGGCCGGTGAAGCGTTGCATAACCGTTCCGGGCCGGACGCTGGTGGGTTTGGTATCGGCCGCAGTCTTCGGGCGCGTGGCCGGCCGCGCGGCCGCCGGCATCAGCGCGGAGCGCGCCAGATGAGATCGGACATCGGCACCGGGCGCTCGAGGATGCCGTACTTCAACGCTGCGTCGAGGACCGGTTGCATTAGCGCGGGATCGAGATCCGTCCCGTAGGTTGCCCGGTTCATCGTCGCGCCGACGGTGGGATCGACGTGCATGATGCGTTCGATCATGATCGCCGACTCCGCCCGGTGCGTGTTGCCCCAGATCGACGCTTCACGCATCGCGCGCACGAAGCGCGTGGCGAGGTCGGCGTGCGTCGCGAGCCATGCGTCGCTAGCGAGATAGCCGATGACCATATAGCGCGGGCCGACGCCGTCCAATACGGTGCCGAGGCTGCGAATGAGGTCCTTTTGCGCGGTGACGAACGGTTCGACCGGCAAAGCGGCGTCGACGCGATGCAGCGACAGCGCCGTACCCATTTGCGGGATCGGGATTTCGATGAAGTGGAGCGTCTTCGAATCGCCGCCGTGCTTGTCGACCCATGACATCGCGCAGAGTTGCTGGAGATCGCGCAGACCGTTGACGCCGATCGTCTTGCCGTTGAGGTCGGCGGCACTCATGATCGTCGAGTCCTTGGCCACGGCAATCTGGTCGGTCAGCGTGCCGGCGCTGGCGATCGAGGCCGGAAACAGAAACTTCAACGGCACGCCGCGCGTGCGCGCGACCGCGATCGAGGCGACGTTCGCCACGCCGATGTCGATCGCGCCCCCGGTAACGGCGGCGGCGGTGACCGGTCCGCTCGCATACGGCGAAATTTGCGCGTCGATCCCGTATTTCTTGAAGATGCCGAGTTCCGCAGCGTAGTACACAACGGCCGAGTTATCGCTGCTGAGGGTGCCGATCGTGAGGACGGTGAGGGCGGGTTGGGCCTGGAGTACCGGTGGCGTGAGAAGTACGGCCATGATGGACAGCGCGGCCGTAAGACGAACGGCGCGAAGAAGACTGGATCCGGTCATACAACATTCCTCCGGGGCGCGAGCCAGCGCCGCAGCATTTCCCCGACGGCTGCCGGATCGAGCGGCTTCGGTAGGTGATCGTTCATGCCCGCTTCCAGGCACAATCGCCGGTCGGCTTCCATGGCATGGGCCGTCATCGCGATAATCGGCAACTGCGATGCGTCGAGTTTACGCCGAATGAGGCGAGCGGCTTCCATGCCGTCTATTTCCGGCATCTGCAGGTCCATGAGCACGGCGTCGAACCGGGCGTCCGGCGCAAGCGCCTTATCGACGGCTTCACGCCCGTTTACCGCAGACTCGATCGTGATTCCATACCGTCGCAGGATGCGTTCGATAATCTGGAGGTTGATCTGGTTGTCTTCCGCGACCAAGACGTGTGCGCCGGCATAGTCGTCGGCCTCGCTCGCGGCATCGGGTTCTCGTTTCGCGGTGCGCGCATAGGCGCTTGCGGTGAACATGGCCGTAAATGTAAACGCGCTGCCGCCGCCGGGGCTGCTCTCGAACCAAATCCGCCCGCCCAAGCGTTCGGTGAGCGCCTTGCTGATCGTCAGGCCCAGGCCGGTGCCGCCGAAACGGCGGGTGATCGAGTTGTCGCCCTGCGTGAACGGCTGGAAGACGCGCGATCGCGCCTCGTCGTCCATGCCGATACCCGTGTCCCGGACGGTCGTCGTCAGCTCCACGCGATCGCCGGTGAGCTGCGTCGCCACGATCGTGACGAGAACCGATCCGGCCTCGGTGAATTTGATGCCGTTCGCAATGAGGTTCAAGAGGATTTGACCGTACCTCGGCGCGTCGCCGATGAGGACCGGCGGGACGCTCTCGCCGGCATGTATTTCGAATCGAAGCCCTTTTTCCGCCGCCCGAAGGGCCGAGATCCCGCCGATGTTTTCAAGCACCGATGCGACCTCGAAGCGGACTTCCTCGAGTTCGAGTTTGCCGGCTTCAATCTTCGAAAAATCCAAGATGTCGTTGATGACGTTCAACAACGACTTCGCGGAGTAATCGATTTTGTTCAGATAGTCACGCTGTTCGTTGGTCAGATCGGTTCGCAGCGCGAGGTCGGCCATGCCGATGACGCCGTTCATCGGCGTTCGTATTTCGTGGCTCATGTTGGCCAAGAAGAGACTCTTGGCGCGGGTTCCCGCCAGGGCGGCTTCGTTCGCGGCGCGCAGATCGCGACGCACGAGTTGTTGCTGACGCCAGGCCAGCAACAGGCCCAGAATGACAACGGTGGTCGCGCATGCCGTGAGCAACATCGTCCGTGCGATGCCGGCCGTTTGTGCTGCGATATCGTTATACGCCAAGCCGGCAAGGGTGACGATCGGAAATCCCGCCACGCGCTTATAGGCGAAGACCCGCAACCTGCGGTCGAGCGGCGGCGTGTACCAGTAAGACCCCTGCTGTGCGAGCGCGAGCCTTTTCCACATGGGGGCGGCCGCAAAAAAACATTCGCCCGACGAGCGAGGGCGATGCATCGCCCGTGGTGCGCGCACGGATGACCAAATCGGTGGTGCCGACCATTTCGACCACCCCTCCGGGACCGAAATCGTTCGCGCCGTATCCGAACGCGAAACTGCTGATATCGATCACCGCCGTAATTGCCCCGATGACACGGCCGTTCCGATTTCGTACCGACCGCGCGAACGGAACGGCAAAGCGTTTCGTAACGCGCCCGATCAGCGGCTTGCCGATGACGAGGGCGCGGGTGCGCAGCGCCGCTTGGAAATAGGACCGGTCCCCGATCGAAATCGGAGCGGATCCCGCGGGGCCGACGGCAACCCCATGTCCGGCTGCATCGACGACGGCGACGTTGCCGGTCAGCCCTTCGGAGAGGCGCTCGCGGGCAACGGTCCGTACCGTGCTCTCCGCTCCCCGTTCGGCGTCATACACGCCGATCAGCCGGATGATGTTATCGACGAGCTTGAGCGTCGAGGAGACGTCACCCTCATACGAAGTTGCCAGCTGCGTGGCGCGCGCGAGCGCGTCGGCCTCGGCGCGCTCGTTGAGGGCGTGAAGTTGGGCGCCATACGTCAACCAAGTAGCCGCCAGCAAGATCGACGCGACGAGGAGGGCGCGCCAGTTGTCGGCGATTGAGAGAAATCGTCCTATGCCGGGCGGCGGCGATTCCAGGCCCATTGCTGCGTCGGTTCTGGACGCCGAGAAGGCCTACCCCTAGTGGAAACCGGGCGCAATCAGCGTTGCTGGTCCGCTCTAGCCGCCCGTTCCGCAGAGAGCGCAGCCCGTCGCATTACGCGCCCGACGTCGATCGCCGTGAGCTGACCGTGGCGTTTGAAGATTCGCCCATCGACGAAGACGGTGTCGACATTGTTCGGGTGTGCCGATTGCACGATCATCGTGCACGCGTCGATCACTTCGGCACCGGGCGCGCCGAGATTCGGACCAACGGCAACGATCGCTCCGTCACGCACGTGCACGTCACCCTGCGGAATGTCGCCGAGCTTCGGATCCATCGTGAGTACGTAGCCGTTGCGCACGATATATTCGCCGCGCGCGGGCAGCTGCGGCGCGGGACCCGCGGCGGCGGTGATCGAGCGATTCGCGAGAAGTCCGAGGCTGCCGGCAGCCATGCTACGGGAGGGTTCGCGCCTCACCCTCGATCATAATCATCTCGTCCGAATAGGAGGCCCCGATGCGGAAGCTCTCGTCGCTCGTCGTCCGAACGTTGGCCGTGGCCGGCCTCGCCGCAATCACGAGCGCGGTACTACCGGCCGCAACCATCGCGCAGCCCGCACCCGAGCACATCACGGTCGGCGCCTCGACCGACGATCTCGCGCGGCCGCTCCTGTACGCCGTCGATGCCGGACTGTTCAAGAAGGTTGGGCTCGACGTCGAGATCGTAAAGCTGGCAAACGGCGCCGCCGTGGCCGCAGCCGTTGCCGGCGGCGCGCTCGACCTCGGGAAGGGCAGCGCACTCACCCCGGTACAAGCGTATGCCAAGGGCATCCCGTTCACCGTCACGGCGAACCTCGGCGACTACACCGCCGATGCGCCCAGCATCGCGATGCTGGTGCTCAAGAATTCGCCGTTACGCGGTCCGAAGGACCTCGCCGGCAAGACGATCGGGATGGTCGGGCTGCAAGATTCGATCACGCTCGGGATCTACACGTGGCTCGAGCAGAACGGCGTCGACATCGCGGCCGAGAAGTTCATCGAGATCGGCAACTCGGCCGGGGTCGCGGCGCTCGAAGCGGGTCGGGTCGATGCGATGATGTTCCAAGAGCCCGCGCTCTCGGCCGCAATCACCGTGCCCGATTTGCGCGTCTTCGCGTATCCCGACAACGCGCTCGGCCGGCGTTTTTCGATCGGCACGATCTTCGGTATGACCGCGTGGGTGAACGCGCACCGCGATGCGGTGATGCGCTTCAACCTCGCACTCCGCGACGCCGAGGCCTACGTCGGCGCGCACGAAAACGAGACCAAACCGCTGGCGGCGAAGTTCGCCGGCGTCGACGTCGCGTCGCTGCAGAACGTCCGTCCGCCGCTGCGCACGCTGTTCGTCGAACCGAGCGATATCCAGACGCAGATCGATGCCGCGGCGAAATACAAGTTCATCTCGAAGGCGTTCGACGCCAACGACATGATCTGCGATTGCGCGCTGAGGAAGAAGTAGCTATTTCTTTTTGCTTTTGGGCGCTGCTTTTGCCTTAGTGGCTTTTGGGGCGTTTTTCTTCAGACTAGTTTGATTGTAATCGATGGCCGCGCGGACGAGGGCCTTTAGGGCGCGCTCGTTCACCTTGTCGCCCTCGAAAAAATCGATCGCTCGCCGCGTGTTTCCGCCGAAGCCCGAGTTGAAGAGCTTGTCGGGGTCCGGAAGCTTCGCGCCATAGGCGAACGTGACGTTCACCTTTGCTTTGAAAGCGTTCGCGACGGCGATCATTCCGTCGCGGGACCAGAGCGGGCTTCCCATCCACTTGAATTCCTCGACGATCTCCGGGTCTGCGGCGAGAATCGTCTTGCGAATCGTGGCGAACGTTTTGCCGCGCCAGTCGGTGATCTCCGCGATTAGCTCGTCGATTTGCTTTGATGGATTCATTTTTGTCAGTACCCGGCAAGCGCTCGGCGTCGTTGGGCTCAGTAGTGCTTCGCCGCTCGGACCCGCTGCAACTCGCGGTGTGGGGGCGAGATTTCGTACGTTGCCGAACACAGCAGGTCCCGTGTTAAGCAGCCTAGGCCCGAAAGGTGAACCCGAAGACCCGCATGGGGCCTATTCAGCGGCGCTCGAGGCGCAGTTCGTGGCGCGGCTGATGGATGCGAGCGAGGATAGCATCAAGATTCTCGACCTCAACGGGCGGCCCGCTTCGGCGGTGGGAGGCCCAAACTGGCTGGACTTCTGGTCAGGCCAGAATCGCGTGGCGGCCGAGATCGCCATCGCGGAAGCGCGCGCCGGCCGGGTCGGTAAGTTTACGGGACTTTGCCCCGAGCGCGGGCTTGATAAATGGTGGGACGTGACGGCGACGGCCATCCGCGATGCGTTCGGTGCCCCGGAACGTCTTCTGGTCGTCTCGCGCGATGCCACCGAGCGGGTCGAAGCGCGCCGCGAACTCGCGAAGAGTGAAGAACGCTACCGCATCTTAGGCGCAGCTCTTCCCGGCGTCACCTGGACCGCGAACCCCGAGGGTCTCCTCGATGACATCGTGGGCTTTTCGGCGTCGAGCGTGCTCGGATCGTCGTCGCTTGGAGAGGGCTGGCTCGACCTCGTCCACGACGACGATCGCGCGGCGACGCTCGTGCTTTGGCAGGCGGCGATCGATGCCGGCACACCGTACGAAGCACAATTTCGTATGCTGAGCGAGGATGGAGGCTACCGTTGGCAACTCGTGCGCGCGTTGCCGCAGCGCGACCCGAGCGGTCAGATCGTGCGTTGGGTCGGCGTCAACATCGATGTTGACGAGCAGCATCGTGCGTTTGAGCACGAGCAGCGAATTGCGTTCATGCTTCAGGAAGCATCTCTGCCGACGGTATTGCCGGCCCTTCCGGACGTGTATCTATGCGCCTATTATCGTCCGGGCAACAGCGAGGCAACGATCGGCGGTGATTGGTACGACGCGTTTCTCCTCGAAGACGGTCGCCTCGTACTGACGATCGGCGACGTGCTGGGGAAAGGCCTTGCCGCGGCCGTAACGATGGGGAAGATCCGACAAGCGATGCGTGCCGTCGCGCGGCTCCTGCCCGAACCAAACGCGCTCCTCGACGCCGCCGACCACACGGTGCGCTCCGATTCCGCGTTGAACGACATTTATGCGACGGCGCTCGCTGGTATCTACGATCCGCACCGTCAATCGTTCACGTTTGCATCTGCGGGGCATCCGGGCCCAGTGTTGCGGCGTCCCGATGGAAGCATCGAAGAATTCTGGTTACCCGGCACGTTGCTCGGCATGCGAGACGGCAATAATGAGGTTGAAACGGTCACCGTTGAACTCCCTCCCGGCTCGGCGTTGGTGTTTGTGACCGACGGCTTGCTCGAAGCGACGCGTGACCTGGATGACGGCATCCGCCGCATCAACGCAGCCATGTGCGCCGCCGACGTTTGGGCAGCAGACAATAGTGCCCACGCCCTCGTGACATATGTGCTTGCCGGTCAGCCGGCAACGGACGACGTCGCCGTCCTCGTCGCCGAATTTGGACCCTCGTAGTCCATCGTAGATTGAGATCCAAACGGCTGGGTACATGGCAACGGTCCGCCGTCGATGTTGATGGCGGCTGAAAGATCGCTATGAACAACGTCCTGAACATCTCACTCAGACGCCTCGTTATCGCGTCTGCTCTTCTTGCTGCGGTGACGTTCGCGCTCCCGCGGGCGGCACAAGCCGACCAGACCTCGACCATCGCCATCGCCGCCGGCGCCGCGGCAATCGTCGGAGCACTCCTGATCGACGGCAACAACCGCCCGTACTACGTCAATAACAACCGCCGCTATTATGTTTCGCAAGATCAAGCGAGCTACTACCGCAACCATCACCACATGGTGCAACGCCGAGCGTACGTCCCGGAAAACGAATACCCGGTTGCGCGCGACAACGGCTACTACAACCACAACCACCACTAAGCGCACAAATGAATTTCACGAACGTTGAAAAGGCGTCGTTGGCCGAATTGACGCCGATTGCGGAATCCGATCAGCTCGCACTCTATGCGATTGGAGATCAGACGTACTTGCTCGTTCAACGTCATGAAGGCACCCAGTGGACGGCGCTGCGCATTTCCGGCGACGGCGTCTTCCGCGTGTCATCCTTGCTGACAGACGCGACGAGGCACATGTATAAAGACGTCTCGGCGCGCCTGTCTCCGAGGAACCTCCTGGAAGCGCGACCCTAGGACATCTCCTGGTTCGTTGTTCCGATCACCGCGGATGCTCGCAACAAGCCTGCGAATTGCCTACGAGCAACTTCATAGCATTCGCAGGCTGCTTGCTCGAGGCCGGGCCGGTCGAGAATCTTGATGATGCCGTGGGCATACTTGATGAAGCCGGCTTTTTGTAACGTTGCCGCGGCGATCGCGACACCCGATCGGCCTGTGCCGAGCATCATCGCGAGAAACTCCTGAGTTAGCGGTATCTCGTCCGAGTCGACCCGATCCCGTGTCATCAAGAGCCAACGCGAGCAGCGTTCGTTGATGCTGTGTAGACGATTACAGGCGGCGAGTTGTCCGAGCATGTTGACATATGCCTGCAAATAGCGATCGAGAAGCTGGCGGAATGCGGGATCGCTTGCGGCCAATTCACGAAACACGTCGGCGGGAATTCTCAGCGCGCTCCCGCGGACTTGACAGTAACAGACGTTTGCCGTGCTCGAGGCGCCCATCAGCAATGGGAAGGCGGACATCCCTTCGCGACCGATGGTGCCGATCTCAATTTGGCTGCCGTCGATCATTCGTGCGACAACCGATAGAACGCAATCGATCGGGAAATAAACGTCGTTGATCGGCTGCTCGGCGTCGTAAATTTCCTGACGCAGGGCGATCGGGAGCAGGACCCCGTGTTCGAGAACGACGGCCACGCTTGACGCACCGAGGGCGTTCAGGATCGCATTCTGCCGCAAGGAGTCTACCGTGATCGGGGAATTGCCGCGGCGGGCCCGTTTTATAACCAAGGCAAGTAACCGCCTTTGGATGCGAAGTGTTCCCATCGTACCATGGCGCGCCCATTTCTGCCGCATCTCATACAGACACGCGGGCCGAACCAGGCCCACACTGGACGCAGCAACGTGGATTACTTGATTTCGTGTCAGTGCGGGCACACGCTTGAACAGCATGATTCTCACGACGGCTGTAACCGCTGCACGTGCCCGCGTAACAGAGTAGCGGCACTCGAGGCGCTGATCGAATCCATGGGAAGAGAAGCCTCCTCGCCGGAGATCGTTCCAGCCCAGCCCGCTCGGGGCGCCGGCTAGCCCGGGATCCTGTCGGGAGAACGCGATATGCTCGATTGTGCCGCCGCGAAGTTGGCGCGTAATTTTCCGGAGTTCCCGACGGCAGCCACGATCGAAGCGATGATGCTCTCTACCGGAAACTTCGATGATGCCGCCATCCTGACGGTGCGGACCCCCGTCCTCCCCATCGTTCGCAAGAAAGACTGGCGAGCGCGTATCAGGTTGCCGAACGGCTGAGGTCGAAGCGCTCGATCCATGTTGGACCGCACGCGCTTCGATCGGTCTGCCGGGCGGATGACGCGTGGCACCATGGTTCGCGGCGTGACCGCGCTCTTCGGGGCGGGTCTCGACATAGCGGCGGGCGGCGGGCCTTCATCGGCCGTGATGCCGGATCCGGTGAACATCGCCCTCAACCACGACGCGTTCAACCTCCCGATCTTCGTCGCGATCGACAAGGGGTATTTCGCGCAGCAGAACCTCGACGTCCGCGTCCAAAAGATCAGCGGTTCGACGATCACGCAACTCCCTTCGCTGGCTCGCGGATCGATCGACATCGCACCGATCGGGCTCGGCCCCGGGTTCTTCAATCAGTACGAACTGAAGATCCGCTAGGCCATGGCTGGGAAACTCCACGACTATTTCTGCAGCGTCGCCGATGCCCGTTTTGTCATGCGTAAGGCCACTCGGATCGTCGACGAACTGGCGAAGCAGCGCGGTCTCGATCCGCTCGAACATCAGGCGCTCATTCAAATTTACGGCGCGCGGACGGACGTCTTGGTTCGCACCGTGGCCGAGCGGCTTGATGTTTCGCCCACGTTCGCTTCGAAACTGGTGAAGGCGCTGGTTGTCGCCAAGCTCGTTACCTACCATGACAGCCCGACGGATTTACGCGCATCGCTCGTGCGGGCAAGCGCGCAAGGCGTGCGGCTCTTGCGAGAGATCGACGCCGAGGTTCGGCTCCAAGTGAATGCGTTCACCCGAAGCCTGCCGCCGGAGAGCAAGAGCGCGGCGCTGGCCATCTTCGCCTTTTACGTCCAAGGCGCCAAAGCCGTCCGGGTAACCAGGAAGCGCAAGATAGGTGCCTAAAATAGTGTACTAAAGTCACCTATTTGATTCGAGGAGATTCGATATGCGGTCAGGCTCCGACTACCTCGCATCCATAAAGGATGACGGACGTCAGGTCTATATCGACGGAGCTTGCGTTCGTGATGTCACCGGGCATCCGGCCTTCCGTGAAGCGACCCGCTCGATTGCCGGACTCTACGACCTCATCGCCGAGCCTGCGAATCGCGAACTTCTCACGTTTCCGTCGCCGCTGACGGGAGAACCCGTCAGCTTGGCATACCTGATCCCGCGCTCGCGCGAAGACCTGACGACGCGGCGCAAGGCGCTGTGGCGGCTGGCCGAAGAGTCGTTCGGCTATATGGGACGCACGCCCGAACACGTCGCCTCTTTTTTCACGGCGTTCGCGGGCGCACCGAGCGTGTGGGCCAAGACGAAGCCCGTGTACTACGAAAATGTCGTCAAGTTCTACGAGAAGATGCGCGACGAGAGTCTGTACGTAGCCTATACGATCGTGCCCCCGCAGATCGATCGCTCGAAGCCCGCGCACAAGCAGGCCGACCCCACGCTGTACGCGGGAGTCGTCGAAGAGAAGCAGGACGGCATCGTCATCAAGGGCGCGCAGATGCTCGGCACCGGCGCGGCGCTGGCGGACTACATCCATCTGAGCTGCATTCATCCGCTGCAGCCGGGTGACGAAAATTACGCCATTTCGGTCGCTATACCGTGCAATGCCCCCGGCGTTCGAATCTATTCGCGCCGCTCGTACGCCGAAGGCGCGACCAGTATGTTCGACTATCCGCTCGCCTCACGCTTTGACGAGACCGACGCGTTGCTGGTCTACGACAACGTCTTCGTGCCATGGGAGCACGTATTCATCTATAAGGATATCGCGCTCACCCGCGCGTCGTTCTTCGAATCGTCGGCGCATCTCCTCGGCAACAATCAGGCCCAGATCCGCTTCGCCGTTAAGATGAAGTTCTTGGCGGGACTCGTTCGGACGGTTGCCGAGACCACGGGCTCGATTGCGCTTCCGCCGGTTCAGGGAGCGCTCGGAGATATCGCATCGCTTGCGGCGCTGGTCGAAGGCCTCGTTCTTGCGCAAGAGGCGCATTGCAAGGTCGATGCCGACGGGCTCGTGCGCCCCGGAGCGCAAGAGCAGTATTCCCAGATGGTGTTACAGCCGGAGCTGCACAACCGCATGCTCAACGCCATTCGGGATCTGGTCGGGGGCGGTGTTATCCAACTGCCGTCGTCGGTTGCCGATTTTGCGAATCCCGAGATTGCGGCCGATATCGAGCGCTACATCCAGTCTCCCGGCGCTCCGGCAAAGGAGCGCGTCAAGCTCATGAAGCTCGTCTGGGACGCGCTCGGTTCGGAATTCGCCGGCCGGCATGCTCAGTACGAAATGTTCTACGCCGGCGCGCCCTTCGTCACCAAAGGACATATGTATCGCAACTACGACTTCGCCGGGGCGAAAGCGCTGGTCCAGCGCGCGTTGGACGGGTACGGTCT
Organism: Vulcanimicrobiota bacterium; assembly: GCA_003164495.1. GTDB lineage: Bacteria > Vulcanimicrobiota > Vulcanimicrobiia > Vulcanimicrobiales > Vulcanimicrobiaceae > Lustribacter > Lustribacter caenicola. The sequence goes on from PLTN01000167.1 coordinate 142,029, forward strand.
CGACGGCCGAAGCCCCGAGTCCTGAATCGCTTCTATGGCGCCGATGGCGATAAGCTGGGCGTACGAGAGCGCGCGAATGCGAGGGTTTTTCTTCGACGGGATCTACCAAAACTACGAGCTCGGCTACCAGCTCGAAGACCCCTTGGTGGGCAACCACCCGAAACCGAAAAAGAATACCTAGTGGAAGGTGTTGCCGCCGTCGATCGTCAGGGCTTGGCCCGTCATGAAGCTCGAGTCGCTTGAGGCGAGGAACGCGACGGTCCCGACAAGATCGTCGGGCACGCTCACCCGTTTGATGCTTTGGCTGCGGAGCAATTGGTCGTAGCGGTCCGGCTCATCGACCGTGCGCTCGACTTCCGTTCGCGTCAACCCCGGCATGATGCAGTTGACGCGAATGTTCATTTCGCCGAGCTCTCGGGCGGCCGAGCGCGTCAAGCCCACGACGGCCCCCTTCGAGGCGTCATAGTGCGCGAAACCGGGTACGCCTGAGAGAAACGTATTCGACGAAACGTAGATGATGCTGCCGCTGCCTTGATCGCGCATCGCCGGAAAGACGGCTTTCATCATCAACCACATGCCGCGCACGTTCACGCCGAATACGCGGTCCCACTCGGCGACCTCGATTTCCCAGAGCGGCCGCCGTACGAGGTCCGCAAAGATCGCCGCATCGTTCACGAGGACATCGATACGGCCGTAGTTCTCGAGCGCGTGCTCGACACAGCTTGCGCAAGTAGCCTCATCTGCAACGTCCGTCCGAACGGCGACGGCCTCGCCGCCGGCGGTAATGATCTCATCGCATACGAGCCGAGCCTGCGCGAGGTTGAGGTCTGCGATGAGGATGCGAAAGCCGTCGCGCGCGAGCCGCAGCGCGATGGCACGGCCGATGCCCCGCGCAGCACCCGTAACGATCGCAGCCGATCTTTCCACTACCGGGGTCGGAACACGAGGTCCGATGCCGTGAACGGTTGGAACCCCTGGTACTTCGCGAGCACGTTAATCCACGGCTGGATCTGCGCGTCGACGATCTTGTCGGTGAACGTCGCGCGATGAACCTGCGTTATGAGCTGAGGGTCCACCTGAAGCTTGCTCGCCACGATCGGAACGACTTTATCCGGATTGGCGTTGGCCCATACCGCAGCTTGGTCCATTGCGCGTGCGAAGCGCGCGACGAGGTCGGGATGTCCGTTGGCCCAGCTCGACGTCGCATACCACGCGCTGGCGAGATATGCGGGTGCGATCGCATCGTCGCCGGTCGTCAGCAGCTTCACCTGCCCCTTCTTCGTGGCGATCGTGAAGAACGGCTCGACCAGGTAGCTTGCGTCGGCGCGGCCCGCGGCGAGTGCATCCCCGACCACCGGAAACGGCACCTCGACAAACTTCACCGTCGTTGAATCGCCCCCGTTCTTATCGATCCACGCGCGCGGTAGAAACTCGGCCTGCGTTCCGAGGCCCGATACCGCGAAGGTCTTGCCGTTGAAGTCGCGAGCGTTCTTGATCGTCGAGTTTGCCGGCACGACGATGCCGCCCTGAAAGACCCCGTTCGCGATGATCCCGGAAGGCGCAATGATGACGATCGGAATGCCCTTGGTGTGAGCGACGATCAGCGTTGTGATGGTCGAATAGCCGATGTCGTAGGTCCCCGACAGCAGCGCTTGCATGATGACCGGACTCGTCGGGATCACGCTGATGTCGAGTGCGATTCCGGCCTTCTGCAAGTAACCGTTCTGGTCAGCGTAATACGGCTGGCACGACGGCTCGATTGGGAGCATTCCTACCTTCACCGTCGGCAAGTCGGCGGCGCGGGCGAGTCTGGGGAAGAAGGGGGCCGTCACGGCCGCGCCCATGGCAAGTGCAGCATCACGTCGGTTCAATCGCATAAGAACGTCCTCCAAGATAGCCGGGTCCCGGCGCTATGCAAGCGCTTCACGGTGAATCTCGAGCAGCGGCCGGATCGTTTCCGGCGCGCGGCGCCCGAAGCCGCATTCGGTTCCGATGCCGTAGCCGGTAGCATGCCGGTCGGCGGTCGCCATACGCCGCCGCGTTCCCTCGACGCCGTCCGTATAGTGCACGAGTCCGAGATAGAGTTCGGTCTCCGGTGCCAGCGCGAGATCGTGCAACGGTTCGAAGTAGGCGTCGTCATCGCGGTCGCGTGGAACCGGAATGTGGAGAAACTGAAACGGACGGTCGAGCGCAGCCCGCAGCCGGTTGGCCATGTCGACCATGGTCGACGTGTCTTTCGGCTCGACCGAATGACGGTGCTCCATATCGCCGTAGCAAAAATGGTAGCCGAGGTGCGCGCCGGCCGGAACGCGGTTTCCGACTTGCGCGATGCGGGCGATCAGTGCGTCGCGCGAATCGTCCATCTGGCTTGCGCGCCATCCTTCGGGGACCAGCATTTCCATGACGCAGTCAAACTGGATCGCGAGGTCCTCGTGGGGCACCGCTGCGGCGATGTCATCGATCTCCAGGAGCAGACGCTGCATGTATCCCGGCTCGACGCGGGATCGCTCGGAGCCGGCAATCAGTACGAACAGGAATGCCAGTGGGCTCGGGATGCAAACGAGGAACCGCGCGCCGCGCGGGATGACTCCACGCTCGCGTAGGGCGCAAAACGTCCGGTACGATGCCGCAGCGTTCTCGGCGTAACCAAGCGGTTCAAAGCGCACGTCTTCCGGAGCGACGCCGTCCTTGAGCTTGTAGAACACGCGCTCGGTTTGCGCGACGCTGTGGTTGATGACCACCGGACGGCTCGCGGTCGTCTCGAACTGCGGATGGTCGACCAGCGAGTGCATCTGCCACTGCACCCACTCCTTGCGCCCACCGGTCTCGCCGTCCGGATAACGCTTCAGGTGATCGCCTAGCATTTCACCCGTCACGCGAAACACTTCATCCGCGTCCGAGAGCGGGACACTGCCGACGAGATGGACGAATCGCATCAGCTATCCTTATGGGGTCCCCGCCCGGGCGACTCCTTGGCTGACCCATGGATCATGGTTAGGCGCTCGGTTTCCAGCGCTCGGCGTCAAGCTGTGCCGTTGCCGCCCGCAGTGGCCGGAAGTCGTAGATCTTGTCGAGCGCCGGGACCTGATCTTTCGGCACCCCGTTGAGCGACGCGCGGAGATCGACGTCGGAACGGCTCAAGTCGTCCGAAACCGCGAGATCCGGCGATAACGATTTCAGCATGTTGTCGTAGTCGGTCGACTGAGCGTGCGCGTCCGGCGGCGTCTTCTGGTACTTTGCCGTGAAGGCAATCGACTGCGCTTTGAAGGTGCGGAAATAGCGCGTCCCTTTGACGAGCGCGCGCAGCAAACTCTTTAGGACGTCCGGGCTGCCGGTGAGGAATTTTCCGGAAACGACCATACCGTTGTACGGCATGTAGACTTTGCGGTAGTAGTCGAAAACGACGTGTGCGTTTTTGAACTGACCGGAGTCTCTCATGCGGTCGCTGTCGGTCGAATCGAGAACGACTGCCGGGAGGGCGTTCGAAACGAGCGCGGCAGCGATGGTGTTGCTGAAGCCGAGCGGCGAGTAGCCGACCGAGTCGGGCGGAATACCCGCGTTTTGCAGCGCGAGTCGCGTGCCGATCTCGAACGTGTCGCCGCGAGTGGCGATCCCGACCGACTTCCCCTTGAGGTCACTGAGGCTGTGGATCTCGGGATTGGCCCACAGCTGGTAATTGGGCGTGTCCTGAAAGACAAGGACGATTCGCAGGTCCGCGCCGCGCACGATGGCCGACAAGGCCGACGCGCTCGACGCGCTCGCATCGACCGTGCCGGAGAGCAGCGCGGGCGTCGCGGTCCCGCCGCCGGCATACACGAACTCGACGTCGAGGCCCTCGGCCGCAAAGTAGCCCTTTTCTTGGGCGATGAAATACGCGGCTTCGTTGGATTCCGTTGCCGGTAACGTGATTTTGAGTTTCTGCGCCGCGCGGCCGGGCTGTGCGATCATAACGGATGCGGACATCGCGGCGGTCGCCGCGAGCCAGTCTCGACGAGAAAGCGTCACTGCAACACCTTTTACGTATTCTTACGAGGAAGGCGGGCGGCATTCTCGTTGACTCTCGGCAACCCCTGGACCGGCCGGCCGCGCGGAACGATTATGTCACGTGCCGCGGGTGAGCGCGATCGTCAATGGGGTGCGACTATTGTGACATCCGCGACTGAAGCTTTCACGAAAGATTCGCCTACCGGTGGCGATTCCGTCAGCACCCGCATAAAGATCCGCGACCGGTTCTTGACGTCCAGTTTGCGCATGACGCTCTGAACGTGGTCGCTCACCGTTGCCGCGCTGATAGCCAGACCCGTAGCGATTTCGGCATTGCTCAGACCATCGATGAGCGAAGCGAGTACCTCGTGTTCGCGGTAGGTGAGTCCGAAACGCCGTTTTGCTTGAAAGTAGGCTGACCGTGCATCGATCGTTGAGGTGCGCCTATACGCGGTCGTTTCCGTGACGGTGCAAAGCAATAAGTCCGAACCGGTGATGCGCATCAATGTGATCGATAGCGGCACGCGGTGCCCATCCTTGTGGAAGTGCTCCGTCTGAAACGTCGTAGCGAGCTTGTCGATGGTAAAGGCCGACATCGCTGAGGCGGTCTTCGGCTTCCAATCGTCCGGTGTGAAGGCGATCCAGTTTATATTGCTCAGCTCGGCCCTGGCCCAACCATGGATTTTGAGATACGCGTCGTTTGCGTCATGAATTTTTCCTGCTAAATCGCCGATCGCGACACCGATTTGACTAACACGACGGTCCGCACTCATAACTCCAGTGCCGAGTGCGGCAGCAGCGTCACGATTTGCGTCAGCGTACCAAGAGATCGCCATCTTCTTATGGGCCATTCCTTCAAGGTACTCCGCGTTGGTGAAGAACTTGCGAAGGGTTCGCATAATAACGCTTTACAAAGATAGCTGGTATGAACCATAGCCCCTAGTACGTCTAGATAGTATGGACAAATAGTACTCCTAGACGGCCACGAACGCGATGGCGTACGGGTGCTCGTCATCGCCTTCGCGCAGCCGCGCATCGGCAGCAACGAGCGCATTTGCGGGCGAGTAACTGTAACGCAGGGAGGTCGCGATTGCGTCGGCGAGGAGCGCGGATAATCGCGCGCGCGCGGGGCCGTGACCGGTGACGTCGATGACGACGAGCGCGATGCGCTCTGCGCTGAACGGCAACAGCAACGTCTGGTCGCCGCAAGGCCCAGCTTGCGCGAAGGCGGCGCGCTCGGCGTGCCACGTTCGCAGGCTCGGCGGCAGCGGCGGCACGGGAGGGTGGATGCCCGGCGGTGTGTACGGCCGGCTCACGCCAGTCCGTTGCGGATCGCGTAGATCGCCGCCTGCGTCCGCGCAGTCACCTGGATCTTGGAGAAGATCCGGGTGATGTGATTCTTCACCGTCTTTTCCGCCAACACGAGTTGCGCGCCGATTTCTTTATTCGAGAGACCAAACGCAATGAGGCGGATGATCTCACCCTCTCGGATCGACAGCTCGTCCATCGCCGGCGCTCCAGCTCGTAACCGGCGCAGCAACTCACCCGCCAGACGAGGATCGAAATATGTCTCTCCGCGGCAGACGGATTTGCATGCCCGGATGAATTCGGCCGGCAACACGTCTTTTACGATATAGCCGTCGACGCCGGAAGCGACGCATCGTTGCATCGTAAGCTGAAGCGCACAAGAGGTCAGAACCACGATCTTCGTGTGCGGTGAAGCACGCTTCGAGATCTCGACGATGCTGTTGATGTCATCGAAGGTATCGAGATCGATCAGCAACAGATCGGGGCGTTGAGTTGCCAGCATGGCCTCGTCGACATCGCGCTGGTCGCTGAGGACATCCAACTCACCGTCGGCAGTCAGGAGAGCGGACAGCGCCTTGCCGATGATTATTTGTCTTGCAACAAGCAGTACGCGAAAGCAGTCCGCTTTCATACCGATCATGGTCAGGCCTCGATTCCTTTTTACGTTAGGCGAGCGAGCGCTTGAACCAGTGTAACGTAACGATTTCTAGAAATTGTGAATGTTATGCAGTCTTACGCGAGCTTTACGAGCGAAAACGATAACCAACGCCGAAAATCGTGATCAAATGGCGCGGGTGCGACGCATCGCGTTCGATTTTCTTCCGAAGGTTCGCGACGTGTTTGTCCAACGTGCGGTCGAAAACCGGCGAATCGTGCGTGACCAAATCGAGCACCTGGCTGCGCGTCAGGGTGTGATCCGCATTTGATGCCAACGCGTCGAGAATTCGGAACTCCGTCGCCGTGAGCTTGACGATGTCGTTACCGCGCAAAACCTGATGCCGGCCGCGATCAATCGTGATGGCGTCGTGCGCGCGCCGGGAAGACTCCAAGCTGCGGATGCTGCCGCATTCGCAACTCGAGCGCCGCACGAGGGCGCCGATCCGCGCCAGCAACTCGCGTGAACTGCACGGCTTGCCCAGAAAATCATCCGCTCCGAGCTCGAGAGCGACGATGCGGTCGGTCTCGCCGGCGCGGTCGGAGACGACGATCGTCGGTACGTCGCTTACGCGCCGGATTTCGCGCAAGAGGTCGAGCCCGCTACTCGTTGCCAACTGGAGATCGAGCACCATCAGATCTGGTTCCAGGTGCTTCAGGGTCGCGAGTGCGGTCGTTCCGTCGACAGCGTGCTGCATCGTGAATCCGTCTGCGTCGAGTTGTCCGGAGATCGCATTGAAGGTGTCTGTAGCCGGATCGGCGATGAGTACGGTTCTCTTGCGCGCGGAAACGTGTGTCTCTTTGGACGAGCCTGACGGACTTGCCGGGATCAACCGTTTGGTGCCGATTGCTGCGCGGAGCGGTCGAGTTCGCATTGGCTTCTCCGGTAGCATGATGTGTGTATATTATGAATATAGCGAGCGCCAGGCACCTTGGACACCCTGTGTATGCTGGGTATTTTCCCGTCTATAGCGATGCTACAAAGACGGAGACGTCGTCGACTTCTTGCTCCGAAAGTGGTGCCCGATAGAGTTGCGGCATGGGAGGCAACGCGTATTTGATCCAAGCGATGGTCTGCGAGACGTTCTTATGATAATGCTCGCCCGTCAACTCGGGAGCGAGCCCGCCCTCGCCATGCTGACCATGGCAGGCTTGGCAGTGCATCGCATACACGCGGGCGCCCCGCTGGGCCGTCCCAGAGGGCTGCCCGCAACCGGCAAGGCATACCGTTGTGAACGCGATCAGAACCAGCGCGTTACGCCATGCCGTTGCGAATCGCATAGATCGCCGCCTGCGTGCGTGCCGTTACTTGAATCTTCGAAAAGATCCGCGTGATGTGGTTCTTGACCGTCTTCTCCGCAAGCACGAGTTCGGCGCCGATTTCCTTGTTCGAATGACCGGATGCGATCAACCGGATGATCTCGCCCTCGCGAATCGACAATTCGTCTTGCCCCGGGACACCTGCGCGCAAGCGTCGCAAAAGTTCGCCGGCGAGTCGTGGGTCGAAGTAGGTTTCGCCACGCGCGAGGGATTTGCAGGCACGGACAAATTCGGCCGGTAGCACGTCTTTTACGATATAACCGTCGACGCCGCAGGCAACGCAACGCTGCATCGTGGGCTGCAACGCGCTAGACGTTAGAACCGCGATTTTCGTGTGCGGTGAGGCGCGCCGCGAGATCTCGACGATGACGTTGATCTCGTCGAATGTGTCGAGATCGACCAGCAGCAAATCGGGACTATGGGCAGCGAGCAGCGTCTCGTCGACGTCCCGCATGTCGACGAGGACGTCCAACTCGCCGTCGGCAGCCAGTAGCTGGCTGAGTGCTTTACCGATGATAACTTGTTTTGCTACGAGCAAAACCCGCGATCGCTTCGGTTTAAGGTCGATCATTCCGATCAAGTCCTTTCGGTCGAAAAAACGTTGTGAGAAAATATGTGGGGGAAAAAGGGCTGCTCGCCGAGCGAGTGGTTGCAATCAGTTTAGTATCCGGATGTGCAGGCGATATGAAGTGAATGTGTGCGAACGCGCGAGTTGTGAATGTTGTCTAGGCATTCCCATTAAATTGCGAAGGGTGCGCGGTTCGCGAACAATATCGGTACCCGACGCCGAAGATCGTGATCAAATGACGCGGATGAGAAGCGTTGATCTCGATTTTCTTCCGGAGGTTCGCAACGTGTTTGTCGAGTGTCCGGTCGAAAAGCGCCGAATCTCGCCCTACCAGATCGAGCAGTTGAACGCGGGTGAGCGTTTGATCCGAATTGCTCGCCAGGGCATCGAGGATCCGGAATTCGGTTGCCGTCAGCTTGATCAACTCGTCGCCGTGCTTTACCTGGTGCCGGCCGCGATCGATCGTTATGACATCATGCGTGCCGTGCGATCCTTGGAGACTGCGGACATTCCCGCAATCGCACCGCGAGCGCCGCATCAATGAAGCGATGCGCGCGAGCAATTCGCGCGGGCTGAACGGTTTAGCGAGAAAGTCGTCGGCGCCGAGTTCGAGGCCGACGACCCGGTCGGCCTCGTCCGCGCGGGTGGTGACGATGATCGTCGGAACGTCGCTGATGCGACGTATTTCGCGCAAAACGTCAAGACCCGGGATTTTCCCCAGTTGCGTCTCGAGCAGGATCAGATCAGGCTGGAAGAGTGTGAAAGCCAGGAGCGCTCGTTCTCCGTCAGCGGCTTGCCGGAGCTCATATCCGTCGGTGCCGAGTTGACCGGAGATCGAATCCATGAGATCCGAGGTCGGGTCGACGACCAAGATAGAAGACGTCGGCACAGCTGCGTTGCGTTCCGGTAGCGACCGGGGAAGAACTTGCGACATACTCTCCTGAATTCACCTTACGTAGTTGGTGGTATGAAGATATCGAAGATGGCGCGGCGTGCCTACCCTGTAGATGTATGGTGCCAACGTAATAACGCGAATACTTAACACAGTGGAAAGACGGCCTTTAGTTCCCATGTGGCGGCAGCTGCAGCGTCGGAAAAGAACGGATTCCGCCGGAGAGTTCGCCGTATGGGCCGATCGTGCTGCGATGCGGCTTGGAACGGTTGAAGACTGCGCCGACGATTCGCCGTACGCCGCCGCCGTATAAGCGCGCGATGGCGCGTTGCGCGGCTTCGGCGTCCGTTTCGTTGGCCGATACGACAAATACCGTACCGTCTGCTCGAGCGCAGATCGCAGCCGCATCGACGACGGCACCGCACGCCGGGGTATCGATGATAATCGTCGTGTACCGTTCGAGCACGTTCTTTACGAACGCATCGTATTTACTCGACTGCAGTAAACCGAATGCATGGGGCACTGACGTTCCTGCGGTGATGACGTCGAGTCCGGAGTGTTGCGTATGGCGAATGACGTCTTCGAGTTGAGCCGTCCCCACGAGGACGTCGGAAAGGCCGGGTCCGCGGTCGATGTTGAGCTTGGTATGTAGTGAAGGCATCCGAAGATCGGCATCCAGAAGCAGGATGCGTGGCTCGAGCTCGGCCATCGCGATGGCCGTTTCCAAGGCGATTACGGATTTGCCGTCGCGCGCTTTCGTGCTGGTGAACGCTACGGTGCGCAAGCGTTCCGTCGAGGCGTAGCGGAGGGCCGTGACGAGCTGGAGGATCGAGTCGATGCGCGCGGCGCGCATCCACTCGGGGAGGGCAACGTTGGGCGGAAGCAACGGGATGCTCGAGAGGACCGGCAATCGTAAGCGTTCCGTTAAGTCGTCTTCGCTGACGATGCGGCGGTCGAAGCGTTCTGCCAATGCCACACCGGCGATGCCGAGAAAGAGCGCTAGGACGATGCCGATGCCGAGATTGAGCAGCACGATCGGGTGTTTTTCGTATGCGGCCGGGTCGGCGGGCGATACGATCGCGACGTCGCTGAGCGTCGTCGACTTGGCGATTTGGGCTTCCCCGAATTTTCCTTGGAGCGCGTCGAACAGGTCTTGGTCGACCTTCGCTTCGCGGGTCAAGCGTGCGAGGGTTGCGGCCTGCCCGGGCAGTGCCTTGATCGCCGGTTGCAGCGTTTTCCGTTGCCGGGCAACTTCGGTCAGTTGCGCCGTGTCGGATGCGATTTCTGACGAAAGCGTGGCTTCTTGTTGCGCCAAGGACGTGCGCAGCGGATTCCCGACGCTGCTGTCGCTCGCAACGGTGGTGGTCGGGGTCGACGCCAGCGTCCGTTGAATTTCACGTTGTTGCGCGATTAAGGCTTGCACGGCGGGATGATGGTCGGTGTACTGTTGCCGGGCGGTTTGGAGCTGCACCTCGACGGTTGCGAGCTGGGCGCGTAACTGCGCGACCACCGGGTTCACGGCGATTTGCTCGCCGCCGGCCGTGGTCGCGGGCGTCGTCGTCAGCTCGGATCGCACGACGTTGAGTTGCGCGTTGGCTTGACGGAGGTCGACTTCGGTCGTCCCGGACTTGACGTCGAGGACGGCCAGGGCGCCGAGAACCGAATTTGTTTGCTGGGTCAGGTCGGCGATTCCGTTCTTCGCTTGATAACGCATGAGGCTGTCGGCACTCACGCGCATCCGCTGCGAGGCGGACTTCAGTTCGCCGGCGATCGTATCGGCAGCGGCGCCCGCTTGCTCGCTGATGAGCTCGCGCCGCAGCGCGACGTAACCATCGGCGAGTCCGTTGGCGATGCGCGCCGACTCTTCGGGCGACGACCAGGTTACTGCGGCATCGAGAATCGACGTGTTCGGGATCGGTTTGGCCTGAACGTGAGCGAGCAATTGACCCGGCGAAACTTTCAGCCCGAGCTTCGCGATGACGAGCTCGACGGTTTTCGGCTGACGGAGAATCTCGGCATAGGTTTCCGAGCTCTGCGCGTTCGAGATGTCGAGAATCGCGTTGAGTACCGGAAACTCGGTCTGACCCGCGGAGGCGTTCGACCCTCCGCCGCCGGCGATGAACGTCACGTGCGTGGTGTAGGTCTTAGGACTGAGCAAGGTTGAGAAGGCGGTGAGGGCCACGACGACCGCGACGATGGAAACGAACAACTTGCGCCGGTGCGACAAGATGCTCAGCAAGGCACGCGGCAGGGGCGGTGGCGGCAAGGTCGGTCCCGGGATGGGTGCCGTTAGGGGTAGAGCGTACAATTTCGTTCTCCTCAGAACGGCAGGAACAGGTGGCGGGCAAGCCCGAGGATACCGCCGACGCCGTCGGTCTTCTTCGCGCTTTCGGGAACGTAAACGACGTCGTCGTCGGTCAGCACGGCGTCGCTCGCCAAGTCGCCGTTCTTGAGCGCGAGATACAGATTCACTTCGGTGACGCGAATTTGACCGTTCGGCAGCGTGTGCGTGATGTGGATATGATTCAGATCCGCGTTCATGCTCGGACTATTGCCGGCTTTTGCAATCGCCACGGCGAGCCGGTCGCCGGAATTGAGTTCCACGTCTCCGGGATGATCGACGGCGCCGAAGACGCGGACGCGAAAGACGACTGGTCCCGGGACATAGACGGCCGAGCCGGCCGGAAGAGCGATGTTCTCCGCGACGTCACCTCGGCGCAGCAAGCCCTCCAGCGAAACTTCTTTGACGTCGTCGCCGATCGAGACGCGCGCCGTCGGAAACGGCCCGGAAATAGGGTTGAGGCCGCCCGCGGCCGCTATCGCGTCGCTGACGCGCGCACCGGGTGGGACGATGTAGCGTCCCGGCGTCTTCACGTCGCCGAGGACGAGGACGTCATATTGCGCTTGCGTGTGCAAGGCGACGGTCACCAACGGATGGCGCAGGTAGCGCATGAGACCGAGCGCGATCGCGTCCTGCGTCTGCGTGATCGTTAGTCCCATCACGATGATGCGGCCCAACAGCGCCAAACTGATGCTGCCGTCGTTCGAGATGGTGACTTGCTGCGAGAGCGTCGCTTCCGGGTACACCTGAATGTCGAGGATGTCCCCGCGTGCAAGCATGGTGTCGGCTCGCGCCGGGGATGGCGAGAGCATGCCGAACGCGACAATCGCCGACAGGATCAATCCGATTCCAAACCTCATAACGCTACCATCGTAGCCGCTTCAGGTAAGGCAGCGAGCGGGGCCTAGGGCGCCGGGTTTAGGGACCAGCAGGCCGTGCTTTGAGCAACGTTCGGAATGATTGCAGCGCCGAACGCAGTCGCGGGTAGTACATCCGGCCGGTGCGGGAGTTCGCGGCGCGGGCAAGCGAGCAAACCCAGGCGGCACTCGCGTCCCCTAAATCGGCCGCGTCGCGCAAATCCGCCACCGCGTCGTCGAAGCGGCCTTGCCGGAGTGCCCGGACGCCGTCGTTACGTATCTTCGCCGGCAACGCTTTCGTGAGCGCTCGCGCGAGCGCGTATCCATAGCGCTCGGGAGCGCCGATGACCATGCGCCAAACGCGCCGCTCGGCGGCGGCGCAGGCGGTTTCGTCGGACGTCAGATTCGAACCGTGCTTGCAGTACACGCTCAACGGCTCTTCGACGGCAACCGCCGTCGCGCGTGCAAACAAGCGCAGCATCAGTTCGAGGTCTTCCGCGCGCCGCAGCGATTCATCGAAGCCGCCGCAATTCAAGAAGGCCGCTTGCCGGATGGCTAAGGCCGAGGTCGAAATGAAGGCGCGTGAGTGGACCAGCGATAGCGCCAAGTCGGCACCCGCGAAACGGCGTACGCCGGGAGCAATCTGGTAACCGCGAAGTGCGCGATACGAACGGTCGGTGGTAAACCACGAAGCGCGCGGAGAAGCCGGATCCTCGAGTGCGTAATCGGTGAAGATCGCCGCTACGTCGGGGCAGTAGCTGGCGGCGGCGGAAACTCGCGCGGTGAATGCCGGCAGCCAGCGATCGTCGGCATCGAGGAAGGCAATCCATTCCGAACTCGCGGCCCGGACGCCGGTATTGCGCGCCGCCGACACGCCGGCGTTGCGTTGTCGGATGACGCGTGCGCCGGCTGCAGCGGCAATCGCCGCGGTGGCGTCCGTCGAGCCGTCGTCCACGACGATGACTTCGGCGGGAGCCTCGAGCTGCGCGGCCACCGATGCGAGCGTCGCCCCCAAATGCGGCGCCGCGTTATAGGCCGGGATCACGACGGAGATCTTCATCTCAACCCGACGGCGCAGGCGCGAGCCGGCCCGCGGCCTCTTGCGACCGGATGTTTGCGACGACGACGATCAGGATCGGGATCATCCAGGTTTGTTTGACATCCAAGACGTCGATGAAGAGCGCGGCAACGAAGTACCCGAGCGTTGCCGCTTCGAGTCCGACGCGCAGCCACAGGTCGGGATCCTTGCGTCCGATCGAGCTCAGCTGACGAAACTGAAACCACCACGCGGTCAGGACGAGGATTCCGCCGACGATCCCGAGTTCGGTGAACGACTGGACGAACAGATCGTGCGCGGGCCGCGACCAATTGATGTAAAAATGATGTGGTACCGACAGATAGACGCTGTTGTAGGCGTCGGGAAATGTGCCGATGCCGCTCCCGATGAGCCAGTGTTGGCGGAAGGCCGCGACGCCGACTTTCCAGATATCGCTGCGGCCGGCTCCGGTTTCGTCCCCGATGAAACGCTGCCACACGTCGCCCTGCAGCATGCTGATTGCGGCGGCCGCAACGACGAAGAGCCCCGCGACGATGCGTCGGCGCGCGCGGATCGCGATCCACAATACGACCAGCAGCGCCGCCAGCAGGCCGCCGCGCGAACCGGTCGCGAGAATAGCAACGAATAGGAGCAGAGACAGCGCGGCACCGGCAATGCGCCACCAGCCGCGCTCGTTGGACGTTGCCGCCGCGATGCAGAGTGCGAACGCAAGAATCAGGCCGGCCGCAAGGTCATTCGGATCGGCGCGTCCAGTCGCCGTTTTCAGCACGACGCGATCCGCGCCCAACTGAGCTTCGACCGGATGTACGACGAGTGCGTAGGCCGCGATGATCGAACTTGATACGACGTTCGCGGCGACGATGATCCGTAAGTCGATGCGCGTCGAGCGCACCAGGGCTACGAGTTCGAACACCAGCACCGCGAGCCCGATCTGCTCGACTTTCTGAATGGCCATCGATTGATTGGTGGCCCACAGCACGCTGGCGATCATCCAGCCCAACACGACGAACCAGGCAAGTGCGACACGCGGAAGCGCGCGCGGCGAACGATCGGCGATCAACGCGATCGATAGGCCGAAGATCGCGGCAAACGCGACGAAACGCGTGAGCGTGGCCCCGCCGCCGCCGATGATCAGCAGCGAGTCGGCGGGCGCGAGCAGCGCGTAGGTTCCGATCAGCATCGCAACCGGCCACTCCAAGGCCCACCATGTCGCGAGCACACCGCAGCCGACCAGCAGAAGCGCGACAAAGAGCGGTACCGTACCAACCAACGGCGACGCTAACGCTACTAGCGCGAACAACAGGAGCACGATCGCGCCGATTCGAAAGCGAGGTATCGACATGACGGCGAGTCGCATGTCGCGAGTATAGTTCAATGCGGCTGCCGTGACTTGAGACGAAGGCCCCGGCGAGTCGGGCCGTTCGTTAGCACACATCGCCGCACAGTCAGTACGGCGGCTATGCAATGGACACGTACGGCGGTTCCGGTAGCTCGGCGCCGTTCTGGGAATACGAGTCGTTCACGCAGTACAGCTCGTTCGGTCAACCGTATCCGGGTACGGCGTTCGCCAACGCGAACGGCTACAGCGGCTATTTCAACCCGTCGTATTTGGAATATGCGGGCGGTCCGATTCGCTGGTCGCAGTTGGCACCGTATGTCGAGGTTCTGGCACCGTGTTACGCACGCGCAGCGTGTTGAGCACGCCGTCAATGGTGCCGATCGCATAACCCAGGTGCAGCGCCGTAAAGGCGAGCGCCGTCGCTGCAATTGCCGAGCGGTCGCGGCCGGCTGCGACGACCGCTGCGATCGCGCTGCCGGCCGTATACGTGCCGGCACCCGCGGCCAATAGGAGGAACGCAGCCGTCGAAAACGGCGCGGCCACGGCGAGCGCCGCGGCCCCGACGAGCGCGGCTGCAGGCGCGAAATGGTACGGTCGCAGGAATTCGGGATGGCGCTGCGCGACGGCGATCCGCGCCCGGCCGTAGTTACGGTATTGGGCGAACGCCTTTTCCCACGTCGGCCGCGTTTGATAGCGAAAGCGGATCGAAGCGTCGCGCACCAGGCGCAAGCCGACCGAGCGCAGGCGCCAATTCAGCTCCTCGTCTTCGCCGTATTGCAGCTCGGGATCGAAAGCGCCGACCGCATCGAGCGCGGAGCGCCGGTACACGCCGCATTGGATCGTATCGACGTCCGCGCGCGTACGGTGATCCGCATACTGGCTGCCGCCGACGCCGAAGCGCGATGTGCGCGCCTTCGCGAGGCCCGCGCCGAACGCGGTATCGCCGAATTGTTGCGGAGCGCCGCCTGCACAAGCGATGTTCTCGCCCGAAGAAAGCACTGCCAGCGAGCGTTCCAGAAAATCCGGTGCGAGAAACGTCCGAGCGTCCACTTTCGCCACGAAGGGCCGCCCGGTCATGGCAAGGCCGAGGTTCAGCGCCGCCGGCAGGGTCCGGTGTATCCCGTCCGCGATCACCGCGATCCGTGGATCCTGCCGTGCCCGTTCGCGCAAAACGGCGACGGTGCCGTCTGATGAACCGCCGTCGATGACGGTCACGGCAACCGGGGCGCTCTGAGCGAGGATCGCATCCAAGCAAGCCTCGATGGCTCGCTCTTCATTGTACGTCGATACGAGGACGTCGACCAACGCGCCGTTCATGCCGGCGAGTGGAATAAGAATTCGGCTGCGGTCTTGGCAACGATCGAGGCGTCCATGAGCAACCCCCAACTCTGGATGTAAAACAGATCGTGCCGCAAGACGTCGGCGGCATCGTCGGGCGTCAACAAGCGTTGCATGTACAACTGCGACCAGCCGGTAATGCCCGGCTTCACCAGATGACGCTCGGCGTAATGCGGGATGCCGGCTTCGAAACGCGCCACGTATTCGGGCATTTCGGGTCGCGGCCCGACGATCGACATGTCTCCACGGAACACGTTGAGCAGCTGGGGCAACTCGTCGATGCTCAGCCTCCGCAACACGGCGCCGACGCGCGTAATGCGCGGATCGTTCCGCTGCGCCCAACCGTTGCCGAGCGAATGCCGTACGACCATCGAGCGAAATTTGAGCATTTCGAACGGCGCTCCGTCGCGGCCGATGCGCTCGTGGCGGAAGAAGATCGGACCACCGGTTTCGAGGAACACGGCCGCCGCTGCGGCGGCCATGACCGGGGCAGAGACGATCAGCATAATCGTCGCGACAGTCAGGTCGAAGATCCGCTTCAACGTCGCACCCGCCGCCGTGCGAATGCGCAACGGGTGCGGGGCCAACAACGCGCCACGCCCGTCGTCGTCGATCTCGAACCGGCACACGCCGGCCAGCAGCGGATCGAGGACGATGCGCACCTCGATGCCCGCACCTTCGGCCGCAGAAATCAACGTGCCGAGAACCTCGGGCGGAGGAACCGTCGTCAAGTAGAGCGCCGTACAGTCGCGTTCGCGGCAGCGTTCGATCAAGGTTGCGGCATCGGTGCGCGTGGCGGGCAAGAGGCCGCCGAGTTGCACGACGCTCGTCGCGGCCGGATTGATGCGCCCGCGCGCCCATGCGTCCGGCAGTTCGCCGGCGAACGCGATGCGGCGCGGCGTGCGCGCGTCGGTCCGCGAGCGGTAGACGTGAGCGAGAGCGCGCGCGCTGCCGATCAGGATCGTCGCAAGGATCGCGGCCAAGACCAGCACCATCCGCGATCCGGTCAGCGCCGGCACGAGGGTGAACAGAAAGAATTGCGGCACGATGCCGACGACCAAGGCAGCCGCGACGATGTAGACTTCGTCACGCACGCTCATGGCGTACGAGACGCGGTATAAGCCGAACGCGGTGAAGAGGACCATCCACAGCGCGACGAACACGACCGGCGCGAGGAGGAAGGAGCGCCAGAGCGCGTCCACGTCGCCGACTCGAAAGACGATCGCCTCGGCCAATCCGGCTGCCAGGAGGAACATCGCGAGGTCGGCCGCTGCGAAGGCGAGACCGGCATACGTATTGTACCGGCGCGCGCGGATCGCATGGCATGCGGGCGCTTGCGACCCGTCGAGCAGGTTCGTCATCGCGTTATTCATGCGAACGCGTAACGCCGCCCCGCAACGGCGACCGAGAGCGCGTCGACGACGTCATGGACATCGGTGTCCGACATACCTGGAAAGAGCGGCAATGACAGCAGCGTCGTCCAGACCCGATCCGTTACCGGCAGCGGACGCGCGTACTCGCTATAGATCGAGAACTGGGTGGAGGGGATGTAGTGGACGCTCGTTCCGATGTTCGCCTCGCGCATCGCGATCGCGACCGTATCGCGGGTGATGAACGCGTTCGGCTGAATGCTCACCGGGAAGAAGCACCAGCTATGGCGATCGGCGGGCCCGATACGGCCCATGGCGGCCGCCTCGACGCCGGCGATCCCGTCGATCGCGGCGAGGTACGTCGCGGCGATCTCTTCGCGCCGCTGTTGCATCTCATAAAATCGGTCCAACTGGCCAAGCGCGAGCGCCGCCGAGAGGTCCGGCATGTTGTACTTGAAGCCGAGGGCCGAGACGTCGTAGCGCCACGTCCCGCCGGCGGTGTAGCGCTTCCAGGCGTCGCGATCCATACCGTGGAGCGCGAGCAAACGCACGGATTCGGCGATGCGATCGTCGTTCGTGAGCAGCATGCCGCCCTCTGCGCTGGTCACGTTCTTCGTTGCGTAAAAGCTGAAGACGGCCGCATCGGATCCGGCACTTCCCGGCCAATGCCCGGCATCGATCGTTCCAACACCCAGAGCGGCGTCTTCGATGACGACGATCCCGCGCGCGTGGGCGTAGGCGTAAACGGTTTGGTTGTCCAGCGGCCGGCCGGCATACGGCATCGTGACGATCGCCTTCGTGCGTTTGGTGATCAACGGCTCGATCGTCGCGACGCTGCTGCACAGCGTATCCGGCTCGACGTCGCAGAAGACCGGCGTGGCGCCGCAATGGCGAACGCAATGAGCGGCGGAGACGAACGAGAGCGCGGGCAAGATCACCTCATCGCCTGGTCCGACGCCGTACGCGACGAGAGCCAGATGCAGCCCGGCCGTTGCGCTGTTGACGCCGACGGCATTGCGCACGCCGCACATCGCGGCCATCCGTTCCTCGAACGCGCGTACCTTTGGTCCGGTGGTGAGCCAGCCGTTACGGAGCGATTCGCCGACGAGCTCGATCGTGTGCTCGTCGATGTCGGGCCGGAAGTAGGGCAAGAATGTCTTTCGCATGCTATAGGCTAACGTGCCGGCGTCCGGTGCGCCGAGATGCGCGGGTCCTGGCCGTGTAGGACGTTAAGCGATGGCGAGCTGCGGCGCGGGTGTCCAATGCGCCCCGGGCGTGAAGCTCGGCACGAGCGATCCGATGATCTGGACGACGCCGTCCGCGTCGTCCCTGCGGGCAGCTGCGAACAAGCGCATCATCGCCGTTTCGAAGGATCCGAATTCGAGCCGCCGCTGGGGTGCGACGAACACGCGATCGATGGTCGAGGCCGCAACGCCCTCCTCGGCCGTCAAGAGTTCCTCGTAAAGCTTCTCGCCCGGACGCAAGCCGCTTTCGACGATCGGTATTTCGGTGTGGGGTTCGCGGCCGAGTGCCCGGCACAAGCGCTCCGCAATCGCCTCGATCGCGATCGGTTCGCCCATATCGAGGACGCACACGCTACCGCCGCGCGCCGAGGTACCGGCGGCCAAGATGAGCGATACCGCTTCAGGGATCGTCATGAAATAGCGTTTCATGCGCCGATCCGTGATCCTCAACGGTCCGCCGCGCAGGATCTGCTCGGCAAAAATCGGCACGACGCTGCCGCGGCTACCGAGCACGTTCCCGAAGCGCACCGCGACAAACTCGGTCGCGCAGTTTGCGCCGGCCGACTGACAGATCGTCTCGGCGAGCCGTTTGGTCGCACCCATGACGTTGGTGGGGTTCACGGCTTTATCGGTTGAGACCATTACGAACTTGGCGACGGATGCCGCCGCCGCCGCGATCGCCAGCACGCGCGTGCCGAGGACGTTGTTGCGTACGGCTTCGCACACGTTTTCCTCGCACATCGTGACGTGCTTGTGGGCGGCGGCGTGGAACACGATCGTCGGCCGTTCGGCGGCGAACACGCTGCGAATGCGGGTCGCATCGGCCACGTCGGCCAGAACCGTACGGATGCGGTTGGCCGGCAGAATCGTCGCGATTTCCCCGGCAATCGTGAATAAGGAGCCTTCCCCGTGTCCGAGCAGGATCAAGCGGCGCGGTTCCAGCCGCGCGACTTGGCGGCACAGTTCGCTGCCGATCGACCCCCCGGCCCCGGTAATGAGCACCGTTGCCCCGCGCAGATAGCGAGCCGCATCGCGCACGTCGGCCAAGACTTCGGGCCGGCCGAGCAATTGTTGGGGCGTGAGCGCTTCAAGCGCCGCAGATGCTGCAGCAGTCACAGCAACACGATCCGTTCGCGGCCCACGTCGACCGAACGCGTCGCGTTGCGCGTATCGACGACGAGTTGCGACGACTGGACGAGCTGCTCCCAGTCGATACCGTCGTGATCGGTGAGGATCACCGCACAATCTGCACTTGAGAGCGTGTCGTGGTCAAGTGGGACCGAAACCCGCCGCGTACCATCCGGCCAGCCGACGCTCGGCACGAGCGGATCGTGAAAGACGACGCGCGCCCCGTCGCGTTCGAGCGCGGTCGCTAGCTGAAGTGCGGGCGAGGCGAATGTGTCGGCGACGTTGGGCTTGTACGCGATGCCGACGAGCAGTACGGTGGCGCCGCGCACGGCTTTGCCCGCGCCGTTCAAGGCGCGCGCGACCTTGTCGCGCACGAAGGTCGGCATGGCCGCGTTGACGTCGCCGGCAGCATCGAGGAGATGCGCTGAGGCATGATGCTTGCGCGCAACCCACGATAAATAATGTGCGTCATCGGGCACGCCGCTGCCGCCGACCCCGGGACCCGGATCGAAGCGCATCATGCCGAACGGCTTCGTATTCGCGGCATCGATGACGTCCCACACGTTGATCGCCAAGTGGTCGCAGAGTATGGCCAGTTCGTTCACCAAGGCGATGTTGACCGCGCGGAAGGTGTTCTCGAAGACCTTGGACAGCTCGGCAACCCGGGGATCGGCGATCACGATGACCGAAGTGGAAAAGAGCTCGTAGAAGGCCCCCGCGACGATTCCGCATTCGGCGGTGACGCCGGCAACGATGCGCGCCGTATTGCCCGTACGGAAGCGGGCATTACCCGGGTCCGCGCGCTCCGGCGCGATCGCAACGAAGTAGTCGCGGCCGAGAGTCAGCGGCGATGCCGACAAGGCCGGCAGCAAGACGTCGTTGGTCAAACCCGGATACGTCCCGTTTTCTAGAACGACCAGGTGACCGGGCCGCAAGCGGCGCGTTATCTCTTCGCACACCTGGCGCACGGGTCCGAAATCGGGCGTCTTGGCATGGTCCAGCGGCGACGGGATGCACACTACGATCACGTCGCATTCGGAGATCGCGTCCATACTGGCGGTGACGTGCAGCCGTTCATCGGAAACGACGCCGATCACGTCGCGGTCGTCGACGTTGCGTAAGTAATTCGAGCCTTGCGAGAGCTGTGCGACGCGCACCGCATCGCGATCGATGCCCGTGACGTGCAGTCCGGCCTTGGCGGCGTCGACCGCGAACGGCAGGCCGACCCGACCCATCCCGATCACGGCGACACGGGCTTGGCTGTTGCGTATCCGCTCGACGAGCCAGTCGCGAGTGCTTGGCGCGGGCGCGATCATTGGATCACGATCGCGGCGGTGCCGGGGGCCAAAACAGCGGGTACCGTCCCGGCAAAGTGCAGGTGCCCGCCGTCGGCGATTGAGCCGCCAGCCAATAGCACCGACCGGTAGCCGGAGAGCGGCCAGGGCACGCTTCCGTTGCCGGCCGGGTTCACCACCGCGGCACACGGCCCGACCGGTGCGCGGGCGACGTAGCAGCGGGCGAACTCACGAACGTACGTGCCGCCGCGCCGTAGCGTTTCGATGTCGCCCGTGGCCGTTTCACGCGGCGCCAAGGCAACCAGGCTCGTTTCCGGATAGACGAGTACGCCGGAGGGCGCCGAACGGAGCGCCTCCTGTAAGACGCTGTACTCCGGTTCGTAGGCCAGAAGAAACTGCGGTCTCTTTCGATTCTTCATCTCTGCACGAGCATAGCGGAGCAGGAAGGCGGGGGCGAATAGTGATCGTCCGGACGTTTAGGGCCGCAGGTCCCCGTGCGGGAGGCAGGTGCGCTCAAGCGAGAGACGGTCCGGCTATCGCATTATTACGTCAATATGCATGTCGTACACATCGTTCCGACCCTCGCCGGCGGAGGAGCGGAGACGCTCGTCCGCTCGATCGTCCCGCGGCTGGCCGCGAAAGACATGCGGCTCAGCGTGATCTCGATCTACCCGGCAGATCTCGATGCGCGGGAACGCGCCCTCCTCGGCGTGCCGTTGTACGAGATGCACCGGAGCGGCGCCGCGGACGGGCCGCGCGCGTTCGCGCAGACCGTCGAGTTGTTGCGCAAGTTAGCTCCCGATATCGTGCACGGGCACGTGCACACCGGCAAGTACTTTGGCCGCTTGGCAGCGTTCGCCGCCGGCGTTCCGCATGTGATATATACGGAACATCATCCGCGGCCGGAACACACGGTTGCCCAACGGGTTGCCGATGCCATGATGCGCAAGCGCACCGGCGCCGTCATCGCGTTTCACGAACGCCAGCGCCAGGAAATCGCCCGGCGCGATGGGATCCCGATCGAGCGTATCGCCATCGTCCCAAACGGGATCGAACACGCCGCTCCGGCGAGCGATGACGCCCGCACGCGGGCCAGGGAGGCGCTCGGCATCGGTTTCGGCACCTTCGTGGTGTTGTTTGCCGGGCGCCTCGCGGAGCAAAAGTTCCCTGAGCTCGCGATCGATGCGTTTGCGGAACTCCCGCCTTCGTTGCACCGGCGCGATCTCTTACTGATCGCCGGTGACGGGCCGCTCGCCGCGAGCCTCGCGGCGCGTTGCGCGCCGCTCGGGGGAAGCGTTCGTTTGTTGGGTTATCGGCGGGACATGGGCGACCTGTACGCGGCTGCCGACGCATTTCTGATGACATCGCGCTATGAAGCGATGCCGTTGGCTCCGATCGAGGCGATGAGCCAAGGTGTTCCCGCAGTTACCACTCCGTGGGAGGGCGCGGAAGAGATCGTGCGCGACCGGGAAGGCGGGTTCGTGACGGAATCGTTCGACAAGCACCAACTTGCTGCGGCACTCGCATTGCTGCGCGACTTCCCCGAATGCCGCCGGACACTCTCCGAGCGCGCTGCAACCCTCGCCCGCTCGTCGTACGACATCGGTCTCACGGTAACGCGTCATCGGGATCTCTATACGTCGGTGGCCGGGGTGTGCGCATGAACTTCCAATTGGCCATGAGCTTCATCAGTAATGCCCCGGCTGCGCTGCTCGAGCTCCTGCGCACGCAGGTTGTCGACTACACGATCGAGCGGCGCAAGCTCGCCGCTTGCGGCGAGGGCTGCTACATCCCATGCAGCACGTCGATGCGTTTTGCCGAGAAGATCCATCTCGGCGAGCGCGTGACGGTCGGACCGCATAACCGCTTGTGGGCATCGGAGCACGCCGTCATCGATATCGGAGACGACGTCCTCTTCGGTCCCGGGGTGACGATCCTCACCGCGACGCACGTGACGGATAATCCGGACCTCGCAATCGTCGCGCAAGGCGCGATCGAAAGCGACGTTCGGATCGGACGGGGCGCTTGGCTCGGAGCAAATACGGTGATCATGCCCGGGGTCGAGATCGGCGTTGGGGCCGTCGTCGGCGCGGGCGCCATCGTCACGCGCAGCGTCGAAGCACACACGATCGTGACCGGCGTTCCGGCACGCCCGTTGCGGAGCATCTAGGCCGATGCGTCTCGCATACATTACCACTCACTTCCCGTTCGGTCACGACGAGACGTTTTTCGAGCCGGAGGTTCGTTCGCTTGCGCAAGCGGTCGAGCAGCTCTACGTCATGCCGGTGCGCCCACGCCGGCCGCACTCGGCGTTTGGCGAGCTGGGGGCGGTCGACGTTTACCTGCCCGCAGGGGGACTCGCAACCTGGAGTCTCGCGATCCAGGAATTCACCCGGGACCCGAAAGCGGCTCTGGCAGCCTTCGCCATGATTGCCGGCCCCAGTTACCGTCCTGCGGCGAAGCTCAAGAACCTGTTGCTTTTTCCCAAAGCACTCGCCACGGCGCACGTCTTGCGGCGCATCGGCGTCGATCACATTCACGCCCAGTGGATCACGACGACGGCTACGGTCGCGCTGATCGCGGCGCATTTGCTCGACATTCCCTGGAGTTGCACGGCGCACCAGCACGACATCTTTTTCGATAATCTGATCCCGAAGAAGGTCGCGGATGCGTCGTTCGTACGCGTGATCTCTCGCCGTAATGCGGAGTTCCTGATCGCTTTGGCCGGGAAGGGTTCGCGACTGCACACGCACGTCGTACACCTCGGTGTCGACGTCCCCGACGGTTATCTCCAGCGCATCGGTTCGGGACCCGTCCGAATGCTTTGCGCCGCGCGCTTCGCTTCTTCGAAGGGCCATCGGTACCTGATTGCTGCCTTGCAACAGCTGAAGAGCCGCGGTGTCGAGTTCCATTGCGACTTTGCCGGCGCCGGTGAATTGGATGCCGCGTTGCGCGAGCAGATCGCTGCGGCCGGGCTCGAGCAAGAGATCGAGTTACGGGGCGTGGTGCAGCACGAGCAAATCGTCAGGGAATTGAACGGTGCCTGCTACGATATCGCGGTACTGGCGAGCACGGAGAAGCCCGGCGAACACGAGGGCATACCGGTCGCGCTCATGGAGGCGATGGCGGCGGCCGTGCCGTGTGTCACCACCGATACGGGCAGCAACAACGAACTGATCGACGAGACCTGCGGCATATTGGTCCCCCAACGGGATCCAACCGCCCTAGCGGACGCCATCGAATCACTCGCGAGCGCACCGGAAAAACGCCGGCTGCTGGGGCGTCATGCGCATGCTCGCGTGCGGGATGCCTTCGAAACGAAGCGGACCACCACGGAATTGTTGCTGCTGCTCGGCTGCAGTTCGCTCATGCCGACGTCCGTTTGACACCGGCACAAAGGTCCTTATCCGGCCGTTCCTAGGCCCCACGTAATGCTCCGTCTGCTTCGGTTACCTTCAGGACATCGCCATCATACTTTGGAGGTAACGTGCGACAATCTTTACTCCGCGCCGTAGGCGCTATGGTCGGCTGCATCGCCGTCGGAACGGCCTGTTCAGGCGGGGGCTCGACGAGCGGAGCGGCGCCGGCGGGCATCATCCCGGCGGCTGTCGTCACGGCTGCACCAACGGTTGCGGCATCTCCGGCGGCTGTCGTCACGGCTGCACCAACGGTTGCGGCATCTGTCGCACCGACAGCGATCCCGACCATCGCAGCGACGCCGACGCCGACGGCGACACCGACCGCAAAGCCGACGGCGACACCGACCGCGACGCCGACCGCAAAGCCGACGGCAGCACCGACCGCAACGCCGACGCCGGTGCCCACGCCCACTGCAACACCGACCGCGTCGGTCATCATCACGCCGTCATAGGAACGAGGTCAAAATAATGAAGAAGTTACCCGTACACCTCATCCCCTTGACGCTTGCGACCGCATTGTTTGCGGGCTGCGGCGGCGGCGGCCAAGGCTCGTCGCTGCCCACCACGGCGGTCCAGCCGGCAAACGCGTCCGGCGCCTCCGCGTCGTCCGGGAGCAGCTCGGTCGCGATGGTGATCGCCATCCCGTCGTCGAGTACTGCCAGCGCAAACGCCCGGCGCTTGCCGCAATATTTGCCCTCCAACGTCACCTCGATGAGCGTGGTCATCACGCAAGGCTCGACCCAATATTCGTCACAAACGATTGCATTGACCGCCGGCGCGCCCGGCTGTACGGCCACCGCGCCCGTCACGTGCACCGCGACCTTCCCGGTTCCGATCGGGAACGACACCTTTGCCTTGACGTCGTACGACGCGGCCAAAGACGCCATCTCTCACGCGTCGGTCCCGCACACGATCGTCGCCGGGGTCAACTCGCTACCGGTGACCTTGAACGGTATCGTTGCATCGCTCGCGATCATCCCGGGCGCGCCGGACAACTCGATCTACGAAGGCGCGACCTCGAAAGGCCTCACGCAGACGGCCAGCATCGTGGCAACGGACGCCTCCGGCAACACGATCGTCGGGATTTTCGACACGCCGCAAACCGTTACGGCCGACGGAACGCTCTTCGCGGTCCAGGGCGGCCAGGCGACGCTATTGACATCCGCCGATACGTTCGCGTACGGTTACAATCTGCCCGATCCGTATACCGGCAAGCCTACGTTCGCCTCGTCGGCGCCATATCTCGCGCAACCGCAAATCGACAACGCGAAGACGCTGGTGGCGGAGAACAAGCAAGGCGCGATCGCGCTCTGGTACGACTTCGGCGACAGCGATGCAACGCTGTACACAACAGTGGCAAACCAAGTCTCCGCGTGGCAAGACCGTGACGGTAGCCCGAACGCGGTCACGCAAGCGCTGCCCGCGGCACGCCCGAGCATCGTTCAAGGCGGCTTCACGCACAATCCCAATCAGAACGTGCTTCAGAACGTCGCGTTCAGCGCGGGTCAATGCCTCGTCTCACCGGCCGGCTTCCCGCTCGGCGATTACACGATGTTCGTGGTCGCAATCGGCAGCGCGGCTCCGGGAACGCTCGTCGGGGCTTACGGCACGCCGGGAACGTACACCCACAGCCTTCCGATACCGAACGCAAGCGAAATCGACGTCGTCGATCACGGTGCCGTCGGGCCGGCGCTCACCGGGCTCACGCTCACGGGGATAAACTCGTACTACGTCACGGCCAAGATCCAAAACGCCGCGAACAGTGCGAGCGCATGGTTCCACAGCTCCGCGCTCACCACCGGTCCTATTCCAACCTCGCTGGCGGTCACCGCCCTATCACGCGATCCGGGCCTCAGCCTCAACGCTAGCGACGGCCTTTGCACGAACTCCGCTGCGAACCAGTTCGGTGAGGTGATCATTCTCGATCACGCAGCCTCCGAACCGGAGCGTCTCGCGATTACGGAATACCTGCATCGCAAGTGGGACATCTGACCGCCGCCGGTTGCGACGCGATACCCACTGGAGTAATTTCGTGAAAGACTCTACCATCAGCTTGCGCGGCGACCTCGATCCTTCATCGGTGACGGGTCTCCGCGCAACCTTCGCGGGAATCACGGCGCCGGAAACCATCGACATGTCCGGCGTCCGAACGGTGACGAGCGCGGCACTCATCGAGTTCCTCACCCTCGCCAAACGCGTCGGCTCGCGCAAGATCGAATTACTCAACTCCCAGCCGACGGTCACCCGGTTGTTTCGAGTCCTCGGGCTCGACCGTATGTTTCTGCTGACCAAACGCGACGCGGCACCCGTACCGGTTCGGTTGCAGAAGCGGTGATCGCGCGCTACGTCTTCGCCGTCCTCCTGCTCTTCGGCGCAGGGTGCGGCGCGGGTGCCGGTGAGGGCGATCGCGCCGATCGCGCGGTCGTGCAAGCATCGACCGTCAGCGTACCGCCCGTGGTGCACGCATCGCTCGGTGATGCCGCCGCGCTCGGCGGAGCCGACGTCTTGACCGCACACAACGACGCGGCGCGCACCGGCTGGAATTCGCGCGAAACCCGATTGACCGTCGCGAACGTCAACGCACGGTCGTTCGGTAAGCTCTTCGACGTTCACGTCGACGGTCAAGTCTTCGCCCAACCGCTCATCGTTGCCGGGGTCGACGTTCCCGGGCGCGGGCGGCGCAATCTGCTGCTCATCGCAACCGAACACGACAGCGTCTATGCCGTCGATGCGGACTCCGGACGGCTGTACTGGAAGCACACGTTCGACGGCTGTTGCGGCGTCTCGGCCGTTCCGGCGACGATGCTCTACGGGTGCAATCAGGTCGCACCGCTGGTCGGCATCTCGGCGACGCCTGTGATCGACCGCCGGACCGGCACGGTGTACGTCGTCGGCAAGAACGTCGAGCGGAACGGCAACGCGCTCGCCTTCCACACCACGCTCTACGCGCTCTCGCTCGCGACGGGCGCGGACCGGCTGGCGCCGGCCAACATCACGGCGACGGTCGAACTGTCGACGCGCGGCACCTTCGCGCCGGGTTCATCGTTCGTCCGCAGTCTCAAGCGTTACCTCATCGGAGGAAAGCTGACGTTCGACGCCCGGGCGCAGTTCAGCCGCCCCGGTCTCCTGCTTGCCAACGGGTCCGTCTACGTCGCGTTCGCCTCGCATTGCGACCGCGAAGACGCGCACGGGTGGATCTTCGCGTACGATGCGACGACGCTGCACAAGCGCGGCGCCTTCACGACGATCGGCGACTGGCACGACTCGAACGGCGGCGGGATCTGGCAATCCGGCTCCGGCCTCACGGCCGACGCAGCCGGCCATGTGTTCTTCACGACCGGCAACGGACCGTTCGATGCGGATACCGGCGGTCGCGACTTCGGCGACACGTTGCTCGAACTCACACCGGACCTCGCGCACGTGCGCGACTACTTCACACCGTCGACGCAGGACGAACTCGACCAGAATGACGCCGATTTCGGCGGCGGGGGACTCCTCGCGTTGCCGGACAGGCGCGGTCGCTACCCGCGTCTCGGCATCATCAGCAGCAAGCTGCGGGCGATCCTGCTCGTCGACCGCGATCGTCTCGGCGGCTACGATGCCGGCGGCCCGGACCGCGTCCTGCAAACGATCGGCAGCACACACGACAACACGCGCTGGTGCATCGGGACCTGCGGCGGACCCGCCTACTACGCGGGACCGCGCGGCGAGTTCGTGTTCAACGTGTGGACGCAAGATGCGCTGCGCGCCTTCCGTCTCGAGCGCAACACACCCGTCCCGCGACTCGTCGAGGTCGCGCATTCACCCAACGTGTTTCCCGGCTTGGGCGGCGCGACACCGAGCGTTTCCTCCGACGGAACGCGTCCCGGGTCGGCGATCGTCTGGGCGACCACTCGTCCCGGAAAGAACATCATGAAGACACAACCGATCCAATTGTTCGCGTTCGATGCAGCCGACGTCTCGCACATCCTCTACACCGGCGACGCCACGTTGTGGCGGAATGCCGCCGGGCTGCCGTTCCTCACGCCGACCGTTGCGAACGGCAAGGTCTACGTCGGCGGCGACCGCGACGTGTCTGTGTTCGGTCTTCGATGAACGAGACGCTGCGAAGCCTGTTCATCACGGTCGATCCGCCGTACCCCGCGACGAGCGGGGCGCCGCTGCGAAATTGGCAGAACGTCCGTCTCGCCGCGGAAGCGGGACCCGTCGCCGTTCTTTCGTTCGGGCACGACGAAGCTTCGTTGACGGAATTGCCCGGCGTCGCCCTCTACCGGCACATCACGCTGCCGCGCAGCGTCGAGAACGCGGCGCGCGGATTCCCGCGTCTGTCCGGCGCTGCGGCGGAGATTGCCGGCCGGGCCGTCGCTGAAATGTGCGAGGTGTTCGCCCCGGCGATCGTCGTGTTGGAAAACGTCTGGATCGACGGCATCGAGCGCCTCGTGGGAGGACCGGGATGCCGGCTCGTCTACGACGCGCACAACGTCTACGTCGACCTGGCCAAGGAATTGCACCTCGATGCGTCTGCCGTGCGCACGCGCGAAGCCGTCGCGGTCGCGTGCATCGACGACCTGTGGGTGTGCAGCGAGGAAGACGCGGAGCGGATGCGTCGCGAGTACCCCTTCAGCGCGCCGATCCACGTCGTTCCGAACGGGATCGACACCGACTACTATAGCCGCATTCGGGGCCGGGGTCTCCGAGCGCCGCGCGAGGTGATCACGATGTTGTTCGTCGGGTCATATTGGTACGAACCCAACCGGATTGCGGCCGAACTGCTGCTCAATGAAGTTCTGCCGGCCGTGCGCGCACGCAGCGGCGTTGCCGTCCGGTTGCTGCTGGTCGGGGCGGCGCCGAGCGCGGCCATGCAGGCCAGCCGCGATCCCGGTCTCACGCTGGCTGGACGCGTGCCCGACGTCCGGCCGTATCTCAACCTGGCCGACGCCGTCGTCGTTCCCTTGAGGCACGGCGGCGGAACGCGGCTGAAGTTGCTCGAGGCCTTCGCGGCTTGCCGTCCCGTCGTCGCTACTGCCAAGGCGGCCGAAGGGATCGATGTCCGCGACGGCGTCCACCTGCTCGTGCGCGAACGGACCAACGATATCGCCGACGCTGTGGTCGAGCTCTGGCGCCAACCGGCTCTGGCCGAGCGGCTCACGCGCCAAGCCTACGAGCTCATCACCGCGCGCTACGCGTGGACGGCGTTGGGCCCGGCAGTTCGAACGGCGCTAGTGGAAGCGGCGTTGGGCGCGGGCGACGGCGCGATACGCGGGAACGGCGCCCGCGCGGCCAACTTCGCTTAGGACGCGCCAGGCTCGCGGCAAGAAGTCCGCGAGCCGCACCATCAGCGGACGGTGCTCCTCGCGATAGGCAGCGGAGGCCGGAACGGCGTCCGCTGCGCGCGCGCTTCCGGTTACGGAGCGTGCCAGCTTGCCGAAGACCTCGCGGATGTACAGTTGCGGATTGAAGAGGTCCAGCGTGAATTTTGCCGCGCGGCCGTGGCGAATCTGCTCTTCCACATATTGCAGCATCAAGGCGGACTCGGCGCGCTGCTGCGGCGTTAACGCCGTCTCCAGCCGTTCCACGCCGGTGCGCACGCCGTGCGCGGGATCGCGGCCGAGGATCGTCTTCCAGAGGGCGAGCAGCGCCGGAGCGAGGTCGCTCTGCACGGCCTCGGCGATCGTTTCGTCGAGGCGGCCGGCGATCGGGCCGTGCTCCCACCACAGGCGCAAATCGCAGAGATCGCGCACCGTGTTATGCAAGTCGAACGAACCGCGTAAGGCATGATGAACGTTGATCAGGACGCCGTCGACCGGATCCGCAACGACGATCGTTTGCCGGGCGGCGCGCGCGCCGATCGCGCGGTCGATCAATCGCCCGGCCGCGAGCGCCGCCGGCGGATGGAGGCCCATGCGCCAGTGTAAGTCGACCTCGAAGTCGTCGCGGCGCAGCGCGCGCGCGTAATTGTGCAACTGGCTGCTCAGCGTGATGTCGGACATGTGCTGCTCGAACTCGGGGTTAATCTCTTCGAAGCCCGCGGCCATCAAGACGCGGCGCGCTTTCTCTGCGTCGCCTTCGCGCACGATGATGTCGAGGTCGCCGGTTGCGCGCGTCGCCGGCGGGCGATCAAGCGCGGCGATCAAACCGACGCCTTTGATCGCAACGTACGGCACTTCCTCGGTGGTGAGAATGCGCAATGCCGCTACACTGCGGTGGAGGATGAACGTCGATCGCGCAGCGAGGGCGAGAACCGCTTGGTGCAGGGCCGTGCGAGAGGCCGGCGTCATGCGCGTTTCGTCCAGATGCCGGCGCACGGGGTACAAAACGCCCCACGCGGCGGCGAGCGAAACGGCCGTCTCCCAATCTTGGGGACTGCCGGAGGCCAGCGCATCCATGCCGCGTGCGGCGACGGTTGGGTCACCGAGCGCGAGGTCGACGACCGCGCCCCGGATACGGGCAGCGTCAGCGGCGTGCATCGAGCGGAACCTCGCGCAAGCTGCTCAACAACACGTCATCCGGTGCTTCGAGGAGTTCGTCGTCGAGTGTCAGCCAGGCGTGACCGTGCAGCTCGCGCGCTTCGCCGCGCTGTTCGATTCCGATATGCAAGAGCACGTCGTGATCGGCCGCTGGCAGAAAGCGATAGATGATGAGCGCGCGCACGTAACACGTGTTCATGCGCCAGAAGCGCGGCAAGGAGAGGACGGCCATCGCGATGCGCCGGATGTGGCCGGCCTCAGTCCGGACGTCCCGGTGGCTTTTGCGCCGCGATGCGTTCATCGTGCGCAAGCCTTGCAGGAACGAAGCGACGTCGCGCCGCGCGAGGGCGTCGGGCAACCGGCGAACGAACCATGCGATCCGAACTGCGAGCACGACGTTGTGCGGAGACGTGCCGACGACCTTGAGGGTCGAGGCGGTCATGCGCGAAGCGGTTGCGAAGCGGGTTACACCGACCATCGATTCCGTTCTACCTTACTCCAGTATGCCGAATCGAAGCCGACGCGCTGGGCGAGCGATTTTACGAACTGCCCGCGGTGGACGAGCCGTTCATTGGGTGTGCGGTGCGTTCCGCCGAGTGCCGCGCGAACGCCGAGGGCCGCGGTATCGCACCACGCCCGCATCTCGGCGTTCAACGACCACCGGACGTCACTGCCGTGGCGTCGCGTGAACTGGGCGTAACCCACGCCGTAGGCGACTTGCTGTTTCCAGTACGCCTGCCAGCTCGAGCGGTGCCGGTGCCAGACCACGGCTCGTGCCACGTAGGCAAACGCGCCCGGATCCGTTTCCCGCAAGCGCGTGTGCAGATCGCATGCTTCGTAGGTGACGAAGCGTTCGTCGAACCCTTCGCACGCCGCCAGCGCCGCGCGCCGGTACATCAAATTACACGATGGGGCGAAGGGCCAGCGCGGGTGCGAGAGGTAGCGCTCCGCATCGAGACTGCCGATCAAGTCGGCAAATTGTGCGGCCTCGGAACCTGCTGAGTCGAGGCCGAGCGTTTTGCCGGCCGCTCCGAGGAGTGGCGGAGCGCCGTCGGGCTTGGGGGAGACGGCATCGAGCAGCGCGGTCAGCCAGTTGCGCGACGGCACGCAGTCGGAGTCGAGGAAGGCGACCCATGTGCCCTTCGCTTCGCGCCAACCGCGATTGCGGGCCGCGGCCGCGCCGGCATTCGGTTGCGAGATCACCGTCACGCCGGCATAGCTGCGGGCGATCTCAGCGGTCGCGTCACGCGAGCCGTCGTCCACGACGATGATCTCGCGGCGGCTTTGGGGGTAGCGTTGGGTTCGCACGCCTTCGATACACGCGCCGATCGTCGCCGCCGCCTGATAGGCCGGGATGACGATGGATACGTCGATGTCGTTCACAATGCCGCCGTCAGGGCTGCGAGGGTTGCCGGATCTTGGTAGGCGTCCTCACCGATCACAACGTCGAGTCCGCGCAGCCCGCTGCGCACGGCGCGGGAAGCGGTCCGCATCGCTGCCGCCGCGACTTGCGAATCCTTGGGAATGGCGATTTGTCCGATCAGCGTACGGAACATCTCCTCCGCCGAAAGCGGAGCGATCCGGATCGGTACCCGCTCCAAATCGCGGCGGACGCGTATGATGTGCGTCGGGCGGGCTCGTTGCGCGGTGCGGCCGGGCCAAACATCGTCCGCGTACACTTTGCGCTTCACCGTCCAGGCGGAATAACGCGGTTGAAGTTCGAGATCGCCGACCTCCGGAAACCACTCGCGCGTTTTCGGGTGAAGGTTGAACGAGTGCAGCAGCGCGGCGACCTCGGGAAGCCCGCCGGGACCCACCCGCAAGAGGAGCTTGTCGTCGCCGAGCGTTTGCCAGCCGTCGCGAACGAGGGCTGCCGTCAGGGTGCTCTTGCCGCCGCCGGACATTGCGCAGAGGAGTAGGCATGTGCCGCCTCGCGTTACCGCGGCGCCGTGCACCGGCGTCCAGCCGGCGGCGCGCCAGCCGCTTACGAGTGCGAGCCCGACGAGATCCTCGAGCTGATCGATGGCCGGCGTGTCGATCTGATCGGCCGGAAAGCCGATCGTCCACGACTCGCCGCCATCCCACTTTTCCTCGAACTGCGCGCTGGCGCCGCACAGGGTCGTCGCGTACAAGCCGCGCGGCGTTGTATCGATGTCCATGCGCGAACACGTCAGGTACGTTCCGCGTGCTGCGACGGCCGGCGCCGGCACGGATTG
This sequence comes from Vulcanimicrobiota bacterium, assembly GCA_003164495.1. GTDB lineage: Bacteria > Vulcanimicrobiota > Vulcanimicrobiia > Vulcanimicrobiales > Vulcanimicrobiaceae > Lustribacter > Lustribacter caenicola. The sequence goes on from PLTN01000167.1 coordinate 174,826, forward strand.
CACGCGCAAACGCACTTCATAAGGAGATGCATCCCACGAGGTCTTGAAGATCTGCAGCTGTTCGTCGACGCGCCGCTCGAAAGCCGGCAACGTAGCGTCGAGCGTTACCCGAACCGGTCCGACCAGGAAGGTCGTGCTGGTGGCGTTCATTCGGCGAGCGGGATCGACGGATCGAAGGCGCTGACGATCACTTGCTGCAGCGGTTCGGCCTGCCGTTCGACCGTGGGCGCAAGCCATTCGAAGTTGCTGTCGATTTCGAGGGTCGGCGTCGCGGCGACGGCGTCGTCGGCAGCCGTTTCGAACAGGCCGTAATCGTATAAGCGGCTCAAGAAGAGGTCGACGCCGTCGCCGTCCGGAGCGCCGCAGGCGAGTGCGAACGCACGCGCCTCATCGAAGCTCGCCGCGGCTTCGAAGAGTTGCACGAGCGCCCAACCGCTGGCATTGAGCGCGTAGAAGTATTTGGTGTCCAGGTCGAGCAGAACGGCGCCTGCGTCGAGTCCCGTCGCGACGACGTCGGGTCGCAACGACAGCATTTCTTGGGTCGGTGATTCGTTCAGGTTCAGGTTCATGTGAAACTCCATCGTTGGCGATTTAGTAGTGACTGAGGCTTCCATCGAATTTTGCCCGTGCGACCGCAGCCCGGAAGGTGAGCAACGCGAGGGGGAAGAGCACGATCGACATGGCGGCGAGCCACATCGCGTCGTAGCCGAGGTGGCCGATCGGGACGCCGGTGAAGGCACCGCGCACGCCGTTCAACACGTGGGTCATCGGCAGTAACCAGGATACGTGTTGCATCCAGCCCGGCAGCAATGCGACCGGAAAGAGCACCCCGGCGAAGATCGTCGCAAGGTTGCTCAACACGAATTTCACCGGCGCGCCCTGCTTGAACACGATGACCATTGCAGTGCTGAAAACGCCCAGCGGAATCGTCGCCGCGACGGAGAGGACGATGAACGCCGCCAACGTGACGGGATTGATGTGCGTGAGGTTCAGCCCGAACAGCGCCCCAAATCCGATGTAACACGCAATTTGGACCAGCGCGAAAACGAACGACCAAACGGTTGACCCGATGGCGAGAACGCTCAAACTCGTCGGCGTGGTGAGGATCGCGGGCAGCGTTCCGTAGACTTGGTCGTTGCGCACGACCTTCTCACATCCGTCGAGCGTGCCGAGTTCGAGCGTCAGGAACGCGATGTTGATGACCGCGTACTCGAAATAGGAGAGCCCGCCCATGTTCCGTTGATGGATGCCGCTGACGAGTTGCGCCATGAACGCCAAGCCGATGACGCCGGCGGCAATGGACACCCAGTTGAGCGCGAATTGCAGTTTGTAGGTCGCCGCCAGGCGCGCGTCGCGCACGAAGATCGCCATGACTTTCGCGATCATGACGGCGCCACCGTGGCGAGGCTGGCATAGACGTTAAACGGATTGGGTTCTTCGGGCGCAACGTGCTTGACCTCGACGCCGTTGGCGCTGATCGCGCGCAGCAAATCGGTGAGCGTCCGCGGGCCGTCGTCGAGGTCGGCCACGAGCCGCATGCCCCGGGGCATCTCCTCGACGATGAGCTTATTGAGCCCCACGACTGCGCGCGCTCGCTCGATGAGGCCGGCATCCATGCGATCCAGGGACACGGCATAACGGCGGCCGCCGGCACGTGCGAGCAGATCGGCGGGTTTGGCGATCGTGATGATCTTGCCGGCGGCGATCACCGCGATCCGGTCGCAGAGCTCCCAGGCTTCTTCCAGCAGGTTCGTGCAGAGCACTGCGGTCTTTCCTTCATTGACGACGAGCGACCGGATCAGTGCCCGGATGTCGCGCGCATGGACAGGGTCGACCGCACGCGTCGGTTCGTCCAACAGCAGCACCGGCGGATCCGTGAGGAGCGCGCGGGCGATCGCGAGACGCTGGCGCATGCCCGAGGAGTAGGTCTCGAAGTTGCGGTCGAGCTTTTCGCGCAGATCAACGTGGCGCGCGACGATGTCCACCCGCGCGTCCAAGGCGCTTCCGTGCAAGCCGTAGAGGCTGCCGAAGAAGCGCAGGTTTTCGCGCGCCGACAAACGGTAATAGAAACTGCGCTCCTCCGCGGTGCACATGCCGATGCGCTGGCGCAGCTCGCGCGCCGCACTCCCGCTCCGGCTGCCGATGATGCCGTCGACGCGAATCGTCCCGGCGTCGGGAGTCGTCAACCCGGAAAGCATCTGCAGGATCGTGCTCTTCCCGGCCCCGTTCTCGCCCAGCAGCCCGAACAGTTCGCCGCCGGCGACATTAAAGCTCACGTCGTCGATGGCGCGAAAGCGCGGCGGTTGGCCGCGATAGCGCAGCCAGGTCAGAAAATCATGATTTATTGGAAAGGTTTTCGTGACGCCTTCGACCGCGATGCTGGCAGACGTCGCCGGCGCCCGGACTTCCGAAGGCTGCGCGAGATTCATATGCCAACGGTAGCGGATCGTTCGAGGCAGGCAAAGAGCCCGCTAGGACCCTCCCGTGGGACGCTCGTCCCATTGCGCGGCGACGTTCAGTAGACGAAAAGCTTCGCGACCATTTGTGCGCGCTTGGAGCAGCCCAACTTGCGAAAGAGGCTTTGCATGTGGTCGGAAACCGTACTGACGGCATCGCCAGTTCGACCGCGATTTCAGCGTTCGAGCTGTCCACCGCTAGCCGCAGGACCTCGATTTCACGCTCCGTCAAGCCGAAGATTCTGACCGCGTGGCGCAGCGCTGCCGAGAACCGCGGCGTTTGCACGAAGACGATCGTCGTGCTGTCGAACGCGCCGGAACCGAGCTTCAGCAAGAGTAAGCGGCACTCGGTGCCGAGGTTCACAACGTCCGGCAACTCCCGTCCCGCATACGGCGCGGAGTGCTGCCAAAGCAAATGGCACGTATTCCGCGATGTGCCCCGTCGCGGCATCGCCCACCGGATGCATGGCGCGATCGACGAGAAAGAAGTGCGGTAACTGTTCGGCCTCCGTCGCGATCGAGCCGCCGAGGACTTCACGCGTCTCCTCGCGCGTGAAGGCAAGATCGGCAACGCCCAAGCGAAGATGCTCGTTGGGGTGGGATCAGCCGTGAGTTGAGTAGCGCGAACGGTGGCGGCCGACACTGCGCGGTTATCCCCGCACCCTATGTTTGTGGGGGAGTCTCTGCTATGCGACGCTATACGGCGTTCGTCTTTCTTACTCATCAAGGAGATCGAGACAATTGCAAGTGTTTAGGGACTGCCGGCGGGTTTTTCTTCGCTATTAAGAAGAGACCGCGCTGCGAACCGTCGCTAAAATCCTATTCTCCGTTGATCCCGACAGCCCGCAACGCGTCTACTGGGATCATAATAAGAGGCGGGCCGAGATCTTCACACTCCGGAGTGGTGAGTGATGTGAAGAATGTGAACGTCGGCATCTGCGCCGGCCCAACGCCTCGGGCCCTAGGTCGCTACGCGTCCGGCACGCCAGACTGTACCTTTGATGCCATGACGAAGGCTAAACGGGGCAACGAACATCGTGAAATCGCGGGTTAAGCGCGTTCTCCATGGCCTTCTCGGGTTTCATTCGTATTTGATTCTCCACGCGATCTTCGTCGCAATGACGCTGCGCTTTCGACGGCAGGAAGGTGCGGTGCTCGAGTTCATCAAGCGCCTACCGAGGAACGCCACGGTGCTCGACATCGGAACCAACGTCGGGAGCATGAGCCTGCTTTTCGCCTGGAAGGCGAAATATGGCCAAGTTATCGGGTTCGAGCCGGTCCCGGAGAACTATCGCGCTGCAACGGGGCTTTTGCGCTTTTTCGGGGTTAAGAATGCACGCCTGCACCCCTTCGGGCTCGGCGAACGCAATGAGGACGTGCTGATGGTGATGCCCAACGACAGTCATGGAGTCCGTCTCGAGGGCTTGAGTCACGTGGTCGATGCGGACCGTGCGGTCGGCGTCGGAACGACCTATACGGTGCCGCTGCGCCGGTTGGACGAGGTCGTCGCCGGTACGAAAGTCGATGCGATCAAGATCGACGTGGAGGATCACGAGCGTTTTGTGCTGCGCGGGGGCATGCACGTAATCGAGCGCGACCGTCCGATGATCTATGCAGAACTCTATAGCGCCGACAATCGAACGGAATGTATGCGGGTGCTTTCCGAATTCGGCTATCGGACGGTAACGCCGGCGGGTAATGTGAACGTTCTGTTCCTGCCCGCGGGCATGGCCTAAGAAATTGTCGCTCAAGGGACTAAGGGGCGTTTCGGTTGGGGCTGTGTGCCGCCGCAGCGGAGCCCGGCGGCTCGCGTCAGCGCAGCGCATTTGACCTAGTCTCAACACAGCGGATCGGCTCGGCGCGCGCGGCTTTCCCGTCGTGCCGCATCATCCGATGCGACTCTAGCGAGAGGAGGACACGATCTTGGAACAACTCGACCGGCTTCCGTACGAAGCCCCAATGGTGCTCGAAACCTTCGATGCGCGTGAAGTCATGGACAACGCCGAAGGCTCGATTGCGATTGGCAACGGCTCCCAGACGCCCGCCTAGGCACTGAGTTCGAACGGCATGCGCGCTCTCTCGTCACTTGGAATGCTCGACGCACCGCGCGCCGAGGGGCACGCATGCCGTTCGGCTTCGCGCTGGTTCGTTCTCGATCTCGCGCCGACGCGACGGTCGCTGCGCTTGGAAACCGACGACGCTCGCGTCGCGCGCTACATCCGGGTCGCCTACGGGGCGACGCTCGTCGATTCGCTTACTGAGCCCACCGACGTTGCGGTGTTATCGAAGAGCAGCGGCACGGCGATCGCGTCGTTCAACGGTATCGACGTCCCCCGCGACCGGCAGGCGGCCGGAAAAAACCCCTGGTTGTCGGATACGTACGTCATCGATCAATTCGTTTGGAAGGCGCTCTCCGGCGAACGCGAATGGACCGCATTATACGCCTGCGCCGCCATCGTGCAGGGTCGGGCCGTCCTCCTGGCCGGCGAATCCGGCGTCGGGAAAACGACGCTCGGGCTTGCGCTGCAGCGGCTCGGCGCGCGCGTGATCGGTGACGAGATGATTGTCATCCGTTCGGCGCCTTCGGCCGTCGACGCGATCGATCGGCGACTCTCCGTTCGCTGGCGTGCCGGCGACCCGCTTGGCGATGCGGCACTCCACGACCTGATCCGCAGGGAAGCACAAGCGGTCGGGCGCGGAAAGGGCCGTTTTCTCGCGATCGACCGGCGCGCGTTCGGCGCGCCGCCGGCGCCCGTCCCGCTCGCCGCGACGTTCGTTCTCTCGCGCGGCGACGGCACTCCACAGATCACCGGCGCCGGCATTACGCGCACCGCATTGGCGATCGCGCCGTTTTCCGCCCGCCGCCCGTACGGCGTCGACGATGTTGCACGGCTCGCCGACGTGTTATCCGCCGGCCGCTGTTTCACGATGCGCCTCGGCGACCCCAACGCCTCGGCGCGCGCCATTTTCGAGGAGATGCACGCATGTTGATCGGTGCCGAGGATCTCGTGTGTATCGATGCTGAGAATGCGGCCGTCGTCGCGACGCCGTTTCGGTTCTGTCGCGAATCCGTCGTCATCGATGTTGCCGGCTTGGTCTGTGCCGTGCACTTCGACGACGCGGCCGTCGCCGCGCAGTTCGCTGCGCGGTACACCGATCTCACGAGCATTGGGAGAACCCCCGAGCGGCACGCGTTCGCGATGCGCGACGACGTATTGGGCTGGCTCTTCTGGTCCGACACGACACCCGTGATGCGGTGGCCGCACGGCGATCTCACGGCGCACGCTGTTGCGTTTCTTGCCGACGCGGTCGCGCTGACGGCATTCTGCCGGCAACGCGCGGACGGCATCGTCTCGCTCCATGCCGCGAGCTTAGCCGTGGCGGACGGCGTTGCCGCGATCATCGGCGATTCCAACGCCGGAAAGACGACGACGGCGATCGCGTGCGCGCGCGCCGGCATGGACCTCTTCAGCGACGAACGCTGCCTGATCGACGCGGGTCTGCGGGTTCATCCCTTTCCGCGCGCCGTCAACGTGCGAGCGTCCGGTCTACGGCTGCTTTCCGCCGACCGGGTTCCGGGCTGCGATCCGATCGGCCGGCGTCTGCGCGCGCACGGTGCCGGCGATTGGAACGACGTGAGGATTTCCGCGCTGATCCCGCAGCAACGCGCTCTCGAACCGCGCCCGCTGCGGGCCGTATTCTTGCTCGCCGGGCATGCCGGCGCCGTATCGATTGAAGCCGTTTCGGCCGACCGTGCCGTGCGTGCGTCCGCCCGTTGGGCCCAAGGCGCGGGTACCGGCCTAGACAAAATCGCTCGGCTGCTGGAAATTTTCCGAAGCGTGCCATGTTATCGGGTGTCCCTCGGCACGCCGGACGAATCGGCGCGCTTGATTCGTAACTCCGTCGTTTGCGGTCCGCCCGAACTCGAGCGATCCGCATGATTGGCGGGAAACACGCCGCCGCCATTTCTGACATGTTGCGCGAGCGGGGGCTGCTCCGCATGCAACTGCACGGCCGCAGCATGCTGCCCTCGATCGCCGAACCGATGGTCCTGCAGCTCGAAAATCCGCAGCATGCCGGCATCGGTGACGTGATCGTCTTTCATGCGGCCGGGCAGAACGTGGCGCACCGCGTCGTGGCCCGCGACGCCGCCGGCTTCAGCACCGCGGGCGACGCGCAGCCGCATGTCGTCGAATCGGTTCCATACGCGGACGTCGTGGGACGCGTCGTGTCGATCTGGAGCGATGCATCGGCAAACGGGCACCGCATCGACACACCCGCGCATCGGTTGCGCGGCTGGTATTACGGGCGCCTTCACGGCATGCGCCGCCCGCTGCGCATCGTGGCGAACAAAACGCGCTACTTGATCGATCGCGTCCGGCCTCAGCGCCGTGCGCGCATCGTGCCGCGCTTCGTTGCGGCTATCGCGGCCGTTGTGCGCGGTGATGCGCCGGGGCTCGTCGCCGCGCTTGAATGCAATGCTGCATCGCTCGCCGCCGTCGAACAGCGGCATCGGTGTGCGGCGATGTTCGGCGATGCAGCGCGCCGGCTGGGGGTCACGGGCGAGCTTGCGCCGGACGTTGCGGCCGATCTTCGGCGCGCACGCCTCGATGCAGTTGTCGCAACCGAACGGATGGAGCGTGCGCTGGAGCGCATGATTCGCGTGCTGCGCTCGGGCGGAATCGAGTTCGCGCTGCTCAAGGGCGCCGCGCGCGTCTACGGGAAGGTTCCCGGAGCCGCACTGCATCCGTCGGACGACATCGATATCTTCGTCGCCCCGGACGTCGTCGACGATGCGGTGCGCGTGCTGCAATCGCACGGCTGGAGCTGCGCCGGCGGGCTCGAGGAGCGGCACCGCTATCGCCTGCACCATCACCATGCCGTGCCGCTGTATTCGCCGGAAGGCGATTTTCCGGTCGAGATCCACCACGAGTTGGCACTGCCCGGGACGCTTTCGATCGATACGGGCTGGAACGCGCTGGCGGAGCACTTGGTCACCGTCGACGGTGAGGCCGGGCCGGTATTGCAACTCGATCGGGTGGGAACGGCGCTGCATCTGGCGATCCATTCGATCGGACTCGGACGGCTTCGCGATATCGCGCTGCTCGCGTTCCTGTTACGGGCCATGACCGCCGGCGAGCGCAGCGCATTTACGGCCATCATCGGCGCCGAGCGATGCGATCCGGTCCGGCTCGCCGCGTCGGCCGCGTTGGCGGCGCAGTTGGCAGGCGTCGCGTTTCCGGAACGCGCCGGCGTGGCGTCGTATCTGCGCTGGGCACTGCGGCGCGAAGATCTGCCCGGATGCCTACGGCGGAGGTCCGACGCTGCGGAGATCTGCTTCGCGCGGCCCGACGCACCGTGGGTTGCGATGCATCGGCTCGCCCCGTGGTGGATATGTGGCGCGAACATTGCACGCCTGCCGCTCTACCTTCTTGGCCGGTGCGCGACGGGCGTTCTTGCCGCGGCGTTCGCCGCTGGCATGCGAGACGGCGCGATCTCGCTAGTCCGTTAGGCCCTTCGCGCGAAAATCCGCGCACACGTCGAGGATGTCGCGTTCGGCGCGGGCCCGTTCCACGGATGTGGCGGCGACGATGTCATCGACGATTTGCGCCAACGGCGTCTTTCCGTCGCAGTGCCGCAAGACGAGGCCGGCCAGCGAGTTGAGAATGTGGACGTGGCCGGTGGCGGAGTTTTGCACCAAGTGTTCGCTTCCAGCCGATCGAATCTCGAGGTCCGGCGTGCAGCGCGGCGTTGCGTCGAGCGCGCGCGCCATATCGTTCGTATTCACACCTTTCAGTATATGCGGGCACGGCCGGACGAAAAGGTCCAAGCGTCCCGATCAACCGGGCCGGTCGGCCGAAGCCAGGTCGAATCGTCGATAACGTGAACGAGCAAGAAGCATGCGCCCTATCGGTATCGGCCTCGCGGCACTTGCACTCATCGCGCTCTCCATGTTCGCCTTCGCTCCCGCGGCCGGCGGCGCGGCGCAGGTCGACGGCAAGGCGATTTTTGTCGCAAAGTGATCGGCCTGCCATCAGGTCAACGGGTTGGGTAATGGACCCTATCCGCCGCTGGCCGGAAATCCCGACATCGTCGCTCCCGACACCGCGAACCTGATAGCGACGGTGCTCTATGGGCGCAGCGGCCCGATCACGATTCTCGGCCATGCCTTTAGCGGCGTGATGCCGGCCTGGCACGATCAGGTGACGAACGCCGAGATCGCCGCCGTGCTGACCTACGTTCGGTCGGCATGGACGACGCAACACACATCCTGACCACGATCAAGAACGGCAAGAACATCATGCCCTCGTGGAAGGGCCAGCTCTCGGCCGCCGACATCGCAGCGGTTGCGACATATATCCGCTCCGCATGGGGAAACAGCGGCGGCCCCGTCAGCGAAAGCGACGTCGCGACGGCCAAATAGCGCACACCTGCGAAGAGCGGCTTCACGCTGCCTTCACAGTCAACCACTACGCTGACCTCCAGAGTTACCAACGCATTCGCTGGAGGTCCCGTAGTGAAACAGGGTCGTCTTTTCGCACTCGCCGTGACGATGGGCATTGCCCTTCTGCTCACGAGCATGTTCTTCGCGCCGAAGATGTCGACCGCGATGCCTGAATTCGCGCAGGCGACGGGATTGCAGTGCAGTGCGTGCCACACCATGGTGCCATTGCTCAACGCGTACGGCCGCTATGTCCAGCGCTCAGGCTACGCAGCGATCGAACGCGCGTCGCTCGACAAGACGTTCCCCGTGTGGCTGGACGAAGCGACGAACTACGACTCGACCGCGGGCGCCGCGACCGGCGTGCCGCGCTACGATACCGCCAACCTGGCGGTCCACGCGATCGGTTACGCCGCACCGGATATCACCTATCACGTGCAGCAATGGATCACACAGGGCAATCAATCGGGCGGCCTCGACACGGCGTGGGTTGCCTACGATCACCTGGGGTCGCCCGACGTGCACCTCTTCGTCGGCAAGATCCTCAACCCGGCACCGTCACCCTACAGTCAGACGTCGGATATCGACGGTCCGTTGGCTTCGAGTACCGTCGTCGGCGAGCACGATTGGAGCGCAACCTACAGCAACCGCTGGGGCACGCGAGCGGCCTACGTCGGACAAAGTCTTGATGTCGAAGCCGGCTACTACTTGAGCAGCGACGACCTCAACGGCGTCTCCGACTTCACGCCGGGCGACAAGTCGTTTCAATGGAAGGTAGCGTTAGCGCAGGCCAAATCGCCGCTCGAGGTCGGAATTTTCGGAAGCACCGGAACGCTTCCGGTGAGTACGGGAACCGACCGCTATCAGTCCCAAGCCGGGTACGTCCAACTCGACCCCACCAAGGGATACCGGCCGGGCGCGATGTTCATCTACCAACGCCAGAGCGATAGCAATCCCGGCATGGATCCGAACGGCAACCAATACGCGCCGACGGCGAGCTCGGGCTGGAGTGCGGAGATCATGGAGTCGCTGCTCAGCGGAAACGCACTGTTCACTTTCCGCCACGACCTGAACAACGCCGGGATCGCGGGTGGACAGACGGTGGGGAACTCGATCAACCTCGCGTTCAATATTCCGATTCCGAAGTTTCCGTATCTGCACGGCTACCTCGAGACGAATCTCGGCGCAACCTCGACGCTGGCCGGTCTATCCGGCGGCCCGGAGTGGAAAGGGATGCTCTGGCTGACGGTTCCGCTCGTCCTACACCCGTTCTAGGCGCCGTCGCGAGCTACGTTCCTAACGCGTTGGCCGGGAAGAGTTCCTCGATCTGTACGAGGCGCTTCGTGAGGCCGCTCTCGTAGTCGTAGCGGGCGATCGTTTCGAGTTCGCGGCGTGCGCCCGCAACACCGTACGGCATCGGATCGCGTTTGAGGTTCGCGACGGCGGTATCGTCGAGCAGCCCCGTCGCGATGTGGGCGTTGAGCCGCGCGTCGCGCTGTTTGTGAAGAAGCTCTTTTGCCTCGACGAACGCATCGTAGAGGTTCAGGCCGATCCATGGGTGTTCTTCAATTAGCGAACGCCGCACGACCAACACGTGGTTGATTGGGTAAAGCCCCGTTTTCCCGTAGTATCGCCGCGACTCGGCATTCACGTCCTGGAAAAGGCGGCGGATATCGCGGCGGCTGTGGATGTCGATGCGGCTGCGATCGATCAGGTTGGGTGCGGAAAGATAGGAAAGCGAGCCGTCGAGTTCACCGCTGACCAGCATCTCGCCGATGTTCGACGACGGAGCAATATAGTGTAGTTCGACGCCGGGCGGCGCCGTGAAACCGGTTGTCCCGCCGTGGCTCGCTTCGGGCGGACGTTCCATGAACCAGGTGACATCTTGCGCCGAGACGCCGAATTCGTCGTTGAGAATGCCTCGCGTCCATACGGCGGAGGTCTGTTGATACTCCGGCACGCCGATGCGTTTACCGCGCAGATCGGCCGGTTGATCGATGCCGGCATCGGTTCGCACGACGATGTTGGTATGAAAGAAGCGCCGCATCGTAAACACCGGTAGCGCGACGTAGTCGGTCGGTCCGAGTGAGGTCGCGATGATCAGCGACGACAGCGACATCTCGGAGACGTCGAACTCGGCGAACTTCAATTGCCGCCAGTACATCTCCGACGCGTTCATCGTCGACCCGATCAGCGTGATGCCCTCGGGCTGGACTTTGCCGGAAAGCAACGGCGCCGCGAGATCGTTCGGCGTAAAGGTAGCACTCAGTTGAAGATTCATCGGATTACGTCGCGACCAGGTCGTCTTGCCAGCGGACGCCGCGTGGAACCATCCGTTCGACGGCGCGCAGCGCCGTGTAGTCGACCGGCTCGGACAATCCAACCGGCGGCGCGCCCTCTTCGACGAAGCGGCGAACGCCGTCGAGCATGATGCGCCGCATGCGAATCACCGCTATGTCGCTCGCCCCCAGGTGCTCTTTGCGGCGGTCGTAGATCGGGCCCATGCTCTCTTGCATCGCAATGTCCTCGTTGTTCACACCATGCATCCCGGTGAAGCTGCCGGTGTTCATCGCCGCCCGGTCCTGCAGCCAGTTGTTTTCGCGGTGGCGAATCTTGCGGTAGGTCAGCGGGTCGAGATCGATGCCCAGCTGCATCCCGGACCGCTTGGCGCGGCGCGTGCGGGTGAGGTCGTCGATCGGTTTATCGTGCCGGGTCTGGACGAAGTGGAACATCGTGTGCTCATCATCCATCGGTACGAAGATTTGCATGCTCGTCCAACCGTTCGCGGCCGGAAAGAGCGCGATGAACGGCGCGATGAACAGCGTCACCCGAACGTAATCGCGCACCTCGGGGTCGATGAGCGGCCGGCGGATCGCGGCGTAGCGAAAGCCGAACGGCGTGTCTTCGACTTCGATGCGCGGGGCCAAATCGTCCGATGGGCGCTGCGTGTTGCCCTGATCCTCGGGGATGATCGTCTTCTCGCCCGGGACCGGCTTGATCACGTTCGAGTGCAGAAACCCCGAGTGCGCTGAATCGATCACGCCCTCCAAACACTGCACCCAGTTGCACTCTTCGCGCGCTTTTTGGATCATGCGGTGCTCGGCCGGCAGCGACATCCAGTGGAACTCCATCTTCGGCGGTTCCGTTCCCGGCGGACCGAGATACGTCCACACGATGCCGCCCGCTTCGTACACCGGATATGCGTTTGCGCGAACGCGGTCGGCGAAGTGATGCTCCTTGGGTTCGGCCGGCGTCTCGATCACCCGGCCCGACGCGTCGATCTTCCAACCGTGATAGAGGCAGCGCAGCGCGCAGTCTTCGTTGCGCGCGAGCACGAGCGAGGCGCCGCGGTGCGGGCACAGCTCGTCGAGCACGCCGATGACGCCGTCGTTGCCGCGAAAAACGACGAAATCCTCACCCAGCAAACGCGCCCGCCGCGGCGCACCGCCCGCTTCCAGCTCGTGGCCGAGCGCGGCGGGAATCCAGTACCGCCGAAGCATCCGCCCCATCGGCGCGTCGGGACCGATCCGGCACAGTTGTTCGTTCTCTTCACGTGTCAGCATCGAGCCATCCTATTCGGCGTGCTTCGGCACACCGCCGTTTTGTGAGACGATCGACCAGGTTGCCCGCGCGCGGTCCCACGCCAGCACGCGGAGGTCGGCGACGCCGCGCATCATCCCGTTGCGGAAGTCGAGCATGCCTTGAATCGCCGGCAAGTCGTGGAGTCCGTCGAAATAGGCGTGCAAGTCCGCCGGTCCGGCATCGAGGCCGCGCGCGCGCAACGCGCCGATCACGACCGAGCCGGTATCCCACGCGACCGCGTGACCCCAATCGGGTTTGATGCCCGCGCGGCGAAACGCATCGAGGTAGGCAATGTCCGTCGCCTTGAGCGGCCCCGGCTCGACGGGCTGCCCTTCGGCCGGCAGTGGGCCGGAGACGAAGTACAGCGCTCTCGGTGCGATCTCCGCGAACTGCTTCATCTCGACGTAGGACAAGTTCCCTTGGCTTGCACAGACGGGCACATCGAGGCCGGCATCGTGCAGCCCGTGGAGCACGACGCCAAACGATGCGCCGACGCTGTACGTGGAGACGACCTGCGCGTCGGCGGCGCGAATCTTCGCCAGTTGCGCGCTGATGCTGATATCGCTAGCGTTGAACCGCTCTTTGTCGACCACCATCAAATCGTGGTTCTCAGGCTTGGCCAACTCCGTAAGCATCGCCGTCTCGGCGGAGTCGCCGGTGGCATCGTTGCCGTTGAGTAAGGCGATGCGACGCCAACCGCGGCCGCGCGCGTACTTGGCGAACGCCGCGGCTTGTTGATCGGGCGAAGCGCCGATCACATAGGAGTTGCCGCCGCGCACCGGACGAAAGCCGTTCGAGAGACAAAACTGCACCGGGCCACCGGCGAGAATCGGCGCCATTGCCGAGCACGTCGAGTTGCCGGAATCGCCGATCAGCACTGCCGGATGCGACGGCAGCAGCTGGGTCGTGAGTTGCACCGCGAGCTGCGGGCTCGATTGCGAATCGAGGATCGCGAAATGGATCGAGCGCCCGTGGACACCGCCGCCTCGATTAGCCGCGGCCTCTAGCACGCCGAAGGCCTCGCGCTCCTCGTTGCCGACGAACGAGTTCGGTCCGGTCAGCGGAAGGATCGTCTCGATGTTGTAACTCTCCGCCGCCGTCGCGCTGCCGGCAACGGCAAGTACCGCGACCGCGGCGAGCGCGGAAAGGATGCCTCGTTTAGCGGTTCGCATTTGCGCGTCCCGGCGCGACATCTGCCAGTTCGGCGACCGGTAGCCAAAAGCGGCGCAAGTACCGGCCGGCAATCGTGTCCGGGCTTGTTTTCGCCATGTCGATGTCGGCGGTTGGGACCGGGTGCGTATTCAACACGCGTTACCCTCTGGATTGACGCTGCGGATAGCGAGAGGTCCGGCACTCTGCACGGAGAACCCTTTCATCCGCATTAATTTCATTTGCAACGATCCTTCGAGCCGGAGTGGAGAGTTTAGAATGTCGATCACCAACGAGCGCCCGGCCAAACGCGCCGTGTTCAAGGGGTTTTACCGGAATCTAAACGGTGAGCCCGATCGATATCTCACGTCGGTCGAGCGTGGGACACCGGGCGGGGATTTCCACCGCCGGTTCTGGCAACCGGTGGCGTACGAACGCGAACTCCTCAAGGTGCCGCTACGGGTGCGTGCGCTGGGCGAAGATCTGGTGGTTTTCAAGAATCTCAAGGGCGAGGTTGGCTGCCTGCACTTGCAATGCTGCCATCGCAATAGTTCGCTCGAGTTCGGCATTCTCACCGACGAGGGTATCCGTTGTTGCTACCACGGACGGGAGTATGCCACCGACGGTGCGTGCATCGATATCCCAGGCGATCCGAACGCCGAACGCATCATGCAACAAGTAAACCAAGGCGGCTATCCGACCGAAGTCTACAGCGGGATCGTTTTCATCTACATGGGGCCGCCTGAAAATATTCCCGTTTTCCCGATGCTCGACCGCTTTGATCTTTCTGGTGTGCGCAATGTTCCCGGCATCCGGCTCAACGTCGATTGCAACTGGCTACAGATGAAAGAAAACGCGGTCGACCCGCATCACACGGCAACCCTACATATGATTCCTCAGATGCGCGGCGTCACAAAGGACACCTTCGCCGGCGAGTTTGGCGTATCGCCCGAGCTTACGTGGGTCGAAACCCCCAACGGCTGCATTTATCTCGGCGTGCGAAAAGTGGACGACATGGTGTGGGTCAGGTCGGCAGAGATTGTTTACCCAAACATTCACACGATCAGCTCGATCGTAGAGAGCGGGCGCGTGGCAAAATACTCCAGCGCGCCATTTATCACATTATGGACGTTGCCGATCGATTCGGAACACAGCGTTCAGTTTTACCTTAGTCATTACATTGACGGCGGAATGTCTCCCGAACAACGCGCGCCGCTGGAACAATTCGGTCAATTTCACAATGACCGCCCGTACGGAGATCGGCAGTGGATTCCAGGTGACGTGGATGCACAGGAAAGTCAGGGGGCGATTTCCGTCCACGAACTGGAACAGTTAGGCACCTTGGATCGCGGTGTCACGATGTTCCGAAAGATGATCCGCCGTGGGATCGAGGCCGTGGCCAACGGCGAAAATCCGCCGCACGGGTTCTATCTCAGTCCGGCTGACGTGCCGCCCACGTATGCAAACGATTACGTCGTGCCGGTCTCGGAAGCCGGGATCGATGCGAACGATCCGGCCGCCCTCCGCGCGTTTTCGCTCAAGGTTTGGGAAAAGTACCAGGAGCGTTCGCCGATGCAAGACTATCGGGAGAAGAGTCATAACGGGCGATGAGCAACGCGCGCGGAAAATCGCGGGGGCGGGCCCTCTCGTTTGACACGTATATACCGTTCCTAGTGAACCGGGCGGCAACGGCGATGCTAACGTCTGCAGCGTCTGAGTTTGAACCGCACGGCCTCACCGTTCCGAAGTGGCGCGTGTTATTTCTTTTGTGGGAGCGCGGTAGCTGCCCGTTCGCGACCTGCATGGAACTCGCGAGCATCGGAGCCCCAACGTTCTCTCGTCTCACCGCGAAAATGGAACGCGAGCGGCTCATCGTTCGCACGCGCGTCCCGGAAGATACGCGTACCTTAGAACTCACGATCACGGCGAAAGGCCGCGAGCTCGTCGAGAGCCTCATGCCCGTCGCCATCAGTTCCGAGAAAATGTACCTCGACGGCGTAACCGCAGCGGAGCGAACAGCGCTTCTGAGCGCTCTAGGAAAAATCTACCGGAATGTCAGCCGCAACGCCTCTCTTTGATTGGAGTGAAACCATGCAATTGACCCGACTCCGCGCCGCACAGGCTATCGCAGGCGCTCTCGTCCTCCCCAGTCTCGCACAAGTCGGTCGGGCTGCGGATCTCCCAACGTTGAAGGTTGCGATTCAGCCCATCGAGCCCTCATGCCAGCCGTACTACGCGGAGGCCAACGGTTTCCTCGACAAGGCCGGCATTAGCGTCGACGTTACCGGTATATCGACGAGCCCGGTCATCTTGCAAGCGCTGTTGTCAGGAACGTACGACATCGGAAGCGCGACCGTCACGACCCTCGCGCTGGCCCACATCAAGGGACTTCCGATCGTCATCATTGCGCCGCAGGCCGTCGTCGAGCGGGGTGTCGTTCAGGGCGGCATCGTCGTGGGGGCGAGTTCGACGATCAAGGAGGCCAAAGATCTCAATGGCAAGACCTTCGCCGTTTCGGGTCTCGGAACGATCGCCGAGTTTGTGCCGCGCGCATGGGTCGACAAGAACGGCGGCGATTCATCGACGATGAAGTTCACCGAGGTTCCGTTTCCCACGATTGGTGACGCCATCGCAGCGGGGCGTGCCGACGCCGGGTGGCTGAACGAACCATTCTTCACGATCGCGACCAAGAAGGGACAAGTGAAGCTGTTGAACACCACCGACGATGCGATGCCGCCGGTGTATCTTGCAACGGCATGGTTTGCAACCGCCGCCTGGGCCAAGGCGCATCCCGACCTCGTCGCGCGCTTCGCGCGTGCGATGAATCAGGCTGGGGTGTGGGCTAATGCCAATCCCGACAAAGTCGTTCCGATTCTCGTAGACAAATTGAAGGCCGACCCGGCCATGCTTGCGATCGGCCACCGTACGACCTTTACCGATAAACTCGTGAACGGACAAATTCAACCGCTCATCGACATTGTTGCCAGGTATCAGAAAGTCCCGACGTTCTCAGCTTCCGACCTCATCTTCCGGGGATGAATTCTGAACTCTTGATCGATGAGCCGGCGTTCACCGCCTCGGGTCGCACTCGGGCGCTGCAACGAGCTCTGACCACCGATCGATGCCCGTTGATCGTGGCTATTCACGGTGGCGGATTCACGTCGGAGTATTTCGACATTTCCGGCTGCTCGCTGATCGAGCGCGCCGCCGCGCGCGGTTACGGTGTCATCGCGCTCGATCGGCTCGGATATGGTCGCTCCCGCGCCGCCGGCAAAGACGTGCAAACGCTTGCTGCCAACGCGGAGTGGATCTCTGAGGCGATCGATCGTCTGTGGACGCAATTCCAGGAAGAGTGCGCCGGTGTCGTCCTCATCGGCCACTCGATCGGCGCCGCACTGGCCGTGATGCTTGCAGCGCAACCGCAGAGCTGGCCGCTGGCCGGTGTAGCCGTTTCGGGCGCAGGGCTTACGCCGAACCCAGCCCTTCACAGCTATTTCGAGCGGTTTCCGGCTGATACGTGGGTTGAGACCTCCGCCGAAAATAAAGACCGGCTGATGTTTGGTAACCCGGACGACGTCAAGAGCGGGGTCGCGGAGCTGGTACGGCCCGCATATGTTCCTATCGCTACGCGGGAGCTGCTCGAGATCAACACCGTGTGGCCGCAGAACGCTCGAGCGTTACTTACCTCGGTCGAGGTTCCCGTGCAGTTCCGGCTGGCCGAGCAAGACGGTTTGTGGGTGGTAAATGATGAGGAGATCCAATCGCTTTCGGATTTGCTGTCTCGAGTCACAGGGAGTTCTGCTGCCATCGTCTCGCACGCAGGTCACTGCATCGACTTCCATAACGTCGGGCCGCAATTCCAAGACGATCAGCTGAACTTCGCGCTGGGCTGCTGCCGTATTTCTTAGCCCGCGGTGCGAGACTGGCGCGTATCGCCCGGTGGCGCTGCGATGATGGCCGGGGCGGCGTCGGTCGAGCCGAAACGCTTCGCGTAGGCTGCGCGCGCGAACGAGAGATCCCACATCAGCATCGGATTGAAGCCGGTGATTTCCGGATACTGCAGTACCGCCACGTCGTAGGCATGCGTCAGGCCCTGGGGGGTGGGGATCGGTACCGGGGCGATTTCCGCCTGTTGCACGGCGCAGAAGCGGTCGATCGCGTTGTCGTCTTCGAGCGGGAAGTGCTCGCGTAGCGCCTCGACTGATTCGACCGTGAGCTCGCGAAACCACGTCGGGTCGGCGTTGATGCGCGCGCAGGTATCGAACATCGCTTCGACAAGCAGCGCGATGTCGTCACGCCGGCGCTCGATGAACGATTCCGTTGTCGTCGGGATGATGTGTGCGCCGTCGAATGCGTACGACCCATACGGAATCTCCATCAACCCCGCCGCTTTCGCCGCGTCGGCGTAAGATGGCAGCATGAAACACGCATCGCACGAGCCGTCGGCGACCTTCTTCCAGTGACCCCAGCGCCCGGTGTCGCTCTCCGCGTAGACGATCATCTCGACATGGTCGACTAGGTTGACCGAGGTCAGCAGGGCTCGCGGGAACGAACGCTGCGGACCCGTGAGCCGTACTGCGAGTTTCTTGCCGCGCAAGTCCTCGAGCGTTCTGATGCCGGGACGCGCGAGCAGCAACTCGACCCACTCGTGCGCCGCGGACGCCACGGTGACGAGCGGTACACCTTGGGCGCGATAGCGCTGAAGGCCCCAGTAGTTCTCGGCCAGCGCGTCCACCTCGCCGCGTCGCAGCGCTTCCCCCCAGTCCTCGCTCCCAACTTGTTTGTGCCGGCTGATTTCGAGGTCGAGACCGCGCTCCTGCGCGCTGCGGGACAGACCATTGAGAAATGGCAAACGGTCCACGTCGCGGTAACGCATGCGCATTGCGGGCATCAGGCTACACCCGCCACGCCGCGCGCTTCTGCCGAAAGATCGAATGGCGCCCAGAACGCCACGCTGAGCCCCATGATCGCCCGGTAGAAGGCATCGTAGACGATCCAAGCCGGCTTTCGATCGCCCAAGATTCCCATCAGCGTGACCCACTGCCGCAGTTCGACGAGCCCATTGTTGAGAAGATCCGATGACGACAACTCGCCGAGCTTCGCGTTCCGGCCGGCCTGCAACCAGCCAACGATGCGGCGATCGACGTCCTCCGCGATCGAGCCGACTTGATACGGTCCGGTATATGCCTCGTACGGGAAGCCGGCGCTGAAGTGCGACAATCCGCCCGAAGCGTAACACGCTACGCGCAGCGGCGACGGCCACGCTGCGAGCGCGACGCGAATTGCCTGACCGAATGCATAGCAGCGGGCCGGCGAAGGCGCGGGCACGTGAATGGCGTTGACGAAGAGCGGGATCACCGGTACCTTCGGATCCAGGTAGCTCATAATCTGCGCGTGCGCGTGCGAGATCAGCTCGTCACCGGCGAAGGCGCGGATGCCCACTACGTCAATAGCCTGGTCCAGACACGACCGGTAGAGATGATTGGCGAGAGCGCTGTCGTTGCGGTAGACGTTACGAAAGCCGTCATTACCGTCGCGGTTCACCGAAACGAACTTCTCACCGGTGAAGATCGCGAATTGCGGCGTCTGATCGCGATAGAGTTCGTCCTGATCGTCGCCGACCATGATCAGCACGTCCGGCTCGAACGCCTCAAGGTCGGCCTTCAGGCGCGCGAAGCCCCCTTGGATAAGCTTGAAGCGCGACAGATTTTCTTCGAGTGTTTCGTTTTCGATCGCCGGCACTTCGGGCGGGAGCGTGCCAAACTTCGCTTTGTAGCGGTTGCGCGTGCGTTCGCGCCGTGCTTCCCATTCGGTCGGATCGGTGAACGCGTATGCGTGCGACGAGGCCATTCCGGCCAAAATTACCGACATGTCGTATGCATCCTATTCGGCTAAGGCGACGACGTCCAGCACGAACCGCGAATTGCCGCCGGGCGACGCGTTGGCGTCAGCGACCTGCATCGCTGTGCGTGCCGGCGGGTCTTCCGGGAAATACTGCATCCAGACCTCGTGAAACGGATCGCGGTCCGCAAGATCTTGCAAGTACAGCGTCACCTTCACAATATGCCGCAGCGTTAAGCCGCGACTCTCCATGAGGGTCTTGAGATTTTCGAATGCCTGTGCGGCCTGGGCGCGAACTCCGTCGGGCGATTTGTTCGTTTCAGGGTTGCGGCCCCGAATGGCGGAGAAAAAGATGAGGTTGCCGGCGCGAACGCCGTTGACCATGCCGTCCATGCGGCCTGGGCCGCCTTTCGGCGTTCCGAGCGTTTCTCTATTCACAGTTCAATTCTCTCAGCAGGGTAGCAGTGCGTGAGGCGCGCAAGTGAGCGGAGGATGGAGACATCAAAGCCGCAGATCTCGCGGCGCGGGACGGCACTTCATCAGGAAGACGTTTCGTATCGGCAGCTTCGCGACGCGATCGCGACCGGGGAACTTCTCCCGAGTCAGCGGCTTGTGGAGTCCGACCTCGCCGCTTCGCTGGGCGTCGGACGCGCGGCCATTCGGACCGCGATTGCGCGCCTTGCGCAAGAAAATCTTGTCGAACGCCAGCCCAATCGCGGCGCGCGCGTTCGACGCGTTTCCGACGAGGAGGCGCTAGAGGTCGTTGAACTGCGCTTGGTGCTGGAATGTCTCGTCGTGCGCCATGCGGCACAGCACGCGGACGCGCGCGATACGGAGCGTCTGGCGCGCATAATGCACGACATGGAGCAGCAGTGTGCGGTCGAGGACATGGCCGGATTTGCGCGCACCAACGCGCAGTTCCACGGCGAGGTACTACGGATCGCGCGGCACGAGACGGCGCGCCGCATGCTGGACAGCCTGCTCTCACATCGCTTCGAACTCCAGCGCCTAACCACACCGGCACGGCCCTCCGATCGCCTCTCCGAACATCGCGTTATCTATGACGCCATTTGCGCGCACGATCCGGACGCCGCCGAACGTGCGATGTACCGGCACCTCTGCGGCGTCGTTGAGCGCTGGCGGAACCGGGTGAAGGCGGAGCAAGCGCGCCGTTCCGTAGCTCCGCGCCTCAACACCTAATCGGCCGCGACCGCTTGCCTTTTGCCGACCATGTCGTCGATGATCTGGGCAACTTGTTCGGGCTGATCGGTCTGCACTTGGTGCCCGGCGTTGTGAATCCAATGGAACCGGATGCCGGGCAGCATTTTCTCCAGTTCGCGGCCGAGCTCGGGCGGCGCAAAGATGTCGGCATCGCCCCAGATGAATGTGGTCGGGATTTGCTTGGCCAGCGCGGGTAGCGTGACGCGCATATCGTAATGTGCGGCGAGCACGGCGTTGTCGCGCACCGCACGGATCGCTTTATCCGACGCGGCAAAGGCTTCGCGAACCCCGGGGCGAGTCGCGGCCGTTTGCCGTAAATCGACGAGAGTATCGGTGACCACTTCCGCACGCGCGGTGAGTCCGTGCATCAGGTTGAGCATCGCCGGGCGGGTGCCGTCGTAGGCTTGCATTAGCTTCATGCCCTCGCTCGGCGAGCGGTTCGCGCCCATTGCGCCGCCGATCGAACCGCTCGAAAGCAGGATGACGTTTTCCACACGGTCGGGATGCTGAATCGCGTATTGAGCCGCGCACCACGCACCTTGCGAGTTGCCCATGATGGTGAATGTATCCAGGCATAATGCATCGACGAACGCGGCAGCATGATCGACACGGCTCTGCAAACCGTAGCGCAGCGGCACCGGATCGGTTTCGCCGTACCCGCCGATCGAGTCGAGTCCGATGATCCGGTATCGGTCGCCGAGAATATCGAGCAATTTTCCTAGGCCCGCCTCACCGGAGGAGCCCGCTCCGCCGCCGTGCATGCCGACGATGACGGGGCCGTTGCCGCCGCTCTCGGTATAGTGGGTCTTGATTCCGTTGACCATGACGAAGCGCGAACGCCGAGTGTTTGACACGATCAGAGTCCTTCCGGAAGCGAGCAGTTAGTGAATCGTGGCGGCAAGCTTTAGCGCCTGGTCCAAATAGCTGTTGTCGATGACGCTTTTCGGATCGAACGCTTTGTTGGTGATCACCCCGGCGTCTTTCATCGCTTGAATCGTGTTCGCGAATCCGGCCGAGTCGATGCGGGCGTCTTTTGGTGGCGTCTTTCCGCGTTGCGGACCCGCAACGTAGAAGTCGTAGAACGCCTCGGATGACTCGTGCGCGACGCCGGTCGCGCTCGAGAGGATGTTCACGGCCTCGGCCTTGTTTTTCGGATCGAGGATGAAGTTGCAACCCTTGGCAAAGGCTGCCAAGAACCGGATCGCAGCTTGCGGATTGGTTTGCAAGAACTTCTTGCTGGCCATGAGGGGACCGTTGAACATCGCTTGGCCGCCGTTGAGGCGGGCGATAATATGCAGGTGCGAATCCGGTTCGAGTGTGACGGGGTCGTTCACCAGCACGCCTTGCACCTTGCCGGCCCCGATCAGTGGCAGATGCGTGTCATCGGCGCCGCCGAGATAGATCGCCGACCACTTGCCGGCGCCGATCAAATTGTCTATCTGCCGCGTTCCGATGATTTCGAGCGAGGTGTTCTTGGGCGGCATCGAGATCGTCTTGCCGACGAGTTGGCTCGGGGAAGTGATCGTGTCGGCTGCGACGAGGGAAACCGGATAGCTTTCGGAGCCGCCGATCGCGACGACTTGATCGGTTTGTCCGTTGGCCACCGGCAAGATCGCGCCGGTGCTGGATACGGCCATGTCGACCTGGCCGCTGACCAGCGCGTTGACGATGTTCGGATCGCCGAATACGACGAGCCATTGGCCGATCTTGACCTTAGCCTGATCGAAGTATCCCTTTTGCTGCGCGATGTACATGCACCATTCGCCGGCGCCTTTGCCGTATGTGGCAACGTTGACGGACGGGATGTCGCTTTGCGCTGCTATCGGCGCAACCGGCTGGAGCGAGATCACGGCGAGTGCTGCGACGACCGCCGTCGCACGAACCATGCGCGAACAACATCTCATGGTTAGACCTCCGAGTGCAGGAATGTTAGCTTCCTCGATCAGGATTGTCAACAAAAGTTCTTGCAGGATTCGACTCAGAACCCCACGATAAATTCCAGTTCGACAATCGGCGGAATCGGCGGCGCCAAGCGCCTGAGGAGCACCGTGAGCAAAGGACCGTTTTCGATCGGCACCGACATCGGCGGCACGTTCACGGACATGGTCGTGATCGACGAGCAGCAGCTCTTGCGGCAGTTCAAGGTGCCCACCACCCCCGGCGATCGTAGTCTCGCGGTGCTCGAGGGTTTCAAGCTGGCAGCCGCGGAGTACGGGCTCTCTTTAGAAGAGTTCACGAAAAGCGTCGCCTACTTCGCCCACGGGACGACGGCGGCGACGAACGCATACATCGAACGCAAAGGCGAGCGCACCGGGCTCCTGATCACGCGCGGCTTCGCCGACACGCTATTCGTGCAGCGGGCGATGGGTTCGTGGACGGGTGTCGGGGACCGTTCGAGCCACTACAGCCAACGCCGCAACCCCGACCCCATCGTTTCGCGCCGAGACATCGTCGAGATCGATGAACGCCTCGACTATAGCGGTGCCGAGATCGTGCCGCTCGACGGTGAACAAGTGCGCGCAGCGGCGCGTAAATTGCGAGCTGCTGGTTGCGGCGCGATCTCCATCTCGTTCCTGTGGGCGTTCGTGCGGCCCGATCACGAGATCGAGGCGGCGCGCATCGTGCGCGAAGAATGGCCCGACGTTTTTCTCACCCGCTCGAGCGAGATCGCACCGGTCATCGGCGAATACGAGCGCACCGCGACGACCGTTGTGAACTCTTACCTCGGCCCCATTATCGCGCGCTACGTCGAGCTGCTCGAAGACCGCCTGCGCGCCAACGGCTTCGCCGGCGACTTCACCGTAATGGATTCCGCCGGCGGCGTCGTCGACGCGGTCGAGGCCGGTTCGCGCGCCGTCGAACTGATGGTGTCGGGGCCTGCGGGCGGCGTGCTCGCATCGGCGGCGCTAGCGCGCAAGCTCGGGATTGCCAACGTCATCACCGGCGACATGGGCGGAACGAGTTTCGACAGCGGGCTGATCGTCGACGGAGAGCCGCTGGTCAGTACGATGAGCATCGCCGGCAGTTACCACGTCGCGTCGCCACGCATTCGTGTTACCGCGATCGGCGCCGGCGGCGGCAGTATCGCGTCGATCGATGACGGCGGCGCACTGATCGTCGGTCCGGAAAGCGCGGGAGCGGTTCCCGGACCTGCATGCTACGGCACCGGCGGCACGCGCCCGACCGTCACCGACGCCGACGTCGTGCTCGGGATTATCGATCCGAAATATTTCCTGGGCGGCGGCATCCCGCTCTACCGCGATCTTGCCGAAGCGGCGATCCGCACCCACATCGCGGAGCCGCTCGGGCTCTCCGTTCTCGACGCGGCGGCCGGAATTCGCGCGGTTGCCGAAAACCAGATGGCCGATCTGGTGCGCACCGTGACGATCCAGCAGGGCTACGATCCGCGCGATTTCGCCTTCTTTGCTTACGGCGGCGCGGGACCGACGCACGGGTACGCGATCGCGCAAGAAGCCAGGATCGACACGGTCGTCGTTCCTGCGACCGCCACCGTGCACTCCGGCTTCGGCGCGGTGTCGTCGGACCGCTTTCGCAGCTTTCAGCAAAGCGATCCGCAGCGCACCCCTCCCAACGCACACGATCCGGCCGAACACCTCGATGTGGATCGCATCAACCGCACGTTTGCGGAACTCGAGGAGCGCTGCCGCGCCGCGATGCACGCGCATCCCGCGCTCACGACGAAGCGCACGCTGTACTTCCGTTTCCGCCGTCAAGCGCACGAACTGGCCGTGCCGGTGGCCAACGTCACCCTAGAAACCGCCGACCTGAGCGCGCTCGTCAACGATTTCTTCGCGCGCTACGAGCGTATCTATGGTGCTGGAACGAGCCTCGCAGAAGCGGGCATCGAGATCAACACCTTCCGCATCGAAGGCCGGGTGCCGTCGCCGACCGTGAGCGAAGGTCGCGCACCGAGTTCGGGCGGCGATGGCTCGCTGCTCGGCGAGCGTGAGGTGCGCTTCGAGGACGCGATGGTGCGAACGGCGATCCATCGCGGCGAGCTGGTCCCGGCCGGCACGAAACTCGCGGGCCCGGCAATCCTCGAGTTCTTCGGTACGACCGTGGTCGTCGGACCACGACAACATGCTGTGGTAGACGAACACGGCAACGTCATCATCCGTTCCATGCAGGAGACGATGAACGCATGAGCACTTTAGCTGAACGCGCCGACGAGGTTCGCCAGGCCGATCCAGTAACATTCGAGGTCATTCGGCACCGGCTGCTCGGGATCACTACGGAACAGGCTGCGCGCCTGGTAACGATCTCCGGCTCGAAGCATGTGACGGAGATGTCCGATTACAACGTCGGCTTGTATTTGCCCGATGGTTCAGTCGCGGCCATGGGCCGTACAATCCTCTTCCACTCATCCTCCATGGCGGCGACCGTGCGCGCGGTAATCGAGGACTGCAGCGACAATCCGGGCATCGGACCGGGTGACATGTTCGTCGTCAACGACCCCTGGAAGGGCACCGTCCACGCGCCGGACTTCGCGGTCGTCGCACCCTTGCACATCGACGGGCAACTGGTGCTATGGGCCGGTGCAATGATGCACATGTCGGACATCGGCGGCATGAGCGAAGGCAGCATGGTGCAAGCCGCGTCGGAGATCTATCAAGAAGGCTTGATTTTGCCGCCCACCAAGTTGGTCGAAAACGGGCGGGTGCGCGGCGACGTGTTCCGCATGATCCTCAATAATTGCCGCCATCCGGCAACGATGAGCCTCGATCTCAAGGGCCTTATAGCGGCCAACAACGCGGCCATGGAGGGGCTCGAAAAACTTGTCGGCCGCTACGGGGTCGAGCGCTTGCAGCGCGTGATGACAGCGCTGATTCAAACCTCCGAAACGCGGCTGCGCAAGCGTCTGGCGCAACTGCCGGATGCCACCATCGTCGCTGTTGGGTATATGGAGTTCGAACGTACGCTCGGCGACATTCCCGAAGTGCATCTCGAAATGCGCAAGTCGGGCGACACGCTGACGTTCGATTTCTCGAAGTCATCGCCGCAAGTGGCGAACTCGACCAACTGTACGCGCGGCGGGATGATGGCCGGCATCTCGGCCGCGTTGCTACCGACGCTGGCATACGACATTCCATGGAACGAGGGGCTCTACCGACCCATCGAGGTGATCTGTCCGGACGGCAAGATCTGCAACGCGCGGAAGCCGGCCGCTGTCAGTGGAAACATCGCGGGCGCGGTGTGGGAAGTGGAGAATACCGCGACCGTCGCGCTCTCGAAGCTCGTCGCGTGCTCGGACGAGTTCTTGCCCGAAGCGCAGGCGTCGCCGTGCGGGCGCCCTGGGTCATTGGGCTTCTTCGGAGTCAACCAGCACGGCGAGCGATTCATGGGCCGCACGTACGACGTCCTCGCCTCGGGTGCCGGCGCCTACTCGCATCACGACGGCGTTTCTACCCAAGGTCATCACGACATCGAGCGTTTGACCGTCAGCAACGTCGAAGCGCTGGAACTTGATTTGCCGATGCTCTACTTGCGCCGCGGCCTCGCACCGGATAGCGGAGGCGCCGGCCGCCAGCGTGGCGGCATGAGCCTGCTCGGCGTCTACAAGCCGCACGTCGTTTCGTCGACCTTCAACCGCGCCGGCGTACAATGGAAGGTTCCCGACGCCGAAGGCGCCTTCGGCGGATACGTCGGCCAAGAAACGTCGAGTGAAGTGTTACGCAACACCGATGTACTCGATCAATTAGCGTCCGGCCGCATCCCTGAGTACGACGACCTGCACGGCGAACGCCCGGATGGCGAACCGCCGCCCGCCATGGTGCTCGCTCCGTGCGACGTCGTACGCGCGCATCCGCCCGCCGGCGCGGGCTGGGGCGATCCGCTCGATCGGCTGATCGCCGACGTCCAGGCCGATCTCGACGACGGGCTCGTTTCCCCGTCGGCTGCAGAGCGCTACTATGGTACTCGGCTGGATGACGCCGGTAACGTCGACGACGCGGCGAGCGTTGCTAATCGCGAACGCATTCGTTCCGAGCGCCGCGGCTGGCCCGCCAGGCGCACGGAACGCTTCGTAGCCGAAGGCGTCGCGAAACGCCTCCAGCCGCTCGGGGACCGATTAGAGGTCGCGCAAGACGAACGCGGCAGCCGCTGGATACGCTGCACGTGCGGACACGTTTTTGGACCGGCGGCGGGCAACTGGCGCGAGTATGCCGGCATGAAAAAAGTCGACCCGGCGACCATCGGTCCGCGACTGCACGTTCACGAGAAGCTCGAATTGCGTCAGTATGTGTGCACGGGGTGCGGCCGAACGCATGCGGTAGACATCTGCCGCGCCGGCGCGCCGGACAATCACGACATCCAGCTAAAGTAGCGTGGCCGTGTCGACAATGACGGGCGGAAGGACGTTTCTACTCCCTCGGCTGTTCGCGTCGCCCGCGATGCTCTACGGGCTCAGTTCAGTGCTGACCGGATTGATCGTCTGGGAAGGTGTTTACCGCATCTTTCATGTGAGCCCGCTCATCTTGTCGCCGCCGAGTGCCGTCGCCGTCGAGTTTGTAAACCTCGCACGCAGCGGAACGCTGGGTAATGACATCTTGGTCAGCGCACGGCAGTTCTTCCTGGGATATATCATTGCGTCGGCGCTGGCGATCGTTATCGGTTTGCTGATGGGCGTGAACCGGCATTTCCGCTATGTCTCGAACCCTTGGGTTCAAGCGCTCTACGCGACGCCGACGGTGTCGCTCGCACCGATCTTCATCATCTGGCTGGGCTTCGGGCTCATCTCGAAAGCCTCGATCGTCGGACTCCTCGTGTTCTTCCCGGTGCTGATCAACACGAGCGAGGGCGTCCGTCTCCTCGATCCACACTTCGTCGACGTCGCGGCGGCGTTCGGAACGAATCGCTGGGAATTTTTTTACAAGGTTGTGTTGCCTGCCACGCTGCCGCATATCTTCACCGGCTTGCGGCTGGCCGTTGCACGTGGGATCATCGGCTTGGTCGTGGCCGACCTCTTCGGTTCGACTGAAGGTCTCGGGTACCTCATCCTCAACGCCTCGCAGATCTTCAATACCCCGCAGCTCTTCGTGGGAACGGTCGTGCTGGCGATCGGCGGCGTTCTGTTGACCGAGCTCTTGACGGTGATCGAGAGACTCGTCAGCCCGTGGACCCGTGTGGCACACGTCCTGTGAGCGAGACCTTGCTGGCGTTCGAAATGGTGCGCAAAGAATTTACCCGCCCGAACGGTGACGCGCCGATCCTGGCGATCGAGAACGTGTCGTTCGAGCTGCGCGCTAAAGAGTTTGTCAGCGTCGTCGGCCCGTCTGGTTGCGGTAAGACGACGTTACTGCGCATGGCGGCGGGTATGACGAAGCCGACGGCGGGATCACTGCACTTCGCAGGCGGCGCGCATGACGGCACGACCGGCTTCGTCTTTCAGCATGCGAGCCTGTTCCCGTGGCGCACGGTCAGCGAGAACGTCGCCTACGGTCTCGAGCTTGCGCGCAACCGCCGGCGGACGCATCTGGCGCATGCAGAAGTGCAGCGGCGCGTCGGCGACTTGCTCGAGCTCGTCGGGCTGGCCGATTTCGGCCGCTTCTACCCGCCGGAGATCTCGGGCGGCATGCAGCAGCGGTGCAATCTCGCGCGCGCGCTCGCCATCCAGCCCGATCTGCTGCTGATGGACGAGCCGTTCAGCGCGCTCGATGCGCAGACTCGCGAAGAATTGCAGCTCGAACTGATGCGGATCGCGAGCGAACTGGGCACGACGATCCTGTTCATCACGCACGACATCCGCGAAGCGACGTTCCTGTCCGACCGCGTCATCGTGCTGTCGGCGCGGCCGTCACATGTGCTGGAAATCGTCGACGTTCCGGCACCCCGGCCGCGCGCATTCGAATACCAGGTCAGCACCGAATTCAACGCGATCATGCGCCATTTGTTCGAACTCGTGCATGAGCCGACCGCGCAGGCGGTGTGAGGGAGTGATCATGCCGGCATAGGCGGGCAGGCGGGGTGCTTTCACATGCTGAAAACGCTTTCATTCCACGTTCCGGCAACCGGTTGCAGAGAAGTCATGAAAGCGAACAGTACCCGCGAAGCGAGCAGCTACACGGTGGAGGCGCTGGCCAAAGGTTTGCGCATCCTCGCTCTCTTTAGCGAAAAGCGGCCCCACTTACGACTGACCGAAATCGTGAATTTGACGGGCGTGCCGATGCCGACCGCGTTTCGGCTCGTCGCGACGCTCGAGAGCGAAGGTTATCTGGAGCGCCTTCCGGATGGCGCCGTTCGGCCGGGCGCCGGCGTACTTATGTTGGGGTTCGCTGCGTTGCGCGGCCTCGATCTCGTACAGACCTCGTCGGTCATTCTGCGCGAACTCTTTGCTCAAACGAAGCAGACGGTCAACCTCGGCGTTCTGTCGCAGGATCGCGTCGTCTATGTCGCGCGCCTGCAGAGCGACAGCGTCCTGGTTACGGCGAACATTACGGTCGGTTCAACGTTGCCGGCCATCGTAACGTCGATGGGCAAAGTTTTGCTCGCGTCCTTGCCCGATGACGAGTTGCGCAAGCGAATTGCGCCAAGTTCCTTTGCCGGTACTTGGGGGCCGAATGCGATCCGGAATATGACGAGCTTGAAGAAGGAGCTTGCGGTTGTCCGCGAACGCGGCTTCGCCTATCAGGATGAAGAGCTCGTATCGGGACTGCGCTCGATCGCGGCGCCGGTTCGCCAGAATGATGGGCGCGTGGTGGCTGCCGTAAACGTTGCCGTGCCTGCGCGTGATTTTTCCGTGGAGCAATTGCGTAAGCAGGTCCTCGATCCGCTGATCGCCGCGTGCACGCAAATCTCGCGTCGCCTCGGGAACTCATGAGCGTCGCGGCGGAATTTTCGTAAGGAAGCCGTCGATGTACCGCTGGTCAGCGCCGCCTGAGGGCACCGATGTCTGCGCGATAAGCGACGTTCCCACCGGCGGCGCCATCGTCGTTGCCGTCGGTACGCAACGCACGGAGATCGTCGTCGTCCGGGATGCCGATGGTGCGCGCGGTTTTGTGAACATCTGCCCGCATACGCCGCTGCCGTTGAACATCGACTCGCGCATCTACTCACACGAAAATGAGGTACATTGCGATCACCATTTCGCGACATTTCGCTTTTCGGATGGGCTGTGTACGGCAGGTGCGTGCCCCGGCGAAGCGCTGACGCTCGTTCCCCTCGCTATCGAAGGCGATCGGCTTAAGATTGCAGCGAAAACGGCTGAGTAAACCGCAGGTCTCGAAAGAAGCCTGCCGGAATTGCTTAGAAAATAGAAAGTAATTTTCATTGTATGAAAGTTAAAGCATGGAGTTATCCGTAGCACCGAACACTGCTGCAGGTGCGTGGCTCGGCCTCGAAAACGCCGCTGTGCTCATCGCCGGGGCAGGTGGCATCGGGCGAGCGCTCATCGAGGGATTTGCCGGCGTCGGAGCGCGCGTGGTTGCCGTCGACAACGACGCGGCGCGTGTATCATCCGCCGTTGAAGAGTTGGATCTCGAGGGGCGCGGGGGTGCCGGTCTGGTCGCCGATCTCCGCGATCCGGATCTGGCGCGTAACGCCGTCGCCAAGGCCGCGGAACGCATGGGATCGATCGACGTATTCGTCCACGCCTTGGGCATGAACGACCGTAAGCCCATCGTCGACTACACGGACGATGAGTGGCGCACGTTTATCGAGGTCAATCTGAACAGCGCCTTTTGGCTCGGTCAGGCCGCCGGCAAGCTCATGTGCGCCAAAGGATACGGGCGCCAGATTTACTTCTCTTCGGTCGCCGGCTTACTCGCGCATAAGCACCATGGGCCATATGCCGCGACCAAAGGCGGTATCAATCAGATGATGCGCGTCATGGCAAACGAGTGGGCGATGTCGGGCGTCACCGTCAACGCGCTCGCGCCGGGTTACATCGAGACCCCGCTCACCGCCGAGCATCTCAAAAAGCCCGGCGTTCGCTCAGCCCTCGAAGCGCTCGTTCCCGCGGGCCGCCTCGGGGTCGTCGACGATGTTGTCGGCCCCGCGCTCTTTCTCGCATCGCGCCACGCGGCATTCGTCACCGGACATATTCTGTTCGTCGACGGCGGCCGCACGCTCATTTAGGAAAGTCTTATGGCAACCATTTCGCGCGTTTTTCCGCGCTTTGAGAACAAATGGGTGATGGTCACCGGGGCCGGCACCGGCTTCGGGCGGACGCTCGCCAAACGCGCGGCCGCCGAAGGCGCGAACGTCGTCGTTCACTACAACAACTCCAAGCAGGGTGCCGACGAAACAGCGGATGCGGTGCGCGCACTCGGACGTGAAGCCGTCATCGTTCAAGCCGACATCAAAAGCTGGGATCAAATCAAGGCAATGATCGAAACCGCCTGGACGAAAACCGGCGGCATCGACGTCCTCATGAACAACGTCGGCGACATCGCGACCGACCAAAAAGATTGGCGAGAGATCGACGAGAAGATCATCGATCGCGTGCTCGCCGTCGACATCAAGGGCACGATGCTGATGATCCACGAGATGGGCACCCGCATGCTCGAACGCGGCAAGGGGAACATCGTCAACATCGCTTCCACCGTGGTCGTGCGCGGCAGCCCGCGGGCGCCGCAGTACGCTGCCGGAAAATACGGCATCATCGGTTTGACGAAGTCCTATGCCTACGCGTTCGCACCGACCGTGCGCGTCAACGCGTTCGGCCCCGGCTTCATGGAAACCGAGGCGATCCTCAACCGCTTCGACTGGAACCACGGGCGCAAGGAGCGCGTCCTTTCACAGACCCCGATGGGACGGGTTCCCGCCCCCGAG
This sequence comes from Vulcanimicrobiota bacterium, assembly GCA_003164495.1. Classification (GTDB taxonomy): domain Bacteria; phylum Vulcanimicrobiota; class Vulcanimicrobiia; order Vulcanimicrobiales; family Vulcanimicrobiaceae; genus Lustribacter; species Lustribacter caenicola. The sequence continues at coordinate 206,305 of PLTN01000167.1, forward strand.
GAGCTCGCTGCCGCGGCGCTGTTTCTCGCCACCGACGATGCGGCGCACATGACGGGGAATTTCATCATGTGCGACGGCGGCTACAGCATGATTGGCGCTTAGGAGCAAGACGATGAAACTAGTAACGTTCAACGAAGGCCGCGTCGGCCGCATCCGCGATGGGAAGACGATCGAAGAACTCGACGTTCCTTCGATGCGTGCGTACTTCGAGGGCGGGGAGACCGCCAAACCCACCGGCAAGACATTCTTGCTGGACGACGTGCGGTTGCGCGCGCCGATCATCCCCAAGAAGTTCTTCCACACCGCCGGCAACTACAAGGAGCACGACGAGGAGTCGAAGCGCGTCGGCTGGTCGCACCCGGTGGAACCCTGGATCGTCTTTTTTCAGAACATCGACGCGATCATCGGACCGGAAGACGAGATCGTCTACCCCGAGCACCTCACCAGCGAACTCGACTACGAGTTGGAGCTCGCGGTCATCATCAAGAAGCCCGGCAAGTTCTTCAGTGTTGAAGAAGCCAAGGATTATATCGGCGGCTACATCGTGTTCAACGATATTACGGCGCGCGATATCCAGCGCCGCGAGATGCGTTCGGGCGTCTTCACGTTCTGCAAGTCGATCGACACCTTCGTGCCGATCGGGCCGTGGATCGTGACGCCCGATGAAGTCCCGGATCCGCACAACCTTGCCGTCGAACTGCGCGTGAACGGACAGCCGCGTCAGATCTCCAACACGAGCCACATGTCGTACTCGATTCAGGAGATCATCTCGCATTATTCGCCGCTCGGATACAGCGCCGGCGACATTCTTTCGACCGGGACGGTTTCGGGCGTAGCCGGGTTCAGCCCCGATGCTGCCTCGCTCTATATGAAGCCCGGCGACATCGTCGAGGCCGAGATCCAGAACGTGGGCATCCTGCGCAATCCGATCGTGTCATGGCAGCACGCGCATGGCGTTCCGGCACCGGCGAAGGTCGTCTGGTAAACGGTGTATCCGTTTGAGGACGATTTGGACTATGTTCGCAACGGCTGGTACGCTGCGGGATGGTCGCGCGATTTCGGCGAGGAACTCCTAGCACGGACGTTTCTCGACGAACCGGTCGTCCTCTATCGCACGAGTGAGGGTGAAGCGGTCGCATTAGCCGACCGCTGCGCCCATCGTGCGTACCCGCTTTCTCTGGGATCGCGTTCCGGCGATACGATTCGCTGTGGTTACCACGGCTTCACGTATGAAGCAACCGGCCTTCATGATCGACGCGTTTCGTACCGTTTTCGCTCAAGACGGCGTGGCACTCGAAGCGCAGGAGCGGTCGTTGCGTGCCGATCCGCGCTTCCACGAAGTGAGCTGCAAGGCTGATGAAGCCGCGCTCAAAGCGCGCAGGCTCCTTACCGATCTGATGCGCGCGGAGAAGAATGTTCCTCGCGCGATGCAAGCCGTTTCTGCAGCACCGTTTAGGAGAAACTAATGGAATCTCGTATATCAAACCCGATCACGCGCCGTCGTTTCGTCGCGGGTGCTGCCGCATTCGCGACGATCGGCATGATCCGGACGCCGGCACGCGCAGCCGCGCAGTTTACCTTCAAAGTCGGCTACCCGCTGCCGCAGGGCCATCCGCAACACATTCGCATGACGGAGGCGGCGGCGAAGATCCTCGCTGCGACCAACGGTCGCATGCAACTGCAGCTCTTCCCCAACAGCGAACTTGGTAGCGACGATTCGTCGGTCGCCCAACTCCGGTCCGGCGCGATGGAGATGTACGTCGGCAGCGACGGCGTGCTCTCGACCGTCGTCGCGGATGCCGCGATCGAGGGCGTCGGCTTCGCCTTCAAGTCGCAGCCTCAGGCGCTTGCAGCCATCGACGGGCCGCTCGGCGACGTCGTGCGCAAGCAGATGGTCGCGAAGGGCATCTATCCGTTCAGCAAGTGCTGGGTCAACGGCTTCCGTCAGATCGTGACGAGCACCAAGCCGATCAAGACCGTCGACGACCTCGCGGGCCTCAAAGTGCGCACGCCCGGCGCCAAACTGTACGTCGATATGTTCAGGACGCTGGGAGCCTCGCCGACCCCGGTCAACGTCGCCGACGTCTACAGCGGGCTGCAGACGAAGATCATCGACGCGGTCGAAGTTCCGATGGCGATCATCGAAGCCTCGAAGTGGTACGAGCCCACCAAGTTCCTGAGCATCACGAACCATATCTGGGGCAACCTCTTCGTCGTCGTCAATGCCGACGCGTGGAAATCGCTCCCGCCCGACATCCAGTCCGTGCTCAATCGCGAAATCAACGCCGCCGGCATGCTTGAGCGCGGCGACATGCTCAATGCCGACGTGGCCTTGCGCGCGAAACTCCAGAGCCAAGGGCTGACGGTGAACGACGTTCCCGACATCGCTCCGTTCCGCGCGAAGCTCAAGCCGTTCTACACGGATATGAAATCCACGTTCAGTCCGGAAGCATGGGCCCTGCTCGAAAAGACGACCGGCAAGCTCACCTAGCCATGGAAGGCGCGGTCCCACTGCGGTTACACCACCCGTGGACGGCGGCGATCGATCGCGCCGTCGGGATCGTCGTCGAACCGCTCGCCGCGTTGCTGATCGTCGCGGAAGTCGTCATCCTCGCGCTGGGTGTCGCCTTTCGCTACGGCCTTCACAACGCGCTGAGCTGGTCCGACGAACTCTCCGGTATTCTCTTGCTGTGGCTCGCCATGCTGGGCTCGGTGGTGGCCTATCGCCGCCGCGAGCATATCCGGATAACGGCGCTCGAACGTAACGCGTCGCCTCGGATGCGTTCGATGCTTGACGCCGTTTCGTCGGTCGTCGTTGCGCTGTTCTGCATTGAGATGCTGCCGGCGTCGTACGGCTTGATGGCGCAGGAGGCAGACCAAACGACCCCCGCGCTCGGCATCCCGCATTCGTGGATTCTGGCCGGGATCGTGGTGCCGATCGCGCTGATCTTCGTGCTGTCGCTCACGCGGTTGGCGGAGAGCGAGCCGCGGCACGGGCTGACCGCCGCCGGCGCCGGCGTCGTGATATCGGTCGCCGCCTACTTCGGGCGCGACGTTTTCGCGCTGCTCGGCAACCTCAATCTCGTCCTTTTCTTCGTTCTGTTCGTGGGCGTGATCGTTGCGATCGGGGTGCCGATCGCGTTCGCCTTCGGGGCCGGAACGCTGAGCTACCTCGCGCTGACCACCCACGTACCGCTCAGCACGGTGGCCGACCGGATGGACGAGGGGATTTCCAACATCATCTTGCTGGCCATCCCGCTGTTCATTTTGCTCGGACTGCTCGTCGATTCTTCGGGCATGGCGCGGCGGATCGTCGATGCGATCGCCTCGCTCGTCGGGCACGTCCGAGGCGGTCTCAATATCGTCCTCGTCGTGACGATGTATCTTGTATCCGGGATCAGCGGCTCGAAAACGGCCGATATGGCCGCCGTCGCGCCGGTGCTCTTCCCCGAGATGGAACGCCGCGGTCAGGACCGCGGCGAGATGATCGCCTTACTGTCGACCTCCGCCGCGATGGCGGAGACGATCCCGCCCAGCATCGTCTTGATCATCATCGGGACGGTCGTTGGTCTTTCGATCAAGGATCTCTTCACGGCCGGCCTGTTGCCGGCGGTGGTCGCGTCGATCGCGCTGGTCGTCGTCGCGCTGGTTCGCTCGCGCGGCGAACACCATGCGCTGGCGCCGCGCGCAAGCCTGCGCGCGATCGGCCGCGCGTTCGTGCTGGCCGTTCCGGGCCTCGCGCTGCCGTTACTGATCCGGGCCTTCGTCATCGGCGGCATCGCAACGACCACCGAAGTCAGCACGGTCGGAATCGTGTACACGTTGATCGTCGGATCGTTGCTCTACCGCGAAATGGATTGGCGGCGCATCTATCCGATGCTGCGCGAAACGGCGTCGTTGGCGGGGGCGATCATGCTCATTATCGCAACGGCCACAGCGATGGCCTGGGCGTTGACGCAATCCGGATTCGCCCAGCAGCTCGCGACAGCGCTGGCTGGGGCGCCCGGCGGACGGGCGGGCTTCTTTGCCGCCTCGATCCTGGCGTTCGTCGTTTTGGGTTCGGTGCTCGAGGGCATCCCGGCGATGGTCCTCTTCGGACCGCTGCTGTTTCCGATCGCAATCCAGCTCGGGATCAACCCGATTCACTATGCGATAGTCGCCGTTCTCGCGATGGGCATCGGGCTCTTCGCGCCCCCGATCGGCGTCGGATACTATGCCGCGTGTGCGATCGGTAAGGCATCTGCCGACACCGCCGTCGCGCGCGTGATTCCGTATATCCTCGCGCTCGTCGCGGCGCTCGCCGTAATCGCGGCGTTTCCGCAGATTTCGCTCGTGTTCGTAGGTGCAAAATGACGATCGGCCCGTACCTTCAGAACGCCTGGTACGCCGCGATGTGGTCGGCGGATCTCGCGCCTGGGACGCTCGTGGCCCGGACGATCCTCGACGAGCCGCTGGTGTTCTGGCGCCCGGCGAGCGGCGGCGTCGCGGCGCTGGGAGACCGGTGTCCGCACCGCTTCGCACCGTTGAGCATGGGCCGCGTCGCCGGCGACGTGCTCCAGTGCGGCTATCACGGCCTCGAATTCAATGCTGCCGGTGCCTGCGTGAACAACCCGCATCCGAATCGCGCGGTCCCGCCCGGTACGACCGTCGGCACGCATCCCGTGACGGAGCGCTATTCCATCGTTTGGATTTGGATCGGCGATGGGGAGCCGGATGAATCCTACATTCCCGACTACTCGCTGCTCGACGCGGCGCCGGTCGAAAACGTCAGCCGGCGCGACTACCTCCTGATGGCGGCGAACTACGAACTGATCGCCGACAACCTGCTCGACCTGAGCCATGCGTCGTTTCTTCACGCCGGCTTGCTCGGAAACGAGGCGATGGTCGATACGCGAACCGACGTCGAACGCGCCGGGAACACGCTCTGGGTGTCACGCTTCACGCCCGACGTTCCGGTACCGCGCCTCTACGATCTCATGTTCCGGCAAGACGGCCGTAACGTGGACATTTGGACGCGCATTCGCTGGGACGCCCCAGGCTGTCTTCTCAACGACACGGGAGCGTGCGCGCCGGGCACTGACCGGAGCACCGGAACGGGGTTGTTCGGCGTACATTTACTGACGCCGGAGACGGCGACGACCACCCACTACCACTTCTGTGCGGTACGCCAGAACGCGGTGCAGCGCGATGTGGCCGCAGACGAGCACATCCGCACGCAACTCTCCGAACTGCGCCACCGGGCGTTCGAGGAGCAAGACCGCGCGATGATCGAGGCGCAACAACGCAACATCACGCGCAGTGCCGGTGAGATGCGCCCGGCCCTGCTCAGCGTGGATGCCGGGATCGTCCGCTACCATCGCATGGTCGAAGAACTCCGCGCGGGCGCGCCGGGCGACTCTTAGCCGAAGCGCATTCGCGTTGTAATCAACTGCCCCGTCATAAATTTCGCTGCCGGGCCGGTTAAGAACAGCACCATTTCCGCAATCTCTTCGGGTTCGCTCAGCTTTCCGAGCGGGTCCGCTTTGATTCGTTGCTCACGCATGCTGGCGGTGCCGCTGCGCACCGCCGGCGTATTCGTGGTGCCGGGGTTCAGCGCGTTGACGGTAATCTGGTATTGGCCGAGCTCGAGTGCCAGCGTTTTGACCAGCGCGATATCGCCGCCCTTGGCTGCGGCGTAGGCAGCGCGCGACTTGTCTCCGTACAGGCCGCGATCCGAGGTGATCGCGAGCATCGTGCCGTTTTTCTGCGCGATCATGATTCGTGCGACGGCGCGCATGACATACATCGCGCCGTAAAGGTTGACGCGGATCGCACGATCCCACTCTTCATCGGTCAGCTCGACGACGTCCTTGCGCCCAACCGCCCCGCCGGCGCAGTGCACCAGGATGTCGATCTGCCCGAACTTGGCGATCGTCGCGTCGACCATCCCTTGCACGGAAGCGGAATCGGCGACGTCGGCGGCAATCGCGAGCGCGTCGCTGCCGATTGTCGAACACACCTCTTGCGCGCCGGCAAGGTTGAGATCGCCGATGGCAATGCGTGCCCGGCTGGCGCCGAGCAGCTCCGCGCACGCTCGGCCAATCCCGCTGGCTCCGCCGGTGATGAGCGCGACCTTGCCGCTTAGGTCGACCTTTATTGGTGCGCCGTTCATCTCGTCACCGGAAGGACGACCGGACTGATCATATCGCGCGCATCGAAACGTCTGTCGATGACCTTCAACTTGACGAGCGAATCGATCTCGACCTGAATCTGCGCCGGGTCGAGCGACTCGGCAAAATGCTCGCGCCGGGCATTCCGCATCACCGTCGGATCCAGCTTAGCGAACTCGACCATCCAGGGCAGTGTTTGATCCGGATGTTGGTTGGCGAACCGGTTCCCCTCGATCGCCGCGCGAGCGAAGCGTTGGATGAGGTCGGCATGCGCGTTGATATAATCGGGCATCCCAAAGATTGCTGCTTCGACAAAATGCGGTGCGATGGCATCGAAAATCTTCGCAAAGATGTGGACGCGCCCCGTCGCTAGGGCCTGTGAGAGAAACGGCTCGGAAAGGGCTGCTGCTTGTACGCGACCTTCATCGAGCGCCGCAGCTTCGGCAGCGGGTGGAATCTCGACCAGCTTTACGGTGCTCGAGTTGCCGCCGTTCTGATCGATCCACGCCAGCGTTGCCGTCGAAAGCAAATCGCCGAGAGACGTTACGGCAATCGTCTTGCCGTTGAGGTCGAGCGCTTTGGTGATCCCGGCATCGTTGCGCGCGATCAGCACCTGCGTGGGATTGTTCGGATCGTAGGCACTGATGGGCGCAACGAGTTGGAACGGCAAGCCGTTGAGATGCGCCTTGATCAGCGTGACGAGGTTTGACGAACCGAGTTGAATCGATCCACCGGCAACGGCAGCGGCACTAGCTGCGCCGCCATACACCGCGATTTCCACGTCGACGCCGGCCTTCGTAAAATAGCCCTGACGCACGGCGGCAACAAGGCCGGTTGTGCCGTCGACCGCTGACGCCCCGACGATCAGATGCTGAGCAGCTTGAGCCCTCGCGACCGCCGGCAGAGCGGCAAAGGCAGCCGTCGCGCCAAGAAACGTTCGGCGCGGAACATCACCGGAGAGCCATGGCGAATTTTGCAAAGCTCGCATGACTGGAGCGCATTTACCTTGAAAAACGTTCGGCCCTGCAAGCAATTTTCAAGCGTCGGTGTCGCGCACTCGCGGGAGTGAGTTCTAAGAGTTTCGCATTCAGCTAACTGCTCTCGGGAATTGGAGAAATAGGATCTCGAGGCCAGCTTCGCCGCCCCGTACGTTCAAAGCTGGCTCGTTGGGAGTAGCGAAGAGAAGCGAGTTGTTTTCAAGATCGTGGCCTGCAATGATTCCGGATCCATCTAGGACCATCCAATACTGACCGCGTCCCGACGAGGGCGGAATGCCTCGGAGTTCCTCGCCGGGCTCCAAAACGTGTCGCCTCGCTGCTAGACCATCGGGCTGAACTTCGATTTCAGGTTCCCCATGAGCGACTCGCGGGCTGCGGTGCCCAGCCCGCAATTGTTCGCGGCACGCAGGCATCCATTTGATGCCGCCCGGATCGGTGCCGTTGCGCAATGTGTACCACTTGAGATCTTCATCGCCCGTTCGGATTGGGCCGTAGGGACTGAACGCGCCGGCAAAATGAACCGAGTAGCGGTGGACCGGCATCTTTCCGTATAGACCCGAACCTGACACAACCACCTGAAACTGGTCTGCCGCGTGAAAATGTGCGCCACCAATGGTATTCGCGTCCTGTTCGACGAGCGATGCGCTGGCGTAAAGACCGTCGACTTCCTGCTCGAAGTACCGCGTAGCCCAAGTTCGAAGGTCGTTTGGTAAAAGGTGACGCGTACGTGGCTGCACGGGATTGGCCTCGGACCCAACAAGTATCATAGCAGGAGGTCTTTCGCGGGGAATGATGCTTTTAGGATGCCGTATTTTGCCGAAGCATCGATCAATGGCTGGAGCTCGTCGGCTTTCACCCGCTCCGGATAGAAACAGCGGACCATGCTCGGATCGACCGGCGCGTTCGTATATTTGGAAAGTATCCGCGCAGTCGCGACCGGATTCTTGTTCGCCCAGTCGTCGGTTTCGGCCATTGCGTTGGCAAACTTCGTGACGATATCAGGATGTGCTGCGGCAAAAGACCGCAAAACGAAATAGCCACCTTCGACCCAAAGTGGCGCGATGGCGTTGCCGGGGATGCCGATCGAACGGACGTTGCCTTGCGACATGATGTTTGAATAAGCGGGTTCTTCGGCGCTGGCAGCATCTATGCGGCCGGCCGCGAGCGCCGCGGACATCGCGCTGTAGGGAATCTCCAAGAACTTTGCACTCTCGCTGTTTGCGCCGCTCTGGTCGAGCAAGGCGCGGCACTCAACCTCCGAAATGCCGCGAACAAGCGTTATTCCAATGACTTTGCCCGTCAAGTCCTTGACCGACGTGATCGGCGAAGATTTCGCAACGAGCAAAGCGCCTGTCGGTGCCTTCGCCGACCATGCGCCCGATGGGGCAATGATTACGAAAGGTACACCACGTTCGTGAGCCGTGGCAATGGACGCCGTATTTCCGCTGCCCACATCTAACGCTCCGCCAACAACGGCGGCAGCCACCGACGCGCCGGTTCCCCCCACGACGAGCTCGACGTCGAGTCCGTACTTCTTGAATATCCCTTGCTCGTATGCATACGCGCTCGCGATCCCGATATCGTTCGGAATTCCAGCTACGCGGAGTTTTACGGCGGATTGCGCGGATGCCGGACGCTGAGTCGAAGCGACGAATGCGCCGGCAGCGGTTACGTGAAGGCCCCGGCGCAAGAGTTGTCTACGGTTCATCGTTCGATCTCCCAAGTGCCACGAATGCTCTTTGGTTAGAAGAAGTTGACCCCGTCCACTAAGCCTGGTGACCGGTCAACGTAGCGGGCGTAGGCGGCAGCACGATCAGCCGGCGTCGTCGGTCCCATTATGGATGGTTCCAATACCGGCGTCCAATACGCTAGCTCAATGACTCTGATAGGAAAAGCGTATCAGGCGGGATATTAAGTGCGAAGGAATTACCCTTACCGAACGCAAGTCGGGGGGCTCATGAGTACAGCGATTGAAGCGGTAGCTACCCAGCGGCCATCCTTATGGGTCGAACTGCTTGGAGCGGAAGTGCGCACGTATGACGCCGGCGGAATCCCGACGCGCAGCATCCAGGCGGGCAGCGGTCATCCCGTGATCATGCTGCACGGCGTCGGTGGCCATGCCGAAGCGTTTGCAAGGAACGTCGTTCCGCTCGGTAAGGATTTCGATGCCCGCGCAATCGACTATTACGGACACGGGCTAACGGGCCACGGCTCACTTCCGTTTTCCAAAGATGCCTACGTCAAACACTTGATCGCCTTTATGGATGCGGCCGGCATCAAAAAGGCCCATCTCATCGGAGAGTCCCTCGGCGGGTGGATTGCGATGTGGACGGCCATCGAACATCCCGACCGGGTCGGAAAAGTCATCTACACCGTTGGTGCTCACCTCAACGTTCCGATCGATGAAGAAACGCGAGCTAAGACCAAGATCGGCACGGACGAACTCAAACGGCTCTCGCTGCAATTCGTGAAAGAACCAACGAAGGCGAACGTCCACGCGCGTCTCAAATGGCTCTTTCACAAGCCTGAGCGCGATATTACCCCCGAGTTGATCGAATTGCGTTGGTCGCTTTATCAACGGTCGTTGAACAAACCGAGCCCGGCCGCATCGATTGGCGACGCCACGCACGAATTGACACCCGAGGTTCTTGCTCGCGTGGGTGCCCCCGTGCTTTTTCTCTGGACCGACCACAATCCGTCGCAGCAAGTCGCTACGGCGAAACAGGCCATGACCTACGTCCCGAACGCGGAGTGGGCGCTCATCGAAGATGCCGGACATTGGCCGCAATGGGAGCACCCGGAGACGTTCAATCGGATCGTGAGCGAGTATCTCAACCGATAGGGTATGAGCGAATTTCGCCGGCTTCACTACTTTCTGGCGGTTGCCGAGCATCTCAATTTTCGGCGCGCCGCGGAAGAGTTGGAGGTCGCGCAGCCGTCGCTCAGCCAGCAGATCAGAGCGCTCGAAGGCGAACTTGGTTTCGACCTGTTCGAGCGAAATCGACGTCAGGTCAGGCTCACCAAAGCCGGTGCGGAATACTTGATCGGCGTTCGTCAAGGCCTAGCGGAGTTCGAGGCCGTCGCTCGCCGCTCGCGGGCAGCCCGCGACGGTCTGCGGGGCACGCTGTCGATCGGCACCGCGGGCATGCTGATGATAGAGCATATGCCGCGCATCGTCCGCGCGTTTCGCGCCGACTTTCCCGATGTCGACCTGACGCTAACGATTATTCGGAATCCTGACTTACTCGACGCCTTGCGCCGCGGACGCGTTGAACTGGCGTTTACGAACGGCAGCCTTTCTGATCCGCTGATCGACGCCGAACGGCTCTGGCGGTTTCGCTCGAGAGTCGTCCTTCCCACAGATCATCCGCTGGCTGCGAACGATGTGGTGCACTTATCAGAACTACACGGCGAGACCCTGATCGTTCATCCGCATCGGGGCGGGGGAAGCAGCGCGAACGGCTTCGTGCTGGCCTTATGCCGCGAGCAAGGGTTCGTTCCCGGCGGCGTTCGAGAAGTGCCGGAAATAGCAGACCTCGAAACGCTCGTCGGTCTCGTGGCTTGTGGTCTCGGCGTCACTATTCTACCTTCGCCGTTTGAGTTATTGATAAACTCGCCAATGGTTCGTTTCAAAGCCATCAAAGATTTGCAACAGGAATCGGTCATGTCGGCCTTTTGGCGCAAGGACGAACGTACGCAGCTTATTGCCAATTTTATAGACGTCGCGCGCCGCGTCGGCGCCGATTCCCACATGCTCGCTGTAAGGAGTGAAGAGACTTGAGTAATCCCGCCGTCCGCGTTGTCGTTTCAGTCGAGGCCGCTTCCGAACAGGCAGCCGACGAAGCGATTCATAAGCGCGTTGAAGTCTGCCGCCGCACGGAGGCTGAAGAAGAAGGTTGCCTGCAGTACGAAGTGTATCGCAGCGCGTTGCATCCCGAACGCTACGTCTTAATGGAGCTTTGGGCGAGCAAAGCGATGTACGATAAGCATTGGCGGTTGCAACAAGAACGGGAGAAAGTCAATCCGCCGTCTCCGCCGGTGCCGGGGGGAAAGCGGCCGACCGTTGAGATCTACCGACAGACACAGTTTCAACGTGTCGACGGGATTTGGCAGGCTGCCGACCCGGAGGAGCGGACGGAGACGATTCGATGGACGTGATGCTCTCGGAGAGCGAGACCAGCCGATTTGTTCAAGCCGGGAACTTGCGCCTGCACTACAACGATGTCGGCAGCGGCAGGCCGCTCATCTTCTGCGAGGGCCAAGGCGCCGGAACGAGCGCATGGGTGGTCTACCATCGCGTCCTGCCGATGCTGGCAAAGAGTTTTCGGTGTTTGTTGCTCGACCAGCCCGGTTACGGCAAGAGCGATCCTGTCGTCGTCAAGGGCGAGTCCCGTAGCACGATGTATGCGCGCAGCGTGCGTCATTTTATGGATGCTTTACACATTGACAAGGCGACCATTGTCGATATGTCCTTCGGCGCGCAAACCGCCCAAGTATTTGCGATAGACAATCCGGACCGCGTAGATCGGCTTATTCTTCATGCCTCCGGCGTTCCCGGACCGACCCTCTTCGGTCATCCGCCGCAATCCAACTTCGCATTCGTTGCAATGAATGCAGCGTTTGCGAAACCTAGCCTCGAGACGATGCGTGCGATGATGCATGCGTTCTTGTTCAACGGAGCATCGTTTTCGGACGAAGAACTACTGCTCGAAAGCCGGCTGCAGTCATGGCTCGCTCGCCCCGAATTGGAGGCAGCACGCAAACAATCCGAAAGCGTTCAGCGCGATGTTTCGGCCGAATTGGGCCGAATCACACAGCCGGTGCTGCAGATGCACGGCCGCAACGATTTAATCAGCAGCTTGGAAGGCGCGGTGCGGCTCCTCAACTATTTTAGCGATTCACGGCTGATCATCTTCAATCGCTGTGGTCACTGGATTCCATTCGAACGCCCCGGCGAATTCGCACGCTACGTTACGGAATTCGTCGAACGAGATTCGGCATAGTCCTTACTGAGAGCTATTACCTATTGCGCTGATTGAAATTTCGTCTCGCGTGTAGCTGGACGTACGGTAAGCCCGGCCGCATAATGTTCCGGAGTCGGGCGCGTCTGATTGTTCCGCCGCAGCCGCGTGCACGTAGCCCTGATACGATCTTCCCAAGGAGGTCACATGTCGAGAGGCGTTATGAATCGTTCGGCTGCCGTTAAACTGATTGTCGCAGGATGCATAGGAGCTACTGCGGCCGCTCCGCGCCGCGCTACCGCGCAGGTGCAGAAGTTGCGAGTGGCCGGTATTCCAATCGATATTGCCGGGGCGGCCTATTATGCTCTCGATCAGGGCTTTTTCTCGAAATACGGTCTCGACGTCGAAATCGTGCAGTTGGCAAACGGTGCGGTTGTGGCGGCTGCGGTTGCCGGCGGCTCCATCGACATCGGGAACGGCAATAGCGTTGCAATGGCGACCGCGCATGAGCACGGAATCCCGTTTAAGCTGATCGCGCCATCAGGCGCCTACAATAAAAACGATCCGACATCGGGACTGGTTGTCCAGGAGGGGTCGACGATTAAGACGGCAAGCGATCTCAACGGGAAAGTTATCGGCGTAAACGGCTTGCGTAATATTGCGGAAATTCAGACGCGAGCGTGGATTGATAAGAACGGCGGAAACAGTTCAACGGCTCAATTTATCGAGATGTCATTCGCGGAGATTGGCCCCGGGGTGTTGTCGGGTCGCGCGGCGGCGGGCGAAATAGAGGAGCCGCAACTAGATGCTGCCCTCGCCTCCGGTCTGCGCAGCATCGGTAGCCCAGGGGATGCGATTGCGCCGGTCTGGATAGAAGGCGGCTACTTCTGCAACGCATCGTTTGCTGAAGAGCATCCAGACATCGTCAAGAAAGTCGCCTTGGCGATTCGCGATGCGAATGACTGGGCGAATAAGAATCACGCCGCCGCTTGGGGCATCCTCGCAAAATACTCGAAAGCGACGATAGTGCCGAAGCACCGGGTGTATTACCCCGCCCGGCTGGATGCCGCTCAGCTCCAGCCCTTGATCGATGCCGCAGCTCGTTACGGCGTATTGAAGGCAACGTTCCCGGCGAGCGATCTTTTCGTGCAGGGATTATGATAAAGCTGTTGCGGCTAGCGTTCTTCGTAGCATCGCTGTGTGCTATCGGAATGGCTGTATCTGCTCAGACTCTTCCGCACATTCGCATTCTCGCCGTACCGATCGACGTAAGCGCAGAACCCTACTATGCGGTGGACAACGGTTTCTTCAAGAAAGCTGGGCTCGATGCAGAAGTGAGCTCGCTAGGAAACGGCCCCGCAATCATTGCAGCGCTTTTGTCGGGTGACGTCGACTTTGGGAGCGGTGGCACGCTCGCGATCGCGTCGGCGCACGAGCATGGGATTCCGATCGTGGTTGTGGCACCGGCCGGATTATATTCGAGCACGGAGCCGACGGATGCCCTTGTAGTCGCCAAGACATCCACGATTACGAAGGCCAAGGACCTCGTAGGCAAGACGATAGCAATGGCGGGTCTCAAAACGATTGCGGAAGTCAGTCTTCGGGTATGGCTAGCGAAAGCCGGTGTCGACTACAGTAGCGTTCACGTCATCGAAATGCCAATGGCGGAAATGGACGCCGCGATAGCCGCGGGCCGCATCGATGCCGGAGACCTAGCCGAACCGTTTCTAAGCGGCTCGGCCCACACGCGCGTCCTCGGGTCATTTTCCGACGCGATCGCGCCGCAATGGATCGAGGGTGCGTTTTTCTGCACGGCGGAGTACGCGAAAGCTCATCCTGATATCGTCAAGAAATTTAGCGATGTTATGGCGCAAACCGCAGTTTGGGCGAACGCACATCGTGGCGAATCGGCGAAGATTCTTACAGCCTACACGAAGGTGAGCGTTCTCCCGGAAACACATCGCACATTGTATCGTGAACGCTTACGTGCTGCCGATCTCCAGCCATTAATCGACATCTCCGCGAAGTATGGTCTCATCGACAAATCGTTCCCCGCCGGCGACCTTTTTGCGCCGGGAGTGGAGCGGTAACGCCGTGGGAGTCGCGCTGCTGTGAGACGCAAATACGATCAGTCTCATCGTAAACAGGTATTGGACGTCTCAGTAACTTCTCTGCATAATAGGCTTTAGTCTCGCGAGAAGTGAGCCTCGGAACCGACGTCCGAATCGAGGACGGCATTGCAATGCCAGGAGCGTGCCCATGACGGTCGATCGAATCGCCAGTCGCAGATACTCCGAGCTCGTTGACGCCGAGCACGGGCTCGTTAGCCGAACGATCTTTAGCGATCCGGAGATCTATCGCGAAGAGCTCGTCCAGATTTTCTCCCGCTGCTGGCTATTTCTTGTGCACGAGAGCCAAATCCCAAAGGCCGGCGACTTCGTCAACGTCTTTATGGGCGAGGAATCGGTCATCGTTACGCGCCACGCGGATGGGAACGTCTACGCATTTCTCAATTCGTGCCGGCACCGCGGCAATAAAGTGTGCCGCGTCGATGCCGGGAACACGAAAGCCTTTCAATGCCCGTATCACGGCTGGACCTACAATACGCGAGGCGAGCTCTCCGGGGTCCCGGGCTACGCGGAACTTTATCATGATGAACTCGACCGGAGCGCCTGGGGACTCGTAGGGATCCGGGTCGCCAACTATCGCGGTATGGTTTTTGGTACGTTCGATCCGGAAGCCCCAACCCTCGAGGAATACCTTGGTGACATGCGTTTCGGCCTTGATTTGCTGCTTGATCAGGGCGAATTCGTCGCTGTCCCGGGAATAGCGCGATGGCAGATGGACGTCAACTGGAAATTCGCCTCCGATAATGGCATCGGCGATATGTACCACGGTTTCTGGTCCCACCGCTCGGCTATTCTCGCCGGACACACCAGCGGCACCGGTTCCACACCAACGCCGGCTCCCGCACCTCGCGCGCTCGGCGGATTTACGCTCGTCAGCGCATACGGACACGGTTTCAACGCGAACTTCCTGGAAGACCGGCAAGTCGACTTAAAGAACCCGGTCGCGCAGTGGAGGCTGGATCCTACGGTTCAAGCGAAACTCGGGCCGCTGCGCGGTCGCGTCAATCGCGCGAATATGCTCGTGTTTCCGAATCTGTTCGTCAACTCCGGGTCGCGGGAATTCATGCTGCGCAACCCGCTTGGACCCGCGAAAATGGAGATCTGGAAGACCACGCTCGTCGACAAAAATGCATCTGCGGAGGTGCAGCGCGCTCAGGCACGTGCCTCAAACCGCCACTTCGGGCCCGCCGGAATGTTCGAGCAAGACGATGGGGAAAACTGGGATCAGAGCACGGCTGCTGCCCGCGGAGTGATTGGACAGCGCTACGACCTCAACTACGCGATGGGAATCGGACACGGCCGCGTCGTCACCGACGAACAAAGCCCGCCGCGCATCGACACGCTCACCAACGAACACGGACAGCTCTGGATGTATCGTTGTTGGGCCGAGTACATGAGCGCGGGCTCGTGGTCCGAGCTGCGCGCACACCACGCCGAACCGCAGGGCACGCTGTGAGGGCTGAACTATCCGCCGTCACCGTGGAAGACGTGCTGCTCCAGCACGAACTCGAGCAATTCTTCTATGCGGAAGCAGCCGTACTCGATGCACGGCGCTACGAGGAGTGGCTAACGTTCTTCGCCGACGACCTTGAATATTGGATGCCGATACGGAGCACGCGCGCAGCCGACGACGAGGAACATGAGTTTACGAAGCTCGGCGAAGGCGCGTTCTTCGACGATGACAAGGCTTCAATGGAGCAGCGGGTCCGAAAGGTTCGGACCGGTTTCGCATGGGCTGAGGATCCGCCGTCGCGTACCCGCCACTACGTCAACAACGTTCGCATTATCGAAAGGCTCCCCAATTCGGAGCTCAAGGTCGGCTGTAATTTTGCGCTGTTCCGCTCACGGCTCGGTAACGAGATCGACTTTTGGGCCGGCCGCCGTGAAGATACCCTACGGCGGAACGAGCACCGATGGCTGATCGCAAAGCGCCACATTTTTCTGGATCACGTGACACTGGATTCAAAAAACCTCAGCAGCTTCTTCTGATTGCGAGCGGGAGTTAAATGAACCGGATTCCACTACAGACGCTGCGTTATCCCACGATCGTCGTCAACGATGCGCGGGCGATGGCGCTGAATTATGCCGATTTCTACGGAATCACGTCGTGGAGAGTCCATCACGTCACGCCGGCGCGGCTGCAAAACGCTACGTTCCGCGGCCGTATCCAAGCGCCGCCTCCGCCC
Source organism: Vulcanimicrobiota bacterium (assembly GCA_003164495.1). Taxonomy (GTDB): domain Bacteria; phylum Vulcanimicrobiota; class Vulcanimicrobiia; order Vulcanimicrobiales; family Vulcanimicrobiaceae; genus Lustribacter; species Lustribacter caenicola. Next base: position 222,728 of record PLTN01000167.1, read on the forward strand.
GCTGACGGAATGCTCGGAGAAGTACCGATCCCAGGCGCGTACGGATTTACGTCCGCGATCGGCACGTCACGGAGCGGCGACCTTTCTTTTCGTCTCGTTCAGCCGACTTCCGGAATGAGTAGCTTCGAAGAGTTTTTGGTCACGCGTGGGCAAGGCGTTCACAGCATCTTCGCGACGGTTCTCGAGCCACGTGAATTCGATCGCCTTAAGCCTTGGTTGAAAGAGATCGGTGCCCCGATCGTCCAGTCTTATCGCTTTGGAGATGCCGACTATTACTACGTGGACATGCGCCACTTGTTGGCGAATTTTAGCGTTCAGATCGTGGTTCCGCGTGCTGAGGGCTGGGAGAACATCGAGCCTGACGAATATTGGGACTTCTCTGAGGACGTGACGCGACCGAGAGACGTTCCGGCTGCGATCAACGCGGTGGGAATCACGCACTTCGGCGTCGTCGTCGATAATCTTCAGGATCGACTCCCAAATTTCGCGCGCGTTTTCGGAGAGAACGTGTGGCGCGGAATGCACTGGCGCACCGCTCCGGGGTCGCTCGAAGATACGACGAATAACGGCCAACCGGTCACGCACGGCTACTTTACCGGCCGCACCGATTTGGGAACCAACCCTTCCGGACTGCCGTTCGGTTTTGAGGTGATCCAGCCCACGTTCGGGCCGAGTCACTACAAAGAAGACTTCTTGCTGCAACTTGGTCCGGGCATTCACCACATTGACGTCCGCACGCCGATGGCCGACTGGGACGAATGGGATCGGACAAATACGTGGCTCGACGAGCGTTTTGGAGCACCGACCTGCATGAGCGGCTGGCTACGCAATCACGCAGCACTATTTCGCTATAAGGACACGAGGCAGAAGCTCGGCTACGTCACGGAATTGAGCGCGCCGCGTAAGCGCGACACTCCTACGGGGCGCTGGCAACCCGATTACTGGTACGACTTCTCTGCGGTCGTCGATTGAAGCCGTTACTGCCGAATGCCGCATGCCGCGCGTTGCATTAGTTACCGGCGGCGCTTACGGGATCGGACGCGCCGTCTGTCAGCTACTCGCTGAGAGTGGTTGGAGTATCGTGAGCTTTGACCGCGATGCGGAGCGTAACAGGGAGACGGTCGACGCAATTTGTAGGGCCGGCGGTGATGCACGCGGCCTCACGGGCAATGTTGCCGATCCTGCCGCTGCCGAAATGGCGTGCGAATTCGCGGAAGAAGATGGTCGAAGCCTCAAGGCACTCGTGAACTGTGCGGCAATGCGGCATGCGGGTACGATTCTGCAAATCACGCCGGTGCAATGGGCCGAAACCATTGACGCCTGTTTAACCGGGACGTTTCTTTTCTGCCGAGCCGGAGTCGCGCGCATGAAGGCCGGCGGTGGTGGCGCGATCGTTAACTTTTCCTCGACCGACGCTGCTGGTCGCAAAGGGATGATCGCATATGCGACCGCAAAGGCGGCGATCGAGAACTTCACGCGCTGCCTAGCAGCCGATCATCGCCAGGACCGCATCCGCGTCAATGCGATCATTCCGCCGTTTACCGTGACGGGTATGACCGAGCACTATCCATCCGAGCGCCTTGCTGAAATGGACCAGGCCTCCCCTTCGGGGAAGGCCGCCCGGCCGATCGACATCGCGTACCTCGTGCGCTTTCTTGTTTCCGATGAATCTGCAACGCTGACCGCCGGAATGTTCGGCGGTGCCGTGCCGAACCGCTAAATCGGTATGCCGCTCGTTCACGGGGAGGCACTCTCCTACTCGCCCCTACTGTACCGCCCGCTTGCGCGTTGGGCTGAGGTTCGGGGCATGCTAGTTGGTGACGTGACACAGCCGCTCTCCGCAAAGGCAGAGACTCCTGAACGCCTCGAGCAGTACGCGGGAATGCTCGATGAAGCGTTCTGGTTCGCCGCCGAACGGCTTGCGCTCGCGCAGCTAGACACGCTCGTCGTTCTAGTCGCTGACCGCGGGCAGGTCTTCGATCTACGCAACACGCCGCAGCTTCACGTTTTTGCCGGCGAGGATATCTGGGGCGACCCCGCACTGTCGGCGCTGGGTGAGGCGCCCCGTCCAACGAACTTCTCTTGCGATGCGGATCTTGCGACCTTCATTAGCGAGGAACTCGCTTCACACGGCTTCGACATTTCCGAAAGCCGCGGAACGTTCGAGCCGCTCGGCGATCCGGAACACGGCGTCGGTGCAGCGTTCGTGGAACCGGTAATGCGGCTCACCGCGAGTGCCGGCTGTCGCGTCGTCCCGATCCACGTCAACGCGCACGTCGCGCCGGCAATTACCGGGCACCGGATGGTAGCATTTGGAAGGGCTCTGGCCGACGCGCTTGCGCTCACGCCCAAACGTGTAGGAATTCTCGCGAGCGGCGGCCTGAGCGGGGATCCGAACGGTATGCTCGCCGGCTGGATCGATGACGTCCTCGACCGCTGGATCCTTGCTCGGCTCGCGACGGGCCGTTCCCATGATCTCGGCACCATCTTCGATATCGAGTCGCAAGGTCTCCGAGGCGCCACCGGTGAGGTGCGCTTGTGGATCGCTGCCGGAGCGGCGATGGAGCAAGCCGGCTATGCTGGGCGGCTTGCAACGTACATTCCGCTGCACCACGCAGCAGTCGGCACCGCTTTCATGCACTGGGGAGGTTCACGATGGCCGTAGGGTTTGGAATGGCGTCATCACACGCGCCGAGTCTCTTCGCTGAGACCTACGGCGGCTGGCAGCGCGTATGGGAGCGGTTCAGCGGCGGAAACGTCGGGCCGCCGGAACTTGCCGCCGAAGGGCCCGAAACGATCGCCTCGTTCGTGACGCGGACGGCTGCGGCGTTCGCGACCCTCCGCGAGCAGCTGACGGCCTACGCGCCCGACGCGTTGATCGTGCTCGCCGGTGACCAAAACGAGTGGTTCGACGCGGCCCATCTACCGAACTTGATGATCTATGCCGGTGAGGACGACATCGTCGGCTTTCATAACTTCGGCTCGGATGACGTCGAGCCGCGGTTGCTGCCCTGGGAGCATCCGGAACGCTTCGGCGTCCGGCTACGCGTCGATCATGAGCTTGCGGAGCACCTGCTCGCGGGGCTCGTCCGCGAGGGCTTCGACGTCGCGATCAGTCGAAAGCTCCCGTCCCGCGAGGACCCTCGGCGTGCCGCACCACATGCACTCGTGCGCCCGCTCCCGCTTGTCCTGCCGACGATTGAGCTCCCGATCGTTCCACTCATGATGAAAACCGTGGAACGGAGTCCGGCAATTCTCAACGGTGAGCGCTGCCTCGAACTGGGGCGCGCGATCGTGTCGGTCTGTTCTACCAGTCGTAAGCGCATCGCGCTCTATGGGAGCGGCGGGCTCTCGCACGATCCCAGCGGTCCGCGTGCGGGCTGGGTCGATGAACCGCTCGACCGCTGGGTCCTAGAACAGTTTGCAAATGGGACCCCGGAACGCCTGGGAGCCCTCTATTCTTTTCGCTCAGGCTGGACCGAGTCCGGAACCGGCGAGATCCGCACCTGGCTGCCCGTCGCTGCAGCGATGGATGCGATATCTCCCGGCACGCAAGCAACCGTTGTCGACTACTTTGCGGCCCGCAAGTCCACCGTCGGTTGTGGTTGGGCGTTTTGGCCCGACAAAACGGAGGCACGGGTCGCATAGTGATGCCGCCGCGGTTACAGATAGGATCGTCTTATGAGTGCAGTTCGCTATCTATTGGTCGCATGTGCCTTGTTGGTTGTCATCGGATCGGGTGCGAATGCTCAGGCCCCATTGCACCTACGGGTTGCCGGAATTCCCGTCGACGTCGGTGCCCTTTCCTATTACGCTGATCAAGAAGGTTTCTTTAAGAAGCATGGTCTCGATGTCGAGGTAATCACGGGCCAGAACGGAGCCGCGGTTGCGGCTGCTGTGGCCGGCGGATCGCTGGAAATCGGAGACGGCAACACGACCAGCGTCGCGCTGGCACATCAGGGCGGCATTCCGTTTGTGTTCATTGCGCCGTCGGGTGCGTATAGTAGCAAGGCTCCGACCAGTGCACTTGTGGTGCTCAAAACTTCACCGGTGAAGTCGGCGAAGGATCTCGTCGGCAAAGTGATCGGGATCGCCGGACTCAAAAGCGTGGGCGAGGTCGCCGCCCGCGCGTGGCTCGAAAAGAACGGTGTACCCAGCGACAACGTGAAGTATTTGGAGCTGTCATACTCCCAGATGGGCCCCGGCTTGGAGAGTGGCCGAATCGATGCCGCTCTTGCGGAAGAGCCGGCCGTCACAGCGCTGCTCAATTCGGACGCTCGCGTCCTCGCGCGCCCTTACGACATTATCGCGTCAGAATTTCTCGAGGGAGGATTCTTCGCCTCGGCCGACTTCGTAAAGGCGCATCCCGACGTCATAAAACAATTCGCCGACGCGATGGCCGACGCGGCGACTTGGGCCAACGCGCACCACGCTGAGACCGCTGCGATCCTCACTCAAGTCGGCAAGACGGCGCTCGCGCCGAACGTGGTCCGCATCACCTACCCGCCGCGAGTGACGGCGGCACTCATTCAGCCGTTGCTCGACGCATCGGCAAAGTATGGTTTGCTAAAATCGACGTACCCGGCGTCAGACATCATTGCCCCGGGCGTTGACCACTAGAATAACGATATGAAGATACAAAGGATCTCTGAGGGTACATCATCATGAGTACTACACCCACGGTTACCCCACGGCCGATGAAATACGTGCGGCCGGAGGTGGCGAATGGAAAGAAGATCGTCAAGCTCTGCCGCACGGATCGTATGATCGGCGCAATCCAAGTGCTCACACACGGTGGCGAAACGAACCTGCACTCGCATGCGCACTCCGATGGGTTGTGGTTTGTGTTGAGCGGACGAGTACGATTCTATGGACCAGAAGATAACGTGATCGGCGAGTACGGTCGCTATGAGGGAGGCCTCATTCCGCGCGAATGTCCCTATTGGTTCGAGGCCGTTGGCGATGAGATTGCCGAGCTGCTGCAAGTTGAAGCGTTTGATAAATCGATTCCCGACGACAAAACGCTGTTTGCCGATCGCACCGACTATAAGCCGCGCTCACGAACGGCTTCAACGATGATCGATGCCGCGAGTTAGGCAGCTCGCCAACGCCCTACTTATAACGGCGTTCGCCTGCACGTTTGGTAACGGCGTCAGAGCCCAAACCCTGACACCGATTCGAATCATCTCAGTGCCGATCGATGTCGCGGCCGAACCGTATTACGCTGTCGAGATGGGTTTCTTCAAGAAGGCCGGCCTCGATGCGGAGATCTCCTCGTTGGCCAACGGACCCGCAATCATCGCGGCGCTGGTGGCTGGCAGCGCGGACTTCGGCACCGGGGGCACCGTTTCGATCGCGACGGCGCACGAAAAGGGAATTCCACTCGTCGTCGTCGCGCCTGCCGGATTTTACAATAGCAAGACACCGAGCGAACAACTCGTCGTTGCGAAGACCTCAACGTTTACCCAACCCAAGGATTTGAACGGGAAGACGATCGCTGTCAGCGGCCTGAAAACCATCGCCGAAGCGAGTCTCCACGCCTGGGCAGATAAGAACGGCGTGACCTTCAGTAGCCTGAAATTGATCGAGATGCCTAACAGCGCAATGGATGCAGCGCTCGCGGCGGGCCGGATCGACGCGGCGGACCTAAGCGAGCCCGTATTGAGTACCGCCCTCGCGGCAGACGCTCGGCCCTTTGCGTCGATCTTCGGGGCTATTGCCCCCGAGTGGATGGAAGGCGCATTCTTTTGCACTGCCGACTACGCGAAAGCGCACCCTGACATCGTGCGGAAGTTCAGTGAAGTGATGGCGCAAAGCGCCACCTGGGCGAATTCACATCGCGACGATACAGCAACGATCCTCGCAAAGTATGCGAAGATCCCGCCGTTGCCGGGGATGGGGCGCGTTTCATACAAGAGCCGCTTGGAGCTCTCGGATCTTCAGCTACTCATCGATGTGGGTGCAAAGTACGGCTTACTCACCAATGCGTTCCCGGCATCGGAGCTTCTGGCGGGTAAAAATTGATCGAGACTGATTGACGATCTGGAGGCTCGGACGGTGCGTACTTGATCCGTTTGATCGTCACTTAGTAGACCTTTACGTCGACTCGAGTCCGTCAAAAAGAAAACCCCGCCGTAGC
>PLTN01000120.1 GCA_003164495.1 Vulcanimicrobiota bacterium
GCTTCCCGTTCTTCACGCGCACGCCGTCGGCACCGCGCAGCCAGCCCGCCGCGTCGAAGAGCCGGTCCGCGGTCGCGGGATCGTACGCCGGCAGATGCACCGACGGATCGCGCGCCCACGAACCGAGCGGTTGCGCCGTATCGACGACGGGATAGCGCTTGAAGGTGATCTTGTCACTGATCGCCTGACGGTCGATCGACGCCGCGATCGCGCGCCGCACGCGCACGTCGTCGAGCGGCGGATGCGACGTGTTGAACGCCACGCCCGCAATCAGCGCCAACGGCACGTAGGTGAACGCAATGCCCGCGTGTCCGAGCATCGCTTGTTGCTGCACGGGCGAGATCAAGTTCCAGTCGAGCGCACCGCTGAGCAGCGAGGTAAAGTTTGTTCCCGGATCGGGAACGATGCGAATGTCGAGCCGCGCCGTCGCCGGCGCGCCGTGCCAATACGTGGGGTTGGCTGCGTACACGAGACGCTCGCCGCGATTCCACGAAACAAACGCGTAGGGGCCATCACCCACCGGCGCGCCGCCGAACGCCGCACGATCGAGCCGCGGCTCTTTCGCGAGCAGATGCGCGGGCAGCACGTACTGCGGCGCGGTGCCGTAGCTGAACAGGGTTGCAACCGCGGGCGCCCACGGAGCTTTGAGCACCACGCGCACCGTATAATCGTCGATGCGTTCGGCGCGGGCAACGCGATCGTAGCCTTCGCGCGAACCGACCGGATTGCGTGGGTCGACGATCGCGTGGAGCGTGAAGAGCACGTCGCTCGCCGTAACGGGTACGCCGTCTTGCCAGCGCACGCCGCGCCGCAGACGATACACGATCGTGCGCCCGTCGCGCGAGAGATCGCCGTTGGCGACCGTTGGGATGCGAGCGAGCAAAATGGGTATGGCGCGTCCGTGCGCATCGATATCGATAAATGGCTCGAACGCAAGCCGGGCGAGCTGCTGCTCGACGCTGTTGGCGTCGGCGTGCGCGAAGAGGGGATCCAGCGTTTGCGGATCGGCGGCGATGGCGAACCGCACGTTCGCCGCCGGCGCGGACGTATCGCCGGTTCGCGTACAGGCCGTTGCCGCCAGCAGCAGCGCAATTCCGAGCCGGCGGAGAGCGGCGATCACCCCGCTGGCGGTTTTCCCCGGGAGGCGGAAGCCCTGCGGGGCCGGCCGCAACGGTCGGCCGACGTGAGCGGTTTCAAGGTTTCGGTCTGATGATCGAACTCGAAACACCACCCCCTGGTCAACCGCCGGCCTCGCCGGCGTCGTTCGAGCACAGGCGCTTACGCGACGGAACCTTCTGGCAAACCGTCCCTCGGTACGCCGGTGTAGATGAGGCGACGTTCCTCGACCACGTCTGGCAAGGCCGCAACTCGGTCAAAACGCCCGAGGAGCTGTTCGCCACCATCGAAGGCCTGGTCGACGAGACGTTCATCGCCGATGCCCGTGAGGGCTTCGAGCTCGCACCGATGGCCGTGCGGGTATCGCCGTACCTGATCGCTGCCATCGATTGGTCGCAGCCCTACAACGATCCGATCCGCCGCCAGTTCATCCCGCTGCGCTCGACCGCGCGCTCCGACCATCCGCGGCTGACCTTCGACTCGCTGCACGAACAGCAAGACTCGCCGGTGCCGGGTCTGATCCACCGTTACGCCGACAAAGTGCTCTTTCTGCCGACGCAGACGTGTCCGGTGTATTGCCGCTTCTGTACGCGCTCGTACGTGATCGGACCCGATACGGAGAGCGTCGACAAACTTGCCCTCGGTAAGACTCCCGACGCGTGGGGTCCGGTGTTCGACTACATCGCCGCGCATCCGGAGATCGAAGACGTCGTGATCTCCGGCGGCGACACGTATCAGCTTGCGCCGAAGAACATTACGCTGATCGGCAACGCGTTGCTCGCGATCCCGCACGTGCGGCGCATGCGCTTTGCGACCAAAGGCCTGGCCGTGATGCCGATGAAAATTCTCACCGATCCGGCGTGGGTCGATGCGCTCGTGGGCGTCGTCGACCGCGGCCGCGCGATCGGAAAAGAAGTCGTCGTTCATACGCACTTCAACCACCCGAACGAAATCACGGCGATCACGGCGCGCGCCATGGCGGTGCTGTTCGAGCGCGGGGTGTACGTTCGTAACCAAACCGTCCTCATGCGCGGCGTCAACGATGACGCCGCAACCATGTTACTGCTCGTGAAGCGTCTCGAATACGTCAATATCCATCCGTACTATGTGTACGTGCACGACCTGGTCAGCGGCGTCGAAGACTTGCGCACGTCGGTACAAACCGCGCTGGATATCGAAAAAACCGTGCGTGGCGCAACGGCCGGCTACAATACGCCGACCTTCGTGTGCGACGCGCCCGGCGGCGGCGGCAAGCGCGACGTGCACTCGTTCGAGTGGTACGATCGTGAAACGGGCGTGTCGGTGTGGACGGCGCCGAGCGTCAAGCCCGGCAAGTATTTTCTGTACTTCGATCCGCTCAACGCGCTCGAGCCGCGCATGCAAGCGCGCTGGGCCGTGCCCGAGCTGCAAGACCGCATGATCGCCGACGCCTTGGCCCATGCGGGCGGAACCGTCGCCGCACTCGCCTAACCGGAGACGCATGCTCGTCAACTGCGTCATCTATACGTTTCCCGCTGAGAAGGCCGAGGAAGCGGCGAAGGTTCTCATCCCCCTGCGCGACGGTTCGCGCGCCGAGGCCGGCTGCATCACGTTCGACGTCTCGCGCAGTACCGAAGACCCGAACGTCTTCGTGCTCTACGAAGAGTGGCGCGATCAGGAAGCGCTGGACGTCCACTACAAGACCGAGCACTTCAACAAATATGGGATCAACGGCGTGCGTGCGCTCGCGAGCAACCGCATCGGCCATCGCTGCCGGCCGCTCGACTAGCCGCCGCGATGCGGTGGTGCGTGTTCTGCGGCTCGTCGCCGGGGAACGATCCGCGCTTCGTTGAGTACGCGACGGTGACCGGTACGGCGCTCGCGGAAAACGGGCACGAGCTCGTCTATGGCGGCGGCCGCACGGGCCTCATGGGCGCGGTGGCCGACGGTGCGATCGCGGCGGGCGGACGGGTCATCGGCATCATCCCGCAGCAGCTCGACGAACGCGAGGTCGCACATCGCGGCATTTCCGACCTTCGCGTCGTCGGATCGATGCACGAGCGCAAGGCCCTCATGGCCGAGCTGAGCGGCGGCTTCATCGCGCTTCCGGGCGGCTTCGGGACCTTTGAGGAGTACTGCGAGGCGGTGACCTGGGTCCAGCTCGGAATCCACCGCAAGCCCTGTATCTTAGCCAACCTCGACGGCTACTACGACCCCCTCGTGGCGCAGTTCGACCACGGCCGCAAAGCGGGGTTCATCAGCCCGGCCAATCGTGAAATCGTCCAAGTGGTGACATCCCTTGACGCTTTACTGGCCGTCGTTTCAAGGAACACCACGACGGAGCGCATACTTCCCTAGGCGAGGAAAGAAACGTTGGGGGAAGTCGGGCGCCGCGCTCTTGTGGTCGATGACAACGCGATCATGCGCACGATCGTGGGTCGCATTCTGCGCGAAGCGCGGTTCGATATCGTTGAGGCCACCAACGGCGCCGAGGCAATTCAGGCGTTTTTTCGTGACAAGCCGGACATCGTGCTGATGGATCTCAACATGGACGGCATCGACGGCACGGCGGCGATCCGCGGCATCCTGCAGATCAACCCGACGGCCCGTATCGTGGTGTGCTCGGCGACGAGCGACGCCCACATCGTGCTCAACCTGCTCAAGCTCGGCGCAAAGGGCTACGTCACGAAGCCCTTCACGCCGGAGAAGCTGCTCAACGCCATCGACGCCGCCCTCGCGGCGTGATGCGGTGGTCTAATCTTCCGTAAGGGCTTCGCGGATGATGCGCTCTTGCTCGACGGCGTGCGCGCCCGGATAGCCCTCGGAGGGGCTAGCGCGGTACGAGCGGCCGATGTAGCCGAGGTCGCCGAACTTCTTCGGTAGCCGTTCGACCACGCGCCGGCGGACGTGCGCCCGCGCGCCCATGTTCTTCGGCTCTTCCTGAACCCAGACGACCGACTTGAGATTCGGATAGGTTGTCGTCAGCAGCTCGAGGATCGCATCGGCCGGGAGCGGCGAGAGCAGTTCGACGCGCGCGATGGCGGTCTTGGTCGCCTGCGCGTAGAGCGGGCTCGAGGTGAGATCGTAGTAGATCTTGCCCGAGCAGAGCAGCAGCCGCTCGACCTTGCTGCGGTCAGCTTCGGCGTAGCGCGGATCATCGATCACTTCGTGGAACGATCCGCCGACGAGTTCGTCGAGCGTACCGTACGCGGCGCGGCTGCGCAGCAGCGACTTCGGCGTCATGATGACGAGCGGGAAGGCTTCCTCATCCTTTGCTTGCGCGCGCAGCAAGTGGAAGTACTGCGCGGACGTCGAGCAGTTCGCTACGCGAATGTTGCCTTCAGCCGAGAGCGAGAGCCAGCGTTCGAGGCGTGCGCTCGAATGTTCCGGGCCCGCGCCTTCGTAACCGTGCGGGAGCAGCATGGTGAGACGCGTCGTCTCGCCCCACTTCGCCGCACCGGCGGAGATGAACTGATCGATGATGATCTGCGCGCCGTTGTTGAAATCGCCGAACTGCGCTTCCCACAGCACCATCGCCTCCGGCGCTTCGGTCGAGTAGCCATACTCGAAACCCAAACACGCGTACTCGGAGAGCGGCGAATTGTGGATTTCGAACGACGCCTTCGCCGTCGACAGATGCTGCAACGGGATGTACTTCTCGTTGGTGTTCGCGTCGTGCAGCGCCGCGTGCCGGTGGCTGAACGTTCCGCGTTCGGAGTCTTGTCCGGTCAGGCGGATCGACGTGCCTTCGCTGAGCAGCGAAGCAAACGCCAGAGCTTCGCCGAGGCCCCAGTCGACTTCACCTTCGAGCTGCAGCGCCGATTTGCGCTTCGCGAACTGCGCGGTGAGTTTCTTGCTGGGCGTGAAACCGTCGGGCGTCGCGACGACCGCGTCCGACCAGGCCAGCAGCTTCGCGCGCTCGACACCGGTCTTGACCGGTTCGGCGTGCGAGCCCGACTTGGACTTCTGCGTGATGAGCTTCGCCGCGCCGTGCTGTTCCTTGACGTTGCGATGCGCCTCGGTGATGCGCGCCGTCGCGGCATCTTGCATAGCCGTCACTTGCTCGGAGGTCAACACGCCCTGCGCGACGAGCCGCGCCGCGAAGAGCTCGCGCACGGTCGGGTGCGTCTTGATGGTGTCGTACATCAGCGGCTGGGTGTATGCGGGCTCGTCCTGCTCGTTGTGCCCGAAGCGGCGATAGCCGATCAGGTCGATGAGCACGTCGCGGCCGAACTTGCGGCGGTAATCGATGGCCAGATGCACCGCCGCGATGCTCGTTTCGACGTCGTCGGCGTTGACGTGCACGATCGGCAGATCGTAGCCCTTCGCCAAATCCGAAGCGTAGCGCGTCGAGCGGCCTTCCATCGGATCGGTGGTGAAACCGATTTGATTGTTCGAGATGATGTGGATGGTGCCGCCGGTTGCATAGCCCGAAATCGCTTGCAGGTTGAGCACTTCGGCGACCACGCCTTGGGCGGCAAACGCGGCGTCGCCGTGGATGAGGATCGGCGCAGCGATCTGCGCGTCGAACTTCGCGATGTTACCGCTGCGATCGGTTTGCAGACAGCGCGTCATCCCTTCGACGACGCCGTCGACCGCTTCGAGATGCGAGGGGTTGTTCGC
>PLTN01000190.1 GCA_003164495.1 Vulcanimicrobiota bacterium
TGCTCGCGCTCATCGTCGTCCTCCGCGACGAGCTTACTTCAACAAATAGTGAATGCTCAAGTCTTTTCGTTGCGTAACGATCATTGTCGAGTGCCCGTATGAAGCGATCGACATAAACGTCGCGAGATAATACGGCTCGTTTTTGAAGCCGGCCATATGATAGTAAGTAGGAATGACGTTGCCCCGACACTTGAAGCCCGGCTTATCTTCCGCCGCAATGGTGAAATCTGCCATGTTGAGGACGCAGAGGCGACTATCACTGCCATAGCTTTCGTGGTTGTTTACAACGCGAAGATAGTACGAGTGTGGCGTCAACCGGCCGGAGACCACGACGCCGCACGTTCCCTTTTTCACCGTTATCGTTCCATGCACGGTAAGACCGGTATGGGCCGTACGATACCCCTCCTGAATATAGCTATCACTCGTCGTCTGATTACAAAATTGCAAGTCAGCCGACGCGGGGCGTAGAGATCCGGCTACGCTCAAGGTCGACACGAGAGCGATGGCTAGGAAAAGTCCAAATGCCTTCATACGTCCTGCTTTTGCGCACGCAAGAAGGCTCCCGTTATGCAAGATGTCAGTCATTGCGAGACCTTTTGGCCTGTTCGCGATTCGACCAAGCAAGTGGCTGGCGGGTACCGTCTGCTTTGCGGATCGGAAATGCGGGCGTCAAATCGCCCATCTTGGGCCGCCGGAGTGGCGTACGGGTAGCGAAGGCGAGGACTTGAACGATCAGTTTCAGGAGCTGCACGACGAGGTCGATGAGTGCCACAATCGATAGACGCCTCGCGCAACGAGCAAGTTTCGCGTCTATGAGGTACGGCCACGACGGCGCGCTGCGGTCCTATTGCCATGTCATGTGCGAGCCGTCTTTGAGCATGGTGAATGTGACCTTAGCGTGGAAGCGTTGCGCTCACGTATGGGTCCTATTGGCTGGGCTGAAGGAGGGAGAGCACCATTTTAGCGCAGCGCTGCACCGTCGTTCAGAGTCAAACGGCCTACAGCCTGAAGCCCGTTAGTCTTCGTCTTTTACCGAATTCTGCCGATCGTTTTCGTTATCGCTGGTGACGTCGAACCGCTCGTCGATGAACGCGCCAACGCGCAAGGCCTGTTGGATACCGGCCACGATCTCTGCCGGCATTGCCGACTTGCTGATAACGCAGTTCGCGCCCGCGCGGCTGCATGTCGCCGCCCAACCCACCTGACTGCGGCCGGTGTATACGCAGATGGTAGCGTTTGGGACGACGGTGCGTAGCTGCCGTATCGCCAGAACTGGTTCGACATCGATGAAATCGACGTCGACGAAGATCACGGTCGGCTCGTTGCGCGCGATCTCGTCGAGCGCCATCGATTCGAGCGTCGTTACGACGCAGAAGCCGGCTTCCGAGAGTAGCTGCGTAAGGAACGGCGCAAAAAGCCGTTGCGGCTCAATGACTCCGACGGAGACCGATCGCGGCTTCTCCGAAGCATCCCGAATCGAGGCGTACATGTTACGTGACAGTACGCACATGGGCGTCAGGTTACAAGAGACTTTAGGGAAGCCGCAGCTCTCCTATTTCTTGGTTCTCTTTAGCTAAGCCCGCATTCGCCGGATGACCGCACGACGTTCCTGCGCCTTCGAGGCGACGACTGCGCCGTTATCCCGTAGTCAACCGGTGAATGCGGGCTTAGAACGCGTCTAAAGGGCGACGAATGTTCTCCCAGCTCGCGAGCATCGATACACTCTGTGCTTAACCCTCGCCGGCCGGATCGTCAACGAAGATAATCCGCGCCCAGCGGTAGAGGATCCACGTTGCGCCGGCCAGGATTACTACCACGAGCGCGAGGGCGAGTAGCCCCGAGGTTCCAGGCAGGCTGTTGCCGCAAAGCGCCACGGCCGTCTTCGAAAGCTGGTAGTCCAGCCACGCGATCGGATTTGACGGTATCGAAGCCACCGAACGGAGCTCGGCCGCGACGGAGTCGGGATTCCACGCCGCTTCATTCATGATGTCGACGATTGTGCCGTTGCGGTCGACGATTGCGGTCGCTTCGCTATGGATGAGGCCGGCCACCGGATCGGCAAACACGGCGATTCCGAACTGTGCGGCAAAGTCGGTCACGACCTTCACCGGTCCCGTCCCGAGCGTCCAGCGGTCGGGATCGGCGTCGAAGCGCCGGCTGTAGTTCGCTAAGACGGAGGGCGTGTCGTACGCCGGGTCGAGTGTGATCTCGACCCGGTGGATGGGCAGCCCGGTGATCTTTTCCTGCAGCATGTGGAAGTTCGCGGAGATAAGCGGACACATCCGCGGATCTCGACAGCGCGTATAAATAAACGCAAGAAGCAACGTCTGCCCGCGGAAGTCTTGGAAGCTGAAGCCTCGACCGAGCTGATCGAAAAACGTTGTCGTCAGTGGTTTCATCGAGGTCGATTACGAGCGTTTAGTCGACGATTTCGAGACTGAGGCGCGACGCCTCGTTGCGTTCTGTGGGCTGCCCTGGGATGCCGGGACGCTAGCGTTTCACGAGGTGCGGCGTACGGTGCGTACCGCCAGCAACGTTCAGGTGCGGCGGCCGCTCTACCGCAGCGCGGTCGGCCGGAGCCGTCCGTTCGCCGCGCACCTCGGGCCCCTGCTCGATGCACTGGCTAAATGACGTGCGTATGTACGGTCAGAGAGGAGCCGCCGCGCGTTCGAGTTTGTACGCCAAACCCGGAGCATGCGAATAAGCGCGGGGCCGTTCTGCGATGTGGCCTGCGACGCTTCGAGCGCACGTTGTAGTTGCGCCCGGCCCAAGAGCATGCGCAAGAGCTCAACCCGCGGCCGCCGCTAATCATTGTCTGCACCGTTGATCGCGTCACGCAACGCAAGACGATCGGCTAAGCGCATCAGTTAAGCGGCGTGAACGCCGTGCATGAATCCGGCGACGGTGAACTCTCACGTGAACGACGCATTCATCACAGAAGCGGCAGGTACCGGCGCCTATGTAATGGCAAGAAAATAAACGGAGATTCGGCGAAGGAGTGGCGACGGTTTTATTCCGGATATTGCGTATCCGGTCCGTTACTTGAACCGCGAGATTGCTGAGAGGGCACTCGGCGTTCAGATGGCGGAAGCGCTTTCCGAAAGCCGGCCCATTTCAATAGACGCTTTTCGGGAGTAACTGAAAGCGAGCCGGAAACGATACGAACGAGCGAGTGCGTAGTGAGATGAGAGACTCAAACTAAACACCGCGAATCGGCCTCACTGCTCCGGAAAGTCTCGTCTGATTATGTAGAACGAGGAAGAGCAAATTGATTGAAGTCGGCACCCAGTTAAGCATGGCCGAGAGAGTCAGGCATGTTGGGAACACTACCCGCTCTATGGTTGGGACCATCTGCGAAAGCCGTATCAACTACTGGGCGGCTTACGCTACCGATTTCAGTTGCCCATGCATCTTTGCTTATCTTGGAATTCACAATGCATCGAGCTGGCCGGCGATCATTTTCAGCTCGCTGATTGGGCTGTTTTTCTTCAGCCTGATCGAATATGCGGTCCATCGCTGGCTCCTTCACGATCCAAGGAGCGCTCTTTTCTACCTGCACGATGCGCATCACAACAATCCCGAGAAGACCTCTGCCTTCCTATTCCCCACCAGCTTTTTGCTGCTTATGCCGGTTTGGTGTCTGTTGACGTGGGGGCTGCACTTTCAGCAGGCGTCTTATTTCCTGATGGGGTTATCGGGCGGTTACCTCTACTTCGACACGCTTCACCACGTGGAGCATACGACGCGGATCAATCAGATTCCATTCCGATGGCTGCAGAAGAGATGGGCGTTTCATAGCGTCCATCATCGCATCGACCAAAGCAATTTCGGAGTGATCACCTCTTTCTGGGACTACGTTTTCGGGACCCACCAGAAACAGATAAAGCAAAGGCAATCGCGAGCTTCGTCTGTCCGTTGACGCCGACTTAGATCCTATCGCGGCACGCTCAACGCCGCCGCGGTGGTTGGAAGCGATCGCAGCGGCGACGGTGGCGCGGCGCCATCTTGATGCGAGGCCTAAACTAAATTGCTGACCTCGACGCCTTTCTGTAAGATCTGCAGATGTTGCGCGCGAGTTTGAGTACGCTGGTGCTGATAATCGGCTTCGTGGCCTCTTTTATACCTGCTCACGAAGATGCTCATGATGACGTTGCACCCCGCAATCGTCGCTTAGGTCTCGTTCGCTTCGGGGGATGCAAGATAAAGCGTTGCCCTGGCACCTCTGGGCAAGTTCGGAGATGGGCAACCGAGCCGAGAAGATCGCCCCCTACCTCGGGCGGTCTTCTTGCTGTACCTCATTATGGTCACCTTAGGGGACGGCAGGCTCTCGAGTTCATGGCTTTGCTCGGTGCTTGAGTCGGGGCCGACAGTCGGCGTTCCCGTATACGGTCCTTTTCGGGATGAATCGCCGGCCTAGGCGCGAAGCGGCTTCCGGTGTCCCGAAAAGCTGTCCCGAAAAGAATCGTTGAGAACCAGGGCACTCAGGAGGCGCCGCGGCTTATCGGATATGCGCGGGTCTCGACCGATCAACAGACCACCGCGCTCCAACTCGACGCACTTCGTGCCGCCGGTTGTGTCACGATCCACGAAGACTCCGCGTCCGGATCGTCGCGGGCGCGACCGGGCCTCGCGCGTGCGATCAAGGATCTGCGTTCCGGCGACACGCTGGTGGTTTGGAAACTGGATCGCCTCGGACGCTCGCTGCGCGATCTGCTCGACATCGCTGAGAGTCTTCGCGAACGCGACGTGCCGCTACGTTCGCTGACTGACCATATCGATACGGGTACGGCTGCCGGCCGTATGCTCTATGCCGTCCTCGGTGCCGTCGCGCAATTCGAGCGTGACGTGCTACGGGAAAGAACAGTCGCCGGGCTTGCCGCGGCCAAGCGCCGTGGGGAACGTCTTGGTCGTCGTCCGGCGCTTACGCCGGCCCAGGTCCGTGAGGCGAAGGCAATGGTCAAACGGGGCGATAGTGCATCTCATGTCGCTCGTATCCTTCGCATCGGGCGATCAACGTTATATCGGGCCCTGCAATGATGCTGCCGATCGGCAACGGCCGAAGTGGCGGCTGGTGTCACGAATGTTGGGTTTACCCCCTGTTGGAGCGGGTTGTGGAGGTTTGACCGGGACGAGTCGAACGCGTCCGTCCGGAATGGGAAAGACCATCACGAACACAGCACCGATGCCATCGCAACCAGGCGTAGTCGGTGTGACTTTGAGATGGGTGCCGAACGCGACGATGGCATTGCGGAAGTCATCGTTGTATGCCGGATCATCGGCGTAGCGGGCGGATACGTGACCATCGAGATACGTGACTGTCGAACGGCACGCGCAGCGATACACTCCGCGGGCGGCGCGCTTGGGCTCGCTCCAGGTGAAGGCGACGCTGACACCTGCGCGAGCAGCGCGGCGAAGACGAGCGATGTGATCACTACGCGATAGTCTCCGCGGCGGCGACGTCGCGCGCCAGGTCGACCAAGTCGCTGTAATCGGGGGCACTCTCCCAATAAATCGGGTCTTCCCAATAAGTCCGACCGGCATCCCAAAAAGTCCCGTAGACGTCTCGAACGTATGCCCACCCCCGCCCGGAGCTGAGCTTACCCGGCAAGAAATGACGAAACCGGACGTCAGAGGGGCGTAGTAGCCATCTGCTGTGCGATGGCGACTATGTGATCGTTAAAGCAGCCTCGCAAATTCTGTGCGCTGTGGAGGTCGAGTGCTCACGCCGCGATCGATCGTGGACGTAATCGCTGCGGGTTATATACCTGCGGTGCATCAGTCGCTACACGGTCGCGACGCGCGCACTTAGAGCTATCGACTCAGGGGTTCGGAGCCGTGCGAAAGTCGGCGACTTTGTAGGCGCTGCTGTGACTCCCATCATCTCCGATGCTTCGGCGTTGCGCGAACACGAGTATCTCAACTCCTTGCGGTGGCCGGTCTCGAAAGACGAGGCGCATGTCAGCCTCGCCGTTGCGCCGCGACGAATAAGCAGCTTTGCGCCAATCGGCAAGATTGCGGTTGAGCTCGGCACCGTGTGAGGATGGAGCGCGCATGGTTTTCTGGATTTCCAATGTCGTTTGGAGGAGCGCTTCCGCGTATCCGACGTCATCGCCGGCAAACGCACGGCGCAACGCAATGAGATCGTCGCGAACGTGTCTGGTGGTAGTCAGAACGTCCGATTGCTCGAGAACTGCCTGAAGCGCAGCTTTCGCTTGGGCGACGCTCAGTGCGTCGATTGGGCCGCGGCGCTTGCCTCAGCCTCCTCAAAAATGGTCGCGTATCGACCGGGATGGCCGGGCTGTGGGTCCGCATCAGCCGCGCGTGAGCGTACGAGTTCGCGCAGGGCCGCATCCTCGAGAGCTTCCACCTGCGACTCAAGATCGGCGATCCGACTGGTTAGGCGAAACCATTCCGGTTGGTCGAGGACGACGCCCATAATCTTCCCGTACCGTCGCAACACGAGGCGATGGAAGCGCTCGAGCGCTACGGGTAGACTCGTTTCTTCTCGCAGGTCCGTGAGGCTAATTTCAGCCTCCAGCGGGAAGGCATCTTCGGTCCGCATGGCCATACTATAGCATATCGCCGATCTTTTGGCGATGTTTCGCCGGTTTATCGCCTGACTACTTGCCTAGTTACGCAATTCAGACGAATCAATCGGGCAAGCTCTTATAGGCCGCGCCCTCTATAATCGGGATTTCACGTGCATTGCATTTTTTGTCGAGAAAAAAAGCCTGAACGCACTGGAGTTGGCGAGCACGTAATTCCCCTCCCGCTTGGCGGTTCTTGGACGGTCGACCGTGTCTACCTAGAATGCGACAATAACCTGGGGGCACTCTATGATGCTGTATTGCAAAATTAAACGGCGTAAACGCCGAAGGCTTCCACGAACTCGACTTGCTTGCGATCTTCGAGTCGCACGAAGTGGCTCGCTTGGAAATGCGTGTGCTTCGTTTTCAGGCGCGCGAGGAGGTCCTCATCGGATTGCTTCGAGGCATCGCCGTAGTCGATGCACGAGTAGACGCAATGGATGCCGAGGTAACTCTCGTTCCACGACGGTTCGCGACCGCTGCGCAAGATCCGGAGCGGAACACTGTCGATCAGCTCCTGGGGCACGTAGTCACAGAGCGTCTCCGGCCGCACCGTTGTACCCTCGCACGTGTTGCACGTGACCGCCGCAAGGCGAAGATAGCCCTCGCCTTTGCAAATGCCGCACTTCTTCTTTTGGCAGCACGATTGGATCGGCACGATCTGGCCGGGCGTGCGGGTCGATGCGCAGTGGCAACTCGTCGTCTCGAGGACGAGCGCACCGTTTTCGATCTTCACGGAACTCCTTGGAAAGCGAGCGAAACGCGAAGTAGAGCCGTGCCGCTACGACTCATGAATGCAATAGGGACGGCTTGCCGGGCAGCGCCGGCGCGAGTGCGCGGCGCCGCCTGGCCGCTCTCACGGGAGCCCGCCGACGAGCTTTACGCGACTAGGAGTAGACGGTGGCTGTCGGAGTGGGCGGCGGCGGTTTGACGGGAACCAATCGAACGCGCCCGTCCGGAATGGTAAAGACCATCACGAACACGGCGCCGATGCCATCGCACCCAGGCGTAGTCGGTGTGACTTTGAGCCCGCATTCGCCGGATGGAATGCCAGCAATAGATCTTAGGCTTAGATTAGCTGAGATTACGCAAGGTCGTAGCGATCGAGGTTCATCACCTTG
>PLTN01000168.1:0-4100 GCA_003164495.1 Vulcanimicrobiota bacterium
TTGTACGCATCGACGCGATCGAGCTTGATCGCGGTCGGGTTCCAGTCGCTCGAGTCGGTCGAAATGAAGACGCTATCGGTGAAGTTGGTCGTGGGCGGCACCGTCACTTCGAACACCACCGCGACTTGCTTGCCGGTGACGTTCTGCCCGACGAGCTCGGGTGCGGGCACCGGCGTCGATCCCACCACGACATAGGCGCTTGCGGGTCCAAGCGTTTGCGACATCACCAAACGGCGCGTGGTGATGGCCAGTTGGATGATCTTCTTCGTGGCCGGATCGAAGGTCGCTTGCGCAAACATCTTCGCTTGCGGCCGCACCGACGTGGGCTGGCTCGTCATGTAGTCGATGATGCGCGGCAGCTCGATCGCCGGGAACGCATCGCCCGAGGTGAAGTAAACGTAGTTGTTGCGGTAGTCGAGCAACTGGCCCGTGTACGTTACGAGATTCGACGGCGGCGTGGGAGCGGCCGGGGCAGCCGTGGGTGCGGCGGTCGGAGCGGCAATCGGCGCCGGAACGGTTTGCGCGTTGGCGGCGGTAGCTGCGATGGCGAGCACGAGGACGAATGCGGCGAGCGGTTTGATCATGGCGAGAATTGGACCCCGTACTGTGGTGCCCATCCTTCACCGGCGAACTGGAAGTAGTACACGCGCGAGACGTCGACCAGAATGTTCTTGCTGAGGCGAACGCGCACGTCGGCAGTGAACTGGTTGGGTGCTTGCCCGCCGACGCCGGGCACCGGTCGCGGCGTGACGTTGAAATTCTGCATCGTCAAGTTGAGGGCGAAGAACGGCGTCGGCGTGTAGACCATCGACCCCGCAACGCTGCGCGACGTGGCAAAACCATCGAAGGACGAGAGTCCGCTGAACGTGCCGTATTGATTCGTGATCGTGTCGGGGAGATACTCCGGATAGGCGACGAGCTGATTCTTGCCCCAGAAGTCGCTGATGTTGAGGATGCCATAGGTCAGCAAGAATGCCGGCCGCTTCACGGAGAGCGGTGTGTAGGCGACCGTGGTGGACACGTTCGTGGTGCTCAAAAGGTGCGGCAGCGTGTACCACGTCTCGAGCTTGTCGGCTTTGGCGGAGATCGTCGTTTGTTTCGCAATCCGAATCGACGAAGTGTATGCCGTGAAGCCCAAATAGGTGTTGAAGATCGTTGTGTATGGCACGCCGCCGAAATCAGGCGGCGTATTTGCGGCGTCGGGGCCGAGCACGGGTAGGCCGTACGAATCGTAGTTGTAGCCGTAGCCGGCGCGGTACTGGAACTTCAACGGCACGCCGAGGTAGCGGAAGAGCCGNNGTCATGTCGAACGGATGGCTGCTCTGAACGTTGCCGTAGATGTTGGCTTGGTCGACGGCACCGGCCAGCAGATCGTTGTTGTACTGATCGGAGTTCAGGCCGACGGCGTACTTTCCGACTTTGGAATTCACCGCGAAGTTCGCGTAAGTGGAGGCGCTGACCGGCTGGCTCAAACCTTGCGATTGGTCCGATAGCTGAAAGAACAACCGTGCTTCGACGTCCGGCGAGACCCGCTTATAGAGGATCGCGTTGAACTGACGCTGGTTTTGCGTGACCGGATCGACCGAGAAAACCGCGTAGTCGAGGTTGTGCACGAAGTGCTGATCGAACGCGGTATAGAGTCCGCGGTAGGGGTCGTAGCGGATGTGCGCGGCGGAGATCGCATCGTCCGCGCCGTGAAACGGAATCCCGATGTCGAACGTGGCGCCCGAGAACGCGTTCTGGTAGAAGTTCGGGTTCGACGAGAAGTTGACGACGTATCCCGGTGTCGGAATGTACGCGCTCAGTACTTCGATGCGCGAGCCGACCGGAAACTCGATGTTGTTCTTGAAAAAGATCGTCGCGCCGTTGGCGATGATGTAGGGCTTCTCGCTGGTCAAGTCGGGAAAGTAGAAGGCATCGCCCGGTTGCTGACGCCCCGGATGCGGATCGGTGAAGTTGAGGCCGTAGTACGTCCAGCGATCCGGCGTCGCACCTTCGGTGACCAAATAGCTCCGTTCGAGGTCCGGATAGCCCGCGAACGCCGCCCCGACCTGGTGAATCTGGGGTCCATCCACGCGAACGTTGCCCGCGATGAGGAAGCGATTGAGCTTGAGATCCATCGAGAACGTGTCGCCGCGTACCACGGTGCCGTCGCTGAGCCGCGCGCTGACGTTGCCGTCGGCCGTGAGAATGTAGCGGTTGCTATAAAAGTCGACCACGTTCGCGCGCAGCTCGATGCTACGCGTCGCTTCGTCGGCAGCAGCGGCAATGTTGGGGGTCAGCAGCGCCGCAATCGAAACGACCAGGTACAAAAGAAAAAATCGCATTAGGACTGTCCTGCGCGTTCACGCAAAGGGGAGGGACGGTCCTGCGAGGACAGAACCGGATTTCGCTATGCCGCGGGTGCTCGCTTTCGTAATGGACTCAGCCGGCGTCGGCGCGCTTCCGGATGCGGCGAGCTTCGGTGATGCACCGAAAGCGAACACGATCGGTAACGTTGCCGAACGCGTCGGCGGCTTGCATTTACCGAACTTCGAGCGCCTCGGCTTGGGTCGCACGACGACGATCCGTGGGGTTGCTGCCGTCGATCATCCGGCCGGTGCGGTAGGACGGTTGCGTGAGAAATCACGTGGCAAAGACACAATCACGGGGCATTGGGAAATGGCTGGGATTGTGACGGAGATTCCATTTCCCACCTATCCCGACGGCTTTCCGCCCGAGGTCGTCGATGCGTTTACCGCGATCACCGGGAAGCCGCCGCTCGGGAATATCCCGGCTTCCGGGACGGAAATCATCGCCGAGATGGGCGAGGAGCACCAGCGGACCGGCCGCCCGATCCTCTATACCTCGGCCGATTCGGTGTTTCAAGTGGCGTGCCACGAAGATACCGTGCCGCTCGCGACCCTCTACGATTGGTGCGAGAAGGCGCGGGCCATGCTCGTGCGCCCGCACGAGGTCAATCGCGTGATCGCCCGCCCGTTTACCGGAGCGCCCGGCGGGTACACCCGCACGGCAAACCGACGTGATTATGCCGTTGACCCGCCCCCCTCGATCCTCGACCGCATTGCTGCCGAAGGCGTTCCCATTCACGCCGTCGGTAAAATTTGCGACATCTACTGCGGTCACGGCATCGTCGATTCGATTCGCGTCGCCGACAATACCGAAGGCGTCGAGCAGGCCCTGCAGATTGCAGATGGGCTCGACCATGGACTGGTGTTCGTGAACCTCAACGATTTCGACTCGAAATACGGCCACCGGCGCAACGTCCGAGGGTACGCCGATGCCCTCGAACGCCTCGACGGAATGATCCCAGCCATCTTAGAGCGCATACGGCCCGGAGATGGTCTCATCTTCACCGCCGATCACGGGTGCGATCCGACGGCTCCCGGTAGCGATCACACCCGCGAATACGTGCCGTTCCTGGAATATGGTACCGCCGCCGGCGCCGACATCGGCGTGGTGGACGGCATGAGCCGGGTCGGCGAGCGCATGGCCGCTATCTTGGGTTCCACACCAAAGTGAGTGCTCTCGAGACCCGTTTTGGTTCGCCGGCGCCCTCCGCGGTCGGCGCACCGGCCGCGCGCCGGACGCCGGCCTGGTACGGGCCCGCCAAACGCGCCATCGACATAACGGTCGCCGGCGCGGGCCTCGTCGTCACGCTGCCGATCACGCTGGCTGCCATGGCCGGGATCGTCCTGGTCACCGGCAAGGGGCCGCTCTACCGTCAGGAGCGNNAACGAGGCCGACGGCCCCGTCT
Organism: Vulcanimicrobiota bacterium; assembly: GCA_003164495.1. Taxonomy (GTDB): domain Bacteria; phylum Vulcanimicrobiota; class Vulcanimicrobiia; order Vulcanimicrobiales; family Vulcanimicrobiaceae; genus Lustribacter; species Lustribacter caenicola. Next base: position 3,758 of record PLTN01000168.1, read on the forward strand.
TCAAGCTCCGCCGCGACCCGCGGCTGCATCCGCTGGGAGCCCTCTTGCGCCGGACCAGCATCGACGAGCTGCCCAACTTCGTGAACGTGCTGCTGGGCGACATGGCGATCGTCGGGCCCCGGCCCCCGCTCCCCGAGGAAGTGGCCCACTACGACGAGCGCGCGAAGCGCCGGCTCACGGTGAAGCCCGGCGTCACGTGCCTGTGGCAGGTCTCGGGCCGCTGTGAGCTCTCGTTCGAGCAGTGGATGGCGCTGGATAACGCGTACATCGACTCGTGGACGCCACTCGGCGATTTTGGGATCATCGCGCAAACCATCCCGGCCGTCATCCGCGGCGTGGGTGC
>PLTN01000168.1:4127-4689 GCA_003164495.1 Vulcanimicrobiota bacterium
ACCGTGGTGCCGACGATCCTCTTCGGCGTCTTCAACGGCGCCCTGGTCAGCGCGCTCGTTCCGATCTTCTCCGAATACTACGTGAACGACCGTGAAGAGGACGCGTGGCAGTTGGCCAGCACGCTGATCCTCTGCGTCACGGTGGGGCTCGTGTTCGCGGCGGCGGTGGGCGCGTGGCTGGCCCCGATCTACGTGCCGTGGATCGCGCGCTTTCACGGTCAACGATTAGACGAAGCGATCGTGATGACGCGCTGGCTGATGCCGTGCATCCTAGCGACCAGCCTCAGCGGCATCCTCGCGGCGATTCTCAACGCCTATCATCGCTTCGCTGCGACCGCGCTGCAAGGCGTGTTCGCCAACGTGCTCACGATCGCGTTCGTCGTGGTGGGCTTCCATCGCTTCGGCATCGGCGCGCTTGTGCTCGGCACGCTGGCCGGCGCGTTCGTGCAGTTGGCCGTGCAAGTGCCGGCCTTCTTTGCGCTGCAGCGCTTCCGCTTCGTGATCGACTGGCAGCACCCGGGGCTGCGCCGTTTGCTCATCGTGTTGGGGCCGATCGCCATTG
>PLTN01000168.1:4770-4933 GCA_003164495.1 Vulcanimicrobiota bacterium
CCGCAACAAGTCTTCGTCGCCGCGATCGCCACGGTGATCTTCCCCGTGTTCGCAAGCCAATTCGCGAGCAAGAACCGCCCCGCGATGCGGCGCAGCATCGCGACCGGGTTGAAGATCGTGCTCTTCCTGACGATCCCGTCCGTGCTCGGCTTGTGCATGCTCG
>PLTN01000073.1:0-4971 GCA_003164495.1 Vulcanimicrobiota bacterium
TGTTCTTGCAGATTCTCGACGACGGCCGTTTGACCGACGGTCAGGGCCGCACGATCGACTTCAAGAATACGGTCGTGATCATGACGTCGAACATCGGCAGTCATCGCATCCTCGACTATCGCGGCGACGCGACCGGTGCCGACTATGCGGTGATGCGTGCGACGGTGCTCGAAGAGCTGCGCGCATCCTTCCGGCCGGAATTCATCAATCGCATCGATGAGATCGTGGTCTTCCACGCGCTCACCGAGATCGAGCTCAAATCGATCGTCGAGATCCAGCTCGACCGCGTGCGCGCCCGGCTCACGGACCGCCGCATCACGCTCGAGATCAGCGACGAAGCGAAAACGCATCTTGCGCGGACGGGGTACGAGCCGGCGTATGGAGCGCGGCCGCTCAAGCGCGCGATCCAACGCGAAGTCGAGACGCCGCTCGGACGCAAGATTCTGGCAGGCGACGTACGTGACGGCGATCACGTGCGCGTCGACTTCGACCGCGACCGCGGTGAACTCACGTTCAACACGGTCGCCCCGTTGCCGGAGATCCCGTCGCTGGCCTAAAGGTGGCTCTGGGAGTCCGATTTACGGTATAGTTTCCTCGTGCCCTCGATCGCGGTGATGCTCGTCGCGCTGGTGGCGATCCTCGCGATCGCGGGCATCGCCGCGTTCGCGATCCGGCGACTCGTGGCGCAGCGCGAGCGGATCCGGCGCGCCGGTCGCCGGTATCGCCAACTCGTCGAGTCCGCGCGCGTGATCATGTGGCGCAGCGCGATCGACGAAGACGTTCGCGGGCCGCACTTCACCTACGTGAATCCTGAAGCCGAAGCCGTACTCGGCTATTGGGTCGAGCAGTGGCTCACCGAACCGGCGTTCTTCCAAAATCACATCCACCCCGACGACCGCGATGGTGCGATGGAGCGCGGAATCTTGGCGGTGCGCGGCGAGGATCAGGTCTTCGAGCACCGCATGATCGCGGCCGACGGGCGGATCGTTTGGCTGCGCGCTTCGTTACGCCGCGTCGTCGAAGACGGCGTTACTGAGCTCGTCGGCGTGCTCACCGACATCACCGAACGCAAACAGGCCGAGGAAGCGGCCGAGGCTGCGAGTCAGGCCAAGAGCGAGTTCCTCGCGTCGATGAGTCACGAGATTCGCACCCCGATGAACGGGGTCATCGGCATGACCGACCTCGTGCTCGAAACCGATCTCACGGTCGAACAGCGCGATTACCTCACCACGGTCAAGAGCTCGGCCGAAGCGCTGTTGACCGTGATCAACGACATCTTGGATTTTTCGAAGATCGAGGCCGGCAAGTTCGAACTGGAGCCGATTGCGTTCGACTTACACGATACGATCGAAGAAACGATGAAGACGCTGGCGTATCGCGCGCACGAAAAGGGCCTCGAACTGGCGTGCGACATTCAGCCCGGGGTGCCGATCGCAGCGATGGGCGACCCGGGCCGCATCCGGCAAGTCATCGTGAACTTGATCGGAAACGCGATCAAATTCACCGAGCGCGGTGAGGTCGCGTTGGAAGTGTCGCTCGATGAGAGCAACGAGCATGAGTGGCACGTGCACTTCGTCGTGCGCGACACCGGCATCGGGATCGCACCGGAAACAGAAGCAGATCTTCGAAGCGTTCTCGCAAGCCGACAATTCGACGACGCGCCGCTTCGGCGGAACGGGCCTCGGGCTCACGATCTCGGCGCGCCTGGCCGAAGCGATGCACGGGCGCATCTGGGTCGAGAGCGAGGTCGGCAAAGGGAGCGCCTTCCATTTCACGACCGTTCTCGGCGTTGCCGATCACGTGGAGCGAGCGGAGATCGACGACACCATGCTCGCCGGCATCACGGCCCTGCTCGTCGATGACAACGCCACCAATCGCCGCCTTCTCATCGAGATGTTCTCATCGTGGGGCATGCTGCCGACCGCGGCCGGCAGCGCGCGCGAAGGGCTCGATCTCATACGCAGCGCGGCGCGGCGCGGGCAACCGTACTCGCTCGTGGTCACCGACATTCACATGCCGGAGATGGACGGCTTCGACTTCGCCGAGCGCNNGGCGACGCCCAACGTTGCCGCGCTTTCGGTATCGGCGTGCATTTGATGAAGCCCGTGCGGCGAAGCGAACTTCGCGCTGCCGTGATGGCCGCGCTGGTCGATCACGTGCCGGTGCGGACTGCCGTGCGGCCGCCACGCGAGACGGCGCCCGCCGTCAGTGCGCCGATCGGGCCGCCGGCGCGCATTTTGCTCGCCGAAGATCACGAGGTGAATCAGCGTCTCGCGCTGCGCATCTTGGAGAAGGGCGGACACCATGTCGTAACGGCCGTTACGGGCCTCGAAGCGATCGCCGCCTGGCGCGCCGGCGAGTTCGACGTGATCCTCATGGACGTGCAGATGCCGGAGATGGACGGCTTTGAGGCGACGATGAACATCCGCGCCGAAGAGCAAGGTACGGGGCGCCACGTGCACATCATCGCGATGACGGCGCACGCCATGACCGGCGATCGCGAGCGGTGTCTCGCGGCCGGCATGGATGCCTACCTTGCCAAACCCATTCGGGCGTCTGATCTGCTCGAACTGATTCGAGCTGCGATGATGAAGCCGGTCGCGTCCTAGCTCAGGCGAGGACCTTTTCGCGCTTGCGCGCGCGCAGGCGGTCGGTTTCGGAGAGCATGCGTTTGCGGATGCGCAACGCCTTCGGCGTCACTTCCACCAGTTCGTCGTCTTCTATGAACTCGATCGCGCGCTCGAGCGAGAGATCGTCGGCGGGGGGCAGACGCACGTTTTCGTCGGTGCCGGCGGCGCGCATATTGGTGAGTTTCTTCGCGCGCACGACGTTGAGCGAAACGTCCTTGTCGTCGTTGGCGCGGCCGACGACCATGCCTTCGTACACGTCGACGCCGGGTTCAACGAAGAACCGGCCGCGCTGTTCGAGGCCGGCCAGGGCATACGCCGTAACCGTGCCGGTTTCGCTCGCGCAGAGGGCGCCGTTGCCGCGGCCCGGGATCTCACCGGCCAGCGGTTGATGATCGTAATAGGTGTGCGACATGACGGCTGTTCCGCGTGAAAGCGTCAGCAACTCGCCGCGCAGCCCGAAGATCGCGCGCGTCGGCATCGTGTACTCGAGCCGCCGCGTTTCGCCGACCGTCACCATGTTCGACATGATCGCGCGCCGCTTGCCGAGCGTCTCGATGACCGGTCCGGAGTATTCTTCCTGTACGTCGATGACGACGTACTCGACCGGTTCCATCTTTTCACCGTTGCGTTCGGTGATGATGACCTGCGGCTTGCTGACCGCGATCTCGAAGCCTTCACGGCGCATCGTTTCGATCAGGATCGAGAGATGGAGTTCGCCGCGGCCGCAGACTTCGAAGGTGTCGGCGCTGTCGGTATCCGCGACGCGCAGGGCGACGTTCGATTCGAGTTCGCGCATGAGGCGATCGCGAATCTGGCGCGACGTGAGCAGCTTGCCCTCGCGTCCGACGAACGGCGAGTTATTCACCATGAAGAACATTGCGACCGTCGGCTCGTCGACCGCCACGGCGGTGATGCCCTCGGGATGTCCCGCATCGGCGATCGTGTCGCCGATGTTGAGGCCCTCGATACCGGAGACGCAGACGATGTCGCCGGCCGTGGCTTCCTCGACCTCGATGCGTTCGAGTCCGCGGAAGGTCAGCAGCTTGGTGAGGCGCAGGCCGTTCTCGACTTTGCCGTCGTGCCCGACTTTGGCGATCGGCGCGTTGACCTTGAGCGAACCGCGGAACACGCGGCCGATGCCGATGCGCCCGACGTACTTGTTGTGGTCGATCGCGCTGATGAGCATCTGGAAGGGGCCTTCTTCGGCCGGCGCTTCGGGGATGTGCTTCGCGATCATCTCGAAGAGCGGTTCGAGGGTGTCGCTTTCGTCCTCGAGCTTGTATTTCGCGATGCCGGCGCGGCCGTTGGTGTAGATCACCGGAAAATCGGCCTGTTCGTCGTTGGCGCCGAGCTCGATGAAGAGGTCGAAGATCTCGTTCATCACTTCGCCTGCGCGCGCGTCTTTGCGGTCGATCTTGTTGATGACCACGATCGCGCGCAGATCGAGTTCGAGCGCCTTGCGCAGCACGAACCGCGTTTGCGGCATCACGCCCTCCGCGGCATCGACCAGCAGCAGCACGCCCTGCACCATCTGCAGCACCCGCTCGACCTCGCCCCCGAAGTCGGCATGGCCCGGCGTATCAACGATGTTGAATTTGACCCCGTTATGCTCGATCGCGGTGTTTTTCGCCAGGATCGTGATCCCGCGTTCTTTTTCGAGCGGGTTCGAGTCCATGGCGCGCGTTTCGACGTGCTGACCTTCGCGATAAAGCCCGCTCTGACGGAACATCGCGTCGACCAAAGTGGTCTTGCCGTGGTCGACGTGAGCGATGATTGCTAGATTGCGGATGTCTTGCCGGGTGTTCACAACGCCCTATTGTACCATTTTCCGGGCCGAGCCGGAAGTGACGCCCTCTATTTACCGAATCGGCGCTGCCGTTGTGCGTACGATGCGAGCGCCCCGGTGAAGGCACGAGCGTCAAATTGCGGCCACGGGACCGTGGTGGACCAGAGTTCCGTGTACGCGCACTGATATAGAAGGAAATTTGACAAACGGAGGTCGCCGCCCGTGCGGATCAAGAGGTCGGGATCGGGCAGGCCGGCCGTCGATAGCCGGGCGGCGATCGCGTCTTCGTCGATCGCGTCGGGCTCGAGGCGGCCGGCGGCAACTTCTTCGGCCAGCAGACGGACGGCCGAGGCCAGCTCGGTTCGGGCACCATAGTCGACCGCGAGGTTGAGGGTCATGCCGGTGCCCCCGGCCGTGCGGCTCTCGAGTGTCGCGAACGCTTCGCGCAGTGCGATGGGCAAACGGTCGCGGCGGCCGATCACGCGTACGCGTATGCCTTCGCGAGCGAACGCGTCGGCTTCGCGGCGCGCGAACGTTGCGCCGAGATCCATGAGC
>PLTN01000073.1:5017-12480 GCA_003164495.1 Vulcanimicrobiota bacterium
CGGGTACGGCTTCGATGCGTTCGATCACGATTGCGCCGCCCATCCGTCGGCAACCGGTGAGGCATGGGCCGAACGTTCGTGCACGTCGCGCACGACCGACTCCAACTCATCGATATAGGCGAGAAAGCGGCGCCGTCCGTCGACGGTGATGCGCACGGTGGTGGCCGGGCGGCCGCGGCCCGTGATGCGTTCCATCTCCACGACGCCCACTTCAGCTAATGCGTGCAGATGACGGTTGAGATTGCCGTCGGTCAATGCGCAGGCGTCTTGCAGTTCGGTGAAGCGCATGCCGGCCGGATTTGCAACCAGGCACGTGCAAACGGCGAGCCTGCCGCGCTCGTGAAAGATGCGCTCGAGGCCCGAGTACGCGAATGGTGCGTCGCCGCAGTTCATCGTTCCATCTCCACGGCGGCATCGCGTGAAACGAGCGCGCCGATAACGATCTGCCCGAGGCCGAACGTCGCGGGCATGACCCACCACGCCAGCGCGTTGTTCCCCGGCGCAAACAACAGCGCTGCGCCGCTGGCCGCGAACAACGCGGCGATCCATCCGATGCCCGGCGGCGCCATCGCGCGCGATGCGATCANNATCGTCATCCCGACCGTTTTCAGCTCGACGCGCGAGCGCACCGACCAATGGCGTGCGAGCCACAACACGATCGCGCCGTAGTTCACGGCGAGCGAGCAGGCAAGGCACGCAATCCAGATCGTGACATAGCGCGTCCCGTCGGCTTGCGTTACCGGTTGCGCGACGCCGGAGGCTTGGATCAGGCCGCTCCCGATCGCCGCGAGACCGCTCGCAAAGGCGGCGCCGCCGGACAGTCCGCGGAAGCGCTGCACGGCCGCGAGGCGCGTACGGACCTCCTCGAGGTCGGCGATGGCGCGGGAAACTTCCATTCCTTGCTTTGTAACACAAAGTGAACCGCGTCGCAAGGGCAGAATGATACATACCGCGCCGCTTGAAATGCTCGGCGGATGAACGGAGTGTTGCTCGTTACCGGAGGCAGCCGTGGGATTGGGGCTGCCGTGGCCACGCTGGCGGCGCAGCGCGGCTTCGACGTTGCCGTGAACTACCGCGAGGACGAGCGGGCCGCGTCGGCCATCGTCGAGGCGGTCCGCTCGAGCGGCGTCCGGGGGCTGGCCCTCAAGGGTGACGTGGCGGTGGAGGCCGACGTGGTGCGGATGTTCGAGGCCGTCGACACCTTCGGACCCCTCAAGACGCTGGTCAACAACGCGGGCGTCACCGGCGGGTTCTCCCGCGTGGCCGACCTGAAGGCCGCGGCCCTCGAGCGCACCTTCGCGGTCAACGTCATCGGCGCCATGCTGTGCGCGCGCGAAGCGGTGCGGCGGCTCTCTACCGTATGGGGCGGCGACGGCGGCTCGATCGTCAACGTGTCATCGCTCGCCGCTAAGCTGGGCGGCGGTGGCGAGTGGGTGCACTACGCGGCGTCCAAAGGCGCGATCAACACGATGACGGTCGGCTTGGCACGCGAGGTGGCGGCCGAAGGCGTGCGCGTGAACGCCGTGGCGGCCGGGATCGTCGATACCGAGATGCACTTGGCGGCCGGCGACCCGCACCGCGCGAAGCGCACCGGCGCCACCGTGCCGATCGGCCGCGCGGCGACCCCCCACGAAATTGCCGAGGCGATCCTGTGGCTCACCTCGCCGGCGGCGTCGTACATTACGGGAACGATCCTCGAAGCGGGAGGCGGACGCTGAGGCTTCAATAGCGCCGGTATGATCGTTGAAGAACGCACCTACACGGCGCAACCCGGCAAGGCCAAAGAATGGCTCGACTATTACGAAAAGCACGCCTTTCCGATCCAGCAGAAATATCTCGGCCGCTGCCTCGGGTTCTTTACTACCGAACTCGGTACGCTCAATCAGATCGTGCATCTGTGGGTGTACGACAACCTCGCCCACCGGGAAAGCGCGCGCGCCAAAATGGCCCAAGATCCGGATTGGCATAAATTCGTGACCGGTTCACCCGTGCATCTGCTCATAAAGCAAGAAACGCGAATCCTGAATCCGACATCGTTCTCACCGCTGAAGTAACCGCGCCGTGTCGAAGGTACGTATCAGCTTCGGCATTTCCGTCGACGGTTGTCTTTACGCGCTAGTTAGCGTCCGTCGGCATCGTGTGCCCAGAGCTCCCACGGACGCCGAACGTCGGGTTTCATGTAGGCGTTCATCAGTGCTGCCTCACCGGGCGTGAGGTACTTCACGCGCGTGCCCATGCGCAGCGCTTTCTCTTGCAGTTGCGCGTTCGCTTCCGTGTAGATCGCGCGATACACGGCCTCGCGGACGCTGCGGCCGGCGACGACGTTCCCGTGCCCGCGCAGCAGCGCAACCCATCCCGTGCCGAGTGTCTTCGCGAGCGCTTCGCCGAGTTCGATATTTTTGATGAGCAGATCCGTATCGCCGGCGACATCTTGCGTGTCAAATAGTCCGACGCCGTCGGCCAAAAACGCGCTCATATGCCAGATCGGTTGAAGTTCGACGTCGCACACGGTGAACGGAATGATCGCCGGTGAGTGACTGTGGACGACCCCCATGACGTCAGGCCGGTTCTTGTACACGGCGGCATGAATGTACCGCTCGCTGTAAAGTTCGCGACCGGCGGCGTCGGGCGTATTCCCCTCGAGGTCGAAGGTCAGCACATCGCTCGCCCTCGCCAACGCCGGGGCGACCGCCCACGTAAGAAAAAAGTGTTCCGGATCGTCCGGACTACGCGCGCTTACATGGCCATACGCGTCGACGACGCCTTGACGGAAGAGGATATGATTGGCGGTAATAAGGTCGTCGATAAGCGATTGATCCGGCATAGCGTTCCCATTCGCGAAATGCTCTGGGGCTGGAACTCCCCACAAACCATTCTACAACGCGACTTGGCTCACGACCCGGCGGACGACCGATCTCCGGCGAGCGGCCGAAGCCTTGGCCGCGACCTTGCCGGTTGGCCGCACAATCAGGATCACCCCCGAAGTAATCGAAGCCGCCACAGCCGGCGACGTCGCTTTGCTAATCACGCTTTTCGCCGCGGAAGTTCAGCCCGATGAGGCCGAGCTCGCGGCGCTCCAGGAAGCCGACGACGACGGTTCGCGAGTCTCGATCCCTGATGCTCGCCGAGAGCTTGGCTTATAAATAACTGCCGCCGAAATCGACGATGCAGAAACCCAGGCATCCGATTTTTCCTCGCTGTGCTCGCCAGGAAGCGGACATGGGGTAGAGATGCTCCACACGCCGGCGCAAAGGCTTGACCTGTGATTCCTGAACTCACAATCGATGGCGTCGAGCGGTTCTGTGAAAGCGGCGTCGGCGACGTCAAAAAGCTCCACGATTTCAAGCCGCCGACATGGCGACTACGAGTCGGTCGGTATCGTATACTCTACCGGCCGGAAGGTACCAAGATGGTCATTATCACCGTCGTCCACCGGCGGGACGCGCCATATGCGTAGCGCAATATCTTAGCTGATCGTATGGGAGCGTACGGGTCTGGTGGCCCGCGCAGTCTTCAAAACTGTTGAGGCCTTCGCAAGGGGGCTGGTAGGTTCGATTCCTACACGCTCCCGCCACGATGCTCAAAACGTCGATACGACGGGCTTTTTCGTGCAGGCCGGTCGTTCGATCACACTAACCGCACACTACGCGCTTTCGGAATGTGCCTTGAGCGGCGTGACAGCCGGTCCGAGGTAGGCATCAAGTCGGTCGGCTTTCTCACGTTTTGCCTCGTCGCGCAAATGGACGTAGATCGCGTCAGTGACCCCGATGGCGCTATGACCCAACGATTCCGAAACACCGCGCAGCGAGACGCCAGCGGCGAAGGCCAAGCTCGCGTAGCCGTGCCGCAGATCGTGGAACCGGAAGGGCGGGAGCTTGCGGCTACGGACCAGGCGTGAAAACTGCCGCGATAGCTCATTTGGGTCCCACGCCTTGCCGTTTGGGCGGGTGAAGACGTAGCCACCTTTCTGCTGGCGGCGGGCTTCCAGTTCGTCGGCGAAGATCGCTGTGAACCGCGAGAGTTGCTCTTCTTTGTGCCCGCGTAGAGCCGCGATGACGAACGCTGGAAGGTGATCGACGCGCTGCGACCGTTTCGTCTTCGTCGCCTTGATGATGACCTTGCCGTCGAGATTGGCAGCCGCCCGGCGCACGGCGATGATCCCACCATCGAGATCGAGGTCGCTCCAGTACAACGCGCAAAGTTCAGAGCGCCTCAAACCCGTACCGATAGCGGTGGTGACAATCGCCGCAAGCTCCGTTCCCTGTGTTCCGGCCAGGATCGCTCGCACGTCGTCGAGAGTAATCGAGGTGCGCTCGACGTAAGGTGACGCCGGCGGCTCGACGCGCTCAGCAACGTTTGTTAACAGGTGCCCTTGTTTCACGCCCCAGGCCAGCACTGCGCGGGTCGCGATGAGGAGGTTTCGTACGGTAGTCGGTGCGAGAGGCTTACCGCGTTGCTTGCGGTTCGAAACGTTACGCGCCTGCGTAAGCATCGTTTGAATGTCGCTGGCGCGAATCTCTCGCAAGCGGCGCGTGCCAAGTGCGGGCCGAATGTGCTGTGTGAGGCGTCGCTTAGCTAAAGCCACGGTCGTCGCTTCCAGGCTCAACGTTTTCGCCGCGAGATACAGGTCACAGAGGCTGTTAAACGTGAGCTTGTCATTATCCGCATAGCCCCCGTTGCGTATTTCAGCAAGCCTATCAGCGAGCTTGCGCTCCGCGTCGCGCCGCGTCCCGAAGATCGTTTCGGTCCGCTGACGGCGAGGTGAGGCGAGGCCGATACGCGGCACCTCATAGACTATGACGTATTTACCGTCGGCCAGTTTGCGCACGGAGCCCAAACCGCGCGCACGGCGTTGGCGTGTGTTCACTGCTTCCGCCCCTTCGTTGGCAATCGCCGTCCCGCGTGAATCAGGTCTCTTAGCGAACCTGCGTCGAACAGATCATAAGCATCAGATGATCGCGTAAGGTTGGCCACGAGAGTTGCGAGTCAATTTGGCTGTCTTTGATCACCGTTTCAGTTCGTGTGGTGGAATCGCCGAGGATCAAGCGTTCGAGTTTTACCAAGTTCACGTAATCGTTGAGGCCAAATCGTAATGCCTGTTCCTTTTGCGTATCGTTAAGGTTCGGATTATCCGGGTCGAGATTTAGACGATCAATGAAGCGCCGTTTCGCCTTCTGAATTGCTTTCAGGTCGTCGCGCGTCATGTCGATGAGTTCTTCTTTCATCTCATCGATGAGTTGGACCGCGACCTGGGCCTGTGTCTCCTTGGCGAGCGCAGTCCACTTGAACTTAGCATTCCAGCGGCGGATCATTCGTGGTGTCGCACTAATCCCGGCTTCTTGCGCGATCTGGTGAAGTGCGGGAAGAGAACGTGTCGGACCCAGACCGACGAATAGCCTATAAAGCCGGACTTGGATCGTTGTCATCGATAGGGCTTGGGCCTCGAATATCTTTTTACGCATCGTAAAACCGTCGGGCTGGGGATCACGCCGGGCAGGCTGGCGATCCGCCGGCATAGGGCCACCCTATTCTACATCACAAACATTCCATCCGGCGAATGCGGGATCAAAGGGACGCGCCTCTCGTGCAGCTCGTTCAACGCAAACGCTGTGCGCCTTCAGCTTCACGCGCTAGCCTACAATCTTGGGAACTTCTTGCGTACACTCGCGACTCCCGAAGCGATTGCTGAGTGGTCGCTCACCAGTCTGCGAGAGAAGCTGATCAAGATCGGTGCGAAGGTCGTCAGCCACGGACGACTACGTGACGTTCCAGATGGCCGAGGTGGCGATTTCGCACGACATCTTCGCGGAACTTCTGCAACGAATCGCCGCATTACGATCACCGCCGATAGAAGCGGCAACATGAGCTACCACGCGGCTGTCCGCGCGGAAAAACGACGGGGAGATGCGCCCTTTCTGTGCGCCCAATCGGCTTTTTCAGCGCTCGGTGGCGCGGGAGCCCGTCTCTTGCGTCCCCAACGGGGTCCAACCCCCGAATCACATCGCCGGGCCGAGCCCCGCAAGGCCGGAAAACCGCAATCTGGTATCGAAAAGCTCAGCCATATGGGGAATACCCGTTAAATGCTGTCGGCTCTCTCCGAAATAAGATGCTGCACGATACTCCCCAGGGGGCAATTTCCGAAGAAACTGTCGCTGCACTCTTTACTAGCTTTCCAGGCGAATTCGTAACGCGCCAGAACCTGTTCGCCACGCCCCCGCCACCACACGCGGCCAAGCCGGCGATGCAGCACAGCAGCGCTGCCGATGCGAAAAGGAGACGCTGCATCAAAAATCGTTTCCTTAACGGTATTCGCTGATGGGGACGACGCGGAAATTCTGCGGATCGTTCTTGACGACGGCGTCGGCGAACGAGTCGCCCGCCGTCGCGCGGGCACCCGTCGTGGTGTTCTCCAGCACGGTCGTATCGTTGAGATAGTGCGTGAAGCCCGCGGTCGAGCGGTCGATGCTCGACTGCACCGATCGCGCATGCGCCATCGAGGCGTTGAAGGTCGCGCTGTTCTGCGCTTGCGTCTGCTGCATCAAGGCGAGGCCGCGCGCGGCGCCGGCCCGATCGTCGGCTTGCGTTTGCGCGACTTGCTGACCGCGTACGCCTTGATCCACGCGATAGCTGTTGTAGACCGCTGCCAGCGTCGGCAGATCGGCGTCGAAGCGCGCGACCGGGGCCGAGATCATCTTCACGAACATCGCCCAGCCACCGATCGGACCGGGCGGCGCAACGCCGACGATGCCGTCGAATCGTGTGCGCACGCCGCGCAGCGATTCCGTACCGACGAGTTCGGTGGCGTGCAATCCGTTCGCGGACGGCAGCGGGATCGCATGTTCGATCGAGATATCCGGCCTCGCGAAATGCTGCGCTTTGGCGATCGCGTTCGCGAACGTCACGTACGCCCGCGCCGGATCAACGTCGACCGTCATCGGCATGCCGTAGGGTGTCGCGTAAGGATTCACAACCCGGCCGAGTTGCCGTTGCAGACGCAGCGCTTGCTGATACGCGGAGCTGCGCGGGTCGATCAAGCGCACCGAGAGTTCCTGATCCACTTCCGCCGCGTCTGGAGCGACCGCCGCGAATTCACCTTGCGCGAACGTCGTGATCTTCCACGCCGGCGGGACGCTCGCCGTCACGCTGCCGTCGGGAGATCGCACCGCGCGCATCGGCCCTACGGTGGCGCCGGGCAATTGCGCGGCACGCGTCGCCCGCGCGATGAGCGCTGGTTCCGTCGACGCAAACCGGTCGGCGCGATCGTAGACGATGGTGACGCGCGAAGCGCCGCCGGACGCGTACGAGGCCAGCAGCAGGCCACCCATCCGGTCGTCGCCGCCCGCAGTTCGGAAGAGCGCGACAGTCAGCGCGTTGTCGATGCTGCGCGTCGCACCGAGGACGGAGAGCGGCCCGAGCGCCCGTCGCGCGTCCGCGAGACCGATCCGTAGCAACCCAACGGGCGA
>PLTN01000073.1:12496-20635 GCA_003164495.1 Vulcanimicrobiota bacterium
CTGGTCTCGCTATCACCGAGGAGTCGCCCACGCTATCCCACGATGACCGCCTCCCGACCGCAACGGCCGGGCGTTCGCGCCGTTTCGTGGGGCGCACGGGGGAGGTTGCCGCACTCGACGACGCGCGGCGCGCGCTCGCCCGCGGACGCGGATCGATCACGCTCGTCGACGGGGAAGCCGGCATCGGAAAATCGCGGCTCGTCGCGCACGCGCTGGCACCGGTCGGCGGCGGCCGCGCAAGCCGCATCGTGAAGATCGAGTGCGTCGCCGAAACGGTCGCCGAACTCGCGCCGTTTCGCGCCGCGCTGGGCGCCATGTGGAATCACGGATCGGCCGATGCCTCGCCGCTTGCGCTGCGCGCCGTCGCCCAACTGCTCGCCGAGCCGCCGGGAGCCGACGCGGCACGCGCAGACACCGGCCCGACGCTTGGAAAAACCGAACTGTTCGGAGGACTGATCGCAGCGTTCGCTATCGCGAGTGCGAAGCGCGGGACGATTCTCGTGCTCGAAGACATCCATTGGGCCGACCGCACGTCGCTCGAATTTTTGGCCGCGCTCGGACCGCACATCGAGACGATGCGGCTGATGATCGTCGCGACGTGCCGGAGCGAAGCGTTCGAACAGAGCGATGCGTTAGCCGACGTGGTGTCGCGGTTGCTGCGCGGGCGCGGCGTGCGCCATCTACCGTTGCGCCCGCTCGCACGGACCGACGTGACCGAACTGATCGACGATGCGCTTGGCGGCCGCGCGACGGTTGCGTCGGACACGTACGCGGCAATCGTCGAACGTTGCGAGGGCAATCCATTTTTCGCCGAAGAGCTGGTGAAAGCCGCGCTCGACGGCGCCGGCGCCGGCGAGGCACTGCCGCTCTCGATCCGGGCCGGGATCCGCCACCGGCTCGCCGCCCTTGCGGCCGGCGATCGCGTCATGCTCGACGTGGCCGCCGTGCTGGGCGTGCGCTTCGATCGCGCGCTCGTGGGCGAACTCACCGGCCGCGCCGATCCCGACGTCGTGCGCATGCTGCGCGCGGCACGCGCGGCCAACATCGTCGATGAAGTCGATGCGGCGACGTTTCGCTTCCACCACGCGCTAACACGCCAAACGATCTACGAAGCGCTGCTCCAAGCCGAAACACAAGCCTTGCACCGTCGCATACTCACCGCGCTCGAAGCGCGCGACGCCACCGAACGCACGGTCGAAGAGCTTGCGTATCACGCCTGGCAAGCCCGCGATGCGGCGGCGACGCTGCGCTATAGCGAACTCGCCGGCGATCGCGCGCGCGAACGCGGCATGTTCTCCGATGCCAGCAGATACTACGAGCGCATCGTGTCGGCCGTACCGGACGATGACGCGCGTGCACGGTTGCACGAACGCCTCGGTACGATCGCCACCGCGCAAGGCGATTTCGCGCGCGCCATCGCGCAGCTCGAGATCGCGCTCGAGCTGCGCGTCGCGCTCGGCCACCTCGACGACGCCGCGCGGATTGCCGTCGCGCTCGCCGTCGAGCGCAGCAATTCGGGCGCCGATGCCGTGCCGGAACTCGAAGCGTTTCTCGAGCGCAGCGCCGCGCAGTTGAGCGATCGCGCGCGGGACGGTGTTCTCGTCTTTCTCGCGCGGCTCGCAAGCGCGCTCGGCGGCTTCGCGCGGAGCGAAGCATTGCTCGGCGACGTGTCCTCGCCGGCCACGCTCGAGCCGCGCGTGCGCGCAAACTATCTCACCTGCCGCCTCAACGCGAGCGAACACCGCGGCGCGACCGGTGCCTGGCGCGATGCGGCACGCGAGATGCTCTCCCTGGCGCCCGAACTGCCGCCGTTGATGCGCTCGATCCAACTCACCAACGTCGCACAAACCGGTGCGTGGCTCGGTGAACGCTCGATCACGCAAGCCGCGCTCGCCGACGCGCAAGCGATCGCGCGGGACTGGGGGTTCGAGGGCATCGGGATTTTCAGCCGCGCCGTCGAGGCGCACGTCGCCTTTCTCGCCGGCGATCTCGACGCGGCGCGCGTCGCGCTCGACGCGGTGGCGCGGCGGCCCGACGTCGCGCCGGCCGTCGTGCTCGCCGCGCGCGTCGGACCGTTCGTCGCCGCAGCGCTCGGCGATGCGGTGCTGTCCGCGCGTTACCTCGACGAGCACGTGGTGCGCGCGGCGCGCGAACGCGGCGACGACGACGATGCCCTCTACCTCGATGCCGCCGCCCTCGCGTTCGGTCCGCGCGCCGCGGCGCCGGCGCTGCGCCGCAGTCTCCTCGACCGCCTGACGGCCTACGCGGGCGCGTTGATCCCGCCGACCGTCGCCGTCGCCGCCGCCGAGCACCTCGAACCGGCGCAGTTGCCGGCGCTGATCGCCATCTGCGGCTCGGCAGCCGCAGCCGCGGAGCATCCGGTCGCGATGGCCACGCACGCGTTGGTGCGCGCGATCGCCGCGCGACGCGGCGACGCGGAAGTCGAAGCCGAAGGCTTTGCGAACGCAGCGCGCGCGATGTTTGAGATTATCGGCTGGCCGCTCTTCGCGGCACGCGCGCGCGATCAGGCGACCACGCGCGACGAACAGGCTAGCGCGCCGCTACTGACCGGCCGTGAAGCGCAAATCGCGTCGTTGATCGCCGGCGGCGCCACCAACGCAACGATCGCCGGAACGTTGCAGGTGGGCGTCAAGACCGTCGAAAAGCACGTCTCGAACATTCTCACGAAACTCGGCGCGCGCTCGCGCGCCCAGATCGCCGCGTTCGTCGCCGAATCTGGCGGTAGGGTTTCCACCCATGCACGCTAACGCGCTGGTTGGGTAGGCTTGAATGGTTCGTGAACGATCGATGGTAGACTACCGCCGGTTCTGTCGCGTTACGGGGTTGCCCGAGCCTGGAGCGAATTGGTCGATAGTCATGAGTACGCGATGAAGAGCGTGATAAAGCGCCTGCGGTTCCCGCTGGAGATCATGCTGGTCTGCGTGCGCTGGTTCGTCGCCTATCCGTTGAGCCTCCGCAATCTCGAAGAGATGATGCAGGAGCGCGGCGTGACGCTCGATCACTCCACGATTCATCACTGGACCCTCAGGCTGATGCCGGTGCTGGAAAGGACGTTCCGAAAACGCAAAGCTGCCGTCGGCAAGAGTTGTCGGATGGACGAGACATNNTTTTTCTGCGCGCGGCATTGCCGTGCTTACCCTGCTTGCCGTTTCAGCGTGCTCGGGCGGCGCAAGCCGCGCCCTCCCGCCTGTAACCGGAACACCGGCCGGCGGCACGGCGGCGGTAGGCGGCGCTTCCGGCTCGGCGCAAGCGACGCTGCACGTGTCCATTCCGGCGGCGACGACCGTGGCGAGCCAGCGACGCGCGCAATACGTCTCAGCTTAGCAAGTTCGAAGATTTGGGCGGCAACGAAGTCGTCACACGCGCCCCGGACGCAGAGAGCGCAAACATATCGGTGGTTTCGTCAGCTTGAAGGTAGGGTTTCCCCCCATACCCTCTTCACTCGATCCGAAATAACATTTGAGAATATGAAACGTTTGCTCTCCGCGACCTTGGCCATCGCTTCGTTCATCGTCGCCGGCTGTGGGGGTCCGGTCTCAACGACTCCCATCCCTACGGCCTCGGCGGCGCAGAACGTTACGCTTGCCGCCGCGACGGGAACCGTCTGCGTCACGGCTCAAGGCACGCCGCAGTCCGTCCAGCTGCCGGATACCGGTGGCGTGACGGCGGTGCTGACTCTCGCGCAGTACGACAGCGGCGCATCGGGTTGCCAAAATATCACGATTGCGACCGGCGCGAATGCCTCTCTCGGCGCGACATCGGCGGCGACGCGACGGGCCGCCAGCGTATCGACAAACCCACTCATCTCGATTACGCTCGGAGCGGGACTTCCGGCAAATGCGAACGCGGTGCTTCAACTGACGACGGTCTTATCGGGAGCCACGCTCACAACCGATGCCAACGTTGTTTTTCCCGACGGCACGTACAATGCAACGGTCTCAACCATGCTTTTGGGCACGCCAGTTACGTACTCGTTGATCTTTACCGCTGTAAACGGCAAACTGACCGTGACCGGCGGCAGTGCGCTTCAGCAGATTCTCGGCTCTGGAGCCGTGATCAACGTGTACGATCGAGGCGTCGTGCCACCAGGATTCGGGGCGCCGACACCATCGCCGAGCCCGATGGGAAGTGCGAGTCCAACGCCGAGTGCGAGTTCAACGCCGAGCCCCGTTGCCAGCGCCCCACCCTCGGGGCAACCCGCAAACGGTACAACCATCGGAAGCGCAACCCTAACCATCAGCGGTTTGCCGTCAAACGAGTACGGAAACGGCGTCACGACCACAACTCCTATCGTCTACTCGTCACTGACGCCGTATTTCTACATCTCGACATATCCCGGAAGCACCACGTACTATCTCTCCGGCCTGAACGTTGCGAGCTATCGCATCGATGGATGCACCGGATTAGTTGGCTACGGCGGAACCGGACTACAGGGAACGTTCACCACCGCCTACGTGCCGTCTTCGTTAACGATTTCGGACTCGTGTGGAGTTGAATTCTTTTCGGTACCAGCCAGCGTCGTCGACGGTGCTCCGAATCTTGGATTTAGCTACCTCGTATTCACCATCTTTGGACCCGTCTATCAGCCTTCGACGACATATCAATACCCACCCGCGGTGAACGTGCTTTAGCTCGTACGAATGTTCATTGACGTCCGATGCCTTGTCGGTTCTTGAAGTGGCGAAACGGTTGTCTATCGAAAGATCAGAAGGTACTGAGAAAGTGCATGTCATGCCTTTCCATAGCCGATCATGCGCGTAGTCGTTCGCCTGCATCGTATTCGGTCTCCATCAGGGATGGAAGGTAGGGTTTCCACCCATTCCGATCGCTTGGAGGACCGTGCTACCCTGGTTCTATGAAGCTCCCCATTATAGCAATACTATTCGCAGCCGGCTGCATGAATGCCGCTGCGGCAGCGTCGGCGCGATACAGCACGACGATCGTGCCAACAGGCACAAGGCTAACGGTTTCCGTCAGCGCCCCTATTCTAAGCAATGTTGCAAAAACTGGCGATGCTTTCGCGTTTATCGCAGACCAGGATCTCGTGATTGATGGAAAGACAATTATACAAAAGGGGGCGGCCGGCAAGGGCACCGTCGTGTTTGCGGGCGCTGCCGGAGGCCATGGTCATGAAGGGGATCTCCATCTGCGATTTGATACAATCGCGACGACGCTCGACACGCCGATGACAATCGGTACAGAAGTCGAGTTCAATGGTAAGAAGCAAAAAACGCTGGGCAAGCTAAGCGGTGTGACCTGGTTCACGGGATTTGGACAAGCTGTCCGCGGTGGCCAAGCTACCGTCGCCATTGATCAGCCGATCGAGCTCGAACTTGCGGCGAATGTGTGCATCGCTGCACGGGACGCCGCGCCTTGTCCGCCGCCCGCGGCCGCCGCAAGCCCAACACGATTATAAGCTCGTTTACTGAATCAACAGCGGGCGCGGATCGCGCGCGAAGCGGATCTTGCGGCTACGCCGTGTGCCGGAAGGATCACGTTGCCGCCACCGCACGCAGTCACGGCCCAGAGCAGAAAGATCGCGCCGTGTACTGCTGCGCGAGATTCGCTGGCGTGGCTATGATAGCGGCGTAACGCAGCTCACAGAGTACCTCGGCCCAATTCGGCCGCAGTTGCCGGTCGAGCCGATTGTTCGTTTCGAAACCGATCCCGGCAAGCAGTTACAGATCGACTTTGTAGATTTTCGGCGCGGCTTGCTTCCGCTTCGCGCGTTCACGGCGGAACTCGCTTATTCGCGATATGCGTTTGTCGAATTCGCGGACAACGAGCGGACTGAAACATTGGTCGCATGTCTTGAACGTGCGCTCGAATTCTTCGGCGGCATCACGGAGCACGTTCTGTGCGACAATCCCAAGACGATCCTAATAGAGTGAAACGCTTACGCCGAAGGGCGTCATCGCTGCAATCCGGGGTGCTCATGTTGCCGTTGCCACTGGAGGCGATCGTAACGTGCGCTAGCTTACAATCTCGGGAACTTCCTCCGCACGCTCGCGACTCCAGAGTCGATTGCGGAGTGGTCGCTGACAAGTCTTCGCGAGAAGCTGATCAAGATCGGTGTCAAGGTCGTCAGTCACGGTCGCTACGTCACATTCCAGATGGCCGAGGTCGCAATCCCACGGCAGTTATTCGCCGCGATCACGCAGAGAATCGCCGCTTTGCGATCGCCGCCGATGGCAACGGCAACATGAGTACCCCAGTGACTGTGCGCGAAAAAACGACGGGGAGGTGCGCCCTTATGGGCCTTCAGCAAGTCTATTCTTCGCCCAGTGGCCAATTCGGCTACCGATTACCCGCCACTGCTCCAGTTCAGGCCGCCGACGACCTCCTGAGACGACGGGGACCGTCGACTTCGGATCGAATACGCTTGCCATATGGGGAATCCCGGCTGATATGAGGCGTTCACAGGCCCTCGCCGCCCTTGCCGCGGTGCCGGCGATAGGCGTCCCGGTCGCGATTCGGGCGCAGAGCACGGCCCCGATCCGTATCGGCGTCGTTGTCGCCGATACGTACGCCGCGGGGCTCTACGCTTCGGATGCGGGGTTCTTCACGCGAGCCGGGCTCGATGTCGACGTCCGCATCTTCCCCGGCAGCGGGGCCGTCGCGGTCGCGGCCGCCGGCAACGCGCTCGACGTCGGCCTCACCGACGCGGTCGTCTTGTCGAACGCAGTAAATCGCGGTGTGCCGCTGGTGGCGATTGCTGGCTCCGGACTCTACGGACCGGGCCAGGCAACGGCGTTCGTGTGCGTGCGGCGCGACGCGCCCTACAAGACGGCGAAGGACTTCGAAGGTCAGGCATTTGCCGTTGTCACGTTGGTCTCGATCTCGAGCACGGCGGTGAAGACGTGGCTCGCCAGGAACGGCGCCGATCTTGCGAAGATCCGGTTTATCGAGATGCCGTTCTCCGAAATGGCGGCGGCGATGATGCGCGGGACCGTCGCCGGGGCGTTTCTCGCCGAACCGGCGCTCTCGCAGGCCCCACCCGAGATCGTTATCCTCGCCGACGCCTACGCCGCCATCGCCCGGAGCTTCCTGATCAGTAATTGGTTTACGACCCGCGACTGGCTCGCGCGGAATCCCGAGGTCGCGCGACGGCTCGTCGCCACCATCGAGCTCGCTGCGCGCTGGGCGAACCAACACCACGACCTCACCGAACCGATGCTGGTGAAATACGCGAAGCTCGATCCCGAGAAGGTGCACGCGATGCGCCGCTGCCCCTACGCCGTCACCCCCATCCAACCAGCGATGCTGCAACCCGTGATCGACGCAGCCGTTCGCCTCAACGCGATCGACCGCCCCGTCAACGCCGCCGACTTAATCGCCAGAGTTTAGCGCTTCGGTTCGAGCGCGGTGCCGTAGGTCGCGTTCCTCGATCTCGGGCGTGGGCTCGTATACATGCGGAGAATCGAACCTAAGCCCATATCCCCCAGATGAATCAGGTGAAAAGACAATTAAGCACTTAGACGGGACCCGCCGCGACTAGAAGAGCGCGCCGGGACAAAGAAAGAGTCGCCGAATCGCTCCGGCGACTCTTTCTTATCCCTCGGTCGAGCTTACCGACGCCGGTCGGTGTTATCGTTGCGCTGGTGCTGCGACTGCGCCGCATAGCCGCGACCGTCGCCTGAGCGATTATTGCCCTGGTAGCCGTTCCCGTTGTAGCCGTAAGCATATTGGTTCGCTTCGGCGTTCTTGTTCGAGACGTTGATGGCTGTGGCGATACCGGCCACCAGCGCGAGTCCGCCGATGATTTCGTTGCGCGTTGCGGCCGCTTGGTCCGCGCTCGCCGGTGCGATCGCTGCGAGACTGAAGCCGGCTGCCAATGCGATGGCGGTGAGTGACGTGGTGAGCTTGTTCATGAGTGAACCTCCATGAACAGACTACGGCCGGCGTTATAGGGGAGGCTGGCGTTCTGAGGAGAGCTTGATGAGAACCTTGGACGGAGCCGATCGATCAACTCCCATTAGCGGGGACAGGATGGCCGGGACGCCCCCCGTCAACAGCTTCTAGCGATTAGACCTAGTGAACGTCGATCATTCGAAGATCGATGGAGCGACGAATTGGGGCTTAACCCGTATTCGCCGGATGAATGGGGCGAAAAGACAT
>PLTN01000222.1:0-10445 GCA_003164495.1 Vulcanimicrobiota bacterium
AGCCTGGGGCGGAGCGCCGTTCCAAATGAAGGTCGTTGTTGCCGGACAAGGGGCGTTCGGTCAGAAGCATCTGGACGGAATCGCGCGCATTGACGGCGTGGAAGTTGCCTCGCTCGTAGGCGGCAATCAGGAATCGACGAAAGCCGTCGCTGCGAAGTACGGCATTCCGCACTACACGGGCGATCTCGCCGAAGCGCTGGCGCAACCCGGCGTCGAGGCCGCCATTCTCGCTACGCCGACGCAAATGCACGCGAAGCAGGGCGAACAGGTCATGCGCGCCGGCAAGCACGTCGAGATCGAGATTCCGGTTTCCGACACGCTGGCCGATGCGGAGCACCTGCTCGCCGTGCAAAAAGAAACCGGCGTGATCGGCATGGGCGGCCACACGCGCCGCTTCAACCCGAGCCATCAGTACATTCACAACAAGATCAAGGCGGGCGAACTCAAGGTGCTGCAGATGGACGTGCAAACGTACTTCTTCCGCCGCACGAACATGAACGCCGCCGGCGGCGCCCGCAGTTGGACTGACCACCTGCTCTGGCACCATGCCTGTCATACGGTCGATCTCTTCCAGTACCAAACCGGTGGAACCGCGACGGTCGCGCACGCGATCGAAGGCCCGATGCACCCGCAGCTCAAGATCTCGATGGACATGGGCATCCTGATGAAGGTGCCGAGCGGCGCGATCTGCACGCTCTCGCTCTCGTTCAACAACGACGGCCCGTTCGGAACGTTCTTTCGCTACATCTGCGACAACGGCACCTACCTCGCGTATTACGACGACCTCAGCGACGGCAAGGGCAATAAGATCGATTTGTCCGGCGTGGCCGTCTCGTTCGACGGCATCGAACTGCAAGACCGCGAGTTCTTCGCCGCGATCAAAGAAAAGCGCGAACCGAACGCCAGCTTCGCGCAGATCCTGCCCGCGATGCAAACCCTAGACAAACTCGACAAAGACATGGGCGGCTCCCCAAGAGCCTAGTCCCCCATGTCATTCCGAGCGGAGCGCCGCAGGGCGCGTAGTCGAGGAACAAGGCGCAATCGTGGCTGACACGCCCTACGGAATGCCCCCGTACGTGATCGAGCGCGTAATGGCGAAGCGCGGGCGGCTGGCGGTCTTCGAGCGCTTCGATCCGCTCAAGACCGCGCTGCTCTGCATCGATATGCAGTACTTCTACGTCGGCGAGATCCCGTCGGTACTCGCAATTATCCCGAACATCAACCGCATCGCCAAACGTCTGCGCGAACTGGGCGGCCTAATCGTCTGGATCGGGATGAGTGCGGGCGAAAACGGCGAGAGCCGCTGGCACGTGTATCACGACAACTTCTTCACCCCCGAACGCGGCGCCAACCACCGCGACGGTCTCTCGCCCGGCCACCCCGCACACGCGTTCCACGCCGACCTCGACATCGAAGCGAGCGACGAGATCGTGTACAAGTCGCGCTTCAGCCCGTTCATCGCCGGCGCATCGAATATCCAAGACGTGCTCCAGCCGCACGGCATCGAGAACCTCATCGTCGTCGGAACGGCAACGAATATGTGCTGCGAATCCGCGGCTCGCGACGCGATGATGCTCGACTACCGCGTGGTGATGGTCGCCGACGCCAACGGCGCCCGTTACGACGACGACCACCTGGCCGGGTTGACGTCGTTCTATCAGAGCTTCGGTGACGTGCGCACGACCGCAGAGGTCACCGATTCGCTCCTAGTCCCGTCCTAGGGGGCCGGCCGGTTCTGGATGATGTTCCAGCTCATCGGAGTCTTCGTGTCCAGCGGCTTCGTCGGATCGACGGTCGACTGCTCGTACGAAATGCTCGCGTAGTTCAAGCCGTAGGTGGCAACGGGCTGCTGGCTCTTGCTATTTGCGCTAATTTGGTCGGACGTCACGTAGACGTTTTTCATCAAGTAGATTTGAAAGGGCACGACCTTACCGCTGACGTTCTTGCCGATCACGAGCCGCGCTTCGGGGATATGCTTGTCCGAAACGAGGTCTTGGAACAGCACGTTAGCGGCGTTCGAATCGACCCCGGTCACGGTCATCGACTCCATCGTCGCTTTCCCCGCGCCGGCACCACTCGATTGGCTCCCGACATTCTCCGGGTGGCCGACTCCAATCGAGAAGCTCAACAGCTTGAACATGGTCGGCGGCGGGTTCGACAAATCGCCCTTGGGCTCGGCGCCGACGGTGCCGCTGGCCGGGATCTCCAGGTAATAGACGTCCGCGAACGCCGGCGCGGCAATAGCAGTTATGGCAAGGACGGACAACGCAGCGGCAATCCGCGCAATCCAGGATGATTTCATAAATGATCTCCCCTCAAAGAACCGTGTGGCCGGTTGCTGCATTTGGCGGCCGCGGAGCCGTCTCATGGCAAGCGAGCCGTCGCCCACCCTAACTGTGATCCAGGCGGAATGCCACCCAGGTGGCACCGGCCGGCGGGATACTGCGTCCCATGTCCGCTCAGCCGATCCGCACGGGTCGTTTCGCCTTCGTTGACGTCGAGACGACCGGGATCGACCCCAATAAGTGCGCGGTCGTCGAGGTGGCCTGCCAGGTCGTTGAAGCGGGTGAGGTGGTCGCTACCTTCGAGTCGCTGGTCAACCCGCTGCGCGGGATTCCCTCGTTCGTGCAAGCGATCCACGGGATCCACGACGGCATGGTCTGGGGTCAGCCGCATATGCGGGAACTCGTGCCGACCTTGCGCCGGCTTTGCCGCGGCGCCGTGATCGTGGCCCACAACGCCGACTTCGACCGCCGCTTTTTGCCGTTCTTGGCCGCGCAGCCCTCGGCGTGCTCGTGGCGTCTTGCCTCGCTCGTGGTGCCCGAGGCGCCCAACCACAAAAACCAGACGCTGGGCACCTTCTTCGGCGTCGACGATCCGCAGTTGGACGGCCGGCGGCCGCATCGGGCGCTGGCCGACGTGATCGTCACGCGGCACGTCTTCTTCCACTGCATCGAGCGGTACATCGCAGCGGGGCACGGCGACAGCCTCGAAGCGCTGTTCGACTTTCTGCAACCGAAGTATCTGCGCGATCAACCGGCGTAGTAGACCCCAAGCGTGCAGCGGGTTGAAGGCGGGTTCATCTATTCGGCGTCCGATCTCAACAACGATCTGGAGTGCCGCCGTCTAACCTGGCTCGAGCACCAACTCGCGTTGGGCAAGCTGCCGCGTCCCGAACGCGATGCCGCCTTCGAATTGATCGCCGGCAAGGGCGACGCCCACGAGGCGCGTTTCCTCGAAACGCTGCGCGAGCAGCATGGCGAGGCGATGGTTGAGTTCGAGACGCGCGCCGAGAACACGCTCGCCGGCCTCGTGGCGGCCGATGCGCAAACGTTCGCGGCGATGGCGAGCGGCGCGCCGGTGATCTATCAGGCAACGTTCTTCGACGGCACGTTCATCGGCCGAACCGACTTCCTGCGCCGCGTCGAAACGCCCAGCGTGCATTGGCCGTGGAGCTACGAGGTGATCGACACCAAACTCGCACTGCACGCGAAAGCCTATTTTCTTCTGCAACTGTGCAACTACAGCGAGCATCTCGCGCGCCTGCAAGGCACGGCGCCCGTGTGGGGGCATCTCGTGCTCGGGTCGGGGATGGAAGCGCGCTTTCGCATCGACGATTATGCGGCCTACTACCGGCATCAAAAGCAGAGCTTTCTCGCCCGCGCCGGCGAGCCGGCCGAAGCGTATCCGGCCGAGATCGGCCACTGCAACATCTGCCGCTGGAGCGATCGCTGCGAAGCGGTTCGCGAGGCCGACGACTATCTGGGCATCGTCGCCGGGATGCGCACGAGCCAAATTGACCGGCTCGCAACGAGCAACATCGTGCGCATCGGCGAACTCGGTTTGGCGACCGACGAACAGCGCCCGTTCGGAATGGCCGAAGCTTCGTTCGAAACGCTGCGCGCACAAGCGAAACTGCAACATCGCCAACGCACGGAGCACCGGCATTTCTACGAATTGCTCGACGATGAAACGAAGCACGGCTTCGAGCAACTGCCGTTGCCGGACGAGGGCGACGTCTACTTCGACATGGAGGGCGATCCGCTCTACACCCCCGAGCGCGGGCTCGAGTACCTCTTCGGCGTGCACCTCGGCGCGGAGGGCGAGTACCGCGCGTTTTGGGCGCGCGATCTCGCCCACGAACGGGCCGCCTTCGAGCAATTCATCGACTTCATCGTCGAGCGGCGCGCGCGGTATCCGGCCATGCACGTCTATCACTACGCGCCGTACGAAACGGTCGCGCTGCGCCGCTTGATGGGCGTGTACGGCACGCGTGAGGCCGAGCTCGATTCGCTGCTGCGCGGCCAGGTGTTCGTCGATTTATACGCCGTCGTGCGGCAGTCGGTACGGATCTCGCAGCCCAGCTATTCGATCAAGAAGCTCGAGCCGTATTACGGCATGGTCCGCAACACCGGCGTCAAGCGCGGCGACGATTCGATCGTGATGTTCGAAACCTGGCTCGCCAACCATGACGAAGCGATCCTCGAGGACATCGAGCAGTACAACAACGACGACTGCCGCTCGACGTGGCTCCTGCACCGCTGGCTCTTGGAACGCCGCGCCGAGCACGAACGCGCGTTGGGTCGCGAGCTGGCCTGGCTCGCCCTGCCGCCGCCGCAAAAGGATGACGAGCCCGCCCCGGCCGACGATCTGGCCGCCCGTTTGCTCGCGGGCTTACCCGAACCGCGCACCTCGGCCGAACTGCGCGATGCCGAGGAGAGCGTGCGCGCTCGGTGGCTCTTCGGCCACTTGCTCCAGTATCACCGGCGCGAGGCAAAACCGGCCTGGTGGAAGATCTTCGACCGCTACAAGAACGCCGACCGTTTGACCGAGTTCGATCACGAGGCCATCGGTGACCTGAAGCTCTGTGTCGAGGTCGCGCCCTACAAGGCCAGCCTGCGCGATCGCAACCAGGTGTTCACGTACACGTTTCCCGATCAGCTCTATAATCTGGGACGCAGCAGCCCGCACGATCCGCACACCGAGCAGCGCGCCGGCGACGTCATCACGATCGACGACGAGAACAACCGCATCGCCATCAAGCTCACCGGCAACATGGTTCCGGCCGACCTCCGCGCCCTGATCCCCGGCGCGCCGATCGACACCAAAGTGCTGCAGAAAGCGCTGCACCGCATCGCCGCAACCTACGAAGACGGCACGATTCGCGAACAGTATCCGGCGGCGTTCGATATTCTGCTGCGCGCAGCACCGCGCCTCAAGGGCATCCCGCCCGGCGCGCTGCTGCAGCCCGCCACGATTACGGGCGAGGCGATCGCAGAACTCGTCAACGCGCTCGACGGCAGTTATCTCTTCGTTCAGGGGCCGCCCGGCAGCGGCAAGAGCACGACCGGCGGCGACGCCATCGCGGCGCTGCTCGGCGCGGGGAAACGGGTCGGGATCGTCTCGCGCGGGTACGCGGCGATCGGGAACTTGCTCGATAAAGTCGAGGAGTCGGCGCAACGACGCGGGATCACGTTCCGCGGCCTGCACAAGCACTCATCCGACGAACAGGCCTACGCCTCGCGGCTCGGCACGCCGATGATCGAGAACACCGACGACAACGCCGCGTTCGTCGACCGGCCGCACGATCTGGCCGCCGGCACGGCGTGGCTGTTCGCGCGCGAGGAACTCGTCGCGAAGTACGACGTGCTGTTCATCGATGAGGCGGGCCAGCTTTCGCTCGGCGATGCGATCGCGTGCGCCGGCGCGGCGCGCAACGTGGTGCTGCTCGGCGATCCGTTGCAGTTGGCGCAGGTTTCGCAAGGCTCGCATCCGTTCGGCACGGGTCCATCGGTGCTCGAGCACTTGCTTGGTCCACACCATACCGTGCCGCCGGATCGCGGCGTCTTCCTCAACATCTCCTATCGCATGCATCCGGAGATCTGCGCTTTCATCTCGCGCACGGTGTACGACGGCCGCTTGCATTCGGCACCTGCCACCGCCGGCAACCGCGTGGAATCGGCGGGTCTTAGCGGAGCCGGTTTGCGTTATCTGCCGGTCGCGCACCGCGGGAACAGCCGCGAATCGGAGGAAGAGACGGCGCGCATCGTCGAGGCGATCGATGAGTTGCTGCGCGGTCGCGTAATCGTGGGGGCGAAACCGGAGCGCGCGATGACGCACGACGATGTGCTCGTCGTCACGCCCTATAACGCGCAACGCCTGCGCATTTCGCGCGCGCTTGCGGCACGCGGTCACGGTGCCGTGCGCGTCGGCACGGTCGACAAATTTCAGGGCCAGGAAGCGCCGGTCGTCTTTTATTCGATGGCGACGTCGAGCGCCGAGGACATGCCGCGCGACATGAGCTTCCTCTTCGAGAAGAACCGCTTCAACGTCGCGATCTCGCGCGCACAGTGCCTCTCGGTGCTGGTCTGCTCGCCGCAGCTCCTGGAAATCCACTGCCGGACGCCCAACGAGATGATGCTGGCCAGCCTGCTCTGCGCTTTCGTCGAATCCTAGGACCCCGAAACGAGGGCGCCAAAGACCAAGCGGTGAGCCTGCGCAACATCCACCTGTCCATCGCGACAACCGATTACGACCATTTCCGGGATTTTCGCACCGGCGTCGTCACCGCCGAGGGCATCGACCACACCTGGTCGATGCACGGCCACCATGAGGTCTTCGCCCGTTTCACGCTCAACCGCGAGTGGGACGTCAGCGAATTGTCCTTCGCTAAGTTCGCGGCCCAAGTCAGCCGCGAGGACAGCGACATCATCGGCTTGCCGGTGATCTGCTCGCGCCTCTTCCGCTTCAGCTCGTTCTACATCAACAAGAACAGCGGCATCAAGAAAGTCGAAGACCTGCGCGGCAAGAAGATCGGGTCGCCCGAATGGGCACATTCGGCCGCCGTCTACATGCGCGGCTGGATGATGAACGACGTCGGGATCCCACTGCAGGACGTGCACTGGTATCAAGCCGGCGCCAACGATCCCGGCCGCGAGGAGAAAGTCGAGCTCGACCTGCCCAAAGGCACGAAGCTCACCCGCGTCTCCGATAAGTCACTGAGTGAAATGCTGGCCTCGGGAGAGATCGATTGCGCGATCATCGCCCGCCCGCCGACGTGCTTCCTCGAAGGCCATCCCGACGTCGTTCGCCTCTATCCCGACTACCTCGAGATGGAAGAGGACTACTACAAGCGCACGCACATCTGGCCGATCATGCACATCATCGCGATGCAGAAGCACATCCTCGCGGATAACCCCTGGATCGCGCGCAGCCTCTACAACGCGTTTCTCGAATCGAAACGCCGCAGCATCGAGCGCTTCATGGATCCCGCCGTCTCGCGTTATCCGCTCGCCTGGCTCCCGACGTACGCGCGCAAGATGCGCGACCTCTTCGACGGCGACCCGTTTCCCTTCGGCATCGACGAGAACCGCACGACGCTCGAAGCCCTGACGCTCTACACGTTCCAGCAAGGCATCGCGCATCGCAAGATGGCCCCCGAAGACATGTTCCCCAAAGGCGTCATGACGAAAGTCATCATTTGATGCGTTTGGCGAGTTTTCGCGCGAACGAACACCTGAGTTATGGCGCCGTCTCGGACCGAGGCGTCACCGATCTGGGCCAACGCATCGGCGCAACGTACCCGACCCTGAAAGACCTGATCGCGGCCGGCGCACCTGGACTCGCCGCGGCGCGCGCCGTCGGTGACGCCGTCGATCTCCGACTCGGCGAGATCGAATACGTGCCGCCGGTGCCGGGCACCGAGAAGATCATCTGCGTCGGCATCAATTATCCCGAGCGCGCCGACGAGTACAAAGACGGTCGCGAGAAACCCAAGTACCCGAACCTGTTCGTGCGCTTTCCCGGCTCGTTCGTCGGCCACGACATGCCGATCGTGCGCCCCAAACATTCGGATAAGTTCGATTACGAGGGCGAGATCGTCATTGTGATCGGCAAGACCGGCCGCGACGTTGCGCGCGAAGACACCGCCGGCATGGTGTTCGGCTTAACGCTCGGCAACGAGGGCAGCTTGCGCGACTGGATCCGTCACGGCACGCTCAACGTCACGCAGGGCAAGAACTTCGACCGGTCGGGCAGCATCGGCCCGTGGATCGTGCCGGCCGACGAGGTCGCGCCGTTTCAACCGCTGCACCTCACGACGCGCGTCAACGGCGAACTGCGCCAGGACGATACCACCGATCGCCTCACCTGGGATTTCGCCGAGTTGATCCGCTACATCACGATGTTCGCGACGCTGAACCCGGGCGACATGATCTTCACCGGCACGCCCGTCGGTGCGGGCGGCCACCAGAAACCGCCGAAGTGGCTCGTACCCGGTGACGTCGTCGAAGTGTCGGTTCCGCAAATCGGCACCCTGCGCAATGCCGTCGTCGACGAAGCCTGATCTTTCCTCACTTTCTTCTCCGGAGCACGCCTTGTTATGAACGCCGTCGACCAAGCCCTCAACGATCTCATCATCGCCAACCGCATTCTCTCGAATGAAAACGTGGTCGACGCCTACGGACACATCAGTGTGCGTCACCCCGAGAATCCGAACCGCTACTTCCTCGCGCGATCGTTGGCACCGGATCTCGTGCAGAAGGAAGACATCCTCGAGTTCGACCTCGAGAGCAACGTCATGAACGGCGACAAGCGGCCGCCGTACCTCGAACGCTTCATTCACGGCGCCATTTACGAAGCGCGTCCGGAGATCATGTCGGTGGTGCACGCACACGCCGAAGAGACGTTGCCGTTCGGAATTACCAAAGATAACAAGACGCCGATCCGGCCGGTTATCCACTCCGGCAGCTTCCTTGGCGCGAACATTCCGATCTGGGACATCCACGATCACTTCGGCGACACCAATTTGCTGGTCGGCAACGTCGCGCAGGGCCGCAGCCTCGCGAAGCACTTGGACCAAGGCAACGTCGCGCTGATGGCGTGCCACGGGTTCGCCGCCGCCGGCCGCTCGATCATCGAAGTCGTGCGCATCTCGGTGTACTTGCCTCGCAATGCACGCGTTATGCTCAACGCGCGGCAACTCGGCAGCGACCTGCGTTACCTCACCGACGGCGAGATCGCAGCGCGCAACAGCGGCTACAGCCCATACTCGAGTGAGACGTGGCGCGCGTGGGAGTACTGGGCCAATCAAGCCGGCGTCGGCAAGATGCTTCACAAACCTGACGGCGTGTAGAGGCGCATGAAACTCGCGAGCTACCTCGCCGACGGCGTCCCGTCGTTCGGCGCCGTGACCGGCGACGGTGTCGTCACGATGAACCGGCGCCTGCGGCAGCGGTACGCGTCGCTGCGCGAGGCGCTCGCCGGCGGTGCACTCGATGAAATGCGCGCGGTCGCGAAGAGCGCCGCCCCCGACCACGATTTCGCGGGGCTCGAGATGTTGCCGGTGATCCCGCATCCGGGCAAGACGCTCTGCGTCGGGATCAACTACGCCTCGCACGCGGCCGAGCACGGCGGCGCGCTCGCTAAGCCCAACATTTTCACCAAGTTCGACGACGTGCTCATCGGGCACAACGGCACGATGATCCGTCCGAAGGCGTCGATCGAGTTCGACTACGAAGGCGAACTCGTCGTGGTGATGGGTCGCGGCGGCCGCGCGATCCCCGCCGCAAAAGCGCTCGACTACGTGGCGGGCTACGCCTGTGGTTGCGATACCTCGGTGCGCGACTTTATCAAAGCCTCGCTCGTGACGGGCAAGAACTTCCCAATCACTTCGCCCGTGGGCCCGTGGATGGTAACGGCCGATGAGATTCCGGATCCCTCGAAGCTCACGCTGATGACGCGCCTCAACGGTGTGGAGGTTCAGCGCTCCGGCGTCGACCTGCTGATGTACTCCGTGCCGATGCTGATCGAATACGTCTCGACGTTCACGCCGCTCGCGCCGGGCGACATCATCTTCACCGGCACGCCCGACGGGATCGGCGCAAAACGAACGCCGCCCCTCTGGATGAAGGACGGCGACGTAATCGAAGTCGAGATTTCGAGTATCGGAACGCTACGCGCGCGCGTAGCCGACGAGCAGTAGCGCTCTAAGCAACGATCTGCTCGACGGTGCCGTCGGGCAGTTTGCCCTGGGCGCGGTACTGGCCGATGTGCTTGAGCACTTCGGCGTCGGTGACGGTGTAGAGCACCGCATCGCTGCCGCTGGTGTTGACGTGCTTGCGCCACGTGAACGGCGGCACGACCATGATGTCGTTCGGCGCCCAGTCGAAGCGCTCGCCGCCGATTTCGCTGTACCCGGTGCCGTCCATCACGACGATGAACGTGCCGCAGGTTTCGCGCTTGAGGCGCAGTTCTTCACCCGAACGCAGCAGTTGCGCCGAGTAGTTCATGGTCGGGAACACCGCCGCACCCGTGATCGGGTTGACGAACTGCATGATGATGCCTTCGTACGGGTCGCCCGATTCGACGCGCAGTTTGTCGAGCGTTGCGCGCACGTCTTCACCGCGGTAGTGGAAGAGCGGTGAGGGCTTTTGGCCCCAGCCGCG
>PLTN01000222.1:10514-25682 GCA_003164495.1 Vulcanimicrobiota bacterium
TCGCCGCGGCTCGCTTCGCAGCGCTCGCCTTCGATGTTCGTGTAACCGCCGTTGTCGGAGAGGATCGTGCGGCTCGCGTTGGGGCTGTGAATGTGCGCCGGCGCGACGTCGCCCGGATTGTAGATCGAGATTGCGCAGCGAATCGTGTTCGTGACCTGCAGACGGCCGCCGAGACCGGGATTGGTGAGCAGAATGCTCTGACGGTCGGCGAACTCGATCGGCGGAACGTCGGCCTTCGCGGCGATCTGCGAAATGCGATCGAGATACGGGCCGTAGTCGCTCCACTTCCAACGGTAGGGCAGCGCTTTGAGCTGATTCGCGGC
This sequence comes from Vulcanimicrobiota bacterium, assembly GCA_003164495.1. GTDB lineage: Bacteria > Vulcanimicrobiota > Vulcanimicrobiia > Vulcanimicrobiales > Vulcanimicrobiaceae > Lustribacter > Lustribacter caenicola. The sequence goes on from PLTN01000222.1 coordinate 10,838, forward strand.
GATGCGCCCCTGCGTTTTCGAACCGGCGCCGCTCGTATCGGAGAACCACGCACGCTGCGCCGGCGCATTCATCTCCGTGCGCAGCCAGAAGTTGAGGTCGGCAGCCTCGAGATTGAGCTGCTCCATCAACTCGCGGGCTTTGACGGGAACGACTTTGCGGCCGGCTCCCTCTTTCGGATCGATGACGGTGGCCATTAGTGTACTCCTTGCATGAACGTTTCGAGTGCGCGATTGTACTCGTCCGGCCGATCAAGGTTCGAGAGGTGTCCTGCGCCTTCCAGCTCGACTATTGTCGACCCGGGGATATCGGCGTGGATCTGACGCGACCCGGCCAGCATCTGATCTTTCGTTCCCACGATCACCAACACCGGCCGTTTTATCGCGGCCAAGCCCGGCTGATAGTTGAAGTCGGCGAGCGCTCCACAGCAGCCGGCGAATCCGTCCGGCCGCGTACCGAGAATCATTTCCCGCACTTTCGGGATGAAGGGCGGAGCCTCGGGCGTGAGCGCGGTGGGGAACCAGCGGGTCAGCGTGGAGTCGACCAAGTTAGGCATGCCTGATTGCCGAACGATCGCGATGCGCTCTTCCCACTGCTGCTTCGACGCCGGCGTCGAGGCCGACGAGCAGTCGCACGGCGCCACGCCGAGCACGCGGTCTGGATGCTGCTCGACGAGACCGAGCGCCGTCATCCCGCCCATCGAAACGCCCGCGAAGAACGCCTTGTCGATCTCGAGCGCATCGAAGAGCCCGATGACGTCGGCCACCAGCAAATCGAAGGTGTATGGGCCGGGGGTCACTTCGGTGCCGCCGTGGCCGCGTTGATCGTAACGCAGCACGCGGTACTTCGCTTTGAAGTACGCCGCTTGTGCATCCCACATCCCGAGGTTCGTCGCCAGCGAATTGCTGAACGCAACCCACGGCGCGCCCTCGGGCCCGTCGACTTGCACGTTGAAGGTGATGCCGTTCGATTTGATCTTCATTCGTTACCTTAAAAACAGCTCAGCGCGGAAGAAAGTTGAGGAGCAGCGCGAGTAGCCCGCTCGGGTTGGTCGAGGGCATGAAATGTCCGGCGTCGATCGCTTCGAAACGCGCGCCCGGAATCTGTCCGGCGATCGCCTCCGACCCCGCTACCGGACGCACGACGTCTTGATTGCCGCCGACCACCATCGCGGGACACGCAACCTTGCCGAGCGAGCCGCGTTTATCGGTCGTTGCCAGCAAACGGAACGCGAGGGCAAAGCCGACCGGATCGTTGCCGAGATAGCGGCCGCGGTAGTTTTCGTACGTCTCGCGGTCGGAGAGTTCGGGCGGGTACGAACGGTCGAGCATCTGCGGTAACACGCCGCGGATGCCCTCGCGCTCGGCCTGCGAAGCGATCTTCTCGAGCGCTTCCGCGCGCGAGGCGTCGACGCCGGGCGCGGGATTGCAGAACACGAGCGACGCGACGGCCTGCGGATCGCGTTCCATGAACAGTAGCGCCTGCATGCTCGAGGCTGCGATGGACACCACGCTGTACGGCCCGGTCAGCGAGAGCGCCCCGAGCAACGCTTGCAGATCGTCAACGAGCGTGTCGAGCGTGTATTGCGCGCGCACTTTCTCGGACAAACCGAAACCGCGCTGATCGTAACGAAAGACGCGGCGGTTCTTCGCGAGCCCGGGAACGACGCCGTCCCAACTATCGAGCGTTCCGCCGAGCTCGTGCAGTAAGATCACGACCGGTCCGGCGCTGCCTTCGAGCTTATAGTAGAAGCTGGTTCCGTTGACTTCAATCCAGGGCACGGAATTCTCCCAAGTTCGTAGCCATGCACAGGATGGCGATCTGCGTTCTCATAAGGTGAATATCGTGCTTCCGCGCCGGATCGACCTTCATCACCACTATTGTTCGCCCGAGTGGTTTTCGTACCTCACCGAACACCACGAAAAGAGCTACCCGTTTCCCGGGAATAAACGATTGAGCACGTGGTCGGCGGCCGCCGGCGTCGAGGCGATGGACGAGGGCGGCGTGCAAACGGCGGTGCTCTCGACGACCACGCCCGGCGTCTGGTTCGGCAACGCGGCCGATGCGCGGCGGATGGCGCGCAACATGAACGACTTCGGTGCGAACATCGTGCGCGAGTACAAGGGGCGCTACGGTCTCTTCGGGTGCTTGCCGCTGCCCGACGTGGAAGCAAGTCTGCTCGAGATCCCCTACGTGATGGACACGCTGAAAGCTGATGGCATCGGCGTGCTTTCGAGCTACGGCACGAAGTGGCTCGGCGATCCGTCATTCGGGCCGGTGTGGAGCGAGCTCAACCGGCGCAAGGCCGTGGTGTTCAGCCACGCCACCGCGCCCGAGTGCTGTCGCACCGTCATGCCGGGCTTCGATCCGACGACGATCGAGTTCAACACCGATACCGCGCGCACGATCATCAACCTGATCGAGACAGGCACGGCCGAACGGTATCCCGACATCCGTTTCATCTTCTCGCACGCCGGCGGAACGATTGCGGCGTTGGCCGGCCGGTATTTGGGCACGCAGGTCGCCCGCGCCACGCTCGCATCCGAGGTGCCGCTCAACACGAAGCTCGGTCAGCTGCGCCGCTTCTACTACGACACGGCCGGCTCGGCCAATGCCGTTAACATGCAAGCCCTCAAGATGATCGTGCCGCCGTCGCAAATCGTGCTGGGGACCGACTTCCCGTGGTTTACGCCGGCGACGATTCTGGCCGGACTCGCCGACGCGGGGTTGTCGCCGGAAGAACTGCGCGGGATCGACTACGAGAACGCCTTGCGTATCTTGCCGCAGTACGCGCAGACGTAACCCGATGCAGCTCGCGCACGGCGTTCGCTCGGTCATCGCAACGACGATCTCGCTCGCCGACATCCAGCGCCCGCTGGACTTCGCGTTCAAGTACGGCATCATCGATCAGCACTACGATGCAAAGGCGATGTTGGCTGCCAGCGTGCCGATGACGCGCTGACTCCGAACGGACTCGAACGAAGTCAGCGCGATCCCGGTCGAACTCAGACGCTAGTCGACGGTTTGGGAGCCATTCCCGACGGCGAAGCCTTCGGCGCTGTCCATGACTTCATGGGCGTCGAAGGTGTCAAGAATCATCGGGGCTTCGTACGGGAGCCGATCGATTTGTTCCAAGATGATGTTCTCCTTTCGGTAGTGTCGCATCGGATGCACAGTACGGAGTGAAACCGCGCTGCTCAGCGATCCGCTCCTCAAAACATAAGCGCTGCACGTCGCCTTGACGCGAGGCGCCGGGCTCGGCGCCGATGGCCACGGCCCCAATCCTCAGTGACGTTGGTCCCTTGGACCTGCACCCACTTGCCGCCGCCCACCCTCGTCGCAGAGGGCGGGCATGAACATCACCGCTCTGCAATTCGGCCTTTATCGCGACGGCGATAACAACCTCGATACGGTCCAGTCACCGGTTATCGATCAAGCGTTCCGCGTCAGCGCAAACGACGCCCAAATCGCCGTCACGGTCGAAGATACGACCGCGCGGCGCGATTTCGTTCAAGACGGCGGCCGGCGCACCGAGTCCTACGATCTGCGCGGCGGCGAGATCGATCGAGCGGTGCAGGTTGACGCGCCGCACGATCCATCTTCGCGCGAGAACCTCGCGCGCTTCGTCGCCCGCACCCTCGACGCCGCGCAACACAACAACGCGAAACAGACCTGGATCGACCTGGTCGATCACGGCGGCGGCGACGGCGGCGGTCTCGAAAGCGACTCCCACCACGGGATCATGTCGTCGACCGATATGGCCGGCGCGATTGCCGACGGTATCGCACTTCACGCGCAAGAACATCCCGAAGACGGGGGCCGCACGATCGATGGAGTCGTCGCGAATCAATGTCTCATGAGTACCTTGGGATTCGCCGATGCACTTTCGCAAGACGGCGTGAAGTATCTCGCGGCCAGTCCCGAAACGATGCTCGCGCCGGGCACGCCGACGAGCGTGGCCGAAGACATCGCAAGTCACATCGATGATCCTACCGCGATGGCCAACGCGATCGTAAAAGATACGATGCACACGCGTTACGGCATGCCCGGCATGGGCAAGTATACGCCGGCCGCCGCCATGGACGTGCTCGATCTCGACGCAGCGAAGATCGGTTCGATGCGCTCCGCCGTGAAGACGTTGGACAAAGCATTGGCCAACGCTGCGAAAGGCAGCGACGGCGCGCAAGCCGCGATCCTCGACGATGCCCGTTCGGTCGACGGCATGGTGCGCTTCGACAACGGCAATCTGCCGTGGCACGCCGATCGTCCGGCCATGGCGCTCTACGACACATTCGCACAAGACGCGCGCCTCTCGAACGACGTGCGCACCGCAGCTGCGAACGCGTCCAAAGCGGTCGGCGACATCGTGTTGGCGCACTCGGAAAGCCATGGCTTCGCGCCCTTCGGCGGCGCCGACTACCGCGATGCCGTCGGACCAACGGTGCATTTCGCAACCAATCCCGGACAACTCGATCCATGGGCGCCGAAGGTCAGCGAAACGCACACCGCCTTTTACAAAGAAGTCGGCGCTGCGAAACTCGACCACGCGCTGCTGGCCTAGCAGAAGTAACTCATCGTTCCGTTCGCCAAGTCGTCGGGATGCCGCGCATCGACGTTCACGCTCACTACATGAACAATGAGTACCTCGCTTTGATCGAGGAGTGCGGCAACATCGAGCCCGGTGTTGCCTCGGGCCGCGCAATCGTCTACCCGAGCCATGAGGCCGACCTCGAAGCCCGCTTCCGCGTCATGGATCGGGCCGGGGTCGACCGGCAAATCCTCAGCGCCTCAGGTTTGATGCCGTATTTCGAGGATTCGGCAAGCGGAGTCCGGGGCGCGCGCCACCTCAACGACCTCTACGCGCAACTCGTCAAAGAGCATCCGTTGCGCTTCGAGGCGTTCGGTTCGTTGCCGTTGCCGCACATCCAAGAATCGCTCGCCGAACTCGTGCGCTGCCTGGATGACTTGCACTTCGTCGGGATAAGCGTCGCGACGTCGGTACTTGGGAAGTCGCTCGGCGATCCGATCTTCGATCCCGTCTATGCCGAACTCGATCGTCGCGCTGCGATCTTGTTCATCCATCCCGCGGGGCTGGCGTGCGGCTCGGCCGCGATCCGCGCCGAGGGTCTTTTGTGGCCACTCGGCGGAACGGCGGAAGACACGCTCTGCGCCGTGCAACTGATGACGTCGGGTTTCACCGAGAAATATCCGCACATCCGGTGCATTCTGCCGCACTTGGGCGGCACGTTGCCGTTCTTGATGCATCGTCTCGAGCGCATCATTCGGGCCAAGCTGCCGGACAAATCCGCGCTCGCGCCCTTCACAAAGAAGTTCTGGTACGACTCCGTCAACGGCTTCGGCCCGGCGCTCCGCTGCGCGTGCGAGGTGTTCGGCGCCGATCGCATCGTGCTCGGATCCGACTACCCGTTCTTCCGCGACGACGACTATCAATGGCAAGTCGACTATCTCGCTGCGAGCGGATTGTCCGAGGCCGACGTCACGGCGATTCGCGACGAGAACGTGCGCCGGCTCTTCGAAGGCATCTACTCCGGCAAACTGTTCGCCTAACGGGGAGTGTCGAAAGCGCGGACGGCCACGGCGTCGAAGGGGCCCCGATGCAATTCGTTCCGCATATCGACCCGGCGCTGCCGTTCTCGACGGCCGTNNCTCAAGCTTGCCGGCTGTACGCTTGAAGACGTCTTCAAGTGCACGGTGATGCTCGCGGACATGAACGACTGGCCCGCATTCAACAAAATCTACCTCGAATATTTTCCGGCGAGCCGCCTACCCGCGCGTAGCGCGTTCGGAACCACCGGCCTCGCGCTTGGAGCTCTCGTGGAAATCGAGTGCCTCGCAAAAGTGCCGGGATGAGCGTCACCCGCTGAGGGCCGGACAGACCTCAGTACGCCAGCGCGTAGCCTTCGCGACGCGGATCGGCGGCAGCCTCGCGAACGCCCGATTCGTTCACGTGGATCATCTCCATCCCGCCCGTGATGCTGTTCCATTTCCCGATGTCGCTGACGCGATGGCCGCGCCGGCGAAGTTCGTCCATGACGCCCGCACCATACGGCGATTCCACCATCAAGCCNNCCCGGCGTGCCGAACACCCATTTGAGCCGGCCGTCCTTACAGACGACGACGGTGTTGAGCGTGTGCATCGTGCGCTTTCCCGGGCGCAGCGCGTTCGGGTGCTGCGGATCGAGGGAGAAGCCGGTCATCCGGTTGTTCATCACCGCGCCGGTCCCCGGGACGACATACGCCGCACCCCACTCGGCGAACACGCTTTGGATGAACGACACGGCGTTGCCGGCGGCGTCCACCACACAGCCGTACGACGTATCCGTCGCACCTGCGAGCAGATCGGAAGGCGCAGGTTCGGGCTCGCTCCGGTAAAGCGAGATCAGCGCCCGGCGCGCCGCGATGAAGTCCTCGTTCAACATGCGCTGGGCCGGCGATTCGACGAACGCCGGGTCGCCGAGATACTTCTGGCGGTCGGCGACGGCGAGCTTCACCGCCTCGGCATGCACGTGGATGAAGTCGGCGCTCCGGTCGCCGTACTCGCGCAGCGGAAAGCCTTCGAGTAACTTCACCGTCTCGAGCACGATGATGCCTTGCGAAACCAGCGGCTGTTCATAGACATCATGGCCGCGATAAGTGACGTGCAACGGCTCTTTCCACTCGGGAGCATAGGCTTCGAGATCATCGCGGCGCATAAGGCCTCCGCGCGCACGCATGTCTGCGTCGAGCGCATCGGCGAACGCGCCACGATAGAAGGCGGCGGCACCGTCACGCGCGATCGCTTCGAGCATATCGGCCAGATCGTGCTGACGCAGCACCTCGCCGTACCGTGGAAGACGGCCGCCCGGCATGAAAATCGCCGCGTAGGCGGCGTCGCGTCCGATCAGGTCGCGCGCCTTGTCGAGCGCATCGGCAAAGCGCAGCGAGACCGGCATCCCGTCGCGCGCGTAGGAGATCGCCGGCGCCAGCACGCGCGCAAGGTCGAAGGTTCCGAAGGTGCGCAGCGCTTCTTCCCACGCGCCGACCGCGCCGGGCACCGACGGCGCACGCGGTCCGTGGAACGGCAGCTGGCCGCCGTACGCCTCGATCGTCGCAAGTGCGGGCGCCGCACCGCTTCCATTGAGGGCGCGGACGCGGCCCGACGAAGCGTCGTAGAGCTGCAAGAACGCATCGCTGCCGAGGCCGCAGGCGTCCGGTTTGAGCACCGCCAGCGCAGCCAGCGTAGCAACCGCCGCGTCGATCGCGTTGCCACCCGCTCGCAGCATCTCCAATCCCGCTTGCGAGGCGAGGGCGTGTCCGCTGGTTACCGCGGCGTTGCGGCCCATAACAACCGGCCGGCCCAGCATCATGGGCGCAGCACCTCGAGGTACTCGCGGTCGGTGTTCATGCTCCCCACTTGAGAAAGGCGCGTATGCTCCCCTCTAGCAACGGGACCGGCGAAGGCTTAGGGGCTCGGCTTTCGGAAGGGGCCTGTGTGGAGCAGATGCAGGTAGCGGGCAAGTCCTTAGCCGAGCGTGCCGACGAACTCGAAGCCGCCATGGCGCTCGCGCTCGAGAACGTCATCCCGGTGAAGTCGGTCATCTATGTGTCCGGTGAGCGCGACCCGCGCGAGGGGCCGCTGGTGAAATCGCGCGACCCCAAGATGCAAGGCAAACTGAAGCTGATGGGGCCCGATCCGCGACTCGCGCCGATGCCGGCCAAGCCGACGCTCGTCGACTTCTTCAAGCTGCGTTTTGCCGGGATGCACATGCTGCAATCGGCTCGTCTCGCGCGCGCGAACGGGCTCGAAGACAAAGTTGTGCTCGCATGCCTGCTGCACGACATCGCCGTTGCCGGCTTCATCCAAGGCGACCACGGTTACTGGGGCGCGCAGATGATCGAGCCGTACGTCGATGAGGAGATCACGTGGGCCGTGCGCACGCATCAAGCGTTGCGCTTCTATCCCGATCCCGCTGTCGGCTATGAGTATCCGGCAGTCTACGTGACCAACTTCGGCGCCGATTACAAACCCGATCCGCACATCCAGCGCGAATACGAGCGCGCGCGCAAACACAAGTGGTACATGACCGCGCGCATGATCACGGTTTGGGACATCTACGCGTTCGACGAAAACGTGACGGTCGACATCGACGATTTCAGCGACCTCATCGCGAAGCATTTCCGCACCCCCGAAGAAGGCTTGGGCTTCGATGATTCGCCGGTCGCGCACATGTGGCGCACGATGAACATGCCCACCCGGATGCTCTAGGCCGTGTCGGAGACGATCCGGATCGAGGCCGGCGACGGCGGCTCGTTCGACGCCTACCTCGCGCTGCCGGAGGAACACCCGGCACCCGCGCTGATCGTCGTGTCGTCGATCTACGGCGTCAACCGGGGCCTCAAGCAANNTACGCGCGACGCGCGATGCGCTCGCGCAGTTTCCGGAGTGGAACGGAAAGTTCGCCGTCGTGGGCTTCTGCTTCGGCGGCCAGCACGCGTTTCTCGGGCTCACCCGGCTCGGCGCCGACGCGGGCGTGTCCTATCACGGGACGAGCATCGAGAAATACCTCGACGAAGCGCCGCGTGTGACCAAGCCGTTCAGCTTTCATTTCGGCAGCGAAGACGATCTCGTCTCGCCCGAAGCGGTCGAAGCGATCCGGAGCGCCTTAGCCGGGAAGACCGGCGATATCGTCATGCACGACGGTGCCGGTCACGGTTTCGCGCGCGAGGATTCCGCCGGGTACAATGCAGCCGTCGCGCATGCTTCCGAGGAACAGGCGTTCACCATGCTCGATGAGTTGAAGTCCGTCGCGGTCGTCTAAGTCCAGAAGAGGTCTTTCGCGCTGACCGGTTTGTCGAGGAGTTTGTACGCAAACGCTTTGTCGAGTAACGGCTGCGCGTAGCGCGTTTCGAGCGACGTTCCGAACGGAATGCGCGTCTGACTGAGCAGCGAGCTCAGGTCGCGCTTCGACATCTTGGCAAAGAGCGCTGCGGCGTCGGCCTTGTGCGTGTTGGCCCAAGTTGCCGTCTCGTACAACGTCGACACGAGCTTCCGGGCGAGCGGTCCGTGCGTTGCGAGGTACGACCGCCGTGCNNAACGGCTCGCCGAGCAGTCCCGCCGCAACGGTGCCGCGCGCTAACGCGGGCCCGACCTGCGCGAACGGAATCTCGAAGATCTTCACGCGCTGCGGATCGGCGCCGCCGGCCTTCAACCACTCGGAGACCGCGATGCCCTCGGTGCCTTGCAGGTTGGTCACGCTCACGGTCTTGTCTTCGAGGTCTTTCGCGTTCTGGATCGCGCTGCTTCTGGCGACGCACAGCGGGATCGTCGTTTGATCCGACGTGAACATCCCGCCCGCGGCGACCATCGTTACGTCGACGCCGCGATTGAAGGCGCTGGCCAGCTGAATCAGGTTGGCCGTACCGATATCGAGCGCGTTGCCGACAACGGCTTGCAACGTGATCGACGCATTCGGGAAGACCTGAATGTTCGGGTTCAACCCTGCGCGTTTGAAATAGCCCAAACTGTCCGCGTAGTACGGCTCCATATACGGCTCCGCCAACACGACCCCGATGCTGATGTCAGCCGACGCCGTTTGCGATCGCGCCGCCTGGGGAAACCCGAGCGCGGAAGCGGCACCGATGGCTGCAAGTGCCGACGAACGAGAGTACATCGTCTAGCCGCCGGCGGCCCGAACGACATTCGAAAGCGTTCCGATGCCTTCGACAGTGATGTCGACCACGTCGCCCGGTTTCAGGAAGATCTGCGGCGTTCGTCCGAAGCCCACGCCGGGCGGCGAGCCGGTCGTTAAAACGTCGCCCGGCTCGAACGGATACCACCGCGAGAAGAACGCGATCAGCGCCGGAACCGTGAAGATCAGATCCGAGGTGTGGGCCGATTGCATCGGCTGACCGTTCAACGTCGACGAAACCGAGACGTTATGCGGATCGGGGATCTCGTCTTTGGTGACGATGACGGGACCGATCGGGCAAAACGTCGGCAACTGCTTCCCCATCCGGTTCATGTCACGATCGCCCGGCCATTCCGACTTGCGCGAAACCAACACCCAATCGCGGGCTGACACGTCGTTGACGATCGTGTACCCCATGATGTAGTCCATCGCCTCAGCTTCGGTGACGTTGCAGCACGACTTGCCGAACACCACCGAGAACTCGGCTTCGAAGTCGACCATGTCGGGGCACTGCGGCGGCAGGATGATCGGGTCGTCCGTTCCGATGATCGACCCCGTGTTCTTGATGAAGGCAACCGGCGTATCGCCGGTCGGAGCGACCTCGCCGCGCCGCATCTCACCGCGGTGGCTCGCATATGCGCGTCCGTGCGAGAGGACCATATTCGGACGCGGGATCGGTGCCAGGAGCCGCACGCCGGCACGCGGCCGCAGCGCTTGCGCGGCGCGCAGGGCAGTGCGCTCGGCTTCACTCGCGTTGCGGACGCGATCGACGATACCGCCGACGAGATCGAGCGCCGGCTGGCCGGCTACGAGCAGCTCGCGCATGTCGGTGGGTATCCAGGCCGCCATCGGAATACGCGTGCTCGCTGCCGCGAAATCGAGAACGTCATCCCCGATAAGTGCCCCGGTTTTTCCATGCGGCGGCGCATCGATACTGACCAGCTTCATATCAGCCGCCGGTTTTCCGCATAAGGCTTGCGCGCCTCCAATGAAACGGCCATGAGAAATTCGGGCATGCGGAACGGCTGTCCAGCGGGCGCTCGTATTGATGGTATCTCGCGCACTCAGCGGCGCATCGCCATCATTCAAAGGAGCCACCCTGACATGAACCTGCCTCTACGGAGTCTCGCCGCAATCATCGGCGCCAGCCTTGGAATGTTCATTGCCCATCCCGCGCAGGCCGACGTCCCGGGGCCCCACCCCGAGTACGTCCACGCTCTCAACGACCTGCGCTACGCGCACGCGCTGCTGCGCTTTCCTGCCGAATGGAACGTGACCGAACACGAACGCGCAGCATCCGGCGACGTCGACCGCGCATTCGGCGACATCCGCCAGGCCGGATTCGACGACGGCAAAGACATCAACGTGCCGATGCCGGTCGACGCCAACCTTTCGCACCGCGATCGCCTGGCCCGCGTGGTAACGGCGCTGCAACGGGCCCATCGGGACATCAACGGTTGGGAATCCGATCCGTACGCCCGCGGCCCGCGCGCGGCGGAGCGCGATCAGCACTGGGATCGGATGAACGGTTACTGATCTGCCGACGGCGCCCCCGGCGGCGATGACGTTGCACGCGCATGCTCGCCGGGGCTGGCGCCAGGAAAGCGCGGCTTGTCCGACGAGTCAAGCCAACATGCGTAGCGCCTTCATCGCAATTCTTAGTCTTGTGTTGCTCGTCGGCAGCACCGCGCCCGCGCGGTCTCAGAACGCGAAGATCAGCATTCTGCTGCCGCCCGTCGACTCGGCGGGTGAGATCTACTTTGCTCAAGACCTAGGCTTCTTTGCGAAACAAGGCCTCGACGTGGAGATGGAGCCCGGCTCGAACGGGAGCGCCATCGCCGCAGCCGTGTCGAGCGATGCCGTCGACATCGGATATTCGGACCTCGTGACGCTCGCGAAAGGCTATCTCAAGGGCATTCCGTTCGTCGCGATCGCACCGGCGGCGATCTGGACGTCCGCGGCGCCCACGGCCGCGCTCGTCGTCCCGGTGAACTCGCCGATCCATAGTGCGAAAGACCTCGCCGGCAAAGTGATCGCGATTCCCGGCCTTGCGACGCTCGCCGAATACAGCCCGCGGGCCTGGATCGACCAGAACGGCGGCGACTCGACCACGGCAAAATTCACCGAGTTGAACTATTCGGCGATGCCGGCCGCCCTCGACGCCGGCCGGATCGATGCCGCGTACATTTCCGAACCGTATCTCGCAGTTGTCAAGAAGACGACGCGCATTATCGGCTATTCGCACGACGCAATCGCGAAACAGTTTCTCCAAAGTGCTTGGTTTACCACGCCGCAATGGGCGAAGGATCACGCCGACGTCGTGCGGCGGTTTGCCGCTGCAATGCGCGAGACGGCGATATGGGCCAACCAAAAATCGAATCAGCAAAAGAGCGCCGAGATTCTCTCCAAGTATACGAAAATCGATTTGGCAACGATCACTGCGATGGAACGCACGCGTTACGGAGAAACGTTGTCGGCGGCATTGATCCAGCCGGCCATCGACGTCACGGCAAAATACGGAAAGTTCGAACCGTTTCCGGCCGATCGCCTCATCTTCCACTAAATGTTCCCGCTGGGGAGTCTCAGATGAACCTTCTCTCTCGGAGCGCTTTCACGCGCACGCTCGCCGGCACCGGCGCGGCGCTCGCACTTCCGCACATCGCCGGCGCGCAGTCGGCGATCCCGGTCAAGGGCGCGATCACGTCGGTCTACTATGATGCGGTTCCGATTCTCTGGGCCCAAAAGTCCGGGATGTTCGCCAAAGCGGGAATCGACATCGACCTCGGCCGGCTTCCCACCGGCGCAGCGGTGACCACCGCGGTTGCCGGCGGCAGCCTCAACATCGGCAAGTCGACGTTCTTTGCGGTCGTGGCCGCGTTTGCGCACGGCGTGCCGATCGTCGTCATCGCTCCGGGCGTCGTCTATGACAGCCGCTACCCCAACGGCGCGCTCGTGGTTCCCAAGGACTCGCCGATCCACACCGCGGCCGACCTCGCCGGGAAAGTCATTTCGGTCAACAACTTGAGCGAACCGACGCGTCCGGCGACCGAACTCTGGCTCCAGAAGAACAACGTACCGAAGGACGTCGTGAAGTTCGTCGAGGTGCCGATGTCGGCGATGTCCGCGGCACTCGATGCCAAGCGGGTCGACATCGCTTTTCTCACCGTACCGATCATCGATGAAACGCTGGCCACCGGCAAATACCGGATCCTCGACCCGGTCTTGAACGAAATCGCACCGCGCTGGTGGTTCTCCGCGATCATCGCTTCCCGCGATTGGGCTACGGCCAACCGCGATGCGGTCAAGAAAGTCGCGAGCGTCATCGAAGCATCGGCGGCGTACACGAACGCGCACCACGGTGAACTCTCCGCGCAGATCGCCGACCTCATCGGCGCGACCCCGTCGTCGGTTGCGAACATGACCTGGCCGCAGGGCGGTACCGCGATCGTGCCGGCCGAGATGCAGCCCGTGATCGATCTTTCCGTCAAAGCGGGGTTCATTCCCAAGGGTTTCGATGCCCGCGACATGATCTTCGACCCGAGCAAGGGCTGACTGATGCCGCGGATGGGGATGACGACGGGGAACAAGCTCAAGCTTGGCCTCTTCGGTGCAAATTGCTCGGGCGGACGCGCGCTCACCCGCGTGCCGGAACGCTGGAAGGCCGATTGGGACGAGATCGCCGCGATGGCGCAAATGGCCGACGATTGNNCGAGACGATCACGTGGGCGACCGGCCTGCTCGCGTTGACGAAACGGATCACCGTTTTCGGCACCGTGCACGTGCCGCTGTTTCATCCGATCATCGCCGCGAAGCAGATGGTGACGGCCGATCACGTCGGTCACGGGCGCTTCGGCCTCAACATCGTGGCCGGCTGGAACACCGAAGAGTTCGACATGTTCGGCGTCGACCGCAAAGACCGGCCCGAACGCTACGCAGAAGCGCAAGAATGGATCGATGCGGTCTCGCAGATCTGGACCGAAGACGACTTCACCTACACCGGCAAGATCTATCACCTGCACGACGTTCGCGTGAAACCGAAGCCGTACGGCGGAACGCGCCCGGTCATCATGAATGCCGGCGCGTCGGCCGACGGCCAAGCGTTTGCAATTCGCAATTGCGATGCGTACTTCACCGGCGTGCGCATGTCGTCGTTCGATGAGGCCACGGGCGTCATGACGCCGGCCGTCGATCAAGCGCGCACGCACGTGGACGAAGTGCGCAAGAAGGCCGCGGCGATCGGACGCGAGATCGGCGTGTTCACCCGCGCCGACATCACCTGTCTGCCGACACAAAAAGAGGCCGCGGAGTACTACCACTATTGGGTCGAGGAGATGGCCGATTGGGAGGCCGTCGACCACCAGATGCAGATCAGCGACCGCACGCCGATCAAAGCGGGCATGCCCGGCTTCATCGAAGCGCGCAAGCAGCATATTCATGGCTTTCCGCTCGTGGGCGATCCCGACCGCGTCGCCTCGATGCTGGCGACGCTGAGCGAGGCCGGTTTCGACGGCGTCGGCCTCTCGTTCGTGAACTACCTCAACGAACTACCGCTCTTCCGCGACGAAGTGCTCCCGCGGCTCGAACGAATGGGCCTCCGCAAAAGCGCCTAACGCAGCGACGACGGTTGTGGCGGTCCCTCGACAAGCTCGGGATGACATTGGGAAGCGCGGGATGCGGTATCGGTTGTTTCGAACTGCTTTGGCATGAGAAAAGCCGGCGTGGTCGGAGCACATTCCCTGGATCACTTCAGCCTGGTCGTACCTGACCTCGACGAGGCGGCCGCGTTTTACCAGCGCTTTGGACTGGAGATGAAGCCGAGCGGCAACGTGCTCGAGTTGTACGCCGCCGGGAACCCGCACCGGTGGGGCCGCTATCACGCCGGGCCTTCGAAGCTGCTGAACTACCTTTCGTTCGGCATCTACGAAGACGACGTGCCGGCGTTTCGCAAACGGCTGGCCGAGCGCAACGTTGCCATCGTTGCCGCGCCGCCGGAAGCGCTCGACGATTCCGGTCTGTGGTTTCACGACGACGACGGGAACTTGATCGAACTGCGCGTTGCGGAGAAGAGCTCGCCCGATGCAAAGGCGACCGCATTCAATCCGAGTACTCCGGAAGGGGTGGTCGCGATGCCGCTGCGGGCCGACGCCCCGTTCGTGCG
>PLTN01000222.1:25810-26458 GCA_003164495.1 Vulcanimicrobiota bacterium
GGATCCAACTACTTTCACTACATTCGCGATCCGTGGGGCAGCTATTCTGAATACTCCCACGACATCGATTACGTGCCGGCCGGCGGCAACTGGGAAGCGCGTCGCGTCAGTCCGGAGAACGGCTTTTACCTTTGGGGTCCGGTACCGCCCGAGGACTTTGCCTTCAACTACGAGTCGCCCGCCGCCAGCCTGACCAAGGACCTGTTCTCAAACGCCCAATAGCGTATACTGCTGGCATGCCGATCCCCAAGCCCTCACCCGACCGCCCGCCGCTGCGCACGAGCGTCTTCGAGTTCATGCAGTACTCAAACACGTCGCTCGCGCCGCTGTTCCCGTCGTACGTCGAACGCGGCGCGATCGTGCCGTGCGCGACGTTGTTCATGGGCGGCAAAGACGCCGAGTACGGCCACTTCTTCCATGAGAACACCGAGGAAGAAGTCGGGCTCGTCATCGCCGACCAGGGAGCGCTCAAAGGCACGGGCACGATCATGGTCGCGCCGCAATTGCACGGCGTCAACTGCTTCCTGAAGGATCCGAAAGATCCCGAGAGCTTCTTGCTGATCGTCATCACGCAGCGCCAGAGCGACGAAGGCGCGCAATCCGAACGCGTCTTCTTCCGCTGCGGCTGCAACAACGTGCTCTTCGAAC
>PLTN01000006.1 GCA_003164495.1 Vulcanimicrobiota bacterium
AGTTGGAACGACGCCAATGACATCAATGCCGGCCGCGCGCATTACGGCTGCCTCTTCATCGGTTACAACGATCGTCGCGTCCGCAGCGGCCGCACACGCTAGCTCGATCTCTTGCATGTGTTTCCACGCAGTATCGTCGTTCTTATTTTCGTGTGCGGCCTGCATTCGCATGCGCACGTGGTGGAGATCGATTGTATCGTAGAGTACAGGGACATTCGAATGCTCTCGAATGAGTGGGAGGCATTTGCAACATAGTTCCGGCCGGCATAGCCAGACAATATCGACCGCCTTCAGGGCATCAACGAGGAGCGTTCTCCAGTCACGTCCATCAGCGCTATCGCTATACAGCACTTCAACACCACGACTGAGCAGTTCGCTCGTGTATGGTTCCATAGCAACGCCGTTCTCGGGAAAGAACGCTACCCGGTAACCATTCTCGATAAATCCCGTTACGAGGTGGTGGAGACGGTTTGACCCGGCTTCACGATCGTGGAGTGGAACGTAAGAATCGATAACGAGAATCGAGCGACGACGTCCACGATACCGAGCCGCTCGAGCGACGTTTGAAGCGTCGGGTGCCAGATGCTCCGACGCGAGCACGTCGCCCCACTTATCGAGAAACTTCGGCTTATTGATTTCCTGGTAGCGTTTTACACCGGTCGAGATATCCGTGCCGGAGGAGACGCCTTCGTAATGCGTGACGACCGAACGCGGCTCAAATACGACGCGCTTACCTGCCGCCCGAACAGCAAAGCAAAGATCGGCGTCCTCGTAGTATGCGGGCGCATACCTATCGTCAAAGCCGCCGATCGAACGGAACAGGTCCGTCGAGACCAGTAGTGAGGCCCCGGAGACGTAGTCGACGTCTCGGGAAAACGCGTATTCCGGCTTTTGCGGTGCGTCGAATCGCCCGTAGTTCCAGCCACTCGCGTCCGACCAGATTATGCCGCCGGCTTCCTGCAGGCGGCCATCGGGATAAACGAGCTTCGAACCGACAACGCCAATGCTATCATCGTTCTGGATGCGCTCCAGGAGCGCCCTAAGTGCACCCTCGGCAAGTTCCGTATCGTTGTTTAAGAACAGAATATATGGCGCGGTCGCGATTGACGCGGCTCGATTGCACGAGCGCAAAAAGCCCTGATTTGATCCGTTACGCAATACGTCGACGCCAGGCAGCCGCGGAAGGTGCCCCGGCGTTTCGTCGCTGGATACGTCGTCAACGACGATGACTTGAATCGCGACATCCGGATCGCATTCAAAGAGGGATTTCAGGCAGCGAGCGGTGACGCCCCACTGGTTAAAGACGGGAATGACGACGGATACGCTGGGCGCTGATACACTGACGAGCCGCAAACGGCTCGACGCGGCTAAAGTGTCCTCGCCGGGTACAGTCACCGACGGTTGCGCCCCCGGTGACCGCCCGTCAGCGTTGTCTACCACAAGGGGCATTTACGCCGCATTCTGTAGGTCGTCCTCGTAAAGCAGGCCCATCACGGTCGTTGATTCTTAGCGCCCGGCAATCGCACGATCTACCTCGCTCCAGTAGCTGTCGCTCTGCAACTGGTAGAAAAGCAAGGCGGCGGTCTAGAGCAAATCCATGAATTGCTTGCGCTTCGCTCGGAATAATAGATGACCGGCGCTCAAGAATATCACCGCAACCACGATGAATTTTCCTATCAATAAAAAGTCGATCGGACCACGGCCGAGCGCTACATCACGCATCGCACCAATCGCCAACCCAACCGGATTGATTTCGAACCACGGGCGAACTTTTTCGGGCACCAGGGCGGCGGGATAGAAGACTGGGCTCGTCATCCAAAAGATAAAGCTGATGACGGCCCAAAGATGCGAAAGGTCGCGAAAAAAGACGAATAGCGCGGCAAGACCTAATCCAAAGCCCGCAACTAGCGCCACCACGGCTGCCAAAACGATTGGTGCAAGAACGACACGCAACGGATCATGGGTAATTACCGCCGCTAGTAAGATGATGAGTGGGAACGTCGTTATCGACTGTTGGAACGCATTCGCCGCAATCGAAGCAATCGGAAACGTTTCTGGGTCGACGGCGATCTTGTTCAAAAGGCCGCCGTTCGATACGACGGAAACCAGCGCGTCGGCAGTAGACTGCGAAAAGAACGTGACGACGACGACAGCGACAAACGCTGAAAACACGTAACGTATGACCGAGCCGCCGTAGTACGAGGAGAAGGCAGTCCCGAAAAGGACTGCATACAACACGGTCATGAGAATCGGGTTCGCAAACGACCACAGAACGCCCAAGAACGTTCCGCGGTAACGGGTCTTGAGCTGACGAATTGCCGACATTCGAACGATGTCGAACTGTCGCCGCGACCAGGGCTTCGGTATGGCTTTCGAGGCATCGAGGACGGCGGATGACATACTGCCCTTTGCCGAGCGGCGGGCGACGACTCCTCGTTTTGGCGGGGCAGGGAGAGCGGCACCGGGAAACTCGCCCAAGAGCATGATTGATTCGGCCCCAGATTCGTCTTCGGAACCGTCGCCATCCACGCCCCCACCTCCGGGACCGATCGTTCACATCGATTTTCCGGCCGGGGGATTGGTCGCGAACCCGGCTACGACCGTTTATGGCTGGATTGCTGTCGACGGCAACGGGGCGCTCGAACGGCTTAGCCTAGTGAACGGCCGCGGGACGAGCGTACCACTCGAGACCCACGCCCGTCTTGACGTCGAGCGCATCATGCCCGGTAAAACGTCGACCGGCTTCAATGGCTGGATTGACATTCGGACCGCCGCCGACGGCCCGTGGCACGTCCGGTACGAACAAGACGGTGCAACGCACGATGCCGAGTGTTCGCTAGTTGCGGATGCGGCCGAGGCGCAGTCGTTTGCAATCATCAAAGCCCAAAAACTAGAGCGCGTGCGCGGGCTGCTGCGTTGTCCGTTTTGTCGGACGAAGCTGAGCGATGACGGCAAGGTCGTGCGCTGCGCCTCTGGCCATGCCTTCCCCGTTCTACCAGACGCTTTCGATTTTCTAGACGATGACACACGCAAGCGCGTGGGAGCCGTTACGACCAGCAACGTCTCAGCACATGGCTACGACGGTCAACTTCTCGAACTCATCGCACAAAGTGACGGCCCCATTCTGGACGTGGGTGCCGGCCTTCGCCCCGCCTACCGCAACGATGTCATCAACGTGGAAATCGTCCCATATCCGACGACGGACGTGATTGGTGCGAGCGAGTACCTGCCGTTCGCCGACGAATCGTTCGACCTCGTGATCAGCGTTGCGGTCCTCGAACACGTTCGTGATCCCTTTGCCGCTGCGCGTGAGCTCCAGCGCGTCCTTAAGCCAGGCGGACGCGTTTTTGCCGCCGTCCCGTTTCTGCAGCCGTATCATGCCTATCCGGACCACTACTACAACATGACCTCGGGCGGGCTACGCAACCTCTTTGCCAATCTCGAGGTGGAGAGCCTCGAGGTTCCGCAATCCGGCGGACCAATATTCACGCTGACCTGGATCCTACAGGCGTGGCGCGCCGCGCTGTCCCCGGAAACCGCTTCAGCATTCGATAACATGCGGGTCTCGGATCTAGCCGTCGACCCCATGCTTTTGGTCGATCAGCCCTTCGTCCGCGAGCTTCCCACACAGACGAACGTGCAATTGGCCTCTCTCAACGTTTTGGTCGGGCGGAAGCCCCGGGCCCGCCGGGCCCTATCGTAGAATATCGCCCTCCGGAATTTCGAGGATTACGCTATCCTCGACCAGCGTCACGTCGCTTTCGACGTAGTTGTAGCGTTCGCACCATTCGAGCGACGCGATAAAATGACGGCGCCCGTCGCGCACAAGGAACAACTGCGGATGCCCTGATACGCCGCGCACGATGACTTCACTTCGCGGATGATTTTCAGCGAGCTGGATGAGATCTTCGCCGCGGCGAAAGTTCGCAACGCTTGGAACCGTTGAGAGGTAAAGCTTCTCCGCCTGTTCGGAGGGCCCGTCGAAGCGAATTCGGCCGTGATCCATCCAGATCACGCGATCGCACATGTGCGATACGGTGAGCATGTCGTGGCTGACCAGTAAAATCGTGCTGTGCTCATCCCAGAAACGGCTGATGCGTGCCTGGCATTTGCGGCGAAAACGCTCGTCTCCGACCGAGAGGACTTCGTCGACCAATATGATTTCGGGCCGGAACTCCGTGGCGATTGCAAAGCTCAAGCGCGCGTTCATCCCGGACGACAGCGTCTTAGTGGGTTCGTCCCGATATTCGGTCAGCTCAGCGAAGTCCAAGATCTCATCGACGTGCGCACGGACGAGCTCGGCTTCGTGACCGAGCAACACTCCGTAATAAAGAATGTTGTCGACGAGCGAGAGTTCGGTATCGAAACCCACTCCGAGTTCGATCAGCGGGGAGATCGTGCCGTCCACGGATTTGGTGCCGCTGGTCGGCTGTAGGATGCCGGCGATGATCTTCAGCAG
>PLTN01000124.1 GCA_003164495.1 Vulcanimicrobiota bacterium
ACCCCGATGCCGTCGGCGAGCCGCCGATGGACCTCGTCACCTCCAGCGGCAGCGGCATCGATCCGGACATCTCACCCGAAGCTGCAGCGTGGCAAATGCCGCGGGTCGCGAAGGCCCGCAACATGACGGCGGCGGCGGTCAAAGCGATCGTCGACGCAAACATCACGGGACGTCAATTCGGGATCTTGGGCGAACCGCGGGTAAACGTCCTCGCCCTCAACCGTGCGCTTGACGCGGCGAAATAACAACTGACGGGCTGCGCCATCGGTCCACGCGGACGACTGCGTGGACCGATGCGCCGTCGTGCGCTTACACTCCAACGCCGAGCGCGGATCCTACCGCGGTCAACGACGAGCTAGTCATGCGGCTTTTTCTCGCCTGCGCGATGAACGCGCGCCTCCATCGGGCGTAGACTCGGTTGTGGCGCAAGCCGCTCCCGCTGCCATGCCGCACCGTCGCCGATGGCAACCCAGTCGCCGCCCGAGTCGGCCACGCCGTCGAGGTCGCGTTCCATCTGCGCCGTGAAGCCCGGGTCGGACAAATCCAACCAGCTGTTCTTCGCCGGCGCGAACGGCAGCCTCTATTATACGAACTCGCAGTTCGGTATCGAGACGATCGTCAAGTGGCCTTAATTTAAATCCTTGGGCACTTCGTTGCATGACTGGCACTCCGGCGAATACGTCGAGAAATGGATCGCACGCGACGTCACCCGTACAGAGCGGCCGCAAAGGCTTACGGAAATGCTTGCACTCGCTGCGTTTCCAAAAGACGCGCCGATCAAGGTGCTCGACGTCGGAGGAGGCAACGGGATCGTTACCGAGACCGTCTTGGAGCTCTTCCCCAACGCGCGCGTTACGCTTCAGGATTATTCCGCGGCAATGCTCGATCGCGCACGCGAGCGCTTTGCGAGCTACAGCGAGCAAGTCAGCTACGCGCTATCGGATCTGTTTGACCCGGCCTGGGCGGCCTCGGCCGGCGGTCCATTCGACTTGGTGGTTTCCTCGATCGCACTGCACAATCTCGCCGAGATGACGGCGATCACGGCTGCATACCGGGAAATTTACGGGCTCCTCGGAACGGGCGGAATCTTCCTGAACTGCGATCACTTCCGCAACATCGGCGGCGTCGAACTCCACCTCGAAACCCTCAAGTCCGTCGGTTTCGCGAAAGCGGAGTGTCCGAGCGACGAGAACCCCGCAATCACCGCCGCGTACACGTAGCGGTCAGCCACCATTCGCGTTGTGGCGAATGATCTCTCAGGAACTGACGTGTCTGTGGCGTAACGAACTATTCGCAGATGGCGGCGCTCGGCCGGTACATGATCGCAAATCGCAAAGCCGAAATTGCAATGGCGCGAAGCGCGGCTCCGGAAAGGATCTCGCGCAACGCGACGGTTCTGGTCCTGGGAGTGCACGGCTATCAGACGGCAAGCGTAGGTACGAACGGATTCGTGTGCCTCGTCGAACGCTCGTGGATGTCGCCGTTCGACTGTCCGAAATTCTGGAATCCCAGCATCAAAGCGAGTCTGGCACGGAACCTGGCGCTCGCAAACTAGAACAGCAAACGGCGCGACGGGTCGCGCACGATGAGGTCGATGCGATCGCCGTAGTGGCGATTCGAACGGAAGCTCCGCCGGAACTCGCGTCGCGTCGATCGTGTCCCCGTCGATCCCGACCACGTCGACGCCGGAGCGTGTAGGCCGCGCCGTTGCGCTCGTCAACGTGGAAAACAGCGATGCCGGTGGCGACTGCGATGGGACCCTTACCGGCGTGGATGCGCGAGCAGAAGGCGGCATCATCCGACGTGCTCTCACTATGGTGATGAAACGCGTGTGTGGGGCGATTCGGCGTATCGCGGTCAGACCGCAGTGATCCGCAAAAATGCGCCGTACGCGGCGGACTTCACGCAGCCTCATTCGTCGCGTCCCAAGAATCTTTCCGTTCGACAGCGCAAATCGAATCGTACGAAATCGCGAGTGCGCTCTCGTGTTGAGCATGTCTTCCACGTTCTCAAGCGGATCTTTGGCTTCGCAAAGGTTCGCTATCGTGGCATTTTGAAAAATGCGCATCGGTTGGCCGTAAACTTCGCACTCTCGAATCTGTACTTGAGTCGAAGACGCTTGCTGCGGGAGTAGTGCGTCCAAAAGTCGATCAAACGATCCGATAGAGCGCCAAAAACGGCGTGGAAAGCAAGAATTCATGCTAAATCCGGCCTATCCGATCCGAACGAACCCGATTCAACGCCCTTCATCAGACGATCCCTAGGACGCTAGGCGTCCGGACACGTTCGATGCCGAGGGCTGATAGAACCGGGAAAAGATTCCGACGACGCGGTCGGCTTCGCGTTCATCCACGAGCACGGTCAAGGCGGACGCATCGCTGGCGAGGTGAACGACATCGATTCCCTCGTTGTCGAATGCCTCCATCACGCGTCCCAGCGACGGCAGCGGCCAATCCGTGGCCGTACGCGTCAAGGCGACGCGCGCGCACTGGTCGTGAAGCTTCACCGCCACGTTCAACTCGTGAATCGCCGACGCGAAGCGCGTTCCGTCGCGGCTGTCGATGATGAACGAACAACCGTCGCCGTCGATGACGACCGCTTCCAACGTGATGCCGGACGCGGTAAGATTTTCCATAACCGAACGTTCACAGCGGCGCTTTTCTGCGCCCTCGATCTCGCCCGCGATGACCTGGGCGAACGACACGCGACGACGGAGTCGAGAAACGCTTGGCATGCCGTCATCATAACGCCTGTGGGCGCTTCTGATTAGCCGCCGTTCGGCGCTCCGCCGATCGGATGAAGCGGCCCAGACGGCAAGACTAGAACGATCCGTGGCGGTGGAGGATCAGCGCTTCCGCGACCGGGCCGAGGGCATCGGCGGGCAGGAACGTCAACGCCGTAACGACCAGCGCCGTCGCCGCCAGCAAGAGGCCGAAGAACGGCGTCGCGGGATTTAATGATCCGCTCGACTGATCGTTGCGCGGCTGGCGGACGAGGCCGCCGGCGATGGCGAGGATCACGGTCAGCGTCCCGAAACGCCCGACGAGCATCACCAGCGCCGTCAGCACATTGTAGAAGCCGGTTTGGATGTTGAGGCCGCCCAGCACGCTGCCGTTGTTCGCCTGGACCGACGTGAACGCGTAGAGTACTTCGGCCAGCGCGCGCGGTCCGGCGTTCCCAACCGCGGAGAGCCCGGGCGCGAGCGCGATCGCGCTCGGAATGAGTATGGCGAGCGGCGCGATCAGGGTGGCGATCACGACCAGCGTGATCTCGCGCCGTCCGATTTTCTTGCCGAGATACTCCGGCGTACGTCCGACCATCAAGCCGGCGATGAAGATCGTCAGCATGACGAGCAGGACCATCCCGTACAGACCGCTGCCCACGCCGCCGAAGATGATCTCGCCGAGCNNCTGCATGTTGAGCATCGCGACCAAGACCGAGAGCGGCATGAGGGAATCGTAGGCGACGTTGGCGGCACCGCTCGAGGTGTCGGTCGCCACCGTCACCGAAAGCGCGCTGGACACGTCGCCGAAACGCGTCTCCTTGCCCTCCATGTTGGAGCCGGCGATCCCGAGCTGGTGGATCAGCGGGTTCCCGCCGTGCTCGGAGCCCCACACGACGGCGAAGCCGCCCACGAAGAGCGCGAGCATCACGCCGTAGAGCACCCAGCCGTGACGGACGTTGCCGATCATCCGGCCGAACATGTTGGTCAGCGCCGCGCCCAGCAGAAACAGCGCGAAGAACTGCAGCAGGTCGGTCAACGGGGTCGGGTTGAGGTTCGGCGACGCAACGTTCGCCGCGACGAAACCGCCGCCGTTGACCCCCAACTGCTCGATGATCGTCTGCGAGGCCATCGGTCCGCCGGTGATCGTCTGCGCGGTCCCCTCGAGCGTCGTGACAGCCGCATACGGGGCGAAGTTCTGCGGCGTCCCCTGCCAGATCAGGAGCAGCGCGCCAACCACCGCGATCGGGAGCAGCACGTACAGCCACGAGCGCGTGAGGTCGACCCAGAAGTTGCCGAGCGTACGCGCCGACGTGCGCGTGAAGCCGCGAACGGCCGCGATCAGCACCGCCAGCCCGAGCGCCGCCGCGACGAAGTTCTGCCACGCCAGCCCCATCATCTGCGAGAGGTAGCTGAGGGTGCTTTCGCCCGAAAACGCCTGCCAGTTCGTCGTCGTCCCGAAGCTGACCGCGACGTTGAGCGCCAGCAGCGGCGGGAGATTGGGGAAATGCTGCGGGTTGAGCGGCANNCGCTATCGAGACGAACGTGAACGTCACAACGGCTGCTAGGTACGTCTTCCACGACATCTCACTGGTGCGATCGATGCGGCACACGCGGTAGACGGCGGTCTCGAGCGGGCCGAACGCACGCCCGAGTGGGTGCCGGCCTCCGGTGAACACGGCCGCCAGGTACCCGCCGAGGAACGGCGTGACGAGGGTCAGGACGAGGACGAAGGCGGCGAGTTCGAGCCACGCCGCAAGTACCGTTGGCATAATACGAAGGATAAGCGCTTGGCGAGGACCCTCCTACCCTCCGAACGGCCGTTTTTCGTCCGTCCGTTCGATTGATCCGTTTGGAGGCTTGTGCCTCCCCCCGAGCCGCCCTATGCTAGATACCGTCTTTGGCGTCAAGTCCGAGCCGCGGCGAGAACGGCGTCGAATGGTTGGCCCGACTTAAGAACTGCGTAAGCAATCGTGATGAGCTTACGCATGAGGGCACCCACGATGACCATCTTGGGCTTGCCGCGAGAGGCGAGACGGTCTGCCATAGCGCGTAGCGGCGGGTTGTATCGCATGGCGACGATCGCGGGAAAGTACAGCGCTTTGCGGAGGTAGGCATTACCCGCCTTCGAGAGGTGCGTTCGCTTTGCTCCAACGCCCGACTGTCGGTGAGCCGGCGAGAGCCCAGCATAGGCCGCAGCGGCCTCGCTGCTTGCGAATGTACTCACGTCAGGCAGTTCGCCAATGATTCGCGCCGCGGTCTTTTCTCCAATTCCGGGAATCGATGTGAGTAGATCACGGTCGCGCCGCAAGTTCGGGTGGTTGCCAAAGAGATCGTCGATTCGGGCTTGGATGCGCTCGATCTCCGCGTCGAGTGCGGCGATCAAGTCTTTGAGCGAGACGCGCACCGCTTCTGTCACGAGCGGTGCACCGAGCCGATTGCTTTGGTAACTATGCCACAATCCGGTCGAACCCTCTGGTGAGAACGCGCGCTTTCCGGAGTGGCTATGATCGCCATGCCGAGATAATCGCGCCACCCGTCACGATAAACGCCCCGCCTACAATAATCGGTAATGTCGGTCGGGACTGAAAGGCCAGAAAATTAATAAGTTGGGCCATTAGGAAAAACACGACAACATATATGCCAAGTAATTTGCCGAAATCAATGGGGGCGCTCGTTAGAAACGTTCCGTAGCCGAATAGCATAACGCCACCTATTGCGAACAGCAGTATGCGTTGTGGTATGGACGACGATTGCAGCGCCGTGCGAATTACGGCGTCGCCGCCAGCTTCGAGGCCCGTGGCGACGATTAATAAAGCCAAAACGAGGCCCGCGATCTTCATCTTGTAGCTTTCGTGGAAAGAATCAAGCCTCTTTCCCGTGTCGCTATCCGCAGACAACTAACTCAGATCTCGCAGACTTCTACACAGTTAGTGCCAGAGCAACGCCGCAGTTTTGATCCGATATGTTGTCATTTCACGGCGGCTGTTTCTCGTGGATGCTGTCAGGGTTCGATGGCTTCGACCTTGAGCGATCGCAAAGTCGCGTTCTCAGGAATAGGTTTCCATCGAGGTGCGATCGAGGACTAAAAGCGCTGCCGGCCCGAGAATTCCGGTAACCTTGTTAACGCCGGGCGAAAAGTGACCCACTTTGCTATCGAGTCGCCGGTTTAATTTTGACCCACTTTGGGCTTTATTTTTGATCCCGGCAGGCTGATACCCGCTTTGCGCCGCTCCCGCAGTCGATAGCTATCGCCGCTTATCATCGCGACGTGCGCATGATGCAGCAGCCGATCGAGCATTGCCGCGGTCATCGTCGCGTCGCCTGCGAACGTGGTGTCCCATTGCGCAAACGGCAAGTTGCTGGTGATCAGTCCCGAACCGCGCTCGTAACGTTGTGCGATCGGCTGAAAGAAATGACTCGCTTCATCACGCGAAAATGGAAGGTAGCCGACTTCGTCGATGATGAGCAATCGGGGCAGTTGAATGCTTCGACGGAGATAGTGTTTGAGCTTGCCGTGTCGATGTGCCGTCACCAGTTGCAACGTGAGCTCCGCGGCGGAAACGAATCGCGTCTTTATTCCGGACTGCGTCGCTTTGTACCCGAGTGCAATCGCGAGATGCGTTTTGCCGAAGCCAGACGGCCCTAGTAAAACGACATTTTCGGAACGCTCAACGAACGCAAGGCTCGAAAGTTCTTTGAGTTGCTGTTTTGGTGCACCCGTCGCAAACTCGAAATCGAATTGCTCGAGAGTTTTGATAGCCGGAAAACCGGCAGTTCGTGTCAGCTGCGTTCGAGTTCGTTCTTGACGCTCTCGCAATTCAGCCTGGAGTAACCGTTCTAAGAAAGCCTGAAAGCTAATGTCGTCACGAGCGGCTTCTTCGGCAACGTGCGACAAGTGGGTCGCCATCGTCCCAAGCGCTAGACGTTGGCAAAGATCGCTGATTCGATCGAGTTCAATCATAGCGCGATCTCTCGTGCAAGCGTTTCGTAAATAGCCAGCGGATGTTGAAGCGATTCGACCGGCGTCGGAACTGCATGTGCGTTATCGCGCCTTGAAATCAGTCTTGTTCCGGCGTATGGCAGCGGCAACAATCGAAGTTGTTCTTGTTCAAAAGAGAAGCGATCGAGCGGGCGTTCTTTAAGCGTCGCATGGAGCCGAACATTTGCCGTTTCGTTTAGCCAAATGCGAACCTCGCGATTGGCCGTTGCAACGTCGACCAAACCTAACGGTATCGGAAATTGAAACACGAGAAGGCGCTTAGGTAACCCATCCGATCGGCGGGCGGCCGTTCGGCGGTACTGCTACGAGCGTAACCCTGCTAGGCTACTCCTAGTTTGCTTCCTCCATGCGAATCACAATGAAACTTGACCTCACTCACACGGGCTCGCGCATCGAACTTCACGCTCTCACCGCGTTCGGTTCTGCGCAACGGTGCAATTTATGACCATCGCCGGCTGGCTCCAAGCCGCTGCATTACTCGCAGTTACGCTTCTCTTGATAAAGCCTCTGGGAGCGTATATGGCGCGCGTCTTTACTCGATCTCAACATGGCCCTCGACGGGGTTGCAGCCGGGCACTGAGCGCCCGGACCGCCGACCGGCCATGATTCCATTGGTCGTGGGCTTATCGCTGCTACTCATCGTCGTGCTCGCCGTCGTCTTCGCCGCAATGAAACAGATCGACGACGAAGGACGCAAATGGCGCAGCGCGAGGCCAAGAGCCGCGGAGACGAACGTACGCATAGGCCCCAAGAATGACTCGGAAGGCGGGGCATAATCTTTGGAAGATTCGTAACAGGTTGCTCGCAGCTGAAAGCGTCTTAACGGATTCTACTTCCGTTTTGAGCGGCGAGGTCTAAGTGAACCTACTCGTATGCCGTACCGCCCGTGGCACTGCTTAGGAGCCTGGAAAAGCGTGGCTCTTAGTTCGGTGCCGTGATTCGCCGTGTCACTTCAACTAGTGTAGCTCGTCATAAATGACGTGACAAACGATTTTGCGCGCAGTAT
>PLTN01000088.1 GCA_003164495.1 Vulcanimicrobiota bacterium
ACCGATCTTCTCGTTGTCGCGGATGACGCCGGAGAGATTGCGGAAGACCTCCTTCGCGCCGAAATGCCGCTCGAGGCCGGTAAAGCGAAGTAGTTCCATCGGTTGTTATACGTTAGGTTCACGCGCGAGCAGTATTTTGCCTTCGCACGGGCGCATTGAGCCGCAATGGTGATGGCCCGGATGAGCCCGCGCACGGTCGTGTTCAGCGCCATGCTGCTCGCGATCTTCATCGTGGCCGTGGAAGCGACAATCGTCGCAACGGCGCTGCCGACAATCGTCGGCGACCTCGGCGGCTTGCGTTACTTCAGTTGGGTGTTCGGCGCGTACTTGCTCACGCAGGCCGTGACGATCCCGGTTTACGGCCGGCTGGCGGATTTCTTCGGCCGCAAGACGCTGCTCATCATCGCGATCCTGATCTTCCTCACCGGTTCGATCCTGTGCGGCTTCGCGCACAACATGCTCGAGCTGATTCTCTTCCGCGCACTGCAAGGCATCGGCGCCGGCGGCGTGCAGCCGGTGTCCACCACGATCGTCGGCGATCTCTACATCGGCCGCGACCGCGCGCGCGCCCAAGGCTACATGTCGACGACGTGGGCGTTTGCGGCGATCATCGGGCCGCTCCTCGGCGCGTTCATCATCCAGCACTTCGGCTGGCCGGTGATCTTCTGGCTGAACGTCCCAACGGGTCTCGCGTGCATCGCGGTAGCCTTGCGCGCATATCATGAAACGATCAAGAAAGTCGTACACCAGATCGACTACCTCGGATCGGCCTTGCTCGCGATCGGGGTCGGCGGCTTGATGTACGTGCTGGTCGACGCCGGGAACATGCCGCTCGCAGTGGCGCTTCCGCTGGCCGGCATCGCCGTCTTCGCACTGGCGTTGCTCATCCGTCACGAGTTGCGCACCGCAGAACCGATGATGCCGTTCTCGCTCTATCGCATTCGCGTGATCGCAATCGCCAATATCGGCAACGTTTTCATCGGCGCGATGGTCATGGGCATCTCGACGTTCTTGCCGACCTTCGTCCAAGGCGCGATGAGCCGCTCGGCGGTCGATGCGGGCATCGCGATCGGAGCGCTCTTCGTCGGCTGGACGCCCGGCTCGATTTTCGGCGCGCGCTTTCAGCTGCGCTTCAGCTTTCGCTGGGTTGCGCTTGCCGGCAGCATACCGCTGCTGATCGGGAGCGGCATTCTCGCAACCCTGAACGTCGCCTCCGACTTCGCGCTCATTTGCGGCGGCCTCGCGCTGCTCGGCTTCGGATTCGGCCTGTTCAACAGCGTCTTCGTCGTTGCAACGCAGGGCGCCGTCGATTGGAGCATGCGCGGTTCGGCCACGTCTTCGCTCATCTTCATGCGCCAGATCGGGCAAGCCGTGGGGACCGCGACCTTCGGAGCCGTGTTCAACCTCGGGCTGTACTCGCGCGTTCCGGAGGCCGGCGGCTTCGTCGCGACGCTGATCGATCCGGCGCATCGCGCCGCCATCCCGGCGGCCGAGCTGACGCGCCTCACGAGTGCGATCGCCGATTCACTGCACGGCGTCTACCTGATCATCCTCGGTCTCGCCATCGTGATGGCCGGCCTCGCGATCACGTTACCGTCGGGGCTCCGCGCGGCGCACGCGCCCGCCGCGCAAGGCAGCCAACCAGGTTAAGCGGAAGCCCCGCGTTATGAAGCGCGATCTTGCGATCCGGCTGCTCGGCACTGCCGCCGTCGCGCCACTGCTGCCGGCGGCTGCCGCAGCGGCCGCGGACATCATCCGCGTCATCGGCCTGCCGATCGACACCGGCCTCGAAGTGCAGTACGCGCAAGCCGCGGGCATCGTCGACCAAAGCGGCCTGAATCTGCAAGTGCAAACGCTCTACGCCGGTGCCGCCGTTCAAGCCGCGGTCGCCGGCGGCTCGGCCGACATCGGCCTCACCAACGTCAGCTCGCTCGCCACCGCACGCGAAAAAGGTCTACCGCTCGTGATGGTCGCTCCGGCCGCGCTCTACACGGCGAAAGAACCCTCGTCGGTGCTGATGGTCGCCGCCGACTCGCCGCTGCACACTGCCCGCGACCTCAACGGCAAAACGATCGCCGTCAACGGACTCAAGAGCATCTCGCAACTCGGCCCGGAAATCTGGATCGATAAGAACGGCGGCGATTCCACCACCGTGCACTTCATCGATATGCCGTTCGCGGAGATGCCGCAAGCGCTCGCCACGCACCGCATCGACGCGGCCCTGCTCGCCGAACCGCAGGCGACGACCGCCAAGAAGGAAGCGCGCGTTTTCGCCCCGGTGTACGACGCGATCGGCACGCGCTTCCTGATCACGGCCTGGTTCTCTACCGCAGCCTGGGTGTCGGCGAACCCCGATCTCGCGCGCAAGTTCGCGGCGATGATCTACCGCGCGGCCGCGTGGTCGAACACGCATCACGCGCAAACGGCGGAGGTCCTGATAAGCGTCACCAAACTCGATCCGGCGATCGTGGCCGCCATGCCGCGCGTCGTGTTCGACGAAGCCGCCGATCCCGCGGCTATGAAGCCGCACCTCGACGCCGCACTCAAGTACGGCCTCATCACCAAGCCCGTCACGCCGCTCGACCTCTTCGCCCCCGAACTGCGCAGGTAACGACACGCACATGCCCATCAACCGCACCAGCGCGCTCGCACTTCTCGCCGGCGGCGTACTTGCCGCAACGCGCCCGGCAGCGGCCCAAGCCGATTTGCCGCTCGTGCGCGTGGGCGCCGATCCGATCGACTCGTTCGGCGAAGCGTACTTCGGCGCCGAACGCGGCATCTTCCGCGACAACGGCGTGAACGCGCAGGTCAGCACGTTCGCGAACGGTTCGACGATCGTCCAAGGCGTCGCGGGCGGTGACCTCGACGTCGGCCTCGCGAACATCGTCCAGATCGCCGCCGGCATCGCCCACGGCATCCCATTCCAGATGATCGCCCCGGCCGCGCTCTACTCCGCTAAGCACGCGTACTCGCACTTGTGCGTGGCGAAGAACTCGCCGCTGCAAACCGCCAAAGACCTCGACGGCGCAACGATCGCCGTCTCGACGCTGAATGACTTCAACCAGCTCGGCGTCGTCGCGTGGCTCGAACACAACGGCGTACCCGCGGCACGCGTGAAATTCGTCGAACTGAAGTTCCCCGAGATGGGTGCGGCATTGCAGCGCGGTACGGTGGCCGCCGCAACGATCTCCGAACCATCGCTGAGCGCCGCGCTGCACGACAACCAGGCCCGCCTCTTCGCGGACGTCTATGCCGTGATCGCGCCGGAGTTCGCCAACATCGTCTGGTTCAGCACGAAGACGTGGCTCCAAGCCAACCCCGCGACCGCCAAGAAATTCGTCGCCGGCATCTACGCAACGGCCCGCTGGGCGAACACGCATCAGAGCGATTCGGCCGCGATCATCGCGCGCGTCGCGAAACTCGACCCCTCCGCCGTCGCCCTGATGACACGCGCCTACTTCGCCACGTCGAACGATCCGAAGTACGTGGCCGCGCCGCTGGAATTCTCGTACAGATATGGCCTGCTTCCGCGCGCGGTGAGCACCGCGGAATTCATGGCTCCATAGCGCACGATGACAACATCCACCCTCGCAGCGGTCTCACACGGCGAGTTTGCGCTGCGCGTCGGTCTCGCACTGCTCTTCGGCGCGATCATCGGCTTCGAACGCCAGTGGCGTCAGCGCATGGCCGGCTTACGCACGAATGCGCTCGTCGCCACCGGCGCCTGCCTCTTTGTGTTGATGACGCCGCTCGTCGGAGCCGGTTCGAACCCGCTGCAGATCGTGGCCTACGTCGTCTCCGGCATCGGCCTCCTGGCCGGCGGCGTGATCTTCAAAGAACGCCTGAGCGTCACCGGGTTGAACACGTCCTCGGTGCCCCACCGTGACCGGTCGTTCCGCCTCCGGTGGCGCGGGCCGCGCCCACGTCACGAAGAAAGCTCGCCCAGTCACCGGTTTGCCGAATACCGGTCGTCGTCTCGAGCATCGAACCGCCGGCGTCGACCGCAATATCCCAGTCCCGACGATTGGCTTCATCGCGATGTGCGGCGGGGTAGACCGCATCGAAGCTGTGCCCGACGCCCGGAATCACGACGGTCTCGATGGTTGCGCCGGCTTTGGCGAGATCGTCTACACGCGCACGCTGACGCCCGAGCGGCGCCATATCGTCGTCTTCGGCGAACACCGCCAGGATCGGTCCCGCGGTTGGAGCCGGCTGCGTCCACCGCAGCCAGACCGACGGATACATCGCGATATAGGCTGCGAACCGCCGCGTGTCGCCGAGAATCGCCGCTTGCAGAGGGTCGTGGTCCGTCATCAGCACCGCCCCGCCGCCGCGCGAATAGCCGAAGAGCGCAATGCGGCCGGCGTCGATCCGCGGATCGCCGCTCATGTGCTTCAGCGCGTAGACCGCATCCGCGCACGACGTTGCCATCGAGATGCGCCCTGATCCGATCGGGTTTCGCTGACATGTCCAACGCACAAATTCAAGCCGTACTCGACGGCGCGGCCAAATACGGCCTCATCCCGCACCCCTTCCCCGCCCACGAACTGGTGTGGGCGGGATCGGGAAGCTAATGGCCGGGAGTCCGGCGGGCGACGCGGGAAGGGACCCGCTATGACTACGACGCGAACCGAAACGCCGAAGGTGACCGACATGGGTTGGGGCAGCGACGCCGTCGCCGCCGTACTGCGCGCGCTGGATCTCAAATACGCCGCGCTCGTCCCGGGCGCAAGCTATCGCGGCTTGCACGACAGCATCGTCAACTATCTCGGCAACGAGAACCCGCAGATGCTGCTGTGCCTGCACGAGGAGCACTCGGTCGCGATCGCTCAGGGCTATGCGAAGATCACGGGCAAGCCGATGCTTGCCGTCGTGCATAGCAACGTCGGCCTGATGCACGCCTCGATGGCGATCTTCAACGCCTGGTGCGATCGCGCGCCGGTGCTGATCCTCGGCGCCAACGGCCCGATCGACGCGCAGAAGCGCCGCCCCTGGATCGACTGGATCCACACGACGCAAGACATGGGCAACCTCGTCCGCAACTTCACGAAGTGGGACGACACGCCGGGTTCGCCCGGTGCCGCCGTCGACTCGATCCTGCGCGCCTACCAAATCGCGTCGACGCTCCCGCACGGCCCGGCCATCGTCTTCCTCGACGCCGACGTCCAGGAGCAGAAGCTGAGCGCGCCGCTCGCGCTGCCGCCGGTCGCGAAGTATGCGCCGCCCGACGAACCCGCACCGACCCCGGCCGACGTGAAACGCGTCCTCGCCGCGCTCAAAGGCGCGCGCCATCTCGTGATCCTCGCCGGACGCGGTGCCCGCACGACCGAAGCCTGGGACGCGCGCGTCGCGCTCGCCGAAACGCTGAACGCCGGCGTCGTCACGCAATCGCTGACCGGCGCGACGTTCCCAACGAATCATCCGCTGCATCTGGGTCAGGGCCGCTCCAAAGCCGCGAGCGCGGCCCTGCGCGATGCCGACGTCATCCTCGATCTCGACAGCGTCGATCTCGCCGGCACGATCAAGTCGATCGCCGGCGGCAAACCGCTTGAGGCAACCGTCATCAGCGCGTCGATGGACCGCTACATGCATCGCGGCTGGAACATGGATTACCAGGGCCTGCCGGCACTCGATATCAACCTCGCCGCACCGCCCGACGCGCTCGTCGACCAACTCCTTGCCGAGCTCGGCAATCCCAAGCCCAAACCCGCGCTAAAGAACGGCGCACCGGCACCCAAGAAAACGAACGGCACCACCGACACGGTTATCGGCATCGACGAATTCTCCGATGCGATGAGCACGGCGTTCACCGGCATGGAAGTCTGCTTCACGCGGCTGCCGCTCGGCGTCAACGAAGCCGACTTCGTCTTCAGCCATCCGCTCGATTACATCGGCGGCGACGGAGGCGGTGGTATCGGCAGCGGTCTCGGCATCGCCGTCGGCGCAGCGCTCGCGTTGCGCGAAACCTCACGCCTGCCGGTCTGCATTACCGGCGACGGCGACTTCCTGATGGGCAACACCGCGCTTTGGACGGCCGTGCAAAGCAAGATTCCGCTGCTTGTCATCGTCGCCAACAACCGCTCGTACTTCAACGACGAAGTGCACCAAGAACGCATGGCCGTCGTCCGCAGCCGCCCGGTCGAACGCAAGTGGATCGGTCAGCGCATCGACGATCCGCCGCCGGACATGGCCGGCTTCGCCCGCGCACAAGGCGCGATCGGGATCGGCCCGATCACCGACCGTGCCAAAATCGCCGCCGCCGTCGCCGAAGGCATCAAGCACGCCAAAGCCGGCAAAGTCTGCGTCATCGACGTCATCGTCCGCCCCGAATACTCCGCCAACACCGGCCCCGACGTCCAAGCCGCCCCGTCAGCGAGAACCATCGAAGAACGCGGCTAAGAACCGGGGCGCGCGCGCTCCTCGGTTTCCGCAGCAATCCGTTTCAACGCTTTCGTCCGATAGAGCAGCCATGGGCGGCCGAACTCTTGCCGCTTCTGCACGGCCGCGACTTCCGCGTCGTCCAGTGTAATCACACGCCCACCGGGGCCTGCCATCCACATCGCTTGCTGCAACTGTTTCGCGGCCAGTTCTAAATAAATACTCCGCGCAACGACCGTGGCAATGTCCGCTGCAACAACAACCGCGCCATGCCCGCGCATCAACGCGGCC
Organism: Vulcanimicrobiota bacterium; assembly: GCA_003164495.1. GTDB lineage: Bacteria > Vulcanimicrobiota > Vulcanimicrobiia > Vulcanimicrobiales > Vulcanimicrobiaceae > Lustribacter > Lustribacter caenicola. Next base: position 6,670 of record PLTN01000088.1, read on the forward strand.
GGCTTATCCCCCACAACCCCAGCCAACGCAACTCCCAGCGCCGGCGAAAGAATCCGCATGTCGCTGCCAAGCTGAAAATCCCGAATCTCAAACGTCGGCACGCCGAGCCCGATAAACGAGGTCACCGCCGTCAACGGCTTGAGCGGCACATCCGGCGTGATGCTAAACGGCACGACCGTCGGCGAATGATTGTGCACCACCGCATTCACATCGGGCCGGCTCCGATACATCTCGCCGTGAATGAAACGCTCCGAATACAGTGCCCGCCCCTGCCCGTCCACCGGCTCGCTGTCGAGCGTAAACTCCATGATGTCATCGACGGTGACGAGCTCCGGTGCCAGCGCGCGCGACAGAAAGTACCGATCCGGACGCGCCGGAGAGCGCATGCTCACGTGACCATACGCATCGAGAATCCCGTGCTCCGCGAGCGTGCGATACGCAACTACTAAGTCCCAGGCATCGTCGACGTGCGTGTCCATAGCCGCGAGGGTTACCCCGGCGCACCGGCGCAACCTTTCATACATGAGCGGCTCCGCGCGCAACGTGCTCTTCATCATGGCCGACCAGTTGCGCTGGGATTACCTTTCGTGCGCCGCACCCGATCGTGTCGCGACGCCCAACATCGACGCGCTGGCCGCGCGCGGCGTGCGCTTCGACCGCGCATACGTGCAATCGCCGATCTGCGGGCCGTCGCGCATGTCGACCTATACCGGCACCTATATGCGCACGCACGGCACCACCTGGAACGAGGTGCCGCTGCGCGTCGACGAGTGGACGCTCGGCGATTACCTGCGCCCGCTCGGCATGCGCACGCAACTGGTCGGCAAGACGCACATGCGCGCCGACATCGACGCTATCGAACGGCTCGGCATCGATCGCGCTTCCGAAACCGGTAAGCTGCTGATCGAGTGCGGCTTCGAAGCCTTCGAACGCGATGACGGACTCCATCCCGACGCGCCGGGCATCCCACCCGAGCGTCATACCAAACTCCGCTACAACCAGTACCTCAACGCGCTCGGCTACGACGGCCCCAACCCCTGGCACACCTGGGCCAACTCCTGGGAAGACAAGGACGGCACGATCCGCTCCGGCTGGCTGCTCGACGCCGGACCGCATCCCGCACGCGTCGCCGCCGAACATTCCGAAACACCGTACATGACGCGGCGTGCCATCGAATGCATCGAACAATCCGCCGGCGCACCGTGGTGCATCCACCTCTCCTTCATCAAGCCGCACTGGCCGTACATCGCCCCCGCGCCGTATCACGCACTCTACGGCGCCGACAACGTTCCACCGGCCGTACGCGGCGAGGGTGAGCGCAAAGCCCATCCGGTGCTCGACGCATTCCAGCAACTGCGCTACTCGCAAAGTTTTGCCCGCGACGACGTGCGCCGCGCCGTCATCCCCGCCTACATGGGCCTGATCAAGCAAATCGACGACGAACTCGGCAAGCTCTTCGCTTACCTCCAAACGCACGCGCTGCTCGATTCGACGATGATCGTCTTCACGAGCGATCACGGCGACTTCCTCGGCGATCACTGGCTCGGCGAAAAGGACTTCTTCCACGAACCGTCAGCGCGCGTTCCGCTCATCATCGTCGACCCGCGCCCCGAAGCCGACGGCACGCGCGGCACCGTCTGCACCGCGCTCGTCGAAGCGATCGATCTCGCGCCGACGTTCATCGAATACGCCGGCGGCACGCCCGCCTACCACCGCCTGCAAGGCTGCTCGCTGACGCCGCTCTTACACGGAACCACACCGCCCGACTGGCGCACCGCCGCGTTCAGCGAATTCGACTACGCGATCAACGGCGTGCGCGGGATCCTCGGCACGCCGATCGACCGCTCGAAGATGCAGATGGTCGTCACCGATCGCTGGAAGCTGATGGCCTTCGACGGCTACCCGCCGATGGCGTTCGATCTCCACGACGACCCAAACGAACTCCACGACCGCGGCACCGATCCCGGCGCTGCACGCGCCGTCGCCGATTTGCGCGACCGCTTGGATGACTGGGCCAAACGCGTCCGCCGCCCCACCGAATCCGTCGCCAGCCTCGAACGCCGCACGGGCACGCAAACCGCGCGCGGCATCCTCATCGGCATCGTGGATGAAGCCGGCCTCGCCGCCGCCAAAGAACACGCTCATGGTTGAGGTTATCCCCTACGGTCCCACGTTCGTTGCCGAAGTGCGCGGCATCGACTTCACCCAGCCGGTCAGCGATGCCACGGCACAGCGAGTTCATCAAGCCCTGATGGACTACAAGGTGTTGTTCTTTCGCGACGCCGAGATGACGCCCGAGCAGCACGTGGCCTTCGGTAAGAAGTTCGGCGAACTCACGATCCACCCGTTCGTACCGCACCTCGAACACTTGCCCGAAGTGCTCGTGCTCGACAACCATCAAGACAACCCCGTCTTCTCCACCGACGTCTGGCACTCGGATGAAACGTTTCGCATCGACCCGCCGATGGGATCGATTCTGCGCTGCATCACGATCCCCGAACGCGGTGGCGACACCCTCTGGGCCGACATGGCCGCCGCCTACGCGGGCCTGAGCAGCAAAATGCAACACGTGATCGACGGTCTCGAGGCGATCCACGACTTCCAAAACTTCCGCCACAAGTTCGACGATCTGCCCGCGCGCGAGCGCCACGAACGCCTCGCAAAAATGGAAGAGGAGCTGCCGAATCCGACGCACCCCGTCGTCACCACGCACCCTGCGACCGGCCAGAAGATTCTCTTCGTCAACCCGCAATTCACCATCGCGATCAAAGGCATGTCCGAAAGCGAAAGCCGCGCGCTCCTAACACAGCTCTTCGCGCAGGCGACGGTGCCGGAATACCA
>PLTN01000076.1:0-6712 GCA_003164495.1 Vulcanimicrobiota bacterium
AGGATGATGTCCATCGCGCCCATCAGCGCGTTCTCGACGCGGCCGCCGGCGTAGCCCGCAATGAGCCCGATCAGCGTGCCGAGCGAGATCGCAACCCCGACCGCGACGAAGCCGATCGCGANNGTCCGAGCGGATCGTGCGGCGCGACGACCGGTGCGAAGACGGCGAGGGCCAGGATCAGCGCGACGATGAACGCGCCCGTAAGCGAGCCCGGCGAACGGCGAAATTTGCGCCACGTATCGCCGGCGAAGGAGCGCGACGTCACTGCGGTGCCGCGCGCGTCCTCATCAAGCGCAGCAAATTCTCCAGGTGTGCGATGTACTCGCGGCTATGGGTGAAGGTCCACATCTCGAGCAGTTTGGGATCGAGATCGTGCTCGGCTGCGTAACGATCGCGGTCACCGCTCATCGCGGCGCGAAAGAGGATCGCGACGATCTCTTCGGCGGTCGGCTCCGGCCCTTCGGACATCATCGCACCTCGCGGATGGTGGCGGCGCCGAGTACTTCTTCGCCGTCCGTATCGAAGAGCGCGACGAGTTGGCCGGGTGCGATCGCTTGATGCAACGCATCGAAACGCACGGTCAGCGTCGCGCCGTCGAGGGCGGCGTACGCGAGCGCCGGCGTTTGCCGGTAGCGCGTCATCGCGAGCANNCGCCCGACGACGATCGTGTTCGTCGACGGATCGATGCGCGTGACGTAACGCGGACCCTCGCCGATGTTGGCGGGCAGGCCGCGCCGCTGGCCGACGGTATAGTTCGCGATGCCGGCGTGCGCGCCGACCAGCTCGCNNACTCGGTCTTGTCGGCGACGAGCAGTCCCAGCCGCTGGGCATGGCCCCGCGTCGCGGACTTGTCGAGTTCGCCGAGCGGCAGCAGCAGGCCGGCCAGCTGCTCGCGGTCGAGCTGCGCCAGGGCGTAGGCTTGGTCCTTGGCCCGGGTACCGCGGAAGAGGTGCGGACCGTCGGGCCTTTGCTCCAGGCGCGCATAGTGGCCGGTCGCGATGTACGGGGCCCCGATCCGCCGCGCATAGCTGCGCAGCGTGCCGAGCTTCACGAAGTTGTTGCACGCAACGCATGGATTGGGGGTGCGGCCGGTGGCGTAATCGGTCGCGAAACGCTCGATCACGTTGCGCCGGAACGTCTCTTCGAAGTCGAGCACGTAATGCGGGATGCCGAGCGTCTGTGCGCTGCGCCGAGCGTCGTCGAAGTCGTCGGCGCCGCAGCACGATTTCGCATGCGCCGGTTTGGTCGGCGCATACATCTTCATCGTGATGCCGACGACGTCGTAACCGGCCTCCACCAAGAGCCCGGCCGCGACCGCCGAATCGACGCCGCCGCTCATTGCTGCGACGACGCGTTCCCCGCGTGACATTGCATTCGTATGACTCGGGCACAGGAGAACGGGATGCGCCCGCAAACCGGTTTATTGTGTCAGCGCTCGGCGAGGAGTTCCGCAGCGCGCGTGAAGCGCGCAGCCTTTCGCTCTCGGACGTTGCGGAACGGCTGCATATCCGCAGCGTCTATCTCGCCGCGATCGAAGACGAGGATTGGCACGTCATCGGAGCACCGGTCTACGTCCGGGGCTTCATGCGAACGTACGCTCGATTTCTGGGGCTCGACCCCGAAGCGGCGGTCGCCCGCTTTGCCGCCGCGGTTCCGGCCGGCAGCCCGGCGACGGCCCCGCCCCGCCAGCCCGCGCCGGCCAATCCGGCCGAAAAACGCGCCGCAGGGGAGCGCAGCAGCCCCTCGCTGGCCGCCGTCCTCTCGATCGTGGCGGCGGTCCTGGTCGTGCTGTTCGTGGGCTACGAGTTCTACCAGTACCGCGCCGGGACGCCGGCGGGCGCTCCCGTAACCGAAGCCTCGGCGGCTCCGGACGTGGCAGTAGCACCCCCCGCCGCGGATTCGGGCACCCCGGCGCCCGCCGGCGGCGCCGACACGCTGGCCGCGATCCCGCCCTTGAACAGCCCGGGGCCGGCTGCCGCTAAGCCGGTTAAGCGGGGCCTGAGCCTGCATGTGACGGAGACGTCGTGGCTGCGGGTGACCGTCGATGGTACCGTAGTCCTTGAAGGGACGCTCCCAACCGGCGCGGCCAAGACGTTTACCGGAAAGATCGCCGACGTTCGCGTCGGCAACGCCGGCGGCGTCCAGATCGCGGTCAACGGGCATAAGCTCGGACCGCTCGGCGCGTCCGGCGACGTCGTGGAGCGGCGCTTCGTCCTCTCCGGAGAGTAATCACCCATGGCCGACTTCTCGTTCGATGTCGTCTCGAAAATCGACCCGCAAGAGTTAGACAACGCCCTCAATCAAGCGCGGAAAGAAATTGCCGGCCGCTTCGATTTCAAGCATTCCATTGCTTCCATCGAGAATACCGACAAAGAGATCACCGTCCTCGCTGACGACGAAATGAAGCTCAAGAACGTTGTAGATATCATACAGAGCAAAGCCGTCAAGCGTGGAATCGACCTCAAAGCATTCGATCTGAAAGAAGCGGAGCCGGCAAGCGGTAGCACGCTTCGTCAGAAGATCGTCTTGCGGGCGGGCATTCCGAAGGACAAGAGCAAGCCGCTGATCGAGGCGATCAAAGCGTCCAAGCTCAAGGTCAACGCACAGTACCAGGACGAGCAGATCCGTGTCTCAGGAAAATCCAAGGATGATCTGCAAAAAGTACAGTCGCTTCTGACCGGCTTGACCTACGAATTGCCGCTGCAATTCACGAACTACCGCTAACCGCGGTAGTGTAAACGAGGGTGACCATTAACGTGCCAACCGCCCCTTCGACCGGCTCGGGGCAGCGAGTCTCATTCGTATCGCTCGGCTGTGCGAAGAATCTTGTCGATTCCGAGGTAATGATCGGCAAGCTCGGTGCTGCCGGTTGGGAGTTGGTTCCGGATGCCGCCGACGCCGACGCGATCGTGGTGAATACGTGCGCGTTCATCGATCCGGCGAAGGCCGAATCGACCGACGTCATCCTCGAGCACGCGCAGCGCAAACGCCCGGGCCAGCAGCTGATCGTCGCCGGTTGTCTCTCGCAGCGCTTCGGTGCCGAGCTGCAATCGCTGATTCCCGAGATCGACGGGATCGTCGGTACCGGCGCTTACGCCGGGATCGTCGAGCTGCTCGAAGACGCGCAGGCCGGTAAGCGGCCCGTGCGGCTCGATTTCGAGGCCGAACCCGAACACGATTTCTTGCCGCGTTTGATCACGACGCCGTCGGCGACGGCGTANNAGATCGCCGAAGGCTGCGATCACCCGTGCACGTTCTGCATCATCCCGCAACTGCGCGGAGCGTTCCGTTCGCGTTCGGAAGAGTCGATCTTGATGGAGGCGCGCGCGCTGGCGGCGAGCGGCACGAAAGAACTGATCCTGATCGCGCAAGACACCTCGATGTACGGCCGCGATCGCGGCGCGCGGCGCGGCGGTTTGGCCCGGCTGCTCGAAGGGCTCAACGCGATCGAAGAACTCACCTGGATCCGGCTGCTCTATCTCTATCCCGCCACGGTCGACAGCGAGCTGATCGATGCGATGGGCGCGCTCGACAAAGTTTGCGCGTACATGGATATGCCGCTGCAGCATGCGCACCCCGACGTGTTGCGCGCGATGCGCCGCCCGTCCAACGGCGAACGCTATCTCGAAATCATCGATGAGTTCCGGCGCCGCATTCCGGGCGTGACGATGCGCTCGACGTTCATCGTCGGCTTCCCCGGCGAGACCGACGAACACGTGGCCTATCTCGAAGAGTTCATCGGGCGCGCGCAACTCGATCGCGTCGGCTTCTTCACGTACTCGCGCGAAGACGGAACGCCGGGCGCGCTGCTCGACGATCAGGTGCCCGCTGCGGTGAAACGCAAACGCCTCGTGCGCCTGCGCGAAGCGCAACGCCTGGCCTCGGAGCGCGCGCGCGCGACGCGCATCGGGTCGACGGTGCGGGTGCTGATCGAAGAACGGCGCCGCCTGCGGCGGACCGATCCGCTGGCCGTAGCGCTGGGCGGAGTCGATGTCACCGTCGGCCGTTCCGAAGGCGAAGCCCCGGGCGTCGACGGTGGGATCTACCTGCGCGAAGAGTTGCCGATCGGCGCGTTCGTCGACGTCCGCCTCGAGGGTCACGGCGCGTTTGATTTCTACGGCTCGGCCGTAGCGGATCGGCACGTGGCGGTCGGCGTTTGAGCAAGCGGATCGACGCGGGACCGCCGGGCGATCGCGAGGCCCGGCGCCTCCGCAGCGAACCGGTTCGCGAACAAGACTACGCGCGGCACGACCGGATGGCATACATCCTGGGTGCGTTGCTCATCGTCTTCGGTTTGTTCACCTCCGCCGTCGCCTATACGATGGTGCGTTCGCACACCTACAACCCGGTCATCGGCATCGTCAATTACTTCGTGCCCGCGCCCGACTCGACGTTCGGCAAAGAGCGGATCTTCGTGCTCTTGACCGGGCTCGATTACGACTACAACAACCTCGATGAGCCGACGTCGAAAGACTCGCGAACCGACAAGATCGAGGTTTATGCGATCGACTTCCCGACCAAAGTCGTCAAGAGCATCGCGGTGCCGCGCGACATGGACGCGATCGTCGCCGGACACGAAGACAAGATCAACGACGCCTATCACTACGGCGGCATAAAGAACACCGATGCCGTCGTCGGCGCGTTTCTTGGGATGCCGAAAACGGAGAGCGGCAGCTACTTCGATCGCTATCTGACGTTCCGCATCAACACGGCGAAGGACCTGATCAACGCGATCGGCGGGGTCGACGTACCGGTCACCGAGACGCTGAACTACGACGACACGTGGGGTCACCTCCACATCCACTTCAAGCCGGGCCTCACGCACATGGACGGCGACATGGCCGTTTCCTACATGCGCTTTCGTCATGACGCGTGCAGCGATCCGTGCCGCATCAAACGTCAGCAAGCCGTCGAGCGCATCACGATGGAGAAGCTCAAGAGCGACAAGTTCAACGATCTCACGCACATCGCACAGTTGATCGACGTGCTGCACCGTGACGTCGATACGAACTTCACCAGCGACGAGATGAAGAGCGTCGCGTGGGCGTTCCGCGACATGAACCTCGCCGACGTCTACCAGACGCAAGTGCCGTATCTCGCCGACAAGGAACTCAACTGCTGCGGTGACGTGCTCGTCGCCGACGACGCCGCGAAGGCCAAGATGGTCGCCGACTTCATCGGCCCCTACGTTGCCTTTACGCCGCCGCCGTCGGCCGACGCCATCGCCGCGGTGAAACCGTCCGAGCTGCGCGTGGACGTGCGCAACGGCAGCGGTGTGCCCGGCCTCGGCGCGAAGCTGGCCGAAGTGTTGCGCAAAGACGGCTACGTGATCAACAGCGTCGGCAACGCCGACAATTTCGATTACGACACGACGCAGATCCGCGCGACTGCGAAGACGCCGCTGGCCGGGGAGCGCGTGCGCAGCGACATCCATCTCGCGCAGGCGCTGGTGACGCCGGTGCCCGATTCGACCGCCGCTGCAACGGCGCTGGCATCGGGCAAGGCGACGGCGATCGCCGACGTCACGGTCGTCGTCGGGCGCGACTACTTGAACGTGCCGGCGGAGGCCGCCTCGCCGAAGTGAAGCGCCTCGCGACGGTCGCCGTCATCGTGGCCGTCGCGATCGGTCTCACGTACGGCGGATACCGGGTCTACCGGCGTTCGCTGCCGCCGGTCCCGGCCGTCGTGTTGCACGATGCGGCGCTCGCGCCGTTGCTCGAAGCGTCGCTCGGGGCACGCGTCCGGCATGCGCTGCTCGGCAGCGCGGCCGACGGGCGCGTCGCCGGTCCGAAGCTGATCGCGCTGACGTTCGATGACGGTCCCTATCCGGTCGACACCCCGATGCTGCTGGCGGTTTTGCACGCGGCGCACGCCCCGGGCACGTTCTTTCTCATCGGCCGTGACGCCGAGCAGTATCCGGGGCTCGTCCGGGCGATCGCCGTCGGCGGCAACGAGATCGCGAACCACACCGAGACCCACCCCGACCTGACCACGCTCGACGCGCCGGCCGTGACCCGCGAGCTGAGTGAGGGCGCCGCCACGCTCTCGAGCCTCACCCCGGGGCCCCAGATCCGGCACGAGTTCCGGCCGCCCCACGGTCGCTTCCGCGAGGCCACGCTAGCCGCGGTGCAGAGCGCCGGCTACGATACGATCCTCTGGACCGACGATCCGGGTGACTGGCGGAACGTCACGCGGACGACCCTCGCGGCACACATCGCGCGCTACGCGACGAGCCCCGAGATTCTGCTGCTGCACAACGGGCGGCCCGAGACGGTCGCGTTGCTTCCCGGCATAATCCAACGCTTTCGCAACGCTGGGTATACCTTCACCACCGTGAGCGACCTCGTACGGCGGCTCGGCCCGGACCCGCTCAACCACGCCGCCCGCACGCCGCTCCCACTCACGAACGACTAACCCTCCAAGAGGAACCGGGCGGTCCGCCGAACGGTTATACATCTGTATGGCTTTCCTCAAGACGCTCTTCGACGGCAACGAGCGTGAAGTAATCCGGCTGCGGAAGACCGCTGAGCGCGTCAACGCGCTCGAACCCGCAACCGCCGCCCTCTCCGACGAACAACTGGCTGCCAAGACGGTCGAGTTCCGCGAGCGGCTGGCCGGCGGCGCAACCGTCGACGAACTGCTCGTCGAGGCGTTCGCGGTCGTGCGCGAGGCCGGGAAACGGGTCTTGGGGATGCGCCACTTCGACGTGCAG
>PLTN01000076.1:6746-6874 GCA_003164495.1 Vulcanimicrobiota bacterium
GCCGAGTGGATGGGCCCGCTCTACAACGCGCTCGGCCTGACCGTCGGCATCATCCAGCACGATCTCGACTCCGCGGCGCGCCGCGCAGCCTACAACTGCGACGTCACCTACGTCACGAACAACGAAGT
>PLTN01000076.1:6892-7075 GCA_003164495.1 Vulcanimicrobiota bacterium
TGATCATCAGCGGTCAGGGTCACGACGCGACCGAGCTGTACGGCTCGTTCGCCAAGATTCTTCCGCGTTTGGTGAAGGACGAAGACTTCACCGTCGATGAGAAATCGCACGCCGTGCCGATCACGGAGAAGGGCGTCGCGAAGGTCGAGAAGATCCTCGGCGTCACGAACCTCTACGATCAGC
>PLTN01000056.1 GCA_003164495.1 Vulcanimicrobiota bacterium
CCGACAACCAGGGTTCGACGATCGCATGGGCCTCGGCGGGCAACCTCGGGTTCAAGGGTTCGAAGAAATCGACCCCGTTCGCAGCGCAGATGGCCGCCGAAGCGGTTGCGCGCAAGTCGATGGAACACGGGATGAAGTCGGCTGAAGTCTACGTCAAGGGTCCGGGCGCCGGTCGCGAAGCTGCGATCCGCTCGCTTCAAGCCGCCGGTCTCGAAATTACACTCATCAAAGACGTGACGCCGATTCCGCACAACGGTTGCCGTCCGCCCAAGCGTCGCCGCGTTTAAGAGAGTTTAGAGAAAGATATGGCTCGTTATACTGCCGCGGTGTGCCGCCTGTGCCGCCGCGAAACCGCCGCCTCCAAGACCGGCGAAAAGATCAAGCTCTTCCTCAAGGGCGACCGCTGCCTCTCGCGCAAGTGCGCGGTCGAGCGCCGCGGCACCGCGCCCGGTCAGAAGACGCAGAACACCAAGGCCCGTCAGAAGATCTCGGAATACGGCCGCCAGCTGCGCGAGAAGCAGAAGATGCGCCGGTACTACGGCGTGCTCGAGACGCAGTTCGAAAGCTATTTCCGCGAAGCGCAGCGCGTCCCGGGACAGACCGGTAAGGTCTTCCTGCAGACGCTCGAACGCCGCTTCGACAACGTGGTCTATCGCCTCAACCTGGCGATGAGCCGCAAGCAAGCGCGTCAGCTCGTGACGCACCGCCACTTCCGCATCAACGGCCGGATCGTCAACATCCCGTCGTACATCGTGAAGGCCGGCGACGTGATCACGATCAGCGACCGCTCGAAAGAGACCGACGCGTTCAAGCAGCTGATCGAAGTTGCGAAGAACCGCCGTCATCCCGAATGGCTGGAGTTCTCCGAGACCGACGCCTCCTCGAAGGTTCTGGCACTGCCGGGCCGCGAGCAGATCGATACCCCGGTAGACGAGCAGCTCATCGTCGAATACTACTCGCGCTAATCTCACTCAAGTCGCCGCTAGGCGTACGATCGTCGGCACATCGGATGGTGTGCCGGCGGATAACGTAAGCGGGAACAAGGATCCACAGAAAAACAATGACCGTCCTCGACACGCCGCAAGGCACCCAAATCGAAGTTCGCGAGCGTCGCGAAAATTACGCCAAGTTCGTGATCGAGCCGCTCGACCGCGGCTTCGGCATCACGCTCGGCAACGCGCTGCGCCGCGTCCTGCTCTCGTCGATTCCCGGCGCTGCGGTGACGTACGTCAAGATCGACACCGTGCTGCACGAGTTCTCGACGATTCCGGGCGTGGTCGAAGACACCGTCGACTTGCTGCTCAACCTGAAGGGCCTGCCGCTCAAGCTGAACACCGACGATCCGAAGGTGCTCACGCTCAACGTCAGCGGTTCGAAGGAAGTCACCGCCGGTGACATCTCGCCCGACGCCGACGTCGAGATCCTGCAGCCCGACTACCACATCGCGACGATGACGAAGAAAGACGCCAAGATCCAGATGGAAATCGGCGTCGAGAAGTCGCGTGGCTACGTGACCGCCGACCGCCAGAAGAACATCGAGCACATGATCGGCTTGATCCCGATGGACTCGATCTTCTCGCCCATCCGGAAGGTCAACTTCACCGTCGACGACACGCGCGTCGGACAGTCGGTCGACTTCGACCGTCTCACGCTCGAGATCGAGACCAACGGCTCGATCACTCCCGATGACGCGCTCTCCGAAGCGGCCAACATCTTCACCGATCAGCTCGCGCTGTTCATCGACTTCTCGACCGAAGAGAAGCCGGTTCCGACGGCTCCGGCCAGCGAATGGGACGTGCCGGTCGAAACGCTCAACCTAAGCGTTCGCTCGTTCAACTGTCTCAAGCGTGCCGGGATCTCGAAGGTCTCCGAGCTGCTCGACATGACCGAAGACGAAATCTTCAAAATGCGCAACTTCGGCAAGAAGTCGCTCGACGAAATCAAACAAGTACTCGAAGAAAGGGGCCTGTCGCTCCGTCAAAGCTGAGGCTTGACGTAACGGCGGAAACATCATGCCGCACCAAATGGCGAACAAGCGTCTCTCGCGGACCCAAGGTCCGCGCCGGGCGCTGCTGCGCAGCCTGACGACGTCGTTCTTCTTGCACGAGAAGATCGAGACCACGTCGACCAAGGCCAAAGAGATCTCGAAGATTGCCGAGCGCATGATCACGCAGGCTCGCCGCGGCGACCTGCACTCACGCCGCCTCGTCGCCGAGTACTTGCTCGACCCCCGCGTCGTAAAGAAGCTGTGCGAACAAATCGCGCCGGCCTACAAGGACAAAACGGGCGGTTACACCCGCATCACCAAGTCGCGCGTGCGTCCGGGCGACGCGGCCGAACTGTCTTTCCTGGAATTAGTTAAGTAGCAGGGTTCGCGCTTCGCGCGAACCCGTGGCGTTTGGGCTTCGCCCAAGCCGCACAGTCTACGCCCTATGAACACTCCCACCGTAGCCGAAGACCCTCTCTCTCTGCATTCCGCGATGCGCTCGTTCATCGCGGACGCAATCACGCCGATTAGCGCGTTCCTCGCCCTGGCTCAGCCGGGGCGTTCGTGTTTGTTGGAGTCGGTCGAAGGCACCGACCGGATCTCACGCTACTCGTTCATCGGAATCGATTATCTCGAGTCCAAAGTGTTCGACGACGATCCGCAGATGCTCGACGGCATCCGCGCGCTGATCGGAAAATACGAACTCGATACGTCGGGCCTGCCGTTCCCCGGCGGCGCCGTGTGCGTGTTCACCTACGACGCGGCCCGGCAGTTCGAGAAGATCGGGCCCAAGCTGCCCTCCGACATCCCGTTCTCCGACGCGCTGGTCGTGGTTCCCGGAACGTGGGTCGTGTTTGACCACTTCACGCATCGCGTCACGTTGATCGGCTTCGCACGCAACACCGCCGAACTGCCGGGCGTGCAAGCGCGCCTTGCCGACTACGAACGGCGTCTGATGACGGCGCGGGCCAGCGTGCCTAACGAAATTCGCGTGCGCGGCGCGGTCAGCGCGTCGATGGACCGCCCGACCTTCCTCGAGCGCGTCGCGACGGCCAAGCACCACATCTACGAAGGCGACATCTACCAGCTGCAAGTCGGTATCCGGTTCTCGGCCGAGATCGAAGGCGGCACGCCGTTCGACTTCTACCGGCAGATCCGGGCCCTCAATCCGTCACCCTACATGTTCTACATCGAACACGGCGGCGAGGCGGTGTTCGGTGCGTCGCCGGAGTTTCTCGTGCGCCTCGACGGCCGGCGCGCATCGATGCGCCCGCTCGCCGGTACGCGCTCGCGCAACCCGGATCCGGATCTCGATACCGCCGTCGCCGCCGAGCTGCTGGCCAACGAAAAAGAATGCGCGGAGCACGTCATGCTGGTCGATCTCGGCCGCAACGATTTGGGCGCGGTGGCCACGACGGGCAGCGTTCACGTCGACGAGCTCATGATCATCGAGCGCTTCTCGCACGTGATGCACATCGTCTCGAACGTCGTTGCGGAACTGCGCGAAGATCGCGACGCCCTCGATCTCTTTGCCGCAACGTTTCCGGCCGGCACGGTTACCGGCGCACCCAAGATCCGGGCGATGCAGATCATCGACACGCTCGAGCCCGTCGCGCGCAACTTTTACGCCGGCAGCATCGCGCATTTCCACTTCGACGGCGACATGGATTCGTGCATCACGCTGCGCTGCGTCGCCGTGGCGGACGGCAAGGCCTATTGGCAGGCCTCGGCCGGCATCGTCGCCGACAGCGATCCGGCCGCCGAATACGACGAGATCCAGCACAAAACCGGCGTCGTCCGCGCCGTGTTAGGTCTTCCACGATGATGCTGCTACTGTGTCACCCCGAGCTTGTCGAGGGGCAGCCGCCAAGCGTGATGATCGAGGCGGCCCCTCGACAAGCTCGGGGTGACAACTAAAATGAAACTGCTGCTTGTGGACAACTACGATTCGTTCACGTACAACCTCGCCCACCTATTCGGTGCGGCCGGCGCCGAAGTGGACGTCATTCGGAACGATGATCCCCGGCTGGTCGACGGTGTGCTCGCGAACTACGATGCGACCGTCGTCGGTCCGGGACCGGGACGGCCGGAAGACGCCGGACGCCTGTTTGCGATCTTACGCGAAGCGGCGGCGACCGGGCACCCGTTGCTGGGCGTGTGTTTGGGCGCGCAGGGCATCGGCGCCGTGTTCGGCGGCGAGGTGATCCATGCGCCGCAGCTCATGCACGGGAAGACCTCGGAGATCACACACGACGCATCGGGCATCTTCGCCGGCGTGCCCTCGCCGTTCACCGCGACGCGTTACCATTCGCTGTGCATCTCGCACGAGCACTTCCCGGCGTCCCTGCGCGCGATCGCGGCGAGCGAAGACGGCGTTATCCAAGGCGTCGCGCACCGCGAGCTCCCGATCTGGGGCGTGCAGTTCCACCCCGAATCGATCCTCACACCCGCCGGCGCCCAGCTCGCACGCAACTTCCTGGCGATGGCTCAAGCATGAACGACTATCCGGCGTTGCTGCGCTCTGTGTTACGGGGCGAGGATCTCTCGGCCGACGATGCGGCGCGGATGATCGGCGGCATCATGGACGAGACGATCTCGCCCGTGCGTACGGCCGCCCTGTTTGCCGCGCTCGCCGCCAAGGGCGAGTCCGCGGATGAGATCGTCGGCGCAGCGCGGGCGATGCGGGAGCGCTGCGTGCGCGTCGAGCACGGTCTGCCGCTCGTGCTCGACATCGTCGGCACCGGCGGCGACGGCGCGGGGACGATCAACATTTCTACGATGGCGGCGCTGGTCGTCGCGGGCTGCGGCATTCCGGTGGCCAAACACGGCAACCGCGCGGCGTCGAGCGCGTGCGGCAGTGCCGACGTGCTCGAAGCGCTCGGCGTCGAAATCGAGCGCGATCCCGAAACCTCGGCGCAGCTGCTGCGCGACGCGCACATCGCGTTTCTCTACGCGCGGCGCCATCATCCCGCGACACGCGCGGTCGGCCCGGTACGCAGCGAGCTCGGCGTGCGAACGATCTTCAACGTGCTGGGACCGCTGACCAATCCGGCCGGCGCAAACCGCCAGGTCGTCGGCGTGGCGGAAGAACGGCACCTCTTGCTGCTCGCGGAGGCGCTGCGCGATCTCGGCGGCGATGCCGCGGCGGTGATCCATTCCGCCAGCGGTTTGGATGAAATTGCCGGCGAGGGACCGACCCACGTCATGCAGTTCGACGCGAGCGGGATGCGGCGCTGGACCCTCGATCCGGCGGACTACGGCGTGCATGCGCCGCTCGACTCGATTCGCGGCGGCGACGCAGCCGTGAACGCGGCCGCGGTGCTGGCCATCCTGGCCGGTGAGCGTTCGCCGCGCGCCGATCTGGTGGTGTTGAACGCCGCTCTGGCCTTGGTTGTCGCGGACGCTGCGGCCGACATCAACGACGGAATGGAACGCGCCCGGGCCGCTATCGCAAGCGGTTCCGCGCGCGCAGCGCTCGACGCATTGCGCGGCGAGCGTATCAAGGAGGTCGCTTCGTGAACGACATGTTAGGCAAACTCTACGCTGCTACCGCCGTCGCGCGCGCAGCCGACGAGGCGCGCGAGCCGCTCGACGTCTTGCGCGAACGAGCGGCGACGCGCATGGGCGAACGCCGCCCGTTTCGCGCCGCGCTGCTCGCGGGCGAAGGTCCGGCGATCATCGCCGAGATCAAGCGTGCCTCGCCGTCCGTCGGCCTGATCGTGCGCGAACTCGACCCGGCCGCGATTGCGCGCGCCTACGAAGCGGCCGGCGCCAACGCGATCAGCGTGCTGACCGAAGCCGACCACTTTCTCGGCGACCTCGCCTATCTCGACGTTGCGCGCAGCGCCTGCCGGTTGCCGATTCTGCGCAAGGACTTCATGCGCACGCGCTACGATGTGGCGCAATCCGCCGCGTACGGCGCCGACTGCGTCCTGGCGATCGTGGCCGGTCTCGACGATGCCGAACTCAACGCGATGTTCGACGAGGCCGCGCGCTACGCGCTCGACGTGCTGGTGGAAGTGCACGACGAGACCGAACTCAAGCGGGCGATTGCGCTCGGCGCGACCATTCTCGGGATCAACAACCGCGATTTGCGCACGTTCGAGACCAACCTGGCGGTCACGGCCGAACTGCTGCCGCTGGTGCCGTCGTCGATCGTCGTCATTTCGGAGAGCGGCGTGCGCTCGCGCGAAGACGTCCAACCGCTCTACGCGGCCGGCGCGCGCGGTTTTCTCGTCGGCGAGTCGCTGATGCGCACGAATGACAAAGCGGAGATGATCCGTGCGCTGCGGGGTAGCGGGGTGCCCGCATAGCCGGCCGCACCCGCGTCAAGATTTGCGGTTGTACGAGCATTGGGGACGTCGAAGGCGCGGTCGACGCCGGTGCCGATGCCGTCGGGGTCATCTTCGCCGAATCGCCGCGGCGGGTGAGCGTGGCCGACGCGCGCGCGATCGTGCGCAGCGTCCCGCCGTTCGTCTCGGTGGTGGGCGTCATGGTCAACCCCTCGCCCGCGGAAGTCGCGGAGATTCTCGCGCTAGGCTGCGTGCTGCAATTCTCGGGCGATGAGTCGCCTGAGTTCTGCGCTTCGGTCGCGCGCGGCCGCTACGTGAAGGCGCTGCACTTCGTGCACGGCGAGAGCTACACGGCAGCCGGTGCCGAGGCGATGGCCGCCCGCTATCCCGAAGCCGATCTGCTGTTCGATTCGCGCGCCGGAGAACTCTATGGCGGCACGGGCACTTCATTCGACTGGCCGCTGGTTACGGTGATCGCGGGCCGCCGGCGCGTCATCGTGAGCGGGGGCTTGGGTCCGGATAATGTGGCTGCGGCGGTTGCGAGCGTACGCCCGTTCGGCGTCGACGTGCGCAGCGGCGTGGAACGTGACGGCCGCAAGGATCGATCGCTGATGCGCGCGTTCGTGCGCGCCGTCCGGGAAACAGATGAAGGAATATCGCTTGCAAAAACCTGACTCGCGCGGCTATTTCGGTAAATTCGGCGGGATGTTCGTTCCTGAGGTGCTGGTCGGTGCGGTGACCGAACTCGAGCACGCGATGAACGACGCGTTCGCCGATCCGTCGTTCTGGCGCGAGTATCACGAGGTGCTGCACGATTACGTCGGGCGGCCGTCGCCCGTGTACCGCGCCGAACGGCTCGCGGGCCCCAATGCGGCCACGCTGCTGTTCAAGCGTGAGGACCTCAACCATACCGGCGCGCACAAGATCAACAACACGGTCGGCCAAGCGCTGCTGGCGCGGCGCATGGGGAAGACCCGATTCATCGCCGAGACCGGTGCCGGTCAGCACGGCGTCGCGACCGCGACGGTCGGCGCGAAGTTCGGCGTGCCGGTCGAAGTCTTCATGGGCGCCGTCGACGTCGAACGTCAAGCGCTCAACGTCTACGTGATGAAGCTCCTCGGCGCGACGGTGCATTCGGTCGAGAGCGGCACGCGCACGCTCAAGGACGCCACCAACGAAGCGTTCCGCGATTGGGCCGGACGCGTTGCCGATACGTTCTACATCATCGGCAGCGTGGTCGGCGCACATCCGTATCCGTACATGGTGCGTGAGTTCCAGAAGATCATCGGCATCGAAGCGCGCGCGCAGGTGCTCGAACGATACGGCTGTCTGCCGACGGACGTCGTGGCGTGCGTGGGCGGCGGCTCGAACGCGATGGGGATATTTGCCGGCTTCGTCGACGATCCGGCCGTGAAACTCTGGGGTGTCGAGGCCTCGGGTCACGGCGTGCACGCGATCGACACGGCGGCTTCGATCAATGCCGGCTCGATCGGGATCTTGCACGGTTCGCGTTCGTACGTGCTGCAGACGCCCGAGGGCCAAGTCCGCGACACGCACTCGATCAGCGCCGGACTCGATTACCCGGGCGTCGGGCCCGAGCACGCGTTCCTCAGCGATTCGGGCCGCGCGACCTACGTGTCGGCCACGGATGAAGAAGCGGTGGCCGCCTTTCACGAGATGGCACGCAATGAGGGCATCGTACCCGCGCTTGAAAGCGCGCACGCGATCGCCTACGCGTGCAAGCTCGCGCGCGAGATCGGACCGGATGGTTTGATCCTGGTCAACCTGAGCGGACGCGGCGACAAAGACACCCGCACGATCGCCGCGCTCGATGCGGCGGCGCCGGCGGGGATTCTCGCATGATTGCGGCGGACGACCGGCTCGCGGGCGTGTTCGCCGCCGCCCGCGCCGAAAAGCGCGCCGCGCTGATCATCTACTTGGTGGCGGGCGATCCCGACGCCGGCACGACGGCCGCCGTCATCGATGCGATCTCGCCGTACGTCGATCTGATCGAACTCGGCATACCGTATGGCGATCCGCTGGCCGACGGCCCGACCATCGCCGCCGCGGGTCAGCGTGCCCTCACCAACGGCATGACGCTCGACGGCGCGCTCGCGCTGGCTCGCGGCGCACGCGATCGCGGCAATGCGCCGATTCTGTTCTTCAGCTACGTGAACCCGATCGTGCAGTACGGCGCGGAGCGATTTGCCGCGGCGGCGCGGGAAGCGGGCGCGCTCGGTGCGATCGTCCCCGACGTTCCGCTCGAAGAGCTTGCGACGTTTGCGCCCGCGTTCCGCAGCGAAGGGCTCGCGGTCCCGTTGCTGGTGGCGCCGACCACGCCGCCGGAACGGGCGGGCCGCATCGCCGCGGCCAGCGACGGCTTCGTCTACATCGTCTCGCGCTTGGGCGTGACCAGCGCCGGCCGCGAACCGGACATCGCCTGGATCCGTTCGTCCGTCGAGGCCTTGCGCGCGCAAACACGGCGGCCGCTCGCCGTCGGTTTCGGGATCTCGACGCAAGCGCACGTTGCGGCGATCGGAGCGATCGCCGACGGCGTGATCATCGGGAGCGCGTTCGTGGATGCGACGGCCGGGTTGAGCGGTGCCGATGCCGCAGCTGCGGCCCGTGCATACGTCGCGCCTTTGCGCGCCGCCCTCGGCTGACCACGAACGGGCCGACTGTGGAGGAATCTGCTAGGGCCTAGCGGATTCGAGCGGATAATTGTTCGCGCTCTCGGAGGTTCGAGATGAGTTGTATTCGCGTTGGTGGTTTTCTAGCACTCGCGATCGCGGGAGCGCTCGCACTGACGACCGCGGTTCCCGCACCGGCGTCGGCGGCAAACGGCACGATCGTCTTCGGCGCCGCGCTTGCGGCCACGGGTTCGACGGCCCGTGAAGGCGAGCTGACCAAAGAAGGTTACGATTTCTGGAAAGACTACGTGAACTCACACGGCGGCATGAAGGTCGCCGGTAAGACGTACAACGTCGACATCAAGTATTACGACGACGAGTCGAATCCGCAAACCGCAGCCCGCTTGATTGAGAAGCTGGTCTCCGAAGACCACGTGAGCTTCATCCTCGGGCCGTACGGCTCGGCCAACTCCGCGACGGCCGCCGCTGCGGTCGAGCGCCTCAAGGTGCCGATGGTCGAAGGCAACGGCGCGGCCGCGAGCATCTTCAATCAGGGCTACAAGTATACGTTCGCCGTGCTCGCGCCCGGCTTCAAGTATTTGCAAGGCATTCTGGAGATGGCGCGGACGCTGAAACCGACGCCGAAGACCGTCGCGATCGCCACCGCGAACGACACGTTCTCCGTCGAGGTCGGACAGGGTGCGGCCGATTATGCGAACGCGCACGGGATGACGGTCGTGTACCAGAACAAATATCCGGCCGACACAACCGACGTCTCGGCGGTCGTCAGCGCCATCAAAGCGCTGAACCCGGATATGATCCTCAACGGAGGCCATCTCGACGAAGCGTTGCTGCTGCAGCGGACGTTCAAGGAACAGAACGTCAACGCGAAGATCTTCGGCTATTCGGTCGGACCCGATACGCCCGATTACCGCAAGACGCTCGGCAAGGACGCGAACTGGGTCTTCGGCGGCACGCAGTGGTCGCCGACGGCGAAGTACAAGGGCGCGCCCGGTTTCATCGGCGATTCGAAAGTCTACGCGGCGGCGTTCAACAAGAAGTACGGCCACATCCCCGAGTACCACAACGCGGAGTCGACCGCGGCTTGCCTCGCATTCATGTACGCGATCGAGAAAGCGAACTCACTCGACCCGCAGAAAGTGCGCGACGCACTGCAGAACCTCGACGTCGTCACGTTCTACGGCATCCTCAAATTCGACAGCCGGGGCATCAACGTGTACAAACCGATGGCCGTCAACCAGATCCAGAACGGAGAGCTGATGACCGTCTGGCCGCTCGGCGTGCAGAACGCGAAGCCGATGTATCCGACGCCCCCATGGAACGCTCGATAGCGGCTTAGCAGCGTGGAACTCTTCGCGCAAGATCTCGTCAACGGCATCCTCGCTGGCGGGATTTTTGCCGTGGTGGCGCTGGGGTTCAGCCTCGTTTGGGGCATCATGAACATCATCAACCTCGCGCACGGCGCCTTCATCATGATGGGCGCTTACACGTCCTACGTGCTGTTCTCGACGTGGCACCTCGATCCGTTTCTGAGCATTCCCCTGGCGTTCGTCGTGCTCTACGTTTTCGGTTACTGCATACAGCGGTTTGTCATCAATTACGTCGTGCGCGCCCCGTTGCTCACGCCGTTTCTGCTCACGTTCGGGTTGTCGCTACTGATCGTCAACATGGCGTTGTTCGTCTTTCACGGCGATACCAAGGGCATCACGACCCAATACAGCGGCTCGAGCTTTTCGATCGGCCCCGTCACCGTGGCCTGGACGAAGCTGTGGACGCTCGTCGTCGCGCTCGCCATCACCGCCGTCATGCAAGCGTTCTTGACGGCGAGCAGAACGGGCCGCGCGATCCGCGCGATGGCGCTCGACATCGATGCGGCGCAGCTCTGCGGCGTGCGGGTTTCGCATCTCTATGCGGTCGTCTTCGGCTTGGGCGCCGGCCTCGCGGGCGCGGCCGGCGTGCTGATCAGCCTTTCCTATAGCCTGCAGCCGTCGATGGGCGACCCGTTCGTCATCACGGCGTTTGTCTGCTGCGTCCTCGGTGGTTTGGGAACGGTGCAGGGCGCGCTGGTCGGCGGGCTGGTTTATGGCGTACTCGAAGCGTTCGGCTCGCAATACATCGGTACGGGACTGCAGGACGCGGTGGCACTGGTCGTGCTGCTGCTCGTGCTGATCGTCAGACCGCGCGGCATTCTCGGTAAGGCAACGGCGTAGTGGGCGGCATCACCGGCAACGTGACTGCGCTGCGGGTGACGGTCACGATCCTCGTCTTGCTCGCGTTCGTGCCGCTGCTGCACAGCGGGTACTACGAGAACCTCGGGCGCGGCGTGTTGATGTTCGCGACGCTGAGTTTCGGCTGGAACATCCTCGGCGGCTACACCGGCTACGTCAGTTTCGGAAACGTCGTCTTTTTCGGCATCGGCACCTATACGTCGGCCGCGCTCTGGCAGCACTGGCATCAGCAAAGCATTCCGCTCGCGATCGTGTGCGCGATGGTCGTCGCCGTCGTTTTCGCGATCGTCCTGGGCACGCCGATCTTGCGCCTGCGCGGCCACTATTTCGCCATCGCCACGCTCGGCATCGCGCTTGCGACCGAGGAGATCGTCGCCAACATCGATTGGCTCGGAGCGGGCAGCGGCCAGGCGATCCGCCCGCTCGAAGCGTTTTCGTCCTACTACGTCGCGATGTGGATCGTGTGCGCGGCGAGCATGCTTGCCACGTATCTCATCACGCACTCGAAGCTGGGTTACGCCTTCGTAGCGATTCGAGAGAACGAGGAAGCCGCGGCGGTTCTCGGCGTCAACGCGACGCGCTACAAGGTCATCGCCTGGGCGATCAGCGCCGCGATGGCGGCCGCCGCCGGCGCGGTTTTCGCCGGAGCCAACGGCTTCATCGACCCGCCGACCGCGTTCGCGACGGACGACAACGTCTTCCCCATCGTGATGGCGTTGCTTGGGGGCGTCGGCACGGTCGCCGGACCGCTGATCGGTGCGCTGATCCTCACCGCGATCAACGAAACGCTGTGGAGCCATTTTCCGCAGATCCACACGCTGTTCTTCGGCGCGGTCATCGTGCTGGTAGTGCTCTTTCTCCCGCGCGGCTTGCTGTGGCTGCTCAACGTGCGTGGCGGTTGGCGGGGCGTCGTCGCAACGTTCGGGGCCTATCGCGTATGAGCGACGGCTTTCTATCGATCGAAAACGTGGCCATGTATTTCGGCGGCTTGCGCGCGCTCGACGACGTGTCGTTCGAGGTCGAGCGGGGCGCGGTGCTCGGGCTGATCGGCCCGAACGGAAGCGGCAAGACGACGCTGATGAACGTCGTCTCGGGCGTGCTGAAGCCAACCTACGGCAACGTCCGCTTCGGCGGCAAGCGCATCGCCGACGTGCCGACGTATGCGGTCTGCCGCTTGGGGATCGCGCGCACGTTCCAGGTGGTCAAGCCGTTCGCCAACCTCTCGGTGCGCGAGAACGTCGCGGTTGGTGCGATGTACGGCCGCAACGGCGGGAGCCGTAGCGCGCGCGCATCGTTCGATCATGCCCAGGAGCTCCTGGAGATCGTCGGCCTGGCGCGTGTCGCCGATCGTTTCGCGAGCGAGCTCACCGTGCCCGATCGCAAACGCCTCGAGGTAGCGAAGGCGCTGGCGCTCGATCCGGAAGTGTTGCTCCTCGATGAAGTGATGGCGGGTCTGAACGCAACCGAAGTCGATGAGGCCCTCGAGCTGCTGCGCACGATCAACCGTCGCGGCACGACCTTGATCGTGGTCGAACACTTGATGAAGGCGATCGTCTCGATCTCGACTGCGATCGTCGTGCTCGCCGAAGGGAAGAAGATCGCGGAAGGCGCTCCGGCCGAGGTCCTCGCATCGCCGCGCGTGATCGAGGCCTATCTCGGCGCGCGCTACGTCAAGCGTCAACGTCAACGGGAAGCGGGCGCGTGAGCGGCGTGCTGCGTGTCGACCGTTTAGCCGCCGGGTACGGCGACACCCAAGTGCTGTGGGATATTTCGTTCGACGTCAATCCGGGCGAGATCGTCGCGATCATCGGCTCGAACGGTGCCGGCAAGTCGACGCTGCTCGGCGCGATCAGCGGTCTCGTCCGCACGTGGTCCGGATCGGTGACGTATGACGGGCGCGACCTGACCGGCGATCACGCCGACCAAGTCGTCGCCGCGGGGGTCGTCCAGGTTCCGCAAGGCCGGCGCTTGTTCGGCTCGATGACGGTCGAAGAGAACCTGCTGATGGGCGCGTATCTGCGCCGCGATAAAGAGATCCGCAGCGACCTCGAAAAGTTACTGGATCTGCTGCCCCGTTTACGCGAGCGTTTGCAATATCTGGCCGGTCATCTCTCCGGCGGAGAACAGCAGCAAGTCGCGATCGCGCGCGCGCTGATGGCGCGTCCCAAGGTCTTGCTGATCGATGAGATGTCGCTCGGTCTCGCGCCCGTGATGGTCGACCAGTTGCTCGAGATCATCAAGACGATCCACGCCACCGGCGTCTCGATCGTGATGGTCGAGCAAGACGTGGAGACGGCCCTCGAAGTGTCAGGTCGCGCCTACGTCTTGGAAACCGGCCGCTTCGCGCTCTCCGGCCCCTCGAGCGAACTCCTCGACGACCCCAAGGTAAAAAAAGCGTACCTCGGCATCTGATCGGGACTGAGGAGAGCGAGCGCGAGAGAGATTGTCATCCCGAGCCGGTCGAGGGACCGCCTCTATCGTCGTCGCCGAGTGGCTATCCCTCGACGAGCTCGGGATGACACGAAGTTCGCGATGACGGAAGCTACAGAGCGATTCCCACGAGCAGTCCGAGGATGAGCAATGCTCCGAATAAGGCGTGAAAGCGGGCCGTCTTCACGACGATCATCGGGTCGATATCCGGCGCATTCAGCGCTTGCACAGCGCGGCTCAATTTCAGCGCCGCCGGCACGCTGGCGAAAACGATCAGCGTCC
This sequence comes from Vulcanimicrobiota bacterium, assembly GCA_003164495.1. Classification (GTDB taxonomy): domain Bacteria; phylum Vulcanimicrobiota; class Vulcanimicrobiia; order Vulcanimicrobiales; family Vulcanimicrobiaceae; genus Lustribacter; species Lustribacter caenicola. The sequence continues at coordinate 13,871 of PLTN01000056.1, forward strand.
ATGGCGATAGTAAGGAAAACGCGACCAGCACCAGAGTGACGGCGTAGGCGGCGGTCACGTACGCGTGGTGCAAGCGCTTTGCTCCGGCTTCGCCGAGCGCGATCGCGATCGTGGAGATTCCGGCAGCGCGATCGGTCGCAAGATCGCGCAAGTTGTTGATGTGCAGGATGTCGACCACGAGCAAGCCGATCGGCAGCGCGTCGATCACGGGTACCCACGAGAGCGTGTGCGTCTGCACGTAGAAGGCCCCGAATACCATCGCGAGCGCAAACGAGAGCATCACCTGCAGATCGCCGAAGCCGCGGTTCTTGAACGCGAACGGCGGCGCCGTATAGAAGTATGCCGAGAGCGCACCGAACACGATCAGGGCGACCAGCGGCCATTGCGCGGAGCCGGCCTGCAGCGCGAGATACAACCCGCACGCGGCGGCGAGCGCGAACGCGGCGGCGGCCTCGATCGAGACCTGCACCGGCGACATCAATCGGCGCACGAGCACGTTCACCGCACCGAAGTTATCCGGCTGATCGACACCGGAGCGGTGGTCGAAGAAGTCGTTGACGAGGTTCGAAGCCGAATGGACGGCCACGCAGCCGACGATCGTCACGCAAAAACTGATGCCGCCGAAGCGAAAGTCCGGAATGCCGTAATGTCCGCGCAACGCGAACGCAATCAGCCCGCCGTAGACCGCCGGAACGATCGAGGCCGTGAACGAAAACGGCCGCAGCGCGAGCAGCCAGGTGCGAGGGGCGGGACGGGATACGTTCACGCTCTTGTCGTCAGCTCTTCTTCGGAACGGTCGGCAGCCGATCGTGTTCCCATTCCATCCACGATCCGTCGTACACGCCGACGTCGGTGAAGCCCGCTTCGCACAGCGCGATGTACGCACCCGAAGCGCCGACGCCGCTGCCGCACGAGACGATCGTGCGCTTCGTTTTATCCAAGCCGGCATCGGCGATCAGCGTCTCGAGCTTGGCGCGCTCCGCGATGCGTCCGCCGCGCGCGTCTTCGAGCAAGTCGCTCGCAGAGAGGCGGATATTGTTGGGGATGTCGCGGTCGCGCTGCGCGTAGGTGCCGTCGCGCTGCGTTTCCAGAAACTGCGCCTGGCTGCGGCCTTCGGCCACGGCCACGACGTCCTCGCGGGACGCGCGCAGTTCGGGCCGGACCCGCGGCGTGAACGCGGCGCGCGGGAAGCGCGGAACGTCGGTCGTCAGCGCATGGCCGGCCGCGGTCCAGGCGGGCAGACCGCCGGCGAGAATCGCGACGTCGTCGTGGCCGTAGTAGCGCAGCATCCACACCAGGCGCGCGCCGTAGGGGACGTTGCCTTCGTCGTAGGCGATCACGAGCGTGCCGTCGCCGATGCCGTTCTCGCTCATCACGTCGGCGAAACGCTGCGGCGGTGCGACGCGCGCGGCGTAGGGGGTGGCGAGATCGTGCAGATCTTCGGCGTAGTCGAGGTGGATGGCGCCCGGGATATGACCGGCCGCATATTGCTCGCGGCCTTCGGGCGCGACGACGGCCGCGCCGTGCGGTTTGCTGCGCGTGTCGACGATGCGGATGCGCGGATCGTCGAGATGGCCGGCCAGCCACGCGACGTCGACAAAGGGAGAACTCATGCGTTATACCGCCACTGCGAGTGCACCGAGGTCGAAGCGTTTGGCCGCATCGTCCGCGATGTAGTTACCGATCGCCAGCGACGAGGTCGCGGCGGGAGAGGGAGCGTTGCGCACGTGCACCACGCCGTCGCTGCCTTCGAAGACGAAGTCGTCGACCATCGAGCCGTCGGCGGCCATGGCCTGGGCGCGCACGCCGGACGGACCGGGCAGCGTATCGTCCGGCGTCAGCGCGGGGATGTAGCGCTGCAGCGCCTGCACGTAGGCATCGCGGATCAGGTCGCGATACATTTCGCCCGCGCCGGCCTGCCAGTGTTTGGTCGCGAGGCGAAAGAAGCCCGGATAGGTCAGCGCATCCCACAACTCGGGCGGGTTGATGTCCCAGAAGCGGTAGCCTTCGCGCGCGAAGGCCAGCACCGCGTTCGGCCCGAGCCAGATCGTCCCGTCCATCCGGGGCGTGAAGTGCACCCCCAGAAACGGGAAGTTCGGATCGGGGACCGGGTAGATGTTGCCCTGCACGAGATGTTCCTTGCCGGGCTTGAGGATCAGGTAGTCGCCGCGGAAGGGGACGATCTTCGGATCGCGCTCGCCGTTCGTCATCCGGGCGAGTTTGTCGGAATAGAGCCCACCGCAGGTGATGACGTACTTCGCTTGGATCTCGCCCCGGCTGGTCGAGATCTTGGTCGCGCCGCCGCGCCGCTCGATCGCCGTCACTTCGTGGCCGAGGTACATGTCGGCGCCGGCTTCGCGGGCGTCCTCGGCGTAGTGGCCCGAGACCACTCCCCAGTCGACGATGCCGGTGACGGGGGAGAAGATCGCCCGCAGCCCGCGGCAATACGGTTCGCGTTCCTCGATCTGCTTCGCATCGAGCAGCTCGAGGTTGTCGATGCCGTTTTGCCGCCCACGCTCGTAAAGCTCTTGGAGGCGAACGAGCTCGGCCTCTTCGGTCGCGACGATCAGCTTGCCGACCATCTTATAAGGGATGGCCTTGGCGTCGCAGTAGGCCCGCGCCAGCGCGTTACCCTCGACACACAGCCGCGCCTTGAGCGACCCCGGCTTATAGTAGATGCCCGAATGGATGACGCCGCTGTTGTGCCCGGTCTGATGCTTGTTGTACTCGGCCTCTTTTTCGATGTTCGCAAGCTTGAGGCGCGGGTAGCGGTGCAGGAGCTCGCGGGACGTCGCCAGCCCCACGATGCCGCCGCCGACGACGGCGATGTCATAAACCATGGCGAGACCAGATTCCCACGGCTCCTCGCGGCCCCTCCAATCGGTGCTCGTAAGCGACCCGGGCGAGCCCTCGGCAAGACTGCGCCGGCTTGGCTATTCCAACATCCACAGATGCCCGGAGCATAACATGTGGATAAGAATCGAGGCCTGAAGCCTTGACTTCACTTGCCACTATTTGGTAGTCTATCTCTCGTTGACTCTGACGCCTTGCCTCTGTGGTGCGGTCGTTGATCCGGTCCTAAAAGGGCTGGGCGGAAGCGTCGGTTCCTTGAAAACTGAACAGTACAGTAGCGCATAAGTCTGTGGGTCTCTATGACTGATCAGGCATAATGCGCGGCGAAAGCCGCGTTTTTTGTTTGGCCGGATCTTTGAGAACAAAATGATCGACGCGTCGTCTGGGATTCCGGCTCCACCGGTCCCCTCTCGAACGTCGACCGTACAAGAACTATGACAGCCGGCCCGATCGCAAGATCGTGTCGAGCCGATCCGATTCGCAATCGGGTCAAAAAGCATTCATCCTTATAAAAGGGGATGAGAGCTTCCAAGTCAGCGGTTAATAGAGCCTTCAAAAGGCTCCGTAAAGAAATTTATGGAGAGTTTGATCCT